>JASFMY010000097.1:0-26518 GCA_050117315.1 Ignavibacteria bacterium
AAATTATTCTATCGATCAGCTAGCTGATCGATAGAATAAAACTATAAGAATGACTATATTTATTTAACAAAAATATCTAATAATACAGTCAACCTTTTTCAGGACGCTTCAAATTTTAACTTCCCTATATATTTTTTATACGAATCTGTTAACCACGCTTCTATAGGTTCCCTTGTCCTAAACCGTTTTTTCCAATTACTTACTGTATTCTTATCTATCAGTAAGACTCTGCTTATTTCTTCGGTACTATAGCCAACATCCAACATTAGCATTGTTTTAATTTTATCACAGGATTTACGATCCTTTATCTTTCGATGAAGATTTTCTAATCCCTCTCTTTGCTCTTTTGTCAATAAATTTTCCATATTTCAATTTATTTCTTCGCATTTTAAACAGCCTTTTTTCCTAATACCAATTAATTTTGGGTATATAATTCTCCGGATTATACCTTATTCCTTTTTTATCCATCCACTTGTCGTATTAAATAATATTTTCGTTTCATTTTAATAGCATTTAAAAGAATTAACCAATATCTTTCCTCCCGGAATAAAAAAGGCTTTTCTTTTAATCAATTGTAACGATTACTTCAAGTTGTAGCGGGTGTTTTAGGAAATTTTAGATGACAAAGGAAAATGCAGAAGATAAACTTTATGTAGTGGGTATCGGTGCATCAGCCGGGGGACTTCAGCCTATTCAAGAGTTGTTTGATAATATTTCGCCTGATACAGGTCTGTGTTTTATAATTGTTCAGCATCTTTCTCCAAACTTTAAAAGTTTGATGAACGAACTACTCGGTAAGCATACGGAAATGAAAATTAGTACTGCCGAGAATAATCTTACATTGCAACCAAATAATATCTATCTAAAACCCAAGAATAAAGATTTAATAATAAAGGACGGCAGATTAACTTTGGTGGAAAAAGAAAAAAAACACGGGCTGAATCTGCCGATTGATGCATTTTTCCATTCGCTTGGCGAAGAATTCAAAGAATATTCAATAGGTATAGTTCTTTCCGGTACGGGAACAGACGGATCTCGGGGAATTAAAACAATTAAAAATAGCGGTGGCCTTGTTATTGTTCAAAGTCCCGAATCGGCACAGTTTGACGGAATGCCCAATGCGGCAATTGAGTCTGAAACGGCTGACTTTATCTTAAAACCCGAAGACATTGCGAAAGAACTTGTAAGAATACCTGAACGATCAATTTCCTTTATTGGGCTGGACGGAGATATGGACCATGACTTCGAAGTTGTTTATAAAAAGATAACAAAGCTCATATTTGGTTATTCGGGAATTAATCTCGACTTATATAAACACAACACAATTGTAAGAAGGCTGGAAAAAAGAATAGGTATTACCCATAAAGAAAATTTGGAAGAATATTATAAACTGTTGTCAAAATCTAATATTGAAAAGGAAACTTTCCTTAAGGATTGTTTAATCGGCGTAACGAATTTTTTTAGGGATGAAGAAGCTTATTCCATTATTCAAAATGAAGTAATCCCCGATTTATTTAACTCCCTTGATGAAAATGAAATTTTCCGGGTCTGGATTCCCGGTTGTTCAACAGGCGAGGAAGCCTACAGTATAGCTATTCTAATTGATGAATTTGTAAAGAGTCGTGATATAAAAAAGGATTATAAAATTTTTGCAACCGATATCAACAATGATTCGGTCGATTTTGCTTCAGGAGGGGAATACAGCATTAATTTAACCTCGGAAATTACAGATGAGAGATTAAAAAAATATTTTATTAAATCCGGCGATACATTTAAAGTAATAAAAGAATTAAGAGAAAGAATTGTTTTTTCGAGGCATGATCTGCTTACCGATCCTCCGTTTCTTAAAGTAGATTTGATAAGCTGTAGAAATTTATTAATATACATGAAATCCGAGTCTCAAAACAAAATATTAAGAAATTTACTATACTCATTAAAAAATAATGCTTACCTGGCCCTGGGAAACAGTGAACATCTTGGTGATGTAAAAAAATATTTTAAGAACGTGAATTCAAAATGGCGAGTTTATAAAAAATCTACCGATGAAAGCCTATTACCTTCTGAACTTCATAAAGGGGGCAAACTGAAAATACATAAAAAGAAAACTCAAAATTATGGTAAGGCGCAAAAAGGGAGCTACGGTAAAATTGATTTTGAAATGAAGTTCTTAAAACACCTTGGCGAGAATCATTTGCCGCCTTCATTATACGTAAACAAAGATTATCAAATTTTGTATATAAACGGTAATCTAAACGATTTTATCCAGTTCGCTTCAGGCACTATACAACAGAACCTTTTTAAATTAATTATTGATAAAGATATTATACATGTCATTAGAAACGGGGTCAGAAAGCTTATTGGCAACAAAACTTCCGTGTTGCTGAAAGATGTTGAATTCAAGTCCGTCAACAATAATTTCATTATCGATATACAAATTGATTTAGCGGAAATTGAAGGCTATAACAATGATGGTTTCTTGATAAAATTTATTAGTAAAGAAAGGGCTGCCTTAGAAAAGAAAGAGAGAAAAATAATAAAGGCAGGTGATATTGCCGGGCAAAAAGTAGAAGACCTTGAAGCGGAATTAAATAAAACAAAATTTGAATTGCAGCAGGTAATAGAAGCACATGAAACAAGTAACGAAGAGCTGCATGCCTCTAACGAAGAACTGCTTGCTTCAAATGAGGAATTGCAAAGTACAAACGAAGAGCTTCAATCGGTTAATGAAGAACTTTACACTGTAAACACAGAACTGCAGGAAAAGAATAAAGAACTTTATGACCTTAACAATGATATGTCAAACCTTCTTGACAGCACGGATATCGGCACATTGTTTCTCGATAAAAAACTAAGAATAAGAAAATTTACCCCTAAACTTAAAGAACATTTTCAACTGAAAGAAGACGATATCGGCAGACCTATAAATTCTTTTGCCGCTAACTTTTCTGAAAAAGTGAGAAATGAAATCATCAAAGAATGCCGGAAAGTGCTAAATGAGAATGGAACCGTGGAAAATGAATTTGAAGATGATAAAGGTAACAGCTATCTAAGAAAGGTAACACCGTTCATTACTTCAAACGGGGCGGTAGAAGGAACTGTAATATCGTTTGTTGATATCACGAGAGTTATTGAAACCGAAAAGGCATTAAAAGAACATGAAGAATTCCTGAGAAGCATATTTGAAAATGTTGACCTGGCAATAAAGGTAATTGATGTTGAGGATAATAATACTTTCAGGATAGCCCAGATAAATCATACCTATGAAAAACTTGCGGGCATTACAAACGAACAGGTTAAGGGCAAGCAAATCAAAGAAATATTAAACATTGCAAAAGAAGACGCCGATACCTTGGTAAGCAAATATGAAGAATGTGTTAATACCCGTAAAATAATTATTAATGAAGAAAGCTTTAATTATAACAATAAGTCCACCTGGTGGATGAGAAGATTAACCCCGTTGTTTAACGATAAAGGCAATATTTATAGGATTATCAGTGCTTCCGTTGATATTACCGAAAGAAAATTGTCTGAATTTAAAATGCAGAAATTTATTGATGCAGTTCAGCAGAGTCCTTTACTCGTTATCATCACCAACCTTAAAGGTGAAATGGAATATGTAAATCCCAAAGTTTGTGAAATAACGGGGTATTCTGAAAAGCAGCTATTAGGCAGCAGGGTGAGCATGTTAAAATCAGGTTTGCATGACGATAAGTTTTACGAAGATTTGTGGGACACAGTATTATCGGGAAATATCTGGAAAGGCGTAATAATCAACAAAAATAAACATGGCAAACTTTATCATGTAGAATCAATAATTAAGCCTGTAATAAACAACGGTGAAATTATAAGCTATATTCAAATTGGACAGGATATAACTTCTATAATTACTACCAACAAAGAATTGGAAAGCGCCAAAAATAAGGCCGAAGAATCGGATAGATTAAAGTCGGCATTTTTGGCAAATATGAGCCATGAAATTAGAACTCCTATCAATTCAATTTTGGGGTTTATTTATTTACTGAAGGACGTAGAAACAACGGCGGATGAAAGAATGGAATTTATAGATAGAATATCAAAGCAGGTATTGTATCTATTAAACTTAATAAACGACGTAATAGATATTTCCAAAATTGAAGCGGGAATAATTGACATTAACTATGAAAACGTTAATCTAAACGAATTAATGGAAGACGTATATTTTTCTATTCCTCAAAACGTACAAAGAGATGATGTAAAGCTGATTTTAAACAGTAGTGCAGAAAACGATGAGCTGATATCAAAAACCGATCCGACTAGAATTAAACAGATAATGATGAATTTGATTAATAATTCATTGAAGTTCACTGAGAAAGGAAAGGTAGAATTCGGTTACAATCTTGACGGGACTGATTCAATAAGGTTTTACGTTAAAGATACCGGTATTGGTATTCCTTCCGATAAAATTGAAAATGTGTTCGACAGGTTCAGCAAAATTGAACACAAAGGGCTTAAAGACAAACCCGGCGGAACAGGCCTGGGATTGGCAATCTCAAAAGCGCTTGTAGAGCTGATGGGCGGAAGAATTTACGTTGATACAGAGGTTAATGTCGGGACGGAAATTTCATTTGTAATTCCTTACCTGAACGGCAAAAATGAAACAATACTCAAGAAGCAAAAAAGAATTGAAGACGAGTTTTCTTTAAAAGATGTAAAAATTCTTGTTGCAGAAGATCTTGAAGATAATTTCCTTACATTAAAACTATCTCTTGAGAAATATGGAGCGGTAATTGACAGAGCCTACAACGGCAGTGAAGTAGTTGAGAAAGCAGGCAAAAATCAATACGATATTGTTCTAATGGATATAAACATGCCTATTCTGAACGGTTTGGATGCAACCCGTATGATCAGGCAGTTTGATGAAAAAATCCCGATAATAGCGGTTACAGCCTATGCTATGAAAAAAGACATGGCTATGGCTTTCGAAGCCGGGTGCAACGAATACATAACAAAGCCTCTGGATTTTGACGTTTTGTTTAACGTTTTATCTAATCACCTGAATAAATAAACCCGGTAGTTGGTTTTCTCAATCAATACTTCTTTGAAATCTAAGAATAAGAAAATAATTGTCGGAAATTTAATTATACACAAGCCAAATTGGTTTTGGTATTTTGCCGTAAAATCCTCTCTTTTTAAGAGAGGATTTAGGTGAGTTCTAAAAAAACAAAATACCAAAACCAATTTGCAATAAGTATAAATGACCGAAATTCCTTGCCCTCGAACTCTATAAGATGTAATTTTAATAGTGCCGTATTTTTTATTACGATAACGAAATTTTATAAGAAAATTAATAACATTTAAAGACTAGGAGCAATGTTATGGCAAATGCAAAATTTGAAGTTCCGTTACCGCCGAATGATCCTATTGGTGAATATTTACCCGGTTCTCCAGAGAGAGAATCTTTAAAGAAAAGATTAGCAGAATTAAGAACCAACCCTATAGAAATTCCAATAATAATAGGCGGCGAAGAAGTAAAAACAGGTGATACCGGAAATTGTGTCCTTCCCCACGATCATCAAACCCAAATTGCTGTTTACCATAAAGTAAGCGAAAAAGAAGTTAACCTTGCAATAGAAAGCGCCCTTGAAGCAAGAAAACAATGGGCTGCAACTCCGTGGGAAAACAGGCTGGCGGTTTTTCTAAAAGCAGCGGATTTATTAACAACTCCTTTTTGGAGAAATACAATTAATGCCGCAACTATGCTGAACCAGAGTAAAAATGTTTTCCAGGCTGAAATTGATTCTGCTTGTGAAATAGTGGATTTCTGGAGATTCAACTGCTACTATGCCCAGCAAATTTATGAAGAACAGCCGTTGCATTCACCCAACGGAATGTGGAACAGGATGGAGTACAGACCGCTGGAAGGATTTGTATTTGCAGTAGCTCCGTTCAACTTTACATCTATCGGTGCAAACTTATGTACAGCTCCGGTAATGATGGGCAACGTAGCATTGTTAAAGCCTGCATCCAGCGCAGTTTATGCTCAATACTGGTTAATGAAATTATACGAAGAAGCAGGATTGCCCAAAGGTGTAATTAACTTTATTCCCGGCTCGGGCAGTAAGGTAGGAAACCCTGTAATGAGTTCACCTTACCTTGCCGGAATTCATTTTACCGGTTCTACCCCTACATTCCAGAGAATGTGGAAAACAGTAGGAGATAATATTGCCAATTATAAATCATACCCTAGAATAGTTGGCGAAACAGGCGGTAAAGATTTTATAATGGTTCACAACAGCGCTAATTTGGATGAAACAATCGCTGCGACGATCCGTGGTGCTTTTGAATACCAGGGCCAAAAATGCTCGGCTCTTTCAAGGCAGTATGTTCCGAAATCAATGTGGAATGATTTCAAAACAGAATTGTTAAAAGAAATTGAAACAATTAAAATCGGTGACCCCGAAGATTTCACAAACTTCTTTAATGCCGTAATTGATAAAGCAGCCTTTGACAACATAGTTGAATACATTGAATACGCCAAAAATGCCAACGATGCGGAAATTATATGCGGCGGTACTTATGATGATTCAAAAGGATACTTCATTAACCCGACTGTTATAGTCACAACCGATCCTCATTTCAAAACTATGGAAGAAGAAATTTTCGGACCGGTATTAACAATCTATGTTTACGAAGATGACAAATATGAAGAAACATTGGACATTCTTAATAACACCTCTGCTTATGCTTTAACCGGCGGCGTTTTTGCAAAAGACAGGTATGCGATTGAATTAGCCGACAAAAAATTGGTTAATGCTGCAGGCAACTTTTACATTAACGATAAACCAACCGGTGCGGTGGTAGGACAGCAGCCTTTCGGCGGTGCAAGAGCCTCGGGCACAAACGATAAAGCAGGAAGCTACTTAAACCTAATTAGATGGGTTTCTGCAAGAACAATAAAAGAAAACTTTATCCCTCCGAAAGATTACAGATATCCTTTCCTTGAAACTGAATAAATTTGAAAGCCCCTTTGATCGGGGCTTTTTAATTTTAAATAATAAGCTAAACAAATCGCAAAAAGTCATAACTATTTGCGGTTACAATCGCAAATAGTCAATATTTGTGAGTTTAACCCTATTTAAGCATTAGAGCAAAACAAAATCTAATAACATATAATAAATAAAAAGTTTGTCTCAGTTTTCTATTTACCCCGGATAATGCATTAAAAAAATATTGATGTAATCTATTGTCTCTTATAAACTTATGAATTGAGTGCTTCTCTAATGCATAAGTGGGGTTTACCCTTTTTTGACCTTAGATATTATTTGTAACTCATAGAAACTGAATCTATTACTAATTTCTTTCTTTTCTTTTGCATAATCTGGGTTAAATAAACTAAAATCTATTTTTAACAAATTGAAAATGACTTTTTATCAACTAAAAAAGGCTTCAAACTAACTGAAATCCATATTAAACTACTTGGAAACAGCATTAAATTAACTCAACTCGGCATCAAAGCATCTAAAATTTGTTTTAAATAACCTGAAATCGGCTTTAAATCATTTAAAATCCGTTTTAAATAACCTGAAATCAGCTTCAAACCACTTGAAATTCGTTTTAAATAATCTGAAATCAGCTTCAAACCACTTGAAATTCATTTTAATAATCTGAAATCGGCTTTAAATCATTTGAAATCCGTTTTAAATAACCTGAAATCAGCTTCAAACCACTTGAAATTCGTTTTAAATAACCTGAAATCAGCTTCAAATCACTTGAAATCCGCTTTAAATAACCTGGAATCAGCTTCAAACCACTTAAAATTGGCTTCAAAGAGATTCAAATTTGTTTTAAAAAAATTGAAGTAGTCTTTAAAGAATTCCAAATCAGCTTTTTAAGAATATCAATTTAATCTTAGTTTTATAATCTTCTTAATCATAATCCTAATCTTGATCATACTCTTTCTTTTGACTGCCGGCTTCCGGTTATCAACATCCAACCAAGGAAATAAATTTATAGATAAAAATTATTTGTGTTTTTTTCGTAGTTTTGTTCAATCAATTTAATCCTCAACATAATATTACTACTGCGATGAAAAAGTTATTATTAGTTCTTCTGTCTATTCAATTTTCAACCATGATTTATTCTCAAGTTGAAAACGTACGCCTTTCTCACTCCGTTTATGATTTTATAAAAGAGATGAAAGTAAAAGGTGTTATTGAAAATATCCACGATGATAACCCTGGCCTGTCACGCCACGAGATAAAAAAGTATTTGAAAGAGATTGAAAAAAATAAAAACGAATTGAGTTTAACCGAAAAGAAATTTCTTACAAAATACAAAGATGAATTTTTTGAAGAGGAATATGATCCCGAAAAACACTGGCAATTATGCAACGAAGGGTTTGGTTCTTTTTCATCAGATAAAGTAAAGTATTTTTATGTCTATCGTGACGAAAATTTAAATTTCTTTTTTGAAGCCTCGGGTCACTTTCAATACGGGATGCAGTTCGAGGAAGTATCCGATAATGTATTTTTATTTGACGGCGGATTTCGTTTAAGGGGTACGCTTTTAGGCAAGCTGGGTTATTATTTTACCTTTATTAAAGGCGGCATATCCGGAAATAAAGATGTTGCATCGTTAATAAAACCAAGTCTAAACTCCAACTTTAAATTTATTGAAGAACTGGAAAATGTAAGCAATTTCGATTTTACAACCGGTTATTTGAAATATCAAACCTCCCCGGTAGAAGATATGTCTATTTCGGTTCAGCTTGGTAGAGAGCAAGTTAAATACGGTTACGGTTACGGCAGTAAACTAATTTTGTCCGGCGATAATCCGAACATGGATTTTATAAAGTTTGATTTCTCGTACGGGATATTTTCTTTTTCTTCAATACATGCTTCAACTGTCGGCGAGTATAGCATTGA
Organism: Ignavibacteria bacterium; assembly: GCA_050117315.1. Taxonomy (GTDB): domain Bacteria; phylum Bacteroidota; class Ignavibacteria; order Ignavibacteriales; family Melioribacteraceae; genus JANQIV01. The sequence continues at coordinate 8,904 of JASFMY010000097.1, forward strand.
CGGTTCGCAAAATTACACTAAATATTTTGCTCTCAACAAATTCAAATTTATGATCCCCGATCTTTTTGAAGTCGGTATTGGTGAAGCTGTTGTTTATGCCGATAGAGGGCTGGACTTCGGTTATTTTAATCCCTTTATTTTTTACACTTTTGTTGAACATTCATTGCAGGACAGGGACAACGCCACTTTCTTTATGGATATCCAATCAAACTTCGTTAATAATTTAGAGTTTCAGGCCAGTGTATTTTTTGACGAAAATATTCTAACAAGTTTTGGCGATGAAACAATTGGCGATTTTGACAGCTTTAAAAATAAAACTGCTTACCAGCTTGGGGCTTTCTGGTATTCCCCTTTCTCAATAAATGATCTTTCAATTGTTACGGAGTATACCCGGATACGCCCTTATGTTTACACGCATAAAAATTCTAAAAACACATATACTGCTTTCGGCCAAAATCTTGGACACAGAATCGGACCTAATGCAGATGAAATAATGCTCGGGTTAAATTATAATTTTAACGAATGGATTAGGACGGAACTTGAGTACCGGAAAGTAAGAAGCGGTGAGAATGTTTATGATGAAAACGGCGAACTGGTTTTTAATTCGGGCGGCGATATATTTCAATCCATAAGAAATGATATTGACGACGAGCATGTGAAATTCTTAGCCGGAGAGAGAATTGACAATAATATTTTTTCAGTGCTCTTAAGGATAGAACCCATAAGAGATTTGATTTTCGATATTGTTTATGTAAATAATTGCCAGGAAAATATTACAAATGGTATTTCGGAAAATATTAGTTATGGCTATATTAAAATGAACGTTGAGTTTTAATCTTACCGTTTATGAAAATTATAAAAAACAGACCGGCGGCATTACTTACAACTGCAATATTATTACTCATTATTTCTATTTCATGCGACGGCGGAATAGAACCTTATCCCGAACCGCTTGATCCCGGATTGACGGGTTTCAGCGGCCTAATTACTTTTACAGGTGATTGGCCCGAAGGCGTTACCAGGACCCACCTTGTTGTTTTTGAAAATACTATAAATTCATATGCCGATTTTTTTCCGCCCAATATGAGTTTTATTGTAGACCCCGTCCCTTACGGGGCAACGGAATTTGAGTATAATTCAAATGACAACAATTATGAAAATTTATTTGAAATAGAGCCCGGGACGTACAGGTACATTGTTGTAGCTCAATCAAGCACTAAAGAAATCTCTTTGTCAAGAAGTGACTGGGTAGTGGTTGGGATTTATTATAATGAAGGAGATAATTCTACGCCGGGAAGTATGACAATTGAAGAAGGAAAGATTACTGCGGATATTAACATAGTGTGTGATTTTAATAACCCGCCGCTGCAGCCTCCGTCAGAAAGTTCACAAATGGAGCCGGTACAATGAAGTTAAGTAAAATATTGTTTCTTTTTTTACTTCCCGGATTTATTGTTATCAATGCTCAAAACAAAAATTTGATAGGATACGTTTATAATGCGGATAACGAACCTATTGAGGGAGCAAACGTAGTTTTACTGGGGACAGAATACGGCGCTGCAACAGATGGAGACGGTAGATTTCAAATTACTAATGTTAAATTCGGCAAATATAAATTACAGATTTCTTTCGTTGGCTTTGGCAAACTTGTTATTGAAAATTTTATATTTGATGAAAATTATAAAGTGCAAACTTTTGTTTTAGCTCAAGATGAAATTGAAACCGGAGAGGTGATTGTATCTACAAGTAAATATGAAAAAAAACTAGAAGACGTTACGGTAAGCACGGCAATCATAAAGCCCGACGTGATCGCAAAAAAAAATATTGTTCGGTTTGATGAACTGCTTAGATATGTTCCGGGGATAAATGCAAACGTTGAACAGATTAGTATCCGGGGCTCAACCGGTTACAGCAAAGGCACAGGCTCAAGGGTTTTGGCTGCCATTGACGGAGTTCCCATTTACACCGGCGGAACAGGTGAAATAATCTGGGAAATGATTCCCCTTACTGATATTGAAAGAGTGGAGATCATAAAAGGCCCGGCAAGTTCGTTATACGGTTCTGCTGCAATTGGTGGAGTAATAAATATAATCTCAAAAAAAGCTTCCTCTAAACCTTTAACACATTTCAGGACTTTCGGCGGAGCTTATGACGATCCTTCGTTTGAAGAGTGGAAGTGGAGCGATAAACTAAGAACTTTCTACGGTGTGTATTTAACTCACTCTAACAGGGCAGGGAAGCTCGGTTACACAGTTTCGTTAAATAAATTTGATGATGCCGGGTACCGCGAAAGTGATTTTATGAAAAGGCATATCATTTACTTAAAACTTGATTATGAAATTAATGAAAGTCAGTCCATTGCGTTGATTAGCAATTATCTTGATATGAACAGGGGAAATTTCCTTTACTGGAAAGATTCGCGGAATACTTTGATTCCTTCCGATGATTCAAGGGATCAAAGGGTTGAGTCCGACAGGGAGTTCGTGAGTTTAATTTACGATAATAAATTTTCCGGGAAATTTTCTGCAAAGCTGAAATCAAGCTTTTACCGTTCGCATTTCGACGGTATTGCAAAAAGTGTTACTTCTGCAACAAGCACTCTTTACAGGAATGAAATTATAGCTCAATATAAATTCTCAAATGATTTTCTTTTTATTCCCGGCTTTGAATTTTCAATTGCCGATATTGAATCGAACCTTTTCAGCAACACGGATTACTATTCGTTATCCGGTTTTTTCCATTCGGAATATAAAGGGATAAAAAATATATCTGTAGATTTCGGGGTTCGTTATGATTATATCAAGCTCGACACATTACTAGGCGCCAGTGCGGCTTCTCCAAAGATAGGGCTGAATTACAAACCCCTGGATAATCTAATATTAAGGGCATCACTTGGAACCGGTTTTAGAGCTCCCACGCCTTCGGAAGTATTCACAGCCGTTGATATTAACCTCGGGGTTGATGTTGTAGAAAATCCGGACTTAAAACATGAAACAAGTATTTCCTTTGAAGCCGGATTTAATTACAAACCTTTCAGGAATCTTGAATTTGATTTGGCCCTATATCAAAATGAATATACGGATTTTATTGAGCCGACCTTAAACGAGAACGGAAAAATCCAGTATTTGAATCTGCCTGAAGCCAGAATTCAGGGGGTAGAATTCCTTTCAACTTATGAGCTGATTTCAAACGTAGCGAGTCTTTCATTCGGCTATAACTACCTATGGGCTATTGATCTGGAAAAGGATGAGTTCATGAAATACCGCCCTCGCCATACAATAAAAGTGAACACCGAGTTAAATTTATACCCGTTTGAAATTAGAGCGGATGTTCGCTATTCAAGCAAGGTGGAAGAAATTGACGATCTTATAACCAGCCCCCCGTTTAATATAGTTGTGGACGGTGAGAACAGGTCCGAGATTCTTGTTGTTGATGTAAGTCTCGGCTATAACTTCAGCTTTTCCAACATACCGTTTAAGATATATTTAATTGAAAAAAACTTAACGAGTTATAATTATGTTGAATTTATCGGTAACCAGATGCCGCTTAGAAATGCTGCTTTAAGTATTGAAGCTTATTTTTAGTTCTCATCAAATATATTAGAGTTTCTGCAAAATAAAAAGTCTGTCATTTCGAACCCGTTCTTTGGGTGAGAAATCTTTCAATTAGAGCACGATTTCAAAGATTTCTCCCTCCGGTCGAAATGACAAAACGTTTAGATATCTAATTTTGCAGAAACTCTATTTATTATAAGGAACTTTTCATACAATAACTGCAACCTTTTGAAGTGATATTTCGTCAAAAATGTATCTAATAATTTATTTTAACTAACTACATAATACCTGGGGAGGCCGATATGTTAGTAAAAAAAACATCATTTCTGTTAATCTTAACACTTGTTATTTCTAATATTTCATTTGCAAATACGGCAGTGGAAGAAGCAGCTGTTAAAACGGTTATTGAGAAATATGCCGCTGCTACTGAAGCAAAAGACGTTAGTGCATTAGAAGATCTTTTTGCTAAAAATGCAGTTATTTTTAGAATCACATTAAGAGGCAAAGAAGTTATTGAATATGACCAGGATGCTTTTACGGAACAAGTTAAAAAAGGTAGATTAGGCGGCTGGAAAAGAGATCTGGAAGTTCAAAGTGTTGACGTGTATGATAATACCGCAGTGGCTAAAATTAAGCTGACAGATAAAAAACTAAAGCAAACCGAATTTTTATCCTTTGTTAAAATAGACGGTGTCTGGAAAATAGTCAGTTGTTCATTGACAAGAGAAAAAGCATAAGATGAAATCTCAGTGTTGTTAAGCAAAGGCCTCTTGAATAAAGAGGCTTTTTATTTTGTGTCGAAATATGTATTTAATAACTTTTCGGCTGCGCTTGTAGGGACAATCTGTTCGTTAATTATTTTTTCTTCCGTTGTAGGAATAAGATTTTTAATCTCTTCATTGTTATAAAATCTGTTTTTCAATTCATCTTCTACAAGTGAATAAATCCATTCAATTGATTGTTGTTTTCTTCTTTCTGAAAACACACCGGATTCTTTTGTCGATTTTTCAAACTTTTGAATTAATTTCCAAATCTCCGGGATACCTTTGCCCGTTACTGCCGAACATGTATAGGCGTTTGTCTGCCAGCCTTTTGTTGCAGGCTGTAAATAATGCAGAGCATTGGAATATTCCGCTTTTGCCACTTCCGCTTTTTTCTCGTTGTCGCCGTCGGCTTTGTTGATTAGCAATGCATCTGCCAATTCTATTACGCCTTTTTTAATACCCTGCAATTCGTCCCCGGCTCCGGCAATTTGCAGAAGCAAAAAGAAATCAACCATTGAGCGGACGGTAACTTCGCTTTGCCCGACGCCTACAGTCTCGATTAAAATCACATCGTACCCGGCAGCTTCGCAGACTAAAATTGTTTCACGGCTTTTGCGGGTAACCCCGCCAAGTGTCCCGCTTGAAGGGGAAGGGCGGATAAACGCATTTGGCTCTTTTGATAATTTTTCCATACGTGTCTTATCACCGAGAATGCTGCCTTTTGTAACAGTGCTGCTCGGGTCAACCGCGAGTACTGCAACTTTGTGTCCGTGTTTAATTAAATATAAACCAAGCGTTTCAATGAATGTGCTTTTACCCGCACCGGGTACGCCTGTAATCCCAATACGGATTGAACTGCCTGTTTTGGGCAAAAGTTTTTTCAACACATCCTGAGAAAGTTTATGATGTATTTCGGAGTTGCTTTCAATTAGTGTAATTGTACGGGCAAGTAAAGTCCTGTCGTTCCTCAATACGCCCTCGGCATAGTCATCAACAGTCAGTCCTTTTTTCTTTTTGCCTGCCGCAACGTACCTACTGCCTACTGTATTCTCGTTTCCTTTCACTACTCTTACAGCAAATTCTTTCCCGGCATTTTCAGGCTGCCAATCGGGTTTGTATGATTTATCGATATTTTTTTTGTCTTCTGGATTCATCTGATAATTATACCTAATTTCTGCTAATAATATCTGTATAACGAAAATCTTTTGGTGTCAGGTTAGTTTTACCTAGAAGATCTTTCCGCATAGCTAAAACTATATTGCCTATCAAAGTTTGACCTTCAGGAATTTTTACTCCTTTTTCATATTTACTGATGGTATCAATTAGTTCTTGAATTGCTTTAACAACTTCGTCTGAACTATACAACCATGAGCTGTACTGTTCTTCAAAAAATTTTTTCTTCATATCAGCAGTTGCTGTTTGCCCTACAAATGCTTGCATAAGGATTAGCAAATTTTTGTACTTTTCTTCCTTAAATTTTAATATCGTCTCTGCTTTTTTTGATTTCATAGAAAAAAAGTAAGTTAGATATGAACTCAATATAGCTGCTATTATTGGTAAAGAAACTAATAATAAATTTTTGGTATCCATTTAAGTTCACTTTTATTTTGTGTTTTTTTGCAACAGCTATTATATGTCCATCTAAATCAGCAACATAGCCAACATAATCATCCCAATTCATGCCCTGCCTGCAGGCGTTTATTCCAACAATTAATATTAAGTATAAATTACGAGATAAACATTTGGTTTCTTTGAAAATTTATAATATACTTGGTAATTAAATATCCGAGCTGGTAAATAAGGAACAACCGGCAGGAAAATATGAAGTAAAATTCGACGTATCAAAACTTTCAAGCGGAGTTTAATTTTTACAGAATGCAGTCCGGAAATTATTCAAGAGTTCGTAAAATGGTATTGATAAAATAATTCGTATGCCCTCCCCTAAAGTAATATTACCATACATTCTTATAATACTTACTGCTTGTTCATTAGTTCCCGAGAATGATAACGTGATAGAAGTAGGGGATCATAAAACTAGTATTAAGGAATTTCAAAGCAGGCTGAATAACATTCCGCAAACTCTTAAACTGCCGGTGAATGAACTGAAGGAAAATTTAGCCGCAACATTAATAGCGGAAACCGTTTTTTCTATTGATAAAAGATTGCAGAATAAACTCAATACATTTTTATCGGATGTGATAGGAAATTATGAAATTGAAATTAACCGGGATGCGTTGGAAAAAGTAGAATATTTCGGCGGAAATATGGGAGTTAAAAAAACTCACTTTCCTTTAAGAAGTGCGGTACCTATGTTTCTGATTTTTGATCACAATGCAAAATGGTATCAATGCTTAACTGATTAAAACCTCACAAAAAAACCGGGAGAGTTGATGTGAACAGAAAATTAATTTTTGCAACCGTTGTATCTGCTTTAGGTAGTTTTCTTTTCGGGTTTGATACAGCAGTTATTTCCGGCACAACAAAATTTATTTCATCTTATTTTGATTTAACCGATACAACTCTGGGGCTAACAGTATCAATAGCTCTTTGGGGAACGGTGCTCGGTTCAATTGTAACCGGTAAACCAGGCGATATTTACGGAAGACGGGCAATTCTTTTTGTATGCGGAATCTTCTATTTTGTTTCTGCGCTTGGCTGCGCATTGGCAGAAGATTGGTTTGTACTTTTATTTTCCAGGTTTCTCGGTGGTGTTGGTATAGGTGTTGCCTCTGTAATGGCTCCAATGTATATCGCTGAAATTTCACCCGCTCACTTAAGGGGTAGGTTAGTGGCAGTTGCTCAGTTTAACATAGTATTCGGAATTCTGGTTGCATTCTTTTCTAATTACCTGCTGGTAAATATTGGCGAAGATAATTGGCGCTGGATGTTTGGTGTTGAAGCAATTCCTGCTGCTTTATTTTTCGGTTTGTTATTTCTTGTGCCCGAGAGTCCGCGTTGGTTGGTTAAGAAAAACTATATTGAAAAAGCACGGACAGTACTTCGAAACTTAGGTGCACATGATGTTGAATCCGAATTGAAAGATATTGTTGAATCTCTTAAAGAAGAAGCCGGTCGGGTAACTACAAAACTGTTTCAGAAAAAATATCAGTTTGTAATTATTTGTGCCGTACTATTAGCGGTATTTAATCAACTCTCAGGGATAAATGTAATTCTATATTATGCTCCAATGATTTTTGAAAAAGCCGGGGCCACCACCGATGCAGCAATGTTTCAGGCTGTTGTTGTCGGAATGACAAATATGTTGTTCACAATAGTTGCAATGTTTTTTATAGACAGGTTCGGCCGCAAAACTTTACTTTTAATCGGGGCAGTTGGAATGTTCGTTACTCTTACCGGTGCTGGTTTAAATTACTATTTCGAAAATCTTTTTGGCGGAAGCAGTGTTGCAATTTTTATAGTGGGATTTATTGCTTTCTTTGCGCTTTCACAGGGTGCGGTTATCTGGGTATTTCTTGCCGAAATATTTCCCAATAAAGTCAGGGCAAAAGGGCAGGCTGTCGGCTCGTTTACTCACTGGATAATGAATGCTGTCATCGGTTTGGTTTTCCCTATAGCTCTTTCGCAATTCGGCGGCGGAAATATATTTATGTTTTTTGCGTTTATGATGATCCCGTTCTTCATATTTGTCTGGAAAGTTATACCGGAAACAAAAGGTAAATCTCTTGAAGAACTTGAAAAGGTTGTAGTCAAAAGTGCGTAACAATAATTTTGTATACTTGTTGCAAATTAGTTTTGGGATTTTGTTTTTTTTAGAACTCACCTAAGTCCTCCCTGCCTCCCAAAGTCTCGTACGGCGGGCAGGTCTTAAAAAGAGAGGATTTTATGGCAAAATCCCAAAAACCAATTTGGCTTGTGTATATCAACCGGAATAAATTTTAATAATTCATAACAACTAAATCGGAGTTTCCAATGAACAAAAAGGCCTTCCCTATATTTTTAGTATTTCTGTGCATGGGATTTGGTGATGTGGTTGGTCCGCTTGTGGGACTGGCGAAAGATACTTTTAATCTCTCCTATACTATGGCGCAGTTAATTCCTTTTTCGGGTTTTATAATGTTTGGTATTTTGTCGGTGCCAATGGGTATATACCAGGATAAAAAAGGAAAAAAGCATGTACTTATTTTGGGGTTGTCCATTGCTTTAGTCGGATTAGTTCTTCCAATGCTTAACGGAATGTACGGCGCCCAGGTTACATATAATCCTGGTGAGTATTTTAGTTTTTATGTTGTTCTTATTTCAATTCTTCTTCTTTGTGCGGGAGCAACAATTCTGCAAGTAGTTGGTAATCCTATTATGAGAGATGTTTCGCCGCAAGGGAAATATTCGAAAAATTTATCATTGGCTCAATCCATTAAAGCAATTGGCTCTTCATTGGGATTTTTATTGCCTCCTTTATTAGCTGTCTATTTTGGTATGGAATGGAGTGTTTTATTCCCGGTATTTGTTTCATTAATTATAGTTACGCTTTTCCTGGTGATTCCTCTTAAAGTTAATGAAGAAAAAGACCCTAACTCTAAACCGGCAACAATAGCTTCATGTTTATCACTCTTAAAGAACGGTTATGTCTTTATGATGGTGATGGGGATATTTCTTTATGTAGGTGCCGAGGTATCAATGAGTTCGGGAGTACCCATTTTGGTAAAAGAAAATTTTGGAATTGAAGGATTCGGTTTGTGGGTTAGCTGGGCATTATTTTTCTTACCTATACTGATAGGACGATTTGTTGGTTCACTTATTTTGAATAGTATGTCTCCGAAGAAATTTTTAATTCTTACTGTTCTCCTTTCAATCACGGGTGTTTTGTTGATGTTTACAGCCAACCAGGTTATCACCTTTGTTGGAATAGTTTTAATCGGTTTAGGTTTTGCAAATATCTTCCCATTAATATTCTCTATTTCAATTGATGAAATGCCTGAACGTTCAAATGAATTATCCGGGCTTATGATAACGGCAATAGCCGGCGGAGCTATTGTTCCTTTGATAATGGGAAAGGTGATTGATATTTCGAGTGTTCTAACCGGATTTATCGTTCCATTGGGCTGTCTAGCTTATATTGCTTTTGTTGCATTTGCAGCATCAAAAAAAAATCTTAGTCATGCTTAATTAATCTGGAGAAGTAAAAAATGAATTATAAAGAAGATAAAAGAATTGTAATGACACTTGATGCAGGCGGTACAAATTTTGTCTTTACCGCAATTCAAGCGAATGAACAGATTGTTGATGAAATTATTATGCCATCTAATGCCGATAATCTCGATAAATGTTTGACCTCTATTGTTGAGGGATTTGAACAAGTAAAGGAAAAATTACCTGAACAACCTTCGGCTATAAGTTTTGCATTTCCCGGACCGGCAGACTACCCGAATGGAATTATAGGAGATTTACAAAATTTACCTGCATTCCGCGGCGGCATTGCTTTGGGTCCGATGTTAAAAGAAAAATTTAATTTACCGGTTTTTATTAATAACGATGGTGATTTGTACGCGTACGGCGAAGCACTCGCCGGATACCTCCTATATGTCAACGGGCTTCTTGAAAGAGCAGGAAGCCCGAAAGTATATAAAAATCTTTTGGGATTGACCTTGGGTACAGGATTTGGTGCCGGTATAGTAAGAGACGGAAATTTATTTATTGGCGATAATTCTATTGCCGGTGAAATATGGCTTTCCAGGAATAAATTAAATCCGGTTACAAATATTGAAGAGCATGCCAGTATTCGCGGTGTTAAAAATATTTATGCACGCGAAACATGTTTAGAATTCCGGAATGTACCTGAACCTAAAGAGTTATACGATATTGCACTTGGAAACAAAGAGGGAAATAAAGATGCAGCTTTAAAAGCTTTTAAAGAAATGGGCGAAGCTGTTGGTGATGCTATATCAAATGCAATTACTTTGATTGACGGCATTGTTGTTATAGGCGGCGGACTTGCCGGTGCATCGGATATATTTCTTCCTTCTGTAATTGATGAAATGAGTAGTTCGTTTGTCTCACCAAGTGGAAATACCTTCCCAAGATTGGTGGCTAATGTTTATAACCTTGAAGACGAAAACGATCTTCAAAAATTTATGAAAGGATCAGTTAAAGAAATAACTGTTCCCGGAACCGATAATAAAATTAAATATGATCCTGAAATGAGAATAGGTGTAGGTATTTCAAAAATAGGAACAAGCAAAGCAATATCGCTTGGCGCTTATGCATTTGCTCTTAATTCGCTTGATTCTTAATGAGGTATGCTATTGCAGAAAACAGCGAACAAATTCCTACATTATTTTCATTGGAACAGAAAAATCTGTTTTCTAAAGAATCATAAAACGGAGAAATAGAAATGATTTCAAGAAGAGATTTTTTAAGAACATCGGGAATAGTGGCCGCCGGTATGGCAATAGGTTCTAAGTTGAGCTATGCCGGGATAAATCAATCAAATAGTTTTACTGCAAAACGACCGCCTATTGGTAAAAGAAATTTTATCAGCAAGGCCGTTGAAGCAGCAATAGCTGATGTCAAAAGTAATGTTAAAAATGAAGAACTGGTTTGGATGTTTGAGAATTGTTTCCCGAATACATTGGATACAACTGTAAATTTTAAAGTCATCGACGGCAAACCGGATACATTTGTAATAACCGGGGATATTCATGCAATGTGGTTAAGGGATTCTTCTGCCCAGGTGTGGCCTTATATCCCGCTGTGTAAAGAAGATGAAGAACTAAAACAGCTTATTGCCGGTGTTATTAATCGTCAAACAAAATGCATTCTTATTGATCCTTATGCAAATGCATTTAATGATGGATCAACGGGTGGACACTGGCAAAGCGATATAACAGATATGAAACCTGAGCTTCATGAAAGGAAGTGGGAGATTGATTCACTTTGCTACCCGATTCGTCTTGCTTACGGATTTTGGAAAGAAACGGGTGATACTTCCTGCTTCGATAAAAATTGGTTGAATGCCGTTAATAAAATTTATGATACTTTTGTTGAGCAGCAGAGGAAAGAGGGAAAGGGTGTTTATCATTTCCAGAGAGTTACCGAAGTCCAAACCGATACCGTTGCCAACAGCGGTTACGGTAATCCTGTAAAGCCGGTAGGAATGATTTGTTCAATATTTCGTCCGTCGGATGATGCAACCATTTTTCCTTTTTTAATTCCTTCTAATTTGTTTGCTGTTGTTTCCTTAAAACAAGCTGCCGAAATACTGCAGACAGTTTATAATGAACAGAACCTTTCTAAAAAGCTGTTAAGTTTATCGGATGAAGTTTATAATGCGGTTTTGGAATATGCTGTAAAAAGACATCTTGAATTCGGAAAAATACTTGCTTTTGAAGTTGACGGTTTCGGCGGAAGGGTATTTATGGATGATGCTAATGTTCCGAGTTTGCTTGCATTGCCTTATTTAGATAGTATTAATCCGAATGATCCGGTTTATCTTAACACCAGGAAGTTCGTACTAAGCAAAGCAAATCCGTATTTCTTTGAAGGCAATGCTGGAGAAGGTATTGGCGGTCCTCATGTTGGTATGGATATGATATGGCCGATGAGTATTACAATTCGCGCTTTAACAAGTACCGATGATACAGAAATAAAAAGTTGTATAAAAACATTGATGAAAACTCATGCAGGTACAGGTTTTATGCATGAAACATTTCATAAAGATGATCCCGGTAATTTCACAAGAAGCTGGTTTGCCTGGGCAAATACTTTGTTCGGTGAATTGATATTGAAAACATATAAAAATAATCCGAAGCTTTTGAACGAAGTTTGATTTTTTACGAAAATTTGAAGATTAAAGTAGGAATATTGTTAATCATAATATTCCTACTTTAATAATCAATTTAAATGGTTTTATATAACTAACTTATTTTCTATACAAATCGTTCGTTTATTAATTTCATTATTTTTATTCCGGCTGCGGGTATTTTTGTACCCGGACCAAAAATGGCAGAAGCTCCGTGCTCGTAAAGGAAGTCATAATCCTGCGAAGGAATAACTCCGCCGACAATAACAATTATATCTTCACGTCCTTGGTTTTTAAGTTCATCAACCAATTGCGGGAGCAACGTTTTGTGCCCGGCAGCAAGAGAGCTCATACCAACAACATGAACATCATTTTCAATTGCCTGCCGTGCTGTTTCTTCGGGAGTCTGGAATAACGGGCCAACGTCAACATCAAAACCTATATCTGCATAAGCGGTTGCAACAACCTTAGCGCCGCGGTCGTGTCCGTCCTGTCCCATTTTTGCGACCATTATTCTCGGGCGTCTTCCTTCCCGTTCCGCAAATTCATCAGTCATTTTCCTGGCCTCGTTCATTAAGCTGTCTTCATTCGAATCGTATTCACTGCTGTACACTCCGGAAATTGTTCTAGTCACTGCCTGATACCTCCCGCTTACTTTTTCAATTGCATCGGAAATTTCACCCAATGTTGCTCTTGCTCTTGCAGCTTTAACAGATAACTCTAGTAAGTTGCCGTCACCGGTTTCTGCACATTTTGTAATTTCTGCCAGCAATTGTTTTACTTCGTCATTATTTCTTTTTGTTTTTACATCTTCAAGTCTTTTTATTTGTGATAATCTCACAGCCGTATTATCAACTTCTAAAATTTCAATAGGGTCTTCTTTATCTAATCTGTACTTGTTAACGCCGACAATAGTTTCAGCGCCGCTGTCTATTTTTGCCTGTCTTCTGGCGGCTGCTTCTTCAATTCTCATTTTCGGAATGCCTGCTTCAATGGCTTTTGTCATTCCGCCGTATGATTCAACTTCGAGAATATGTTCCCACCCTTTTTTCAAAAGTGCATCGGTCAGAGATTCAACATAATATGAACCTGCCCACGGATCAATTACTTTTGTGATGTATGTTTCATCCTGCAGGTAAAGCTGGGTGTTGCGTGCAATACGTGCAGAGAAGTCGGTCGGCAGTGCAATTGCTTCGTCAAGTGAATTGGTGTGGAGTGATTGAGTATGTCCCATTGCAGCAGCCATTGCTTCTATACATGTGCGCACGACATTGTTAAAAGGATCCTGTTCCGTTAAACTCCAGCCCGATGTCTGCGAGTGTGTTCTCAGCGACATTGATTTCGGGTTTTTAGGGTTGAACTGTTTAATAAGTTTTGCCCAGATTAAACGAGCCGCCCGCATCTTTGCCACTTCCATGAAGTAATTCATCCCCTGCGCCCAGAAGAAAGAAAGGCGGGGAGCAAATGCGTCAATGTCCATACCTGCGTTAACACCCGTTTTAACATATTCAAGCCCGTCGGCTAAAGTGTAAGCCATCTCAAGATCGGCGGTGGCGCCTGCTTCCTGCATATGGTAACCTGAAATTGAAATGCTGTTGAACTTAGGCATATTTTGAGAAGTGAATTTAAATATGTCTGCAATAATTTTAATCGACATCTCCGGCGGGTAAATATATGTGTTGCGGACCATGTACTCTTTCAAAATATCATTCTGAATTGTACCGGTGAGCTGTGCATGTTCAACACCCTGTTCTTCGGCAGCAACAATATAGAAAGCCAGTACCGGCAGTACCGCTCCGTTCATCGTCATTGAAACCGACATTTTATCAAGGGGAATTCCGTCAAATAAAATTTTCATATCTTCAACAGAGTCGATTGCAACACCGGCTTTCCCTACATCGCCGACAACTCTTTTGTGATCAGAATCGTAACCACGGTGAGTTGCAAGGTCAAAAGCAACCGACAAACCTTTTTGTCCCTGTGCAAGGTTTCTTCTATAAAAAGCGTTGCTTTCTTCGGCAGTTGAAAAACCTGCATACTGTCTTATTGTCCATGGACGTGCAACATACATTGTTGAATAAGGGCCTCTCAAGAAAGGAGGAATACCGGACATGTAATCCAGGTGTTCAAGATATTTAATATCTTCTTTTGTGTATAAAGGTTTTACATTTATTTTTTCGTTTGTTTCCCAAACAACTTCATCGAAGTCCTTCCCGGTTTCTTCTTTAAATGAATTTTTGAATTCTTGGAAACTTTTTCCTGAATTTTTTAAGTCAAGTTCTATGTTTGACAAGTCTACTCTTTTCATTATAACACCCCTATCTTTTTCAAAATATTTTGTAGAGTTGCGTGAACATCCGATCCGAGAAAAATAAATTCATCAATTCCCGATTCTTTATGCTGCTCAATTTGATCTTTAGGATAGCCCGCAAGCACCAAAATGCTTTCATGATTTTTAGCTTTAATTCCTTTAACAACGCCGGGGACAATTTCGGGGTAAGTATCATCCGTTGAACAAATAACTATAACCTGTGCTTTTGATTCAACTGCAGCTTCAACAGCTTCTTCATTTGTTTTGAACCCGTCCGGGTAAACAACTTCAAATCCTCCGGATTCAAAGTAACCGCGTGAAAAATCTGCCCTTGCTTTATGCTGCCTTACTGGTCCCATTGTTGCTAAAAATACTTTCGGCCTTACGCCTGTTTTTTCTTTATAATTTCCAGAAGCATTTCTTAATTCTTCAAACAATTCGGCAATTCTAAACGGCTTAACCGGGTTTATTGAAATTGAATCTTCAGAAGCCGCCCTTGCTGCGTGTGATATCTCACCTAAAGTAGCGCCTTCTAAAATGGCTTCTGTCCCGAGGTTTATTATTTCTATATCATCTTTAGTAACCAGTTCGTTTAACTTTTCAATAATTGCGCTATGCTTTTCCTGGTTGCCGTTTAACCTGTACTTTTGTAAATAGTCCGATCTTTTTTCCCGAAAAGCTTCTTGATTAATAAAATTGGTTTTTAACTTTTCTTCTTTAAGATTTGCGTAATTGTTTGTACCTACAATAGAAGCTTTCCTTTTAGAAACATCCTTTCTTCTTTTTTGATTTGTATCTTCAATCAATTCGTGAATGTAACCTGCCTTGCCGGTAGACATGTCTGATTTTAAGCAATCAAGCATCCCGCCTTTGGATTCAATATCCTTAATTAAAGTCCATGTTTGTTCAGCTATATCGTTTGTTAATTTTTCAATATAATATGAACCTCCCGCAGGGTCTATCAAGTTGTTAAGGTGAGATTCTTCACTTAAGATTATTTGGGTGTTGCGTGCAATTCTTCTTGAAAAATCAGTTGGGCTGCCGAACAATTCGTCAAACGCATTTGTGTGCAAACTATCTGCCCCGCCGATAATCGCAGAAAAAGCTTGTGTAGTTGTTCTAAGCATGTTTACGTATGGATCATAAACCGTTTGATTAAATTTTGAAGTACGGGCGTGTATATTTATCTTTCTTAAATTTTCGTCAACATCAAAAGTTTCTAAAATTTTAGACCATAAAACTCTTGCTGCCCTAAACTTTGCGACTTCCATAAAATAATTTGTACCAACGCCGAACGTAAATCTCGTATGAGCGGCAATTGTTTCTGCGTTCAACCCTCTTTCTTTTAGCTGATTCAAATATTCTAAACCGGTACCCAGCGCAAAAGCTAATTCCTGTACTGCGCTTGCGCCTGCATTGTGATAAGGTAAACCTTTTATACCGATTGTTTTAAATTCAGAAGCATTATGGGATGCCCATTCCGTAACAAGCTTCAGTTTATCAAAAGCAAAATTAATTTTTACGGGAAGTTTTCCTGATTCGGCGAGATAACCAAGCGGGTCGGATTCAATACTACCTTTTAATTCAGTGAATTGAATGTTGTTTTGTTTTAAATAAGCATTAAAAATCATTACAAAAGGTAAAGATGAAAATCCACAGTCAATAAAGATTGGGTGTTGTTTTAGGTCAACGTTGTTCAAAGCTCTGCCGATACTGTTTAATGCCGAGACAGATAATCCTTTATCTCCGACCTGTTCAGGTTGGGCGTAATCGGCATCCAGGCCTAATTCAGTTGCCGTATCAAATTTAATTTGAATTGCAGTTTGTCCTCTCTTTAGATCATTCAGCAGGGCAGCATTAAATTTTTCAGCATCTGCATAAGGGATTTCCTGGCAAATATACCATGAATTTTTCGTGTTTCCCGAAGCTTTTGTCCCTCTTAAGTAATTTGCTGAACCGGGAAGTTCATCCCCACAAGGTAGATATTTGATCTCGTCTTTAGTGTAAATGGGTTTTAACTGTATTCCTTCATAAGTTTTAGTAATAAGTTTTTTGTCGTAATCTGCGCCTTTTAAATCTTCTATAACTTTGTTTTTCCATATCTCGAAAGAAGGCGCTTCAAATTCTTCTTTTAGATTTAGTTTTTCGGCTAGCTTTATTTCATTTTTTTGTTCTTCATTCATATTATCTTCTCCAAGTACATTCAAATAGACTTAAAAAAATTTTAGAGTACAAAATTAAAGATATTTAGGAAAAGTTGTTGGATTTATTACAGACAAAATGATTGAGAAACGCAAGATAATACTGTGAATTTTAACAATAAGTTAATAAATAGTGCTAAACTATAATAAAAACAATGTGGTAATTCCGTAAATTATTTAAAAATACTACAATAAATATTATTATATATTTGCAGTGGAATTAATTACCAATAATGGGAGTTGTCCCACTGCAAATATCATGTGTTATTTTATTAAGATTTCTATTATAGGGTATAACTAATTTTATAAACGGGTTTAGCTAATGGAAAAAAAGATCAAAACAATAACTAATTCATTAAAAGATATTAATAGTGATTCCGATGATTTTTATAAGAATTACTGGACGGAAGAGAATAAAATTAAACCATTCCATTTTAAAAAGAATGAAAAATTGTTGAATCATTTCTTTGAAGATAAAATTGTTAATAAGAAAATTCTAGAAATAGGTGTTGGAGGGGAAGGAGGAATAATTATTTCTTTAAGGGATAATAATGAAGTTACCGGTGTTGACGTATCGGATTCCGCCATCAAAAATTGCCGAAAATTCGGATTGAATATTGAGAAATACAATCTTGACACAGACAATTTGGAATTTGATGATTGTGTTTTTGATATAGTCTTTGCTTTTGAGGTTTTCGAGCATTTTTCAAATCCCCAACATGCTATAGAAGAGATTTATAGAGTATTAAAACCAAATGGTCTGCTTCTTATAGGTATACCAACTACTCTGACTTATCACTGGCCCCGGTTATTTTATCCGTCTCTATTTGAAAAAGAAAATTTCAAGGACTTTCTTTTAATAAATGGATTTTGTCTAAATGATTCAATTGATCTAAAGTTGATGCCTAATAAAGAATTTTATCTGGAAATGAGAAAAAAATATAAAGGCGGATAAAGCTATATTATGTCATTTACAGATAAAATTCTGTTGTGCGAAACCATCTCCTTATTCTATGGGGATTTAATACG
>JASFMY010000098.1:0-26148 GCA_050117315.1 Ignavibacteria bacterium
GCTGTATTAGGTTTTTTTGAAAACTCAGAAAAATTCAGAGATGAAATAAGGCAATTTGTTGGAACTAAACTCCATCTTTTAGTCCCTGGGTAATTTTTCCTCAATTCCATTTCGGAATGTGTATAGTTTACGGATATTTAGATGCTCAAGGTACTTCCGGAAGTGAAATTTATTTTACTTCTCAAGACGACGAATCAGTCGGCGTTCACATCGCTGAATCAGATTATAACGCGAATAAAGGTAACTGGAACGGAATTTTTTTGAATGGACAAGATGCTGCAGAAGGTACAGGCTATTTAAACTATTGTGTTTTCAGATACGGTGGCGGAGGCAGCAGCGGTGTCTATTATGAGCCTGCCAATCTTAGCAACGACGGCGGTTACGGGTATGTTAAAAACTGCGTGTTCGAGTATAGTGCGAAGTATGGATATTATCACCGTCCGTTTTCAATAACTATTGAAAGTAATATTTTCAGAGAAAATGATGACGCAGGCTTATGTTACGAGACTAACAGTGATGCTTTAACAACATCTATAATTAACAATACATTTACAAATAATGATAATTACGGAGTTCTTATTTACGGTAATTCTTTACCGTTAACGCTAAGCGGCAACAGCGGTAGCGGAAATACTTATGACGGTATTTCTGTTGATGGAGTTGTAATAACTGATGCGGAGTGGTCGTCGGGAAATGATTTCCCCGTTTATCTAACAAACAATATAGATGTCAATTCGGGATACACGCTTACCTTTTCATCCGGTGTGTTTAATTGCGGAACTTATGCTATAAAAAATTCCGGTTCTTTTACACTGGGAAGCGGAGCGCATTTAATTCTTGGTGATGAAAATGGGATATCATCAAGTACATCCGCAGGGAATATTCGGGTATCCGGTACAAGAACATTCAGTCCCACTTCAAATTATACACTAAACGGAACAACAGAACAATGTGCCGGAACAGGTTTCCCGACAACAGTCTATAATTTGACTATTGATAACAATTCCGGGATAATTCTTTCCAATTCTACAACAGTAACCGGTGCCCTTGATATGGATGGAAATATTACAACCGGTTTAAATACTTTAATTTTGGGATCCGGCACGAGCAATTTGGGAACACTTAGCCGGACATCCGGGATAATTATAGGGAATTTTCAAAGGTGGTTTGATGCTTCTACCATAGCAAACGTACTTTTCCCGGTTGGAACTACTACAAACTACAGACCGGTAAATTTAGGTTTTACTTCCGCACCTTCTTCCGGCGGAACAATAACAGCGGCATTTACGGAATCGGATCCCGGCGGCAGCGGTTTACCGTTGGATGATAACGGAACGAGTATTGTCAATTATTCGCCCGAAGGATACTGGACATTAACAGCAGGCGACGGTTTTTCCGGCGGGACTTATGATATTGATATCACTGCCGATGGATTTCCGGGAATCTCCGATTATACAGAATTATATTTATTAAAACGTGCCGACAGCGGCAGCGATTGGGCTGCCGAAGGAACTCATTCAATTTGCACGGGTTCCAATAGTTGTCCTACGGTTCATAGAACCGGTCTAACTTCATTTTCCGAATTTGGAATCGCTTCAACGTCTGAGAATGCTTTGCCCGTAGAACTAATTTCATTTACTGCAAGTGTATACGGTGAGAATGTTATTCTTAACTGGCGGACTGGAACCGAAGTGAATAATTACGGGTTTGAAATACAGCGGACCTCCATCCATCCCCCTCCTTATCAAGGGGATGCCGTAGGCGGGAGAGGTTGGGAAACTATAGGCTTTATAAACGGCAGCGGAAACAGCAACTCACCCAAAAGCTATTCATACACAGATATCCCAACCGGCGGAACAACATTTAAGTACAGACTAAAACAAATTGATTTTGACGGAGCTTATGAATACAGCGACGAGGTAGAAGTAACCTTGGATGCAATAACCGAATACAGTCTTGAGCAAAACTATCCAAACCCGTTTAATCCAACCACAACCATCACTTATCAAATTCCGGAAACGGGAAACGTGACCTTAAAAATATATGATGTGTTGGGCCGGGAAGTAACGACACTAGTAAACGAAAGCCAGGCAAGCGGAGTTTATACGGTAGAGTTTAACGCTTCCCAATTGGCAGACGGAGTATACATTTATAAATTGCAAGCCGGGGATTATGTCTCGGTAAAGAAATTAATGTTGTTGAAATAATCATTTGTATCCGGTATCAAGACGCCGGTCACAAGATATAAGATTAGAAACCCGCAATTTTGAAAATTGCGGGTTTTCTTTTATTCATTAGCAGAATAACTACATATAAATTCCCAAAGATTATAATAGTTAAGATAAAAACCTTACTGCCGGGTTTTGTAATTTTAGATATATTATTTTAGATTGTTCTCACTGATTTTCTTTTACTATTCTTCAAAAAACATGTTGAAAAATATTCTTTTTATTGTACTGTTGTTTATCCCCCGGGAAGTTGAAAACATTCAACAATATGATTCCTTTAATGAATCGGATAGCACAAAACTTTCCTTGCTGCTTCAACAAACAATCCGGGAAGAAAGCTCTAATCCAACTGAAGCAGTAAAAAAATATGAGACTCTGATAAAGGAGGCAAGCAATTTACCCGAATTGATATTACAAGCATATCGACACAAAATAGATATGTTGATTAAACTTGGACAGTTTGATAAAGCATTGGAAGAAGCAAGAACCACAATTAAATTAGCCGAAAAAGAAAAGAATAATAACGTATTGGGAGAGATATACATTTCCGCCGGTTTTATTTATTGTTCTTTGTCTGAATATGATTCATCAAGCTATTATACCGAAAAAGCCATGGAAATATATAATGAATTGGATGATTCTTTAGGAATAGCACGAGTAAAAATAAATCGGGCAAATATATTAAATGATAAAGGCGATTATTCCGGTTCCTTAAAACTGAATATAGAAGCAGCTTCTGTTTTTGAAAAGAATAAAGATACAAGCGGCTTAGCTTTGGTATACAATAATATTGGTATGGGTAATCTTAAGCATGAATACTATTCGCAAGCTTTGGAATACCTATTGAAAGCCGTATCAATTTCGGAAAGACTTAAAGATACGCTCCAATTGGGAATGGATTATGTGAATCTAGGAATTGCATATAGACAACAAGACTCTCTATATCTTGCAGAAGAAAGTTATCGGAAGGCATTGAATATTGCCGAGAAATTAAAGTCGGTAGAGGATATTGCAAGAATATCTATGAACCTCGGACTAGTATTAACCAACAAGAAAGAATATGATAAAGCAATAAAGTATTATCATATTTCAATGGAGATGTGTGAAAAACTATCCCATAAATACGGGATAATGGTCAACTTAATAAATATCGGCGATTTGTATTTACAAATAAATAATTTATCCAAAGCAGAAGCATATTCCCAAAAAGCATTGAGATATGTTGAAGAGTTAAAACTACCCAGAGAAGAAACGATATTAACCGAAAATCTATATACCATTTACAAAAAGTTAGGATATTTCGAAAAGGCACTCTATTATTTTGAAAAGAGTAAAGTATTAAGTGATAGTTTATCGAATGAAACAAACAGAGAGCAATTTTTGGAAATTCAGACAAAGTATGAAACGGAAAAGAAAGAGCGTCAAATAGCCGTACTTCAAAAAGAATCTTTGGAGAAAGATTTTCTGATTATATCGATATCGGCTTTGTTCTTGTTATTAATAGCTTTTTTCATTTACAGAAATATAAAAATCAAAAAAATTGCCCGGCAAAAAGCCGAGCTATTAAAAGTGAAGTTAGAATCTCAAAACAAGGAGCTTGCATGTAAAGCAATTCTAATTTCACAACAAAATGAAAAAATCAGAAATCTTGGAAAAGATATACGTAATAAGTTAAAAACTAATTCTTACGAAATTCCTCCAATTTTGGAAAGAGTAATAACATCAATGGAAAAAAACCCTAAGAGTGAAAAAGAATGGGAAGAATTCGATTTCCATTTTAACCAGGTTAACTCAGTTTTTGTAAATAAGCTTAAAGAAATTACCGGCGACTTATCAGGAATAGAGTTAAAAATTTGCTATTTACTTCGTCTTAATCTTTCTTCAAAAGAAATAGGAAAATATCTGGGTTTAAGCGCCGGCACAATTGATAACACTCGTTCACAAATAAGAAGAAAATTCAATCTCGCTAAAGAGGTAAACCTCGGAAGTTTTATCTCCTCATTGTAAAAACTCATCATAATAATTTCCGATAATTTCTTCTAAAAGAAGTTAATCATCAAGGCTTAAGATTTTTCCTTCAGCACATTTCTAATATACTTGTTACAAATTGGTTTTGGGATTTTACCATAA
This sequence comes from Ignavibacteria bacterium, assembly GCA_050117315.1. Taxonomy (GTDB): domain Bacteria; phylum Bacteroidota; class Ignavibacteria; order Ignavibacteriales; family Melioribacteraceae; genus JANQIV01. The sequence continues at coordinate 4,359 of JASFMY010000098.1, forward strand.
AATCCTCTCTTTTTAAGACCTGCCCGACGTACGAGACTTTGGGAGGCGGGGAGGATTTAGGTGAGTTCTAAATAAAAACTAAACCCCAAAACCAATTTGGCTTGTGTATACTTTAGGCAGAACACCCCAATTAATCAATTTTTATCGAAAAATGAGAAGATCATGAGATGAAAAAGTTTGATTATAGGCTGAAATAAGCGAAAATAGATTTAAAATATAATTCTATTTAATGATGATTTTTCGAGACTGTACAAAACTCAAAAAGTATATAAAAAACATATTCAATTATTAAGGCCCAATTTTTAGAACCAGAGGAGGTCCGAGTGGAAAAATTAAACTGTCGATTTTTATTTATTCTAATTTTAGCAGCATTTTTTAATATTCATGTATTTGCAGATGTACCAACAACTCAAGCAAGTAATATTGTTTTCTCGAATGTTAGCGGAACCCAGATGACTATAAACTGGACTAACGGTGACGGCGCTAAGCGAGTGGTTTTTATGAGGCAAAACTATAGTGGAACTTGTTCGCCGGTACATTATACTACTTATACCGCAAATTCTTCCTATGCAAGCGGAGATATTCTTTCTACCTATTATTATTGTGTTTATAATGGATCTGGAAATAGCGTTACGGTAGACAATATTGATCCTACCTTGCAGTATGTTGCCTTTGTTTTTGAATATAATGGTGAGGAAGGTTCTGAGAATTATTTAACTACCAGTGGTTTATTTAACCCTAGGGGATATGGTTACTTTTCAGGTAATGGAAGCGGTACAGAGGCTGCTCCATTCGAGGTTACATCAGCCTCTGAGTTAGCAGATCTCGGGAATTTTATCGAACTTATTGAGGGGTATTACTTTAAGATTATGAACGATATAAATCTCACCGATTATCTATCAGAAACCGGGGAGGGATATAATGGTGGTGCATTTTGGGAACCTATCGGGGGTAATTTAAAGATGTTTATATCAGTTGTTGACGGAAACAACAAAACCATCAGCGGTTTGAAAATAAACACAACAAATCGATATACCGGACTTTTTGGGCAGTTGGGTTATGATGCAAACAATAATTTTATCCCAGAAATAAAAAACCTGACAGTTGAACTAGATGATTATGGAATAGTATGCACATCTAATTTTGTAGGCGGTTTGGTCGGTAAAAATGGATATGGGATTATTACTAATTGTCATATTTCAGGTGGCCCAGTTTCAGGTGTTGGGGCATGTGGCGGTTTAGCCGGTGATAATAGCGGCTATATAGGTAATTCATCAGCCTCATGCAATGTAATTAGTTCGGGAGCTTCAAATGGAGGATTAATAGGATCATGCTCTGCATCTAGTAGTGCCCCTGACTATGGGGATGATGATCTAAACTCCTATATTGTTTATAAATGCTACTCCAGTGGCAATGTTACATCTACTACCAACGGAAATAATGGTGGATTGATTGGGCGCGCATATGCTTCTAAAAGTATAAACATTGCTTACAGTTATGCTACAGGTAACGTTCAAGGCGACTCACCCAGAACAAATACTGGTAACGGTGGATTTGTAGGGTATGCTGGCGGTCAAGCTACTTATCTTAAAATATATAACTGCTATAGCACAGGTAATGTTATTAGAAATAGCGGGAGTACAAGTACCTATACATGTTTTGGTGGCTTCGTGGGTTATCATTATTGTGGCGTAATTCAATATTGTTATTCTACCGGCAGCGTTACTTACGCTGATGCAACTAACCCTACAAGTAACGGCTTTTGTGGAACAAAAGGCACATCATCCGCTTATAATTCAAATGATTTTTGGGATGTAACAACATCCGGACAAAGCAATACCGCTGGTAATGCTATAGGAAAGTCTACTGCCAATATGAAAACCTCTAGTACTTTTAGTAATGCAGGTTGGGATGTTACGGGTACAATTTGGAAAATAGACGAAACAGAAAACATTAATAACGGATACCCATTTTTAGCTTGGCAGAATTCAGGTGGAACCCCTCTCCCCGTAGAACTAACCTCATTCACGGCATCAGTTGTCGATAATTCTGTTAAACTTGCTTGGCAAACCGCTACGGAAGTAAACAACTACGGATTCCAAGTTCAAAGGAACACCCCCCTTTCGTCCCCCCTCGAGGGGGGAATGTCGGAGACAAGGGGGGTGTGGGATGACATAGGGTTTGTTCAAGGCAGCGGGAATTCCAATTCACCCAAAAGTTATTCATATACAGATACCCCGACCGGCTGTAATACATTTAAGTACAGATTGAAACAAATAGATTTTGACGGCGCATATGAATACAGCGACGGGGTTGAAGTAACTCTGGACGCAATTACAGAGTACAGCCTTGAGCAGAATTATCCCAACCCCTTTAATCCAACCACAACCATAAAATACCAAGTACCTGAAGCGGGTAATGTAACGCTGAAAATTTATGATACGCTCGGCAGAGAAGTTAAAACCCTTGTTAACGAAACACAGTCAAGTGGTGTTTATTCCGTAGAATTCAATGCATCTCAATTAGCAAGCGGTATTTATATCTATAAATTACAATCCGGTGATTTTGTTTCTGTTAAGAAACTAATGCTGATGAAGTAACGGAAGTAATAACTATTATTTAGTAATCAGAATCCCGCAATTTCAAAAATTGCGGGATTCTTTTTGTAGTTCTTGTAAACTATTTTTTACTTTGCATAAATTCATGAGGAGTAGTTCCGGTAAAATTCTTAAATACCCGATAAAAGGTTGAACGAGAATTGAACCCTGAATCAATGGCAACAGAATCAAGGCTGTAATTTTCGGGTAAATCATATTAAAAGTTTTTTGCTGTAATTTACTCGCTGCTCGTTTACAAAGGAATAGAAATTACTATACCCGTTTTCTTTTATTATTTGGGACAATTTATACTTTGCTATGTTCAATTGGTTCGCGGCATCTTGTATTGTTATTTGCGGATTTAAATAAAGTTCCGTTTCATTAAACAGTTCTATAATACCGGAGGTGTTGGTATTATCTCCAGTTGTACTTTCTTCGTCATGCTTTTGAGATGGTGTTTCTATAAAAGAAATATCTTCCTGCATAATGGAATGAAATAAAAAGTAAAACGCGTAAAAGATCAGAAATACGAAGTGTAGTATAAATATTAATGGATTACTGTAAATACCGAATAGATTTAATCCCTGGAATATACCCTCAAAAACAAGAAGCAGCGCCGCCCATCTAATCCAAAACAAGTTCCTTTGAGATATAAGAGAAACTTCTTCCATCAAAACGGATGCATATTTTTTATAGAGATTATAAATGAGATATGCATAGATAATACCTTGCGAAAAAATTATAACACGTGTTGAAAGGGCTAGAACATTGTAATAAAAATTACCCTCGTAATATGCGCTTAAAGCTTTTTTTGTAACAAGTTGGTTTGTAATTGCAACCTTTTCCGTGTTACCCGGGGCAACTATAATTACCAAAATCACCATTAAGAAAAGCGGGATGAAATGGATTATATCTTTTCTATTAATAGTTTTTTCAGTTACCGCCAGCTTCTTAAAATAAAGATAAGTTAAAGGAGCAAGACTAACCTTAAAAGGCCCGGTATAATATGCCGAAAATGTAATCTCGGTGTTAAACAAAAGTACCGCGGGTGCAAGACACAAAAAACCGTACAGCAAAAAAAACAACTGGAGAAAAGACAACCCTTTTTTATTTAACAGCTTACCGGAAACAAATAAAGCCGCGCCGAAACTGAAATAAATGATAGTTAGAATAAAAAAGATAATTAAAGTTATCTGCATATTGTTTTAATACTTGAATAAAAAGTAAATGAGTGACAAAACCCGGTTTTTAACTTATTGAGACTACAAAATTCGATATCTAAGATAAAGAATATGATATATTTAGTCGAGTGTTAAGTAGAACAAAATTGCGGTTAAAGTAAAAAGACATAATACAATGTTCTCCGCTTTAAAACGGTTGTTTATATGTCAATACTTAAAAATTTCTTTTAACGTAAAATCTCCAAACAAAATGTGAGGTTGAAAAATCTTTAACACAACCAACAGAACAACCGGCCAACCTACTTCTATTAAATAATAGTTGTTGGATAAGCTGTGGCGAGTATAATTAATGTTTGAAGAACTCCAAGAAAAAGGGACCCAAAATGAGAAAAGTAATATTAACATTATACCTAATTATAAGTACATCTTTATTTGCCCAAAATTGGGAAGAGCTAGAATATTTCAAACCCTCCAGTAATGGGGATGCTCTGGGGCATTCTGTAGCAATATCCGGCAATTACGCCATTGTTGGAGCACCCTCGGATGATGATGGTGGTTCTACATCAGGTTCGGCATATATTTATAAATTAAGCGAAGGCAATTGGACGCAAATGGTTAAGTTAAATGCCTCGGATGCCGATCAATATTGTCAATTTGGCTATTCGGTGGCAATATCCGGTAATTACGCCATTGTTGGTGCTTACAGAGATAGCGAGAATGCGTACTATGCAGGTGCGGCATATATTTATAAATTAAGTGACGGCGAATGGACGGAGACTGATAAAATAATGGCTGATGATGGAGAAGAGCAAGATTGCTTTGGTGTTTCAGTTTCTATATCCGGCAGTTATGCGTTTGTTGGTGCTTACATCAAAAACAATTTTACAGGCGCTGCTTATGTTTTTTCTGTATCTGATGAAGGATTAGGGACTCAGGTAGCTAAATTAGTGCCGGATGACGTTGCCGAGAATGATTACGTTGGTTATTCGGTTTCCATATCCGGCAATTATGCAATTGTTGGAATACCCCACAATGATGATACGGGTTCTGCATATATTTATGAATTAAGTGGCGGTGCTTGGACGGAAATGATTAAGTTAACTGCTTCGGATGCCGCTGACTATCATTGCTTCGGCTGGTCGGTTTTCATATCCGGCAATTATGCAATTGTTGGTGCATACCAAGATGATGATGGCGGTGCTCAATCAGGTTCTGCATATATTTATGAATTAAGTGACGGTGCTTGGACACAAATAGCCAAGCTGACAGGCTCTAGAGCCTCTAGTAGCGCTTCTTTTGGTTATTCAGTTTCTATATCGTCGGATTATTACTCAATTATTGGTGCTCAAGGATACAGCAGCTATTCCGGGGCAGTTTATATTTTTGGTGATTCCGATGCTTTACCTGTAGAACTAACTTCATTCACCGCATCTCTAGTTGAAGACGAAGTTCAACTAAATTGGCAAACCGCTACTGAAGTGAATAATTATGGATTTCAAGTTCAAAGAAACACCCCCCTTTCATCCCCCATCGAGGGGGGAACCGAAGGGGGGTGGGAAGATATTGGTTTTGTGAACGGTAACGGCAACTCCAATTCGCCTAAAAGTTATTCCTATACAGATACCCCGACCGGAGGCACATCATTTAAATACAGACTAAAACAAATAGACTTTAACGGCGCATATGAATACAGCGACGAGGTTGAAGTAACTTTGGATGCAATAACAGAGTACAGTCTTGAACAGAACTATCCAAATCCGTTTAATCCAACTACAACGATCAGTTATCAAATACCGGTAGCGGGGAATGTAACATTAAAAATATATGATGTATTGGGAAAGGAAGTAATAACACTTGTAAATGAGACACAAGCAAGCGGTGTTTATAATGTAGAATTCAATGCATCTCAATTGGCGAGCGGAGTTTATATCTATAGATTGAGCTGCAATGATTTTATACAGATGAAGAAACTGCTTCTGATGAAGTGATAAAGTAATGTACAATTGACTAATCAATGCCCTTCTCTCAAAAGAAGGGCTTTTTATTGGAAAGAATAGAATTATAAAAAAATAAAGCGGTTAATTATCTTCCTTCCCGCCAATTGTGAAAATGATATCGGGATAAAGATGAACAGGACGAACATCTACATAAGGTCGGTTCCACGGATAATTCCAAAGTCTGAAAGTCCAAATGCCTTTTGGCGAAGCCGGGAATCCCCTATCCGATTTATAGTTGTTGTCCCATAAAAGGTACCCGCCTACTTTTCTGCTTTTATTGTAATATTCCCATTTGGTATAGACCTCTCTAAATTCCGTGCCGACTGAAAGATTCCCTAAGTAATAACTTTTCGGGGAATCGAGTTCAATTTTTCGAATTACCAAATCGTTGTCCCATTCCTTTTCGGGAAAGTTAATTACAAATCTTTCGGTAAATCCTTCCTGATCGATTGTCCTCTTTATTTTACGCGGTTTGTCAAATGTTTCCACCACTATTTTTCTTTCTTCGCCGTCTTTTGAGTTGACTATTACTTTTATTTCAAAAGATTCCGGCATTAAAGAAAGTTCTGAATCAGGTATAATAAACTTACCTTCCGGGCCCTGTATGATTTCTTTATCCCCGTATATTATTTTTATTCCGTCCGGCGAAGGGGTAGACCATTCGATTGTTACGTCTTTATCGGGAAGACGGTATAGAGGATAAACTTGTACTTCCTTGAAATCCGAATTGTTGTTCTTTGAGTTTGAACCTGTCTCGGCCGCTAAAAAAGAGCCGGAAATAAACAGAATAAATAAAATTATGAAAGAGCATTTCATGGACATCACCTATTTGCAAAGTTTTTTATAACGACTTATACAATTTTAACCGCCATAAGTTAAAAAAATAACAAGAAAAATGAATCCGTTTTACATATTCTATCGACGGACAAAAACAATGCTAAAAAATAAAATTCCGGTAAATGGGAAGATTTGTCTTTACATTCGCGACTTAGGTCTTGAGATTGTAAGGCAAGCCGTAACACAGATTACTAGTGTTATGTCAACAATGACACGGCACTTCACACTAGTGTCGTGTCAACTTTGTATTGTCGAATCCCCGGCGTAGTTTGTCGGAGTGAGAAATCTTGAGCCCAATATCCACAAGTCAAATTGATTTTGGGATTTTGCCATAAAGTCCTCTCTTTTTAAGAGAGGATTTAGGTGAGTTTTAAATAAAAGCAAAATCCCAAAAACAATTTGCAACAAGTATATATAAAGATTTCTCAGTCGCACAAAAGGCTCCTTCGAAATGTCAATCTTTGAGTTTACGAAACTTTATAGTTGACACGACACTAGGGCAAGGCGGAACAGTTGTATGTTGCCTAAAGAAAGCCGGGTTTTTGTTAAGACTTATTGCCACAGCCGGAAAGGAAAAGACTTTTTTCCCGTTATTTGCATTATTTGTTAATATCAATAGTTTCCTTTACCCTTCCCCAGACGCCTTCCGGCCTTCTCCAAATGCTTTCCGGCCTTCCCCAAACGCTTTCCGGCCTTCCCCAAACGCTTTCCGGCTTTCCCCAAACGCTTTCCGGCTTTCCCCAAACGCTTTCCGGCTTTCCCCAAACGCTTTCCGGCCTTCCCCAAATGCTTTCCGGCCTTCCCCAAATGCCTTCCGGCCTTCCCCAAATGCCTTCCGGCCTTCCCCAGACGCTTTCCGGCCTTCCCCAAACGCTTTCCGGCTTTCCCCAGACGCCTTCCGGCTTTCCCCAAACGCCTTTCGGCCTTCCCCAAATGCGTTGAGGGATTCCCACGGCGCCTTGCGGGAAGACTTCGGGGTCTTCATTTGCACTTATTAGAGTTCCGAACATAGGAAACACTCAAGCAGCAAAATTAACGGTTTATAATTCGTTAGGCCAGAAAGTATCAACACTATTAAACGAAGTAAAGACACCGGGAAATTATGAAATAGAGTTTAACGGAAGTAATCTCGCGAGCGGAGTATATTTTTATAAGCTGACCAGCGGGAGCTTTGTGCAGACAAATAAGATGCTTTTGCTAAAGTAATATTTAAGTAAATTCTAAAGTGTAACGCAGATAATTTTCTGCGTTACACTTTATATTATCAATTATTAAAAATGCTAATAACAAAATTTCCTTTGTTTCCACCTAATAAATTTTTCTCACCAAACCATTGGGTAATAATTCAAAAACTTTTCATAATTGTGAAATATATGCATAGGTGCGAAATATATTCGCAGATTATTTAGGAAAATAAAGAAAATGATGCTATTATTGACTTTTATTTTTGGTATTAGAATTGACTAGATAGAAGCTTAAAATTAATCGCCGTATAATAGATATTTAATATAACCAACACTTACTAGAAGGACAGATGAATCACCAATCTGTTGGATACTTATTATTACTTTTTTTGGGATTCTTTTCCGCTACGCTGTCACAATACAAACCAATCACACAAAAAAATGAAATTGAAACACAGTTAAATGGAAACAAAAATGTTATAATAAAAGAAGTAATTGAACTTAAAAACGGTGAAAAACTACAATGTGTTCCGGAAGAAAAAGAAATTTTTGATTTAATTGTAGAATTTAATGAAGAGCCTTTTTTTATTAAACAAAAGAAATCATTAAGCAAAGCTTCGGACGTATCCTACTATACAAACCTGCTTGCACAATTTAGAGATGATGTAGAACAAAAATTTAACAAGCTCCAAAAAACGTTGCTAGAAAATCAAACGGTTCCGGAAATAACAAAAGAATATTATAAAGTATTTTTCGGGGCTGCGTTAAAAGTCCCGCACGCAATGCTCAATACTATAAACAATCTGCCTTATGTTAAAAAGATTCATTTTAACAAGACAGTAAAGACAAGCGTTGTTGACGGAAAGGCGATCATCAAAGCGGATCAACTTAGCACTGAATTCAATACCGGCGGTGAAGGTATACGCATTGGAGTACTTGATACGGGGATTGACTATATGCACCCTTTTCTTGGAGGAGGATACGGAGATGGACAAAAAGTAGTAGGGGGATACGACTTTGTTGACGACGACGATGACCCGATGGATTTACACTCCCACGGAACCCACGTTGCCGGAATAATTGCAGGAAGAAACGATTCCCTTTCGGGTGTTGCCCCGGATGCCAGTCTTTACGCTTACCGTGTTCTTGATGAACGTGGGGAAGGAAGCGAATCCGATGTAATTTCGGCAATTGAACGTTCCTTAGACCCCAACGGGGATGAAGATATAACAGACAAACTTGATATTGTAAATATGAGTTTAGGCAGCGATGAAGGAGAGCCTGATGATGCAATGTCAACAGCAGTAAACAATGCTGTTTCGCTCGGAATTACTTTTTGTATTGCTGCCGGGAACAGGGGTAGTTATGGGTTTTTCAAAATCGCCAGCCCTGGTATGGCTGAATCCGCCATAACTGTAGGTGCTACCGACAAGTCCGATAATCTAGCATATTTCAGTTCAAAGGGACCGGTTATGGGTTCTTATTCCGTAAAGCCGGATGTTCTAGCTCCCGGAGTGAATATTAATTCCTCGGTATTGGGAGAAGAGTACGATACATATAGCGGGACTTCAATGGCAACGCCGTTTGTTGCGGGTGTTGCAGCGTTATTAAAATCCATACACCCTGACTGGACGCCGCAAAAGATAAAATCAGCCTTGATGAGTACAGCAGTTGATTTGAACCTTGAAGTAATGCAGCAGGGAAAAGGAAGAATAAATGCTTTGGATGCCGCCGATGTTGATTTTTTTTCCAATCCCCAGGTTATAAGTTTCGGAGGGAATAAGGAAGCAGATGAAGGCTGGCAATCTGAAAAAACAATAACTTATTACAACGATTCCGAAACCGCAAAATCTTATGATGTTTCTTTCGACGGTATAATACCCGGTGTAACACTTTCTTCCGATGTCAATTCGTTTACTATTAATCCTCAGGATTCTTTTAAAGTGAATTACTCAATTGAAGTTGATAACAGCATTGTTGATTACCCTCCTTCCGGTACAAGTATGACTTATGAAGGCAACGTTTACGTTACCGGTTCAACAGATACCCTCGTTATTCCCTGGGCATTTGTAAAACTATTCCAGGTGCAGTTGACATTCGACCAACCGTACCCGTTTTTTGATTTCATAGGGGATAATAATTATGTGGGGTTTGAGCAGGCTAATTGGATTGATTCTTATAATGCTAATCTTGTAATCAACTATGGAAGTTATGATTTTATATGTCATTTTACGCATGAATCCGGGGCTAACGGAACCTATGTAAAACCGGTTGAAATTTCAAAAGAAGTATTGCAATACTCATTCAACATCAATGATGCTAAAAATGTTATCTCCGTTACGGGAGTTGATAATAGCGGAGAGAATCTTGGGAAATACGATATTTATGAAAGAAAAATAAGAACAGAACTTTCCGAGATGAATTACCTAAAAGCGCTTGAGCATACTCACATTTTTATAGATTGGTATTCGATAACAGGGGAACTGCCTGAAGAAGATATTTTAGTAGTACCGGATTTGCCGGAAACTTGCACAATCGAAGCTTTTGAAATGGCCGCCGATTTTCAAAACTATAAAAGTATTTATTTCATGAACTTCCCTGCCGTTAACGGTATAGATTCCGATTACCGGTTTGAAGATAATTCGCCTAATTATGTGTCAAAAAAAATTGAGATCGGGTTCCCCTCTTATGCCGATATTAATGCCTTTCCAATTGGAATAGATGAATACTGGGAAAAAGAAAATCAAGAATATTTTGTCGAAGGTATTAGATCAATAGACTATTTGGATAACGTCTCTTCAAACTGGACCGGGGATATTTATTTTACCAAAGTAACTAACAGTAACCATATCGCTTTCCCAATAATACAAACTTTTGAAGATAGAAGGTTATCGCAGGCGGGCGGCGTTCAGCTTTTAGGTTACAGCCACCATATTGCAACTCCGCCTTTGTACTTTGAAAAAGATTCTATTATGTGCGGCTGGGCAGGCGATCCGACTACCACTATTTCACAAGCATTTTTAGAAAACGGACTTTACTTTGGAATACCGCCGTTCTATACTTTTGCCGGGTGGACAACAAACGAACAAAGCAATGTTATTGATGCGGAATTTTATGTAAGAGGTCAATTCAGCGATTTGCGTAATAAAGAAACTCAGCTTTCAATCTACAATCTTTACGATGCCGACGGAAATAATATTGCTTCCGGCAAACTAAAGGACTTTGAAATAGAAAGGTTGAACGATGCGGAATATTCATTTGAAATTGTAAATGAAGAATATTACCTGGGAAGCGAAAATGGAATAGCAACTCTTAAAAGCAGTTTCGATTTAAGCCGCAGCGATGCAAAGCCGCCCTCTTTTACATCGCTTAAACTTATGGATGAAAACGGGGCAGCAATTAAAACTATTGGAGACACTGACGGCGCATTTCTTCAATTTTCCGTTGCCGATTTCAACCTGAATAGGAAATCACGCTTATACAATTCCGATTCCACGTTTATAAACTTTACAGGCAGTTACCGGGGATTACTTGAAGACTCTACAAAGTTCTTTTCCCGGTTATCAGACGGCAGCCATTGGGAAGAACTGCCGCTGATAAAACTATCCGAAAACGAATCAACCGGATCATTATACCTGTGTGATCTTTCACATTTTGCTGCCTACGATTCCGGGATGATATGCTTTAAAATCAAGACGTGTGATTTGGCAGGTAACACTACCGCTTGGACTATGGAACCGGGAATTGCAATTGGAGATATTGGTAATATAACCGGGATTGAAAATGAAGATGATGCCGAAACATTGCCGCAAACATATTCGCTTGAGCAGAATTATCCTAATCCTTTTAACCCGACGACAACAATTAGCTATCAGATATCTGAATCGGGAAAAGTATCTTTAAAGGTCTATGATGTATTGGGCAGGGAAGTAACAACGCTTGTAAACGAAACACAACCAAGCGGAGTTTATTCGGTAGAATTTAATGCGTCGAGACTTGCTAGCGGAGTCTATATTTACAGATTAAAGTGTAATGATTTTTTGCAGACCAGGAAACTTCTTTTTATAAAATAACTATTCAAAATCCCGCATAGCCATGCGGGATTTTCATTCTTTTCCGTAAAAACACCTGGAATTATTATGCAAACAAGCATTGAAAAGATTAACCATTCTTATGGTCGGTAATTTTAGTATCTAGTAAAAAATAGTATTTCTTGAATAAACTTATTCGTAATCAACATCGACGATAGTGCCAGATAAGTATTATTAAAAATATAAAATGTTTCCTTGTAAGAAATTCGGTCGTATATTTAATTTTCTAAAATCATTTCGAATACAAATGACCGAACGTTTTTGTATATGGATATTTCTATTACTTTTCTCATTCTTAGTATTATCATGCGATAACCGTAAACAGGAATATCAACCTACAGATGAAGCTTTTATAAAATTACAAAATGATTGGCAGTACAGGTTTGGTAAATCTCCTGTTGATTCAACCGGAAAATTAAATTGGCTAAATGATAGCCTCCAGTCTAATAATTGGATTAACATTACTACGTTCGAAGAAATACCAAGAGATAAAGCTGGAAAAACACTTTGGTTAAGGACTATCCTACCCGATATTCATGCTAACAATCCAGCTATATTTATTGAAGATTTTCACCAAGTAATACGAGTCTACATTGAAGATTCGCTTATTTATGAATATGGTAAATTTGACCAAAATGATAAAAATATTCCATTTGGCTATGCAACACACTTAATTCCGCTGCCATGTAATTTTCAGAGCAAAATTATAACCTTCAGAATTTATTCCAGCATTAAAAATATCGGATTTTATAGATTCCCATTTATTGGAGAATCATTTAACATAACAAAACATGTATTTCTGCAAAACTTTGATGATCTAATACTCTCCTCGGTTTACATTTTAATTGGAGCAACAATACTATTCTCCCTGCTTTTTATAAGAGTAAGAAAAATGTTTTTGGGCTTATCTTTAGCCTTTCTTTCACTCGGAGTATGGATTGGCAGTAATTCACAATGCCTCCAATTATATTTTCCATCTCCTTATTTTTATTATTTTTTAGATAACATTTCATTTTTTTCTCTTATATTTGGGCCCTTTTACATTACCGAACAGATTATTGATGTTAAATTCAAAAAAATTGTCCGTTGGCTTTGGAAGGTAAATCTTCTCTATATAATTATAAGCATGGTAATTGAGTTTTTACCCGGTTATAATTTTGCAATGATTTTTCCTTACTATTTGATCATCCTTTTTATTATGTGTTTTGTTGGGATGTTTGTAATGATATTAAGCGCGAGCAATGGTAATTTTCAAACCCGGCTTATTGTTTTTGGATTTGTAATATGTAGTATATTTGCCCTTCTTGAATTACTCATCTTTTCTGACAGTAGCGGGGCATATTCTCCGGTTCTTGTTCATTTAGGTAGTTTCACGCTTGTCATTATACTCAGTCTCACTTTATTTTATGAATTTAAGACTACCAGAAATCAGAAAGATCTTGCCCAGAAAAAAGCTTTGGAAGCTATTAACAAAGAAAAAGAAACACGGAAGCGCTTCACACAAAAATTAATTAATGCCCAAGAAAACGAAAGGAAGCGAATATCTTTTGAACTTCACGATGCTGTTGGCCAGGATTTACTAGTAATAAAAAACATGACTAGATTAATTCAAAAAAACAAAAATGATTTAGATGTAGTAGAAGATTTTTTAAATGATATATCCGAAGCAGCCGAAAATTCTATAAAAGATATCCGGGATATTTCAAGAACTTTGCATCCTTATCAACTCAATAAACTTGGTTTAACCGCGGCTCTTAAGTCTTTAATTACAAAAGTTGAAAATAGTACTGAGGTCTATATCACATCAGAGATTAATAATGTGGATAAAGCATTTGACCAGTCAAAAGAAATACATATTTTTAGAGTGTTGCAAGAATGCTTAAATAATATCATAAAACATTCCAAAGCTAAAAATGTTAATGTTGAAATTATAAAAAATGATTCGGGCTTACTCCTTAAAGTTAAAGACGATGGGTGTGGCTTTGAAATTGAGGACAACAAAAACTCTTCTAATCATGGAATGGGAATTACTGGCATAAATGAACGAGTACAAATATTGAACGGAACTTTAGATATCCAACCACAACTAAATATAGGAACATGTATTAAAGTATTTATTCCAATAATAAAAAATGAGACTGATCAAACTATTACTAGCTCCGATTAATGTAAAATCAAAATTTTGTAAAGATAAATGAAAATAAAAATACTAATTGTTGACGATCATCCGATTTTTCGTAAAGGATTAAAAGCCGAATTAATCCATGAACCAAGTATTAAAATTGTTGGTGAAGCTGCGGATTCCAACGATGCAATTGCTTTAACAAAAAAGCTTTCTCCCGATGTAATTATTCTTGACGTGAATTTACCCGGTAAAAACGGGATAGAAATTGCCAAAGAAATCAGAACTTTCTCCGCAGATATAAAAATTATTTTCCTTACAATGTATAATGAAGAAGACCTGTTCAACATGGCTTTTGATGTTGGAGCCTCTGCTTATTTACTTAAAGAAAATGCTGTTGATGAAGTTATTGCAGCCGTTAATGAAGCGTATAACGGTGGAAATTATGTTAGCCAATCAGTTGTTAACTATTTTGTAAACAGGAAGAAAAAAGTATCAGAATTATTTATGGAAAACCCCGGGATTAAAAATCTTACGGAGAAAGAAAAAGAAATTCTTCGGCTAATTTCTCAGGGAAAGACGAGTAAAGAAATTGCGGATGAATTATTTTTAAGCTACAAAACCGTTGAAAATCACAGAACAAGAATCTGCGGTAAACTCAGTATTAAAGGCGCGTTTGCTCTTCTTAAGTTTGCTATTGAAAACAAATCTATTATTTAAATACCGCTTAGAACGCCCATATAATTTCCTTCAATTAATCGTTTTGATACATACCCATTTACAAATATAAATCGGGTGCCAAAATTTTAATGCCGTTTACATTTAATTATGTGTCGACCGATGGCTCGGTGGAGCTTTTTACATTTAATTAAGCCTTGCCCGACGGTCCGGTGGAGCTTTTTACATTTAATTAAGCCTTGCCCGACAGCCCGGTGGAGCTTTTTACATTTAATTAAGCCTTGTCCAACGGCCCGGGGAAGCTTTTTACATTTAATTGAGCCTCGCCCGACGGCTCGGGGAAGCTTTTTACATTTAGTTATGCCTCCACCGACGGAAATCGCTCAATTTACATTTAGTTATGTGTGTTTTGCCCTGTTTTCGCGGTTTTGGGTTACCTCTTAGAGAGGAAAAACCATGCGTCTATTCAGAATGTCACTTAAAATTTTGATCTATTAGCTGAAAAAACGACAAAACATTCACCATTAGGTGTTTACCCCTAATCAAAAAGAGTGTCTTCCCCTAATTACATTGTTAGCGCTACTTCATAACTTTCAGCAAAAGATACTTTCTAATACTCTTGGTATAATCTATGACCATTGTTTGCCCTTCTTAAACTATGGGATTTTTGTGTCATATACTCAACAAGCGTTATAAGTAAAATTTAGACTTATTTGTATAAGGTGAGCGGATGAAATTACACCTCTTTTTCAGTGGAATTACGCGTTATATACTCATTCTTTTTTCTATTTCTATGCTGTTTGTAAACTGTACTAACCAAACGGATGTAAACTCACTTAGAATTACAAACGGTTCTGTTATTCAAAGCCAAACTTATCATCTGGAAGTAAGCGACACGAGTAAAATACTTACAAATGTTAATGGTGTTTATTCTCTCGGTATATTCTACGATTCCCTATTAACCAAAACCGATACGATATTTTACAAAACCCCTCAACCCGGTGAATATGAAGAAATATTCGGTAAAATAGATCAGGAAGTTATTTATTACAGCAATAAAAATGTAAAAGAACTATATAGCTTCGAAAACGGACAAGTTTTTCTTGCCGGTTATCTTTACGATAGTGAGGAAAAACAATACAATAAATTCAATCCTTCGCTTAAAATACTCCCTGCTACTGATGTAATTATTGATACAACTTCCTCCAAAATGATGGAGTGGAACGAGCAAAAGAAAGAATTTGAAGAAGGATTAAATACCAAGTCAATTGTAAAGCTGTTGAAGAAAGGAAAAATACAAATAGATAGTACTGAAGAAGAGTTTTACTTATATGAGCTGACAATAGAGCAAGACACGAAAATAAATTATGGCGAACAAGGCTTAATATTACCAGGTGCCGTAACTATAAAAAGCAGCCTCCTTTATGTAAAAGGCAGAGGCTTAATTGCAGAATGGAGCAGCAGAATAAAACAAACAGCAGAAAAAATGAACTACGACGAACCGGCAAGAGAACTATACCTTGAAATGAATACATATACCAGAATAAATACAGAAGGAACGGATAAATGAAAAGGATTTCCTATTTAATACCATTATTAGTTATAACATTTTTAGTAACGGGAAACCGAACACTATTTGCCCAGCAATTAATACAAAGTTTTGTCCAGGCAAATACTCAAAAAACGAAGGCAAACTTTGGCTATTCGGTTTCCACCGCCGGGGATGTTAATGGTGACGGATACGATGATGTTATTATTGGGGCATATAAATATTCCATGCCCACCGGCCGTGCTTACATTTTTTACGGCGATAAAAACATGGATACTAATGCAGACGTTATTATTGTCGGCACAGGTACTTATTTTGGTTATTCGGTATCTAATGCCGGGGATGTTAATAAGGATGGTTACGATGATGTTATTGTCGGTACATTCGCTGACGATTGCGCTTATATAATTTACGGGAATAGTAGATTAGCTAATGGCATTAAAGCCACTGAAGCAGATGTTATTCTCACCGGAAGTGATCGTTTTGGCTATTCGGTTTCCTCAGCCGGAGATGTTAATAAAGATGGTTACGATGATGTTATTGTTGGCGCATACAAATATTCCAACTCTACCGGCCGTGCCTATATTTTTTATGGTAGTGAGGATATGGATAATGCCTCGGATGTTATTCTTACTGGGAAAAACGAGGAAGATTGTTTTGGTATTTCGGTTTCTTCTGCCGGATATGTTAATAAGGATGGTTATGATGATGTTATTGTTGGAGCAAGTGACTATGGAAATGAAAAAGGTCGTGCTTACATTTATTACGGCTCTACGTCTATGGATAATCTCGTGGATGTTACTATTACCGGAGAAGGGAGCGACAATGAATTTGGCTGTTCGGTTTCCAATGCCGGAGATGTTAATGGTGATGGTCATGATGATGTTATTGTTGGAGCAAATAATGTTAACAACTCCGGTCGTGCTTATATTTTCTACGGTGGTAGTTTATCTTCCAGTATTTATGCAGAAAATGCGGATGTTATTGTTATCGGTGAAATCGCCTATGATCGTCTAGGTTCTTCAGTTTCTTCTGCCGGAGATGTTAATAAGGATGGTTATGATGATGTTATTATTGGAGCATGTTCATCTAGTCGTGTATATATTTTTTACGGAGGCAGTAGCCTATCCGGAACCTTTGATGCCACTGATGCAGATGTTATCATTATCGGGGAAAACCGTCATAATTATTTTGGACTTCCGGTTTCCAATGCCGGAGATGTTAATGGTGATAGTTACGATGATGTTATTGCCGGGGCTTATAAATATTCCAACTACAACGGCCGTGCTTATATTTTATATGGCAGCGATAATTTGGACAAATCCATAGGAGCCGGTGAGGCAGATGTTAAATTTGACGTGCCGTCTGAAGACAATTATTTCGGTTGTTCTGTTTCCTCTATTGGAGATGTTAATGATGATGATATAGATGATATTATTGTCGGGGCGTACGGACATTCAACCTATAAAGGTAGAGCCTACATCTTTTATGGTGGTTCGGATATGGATAATAGTGCGGATGTTATTATTACCGGGGAAAAGCTAGCACATCATTTAGGCTGGTCGGCTTCATCCGCGGGAGATATAAATAATGATGGAATAAATGATATTATTATTGGTGCATATGGGTATTCCAACTCTACCGGGCGCACGTATATCTTTTATGGAGGCAGTTTATCTCCTACTATAATTGCTTCTTCCGCGAATGTTATTATTACCGGGAAAGAAAATTTCCAATTCGGCTATTCGGTATCTTATGCCGGAGATGTTAATGGTGATAGTAAAGATGATATAATTATCGGGGCACCGGGATATGCCACCCAAAAAGGCCGTGCTTTTATTTTTTACGGAGGTAGTTTATCAGGCTCAATAAGTTCTGCTGATGCCAATGTTAAAATTACCGGGGAAACAGCGAAAGACTATTTCAGCTGTTCGGTGTCTTATGCCGGAAATGTTAATGGTGATAGTTACGATGATTTGATTATTGGTTCACCTGAATATGATAGCAAAAAAGGCTGTGCTTATATTTTTAACGGGGGCAGTTTATCTTCTGATATTGATGCCGACAACGCAGATGCTATTATTACCGGGACTGCTAAAGGTTTCGAATTGGGCTATTCGGTTTCTTATGCCGGAGACGTTAATGGTGATACTAAAGATGATATAATCATCGGAGCACCAGAATATAGTAGTTCTACCGGTCGTGTTTTTATTTTTTACGGAGGCAGTTTATCCGGTTCAATAAGGTCTTCTACTGCCAATGTTATTATGTCCGGGGAAATCGAGGGAGATTATTTCGGCTGTTCGGTATCTTATGCCGGAAATGTTAATGGCGATAGTTACGATGATGTTATTATTGGCTCACCGGGATATGACAGCAAAAAAGGCCGTGTTTATATTTTTTACGGTGGTAGTTTATCTTCTTATACTAATGCTGCCAGCGCTAATATTATTATGACCGGGGAACAAGAATATGATGAATTCGGTTATTCTGTTTCTTATGCAGGGGATGTAAATAATGACGGCTACGATGATGTAGTAATGGGGGCACCAATTTGCACTTCTAACGGCAGTTGTGAAGTGTACATTTATTCGGATGATGCCGCACCGATGCCGGTTGAACTAGCTTCATTTACAGCTGCCCTTTCTGATGAAAGAGTAGTTCTTAAATGGCAAACAGTTACTGAAGTAAATAATTATGGGTTTGAAATTGAACGTAACATGTCCCCCCTTGAAGGGGGAACCGAAGGGGGGTGGAGTAAGCTTAGTTTTGTACAAGGCAACGGGAACAGCAATTCACCCAAAAGCTATTCGTATACCGACATCCCGACCGGAGGCACAACATTTAAGTATAGACTAAAACAAATAGACTTTGACGGAGCTTATGAATACAGCGATGAAGTGGAAATAACTTTAGATGGAATAACAGAATTCAGCCTTGACCAAAATTATCCTAATCCTTTCAATCCAACAACCACAATTAGTTATCAAATACCGGAAACCGGGGATGTATCTTTGAAAATTTACGACGTTTTAGGTAGAGAAGTGATGACGTTAATAAATGAGACACAAGCAAGCGGGGTTTATTCGGTGGAATTTAATGCATCGAAATTAGCGAGTGGTGTATATATCTATAGATTGAAGTGCAACGATTTTCTGCAAACTAAAAAATTACTTTTGCTGAAATAACACCAAATACCTGCAAAAACCTTAAAGCTGCAGCATTATAGCTGCAGCTTTTATGATGATGCATTAAAAAAATTACCATCTTATTACTCTTATTATTATTTTTTAATAAGAAATCATCGTTATTAATTTCATCACAAAATAACTCACAGGTCAACAATGAAAACTAAAACTTCCCTTCTATTAACGGCAGTTGTAATTTTATGCAATTGCATTATATTCGCACAACAGGCAAACGCTAACCTTGTTATTAATGCAGACCAACCAGGCGATCTTATCAGCAAGCATATTTACGGCCAGTTTTCCGAACACCTCGGGCGATGTATTTACGGCGGTATCTGGGTTGGTGAAGATTCGGAAATTCCCAACACGAAGGGTATACGCAAAGATGTACTTGAAGCACTCAAAAAAGTTGAAATACCTAATCTCCGATGGCCCGGCGGATGCTTTGCAGACGAATATCATTGGATGGACGGTATCGGGCCAAAAGTAGAGAGACCAAAGATGATTAATACCCATTGGGGCGGAGTTGTTGAAGATAATAGTTTCGGCACACACGAATTTATGGAATTTTGTAATCTGGTGGGAACAGAACCTTATTTATGCGGGAACGTAGGTAGCGGATCAGTGAAAGAAATGTCGGAATGGGTTGAATATTTAACATTTGACGGCGAAAGCCCTATGAGTAATTTAAGAAAACAGAATGGTAGAACTGAACCATGGAAAGTGAAGTACTGGGCTGTAGGTAACGAAAACTGGGGCTGCGGCGGAAACATGTCCGCCCAATTTTATGCCGACCAATTTAAGCGTTATTCAACATATTGCCGTAACTATGGTGGAAACAAACTCTTTAAAGTAGCTAGCGGCGGACCTCCGGATGATTTTAACTGGGTTGAAACTATTATGAAAAATGTTGGTCCAAATTTGATGCAAGGTATTGCTTTGCATTATTATACTATTACACACAACTGGCAGTATAAAGGTTCGGCAACAGAATTTGACGAAAATGAATATTTCAATACAATTAAAAATTGTCTTGGAATCGAAAATCAAATTAAAAATTATATAACAATTATGGATAGATACGACCCGGATAATAAAGTTGCATTGATTGTTGACGAATGGGGCAACTGGTTTGACGTAGAGCCCGGAACCAATCCCGGATTTTATACCAGCAAAATACTTTAAGAGACGCTATTACTGCTGCAGCTAACCTTAATATTTTCAACAACTATTGCCGCCGTGTTAAAATGGCAAATATTGCACAGATTGTAAATGTACTTCAAGCACTTATTCTAACAAAAGACGGTGATATGCTTCTCACACCTACCTATCATGTTTTTGATATGTTTAAGGTTCATAAAGATGCGCAGCTTTTGCCCGTATCCCTTTCATCACCGGATTATATATCAGGTGATAACAAGGTGCCTGCCGTTAATGCTTCAGCTTCAAAAGATGAAAACGGGAACATAAATATTACACTGGTTAATGTTGATCCTAATAACGCAATTGAGATTAATTGCGAATTAAGAGGGAAAAAATTCACGACCTTTTCAGGTAAAATTATTACCGCCGGAACTGTTCAATCACATAATACTTTCGAAGATAAAGAAGCCGTAAAAATGAAATCATTTGATGATTTCACAAGTAATGGAAATATTATCAAAATTAAAATGCCGGCTAAATCTATTAGAGTTTCTGCAAAATTAGATATCTAAACGTTTTGTCATTTCGACCGGCCTGCCTCGCCGGCATGGCGGGAGGGAGAAATCTTTGAAATTGTACTCTAATTGAAAGATTTTCCGCCAAAAAGATACACCAAAGGCGCACAGGCGGCGGACAGGCTCACCCAAAAAACGGGTTCGACAGACTTTCTATTTTGCAGAAACTCTATTTTCTAATGCATAATCCGGGGCTAATGGATTAAGATTCAATAATAAATCATCAATGAAAGAATTTTATTCGCCGGAGATAAATTTTTTATCATCATTGATAGATTTTCTATCATTGATGATACTTTTTTATACAATGTTGATAATTTTTTTATCATTGCTGATAGGTTTAGGTATCTCCGTTGATAGATTTCCTATCATCGTTGATACTTTTTTATAGAACGTTGATATATTTTATATCATCATTGATATATTTTTATAGAACGCTGATATATTTTATATCATCGTTGATATATTTTTATAGAACGCTGATAAATTTTTTATCATCGTTGATATATTTTTATAGAACGTTGATATCTTCTTCTAGCACAATTGCATATTGAATGTCAAAATGGCAGTGTATGATTTTTATGTTTGACATTAGGCTTGTCATCACGAACCTGTCGGTCTTTTGGCAAGCGGAGTTATTTCTGTGCT
>JASFMY010000099.1:0-26098 GCA_050117315.1 Ignavibacteria bacterium
ATCAGTAAGCTCGATGAGGATATGCTGGAGGAAATAAATGAGATAGTAGTAAAAGAAGGACATCGAATAAAAAAAAAGCGGGAGAATCCATATCAATAAAAATAGACAGCTATGTATTAGAGAGCACAGTAGATTTCCCGACAGATATCAACTTGCTGTTAGATTCGGGGCGAAAGATAATAGAGGTCACGTAGAGGAGGGAATCGCAAGGAAGAACTATTAAAAAAAGAAACAAAAGAATATTTGAAGACGGCAAGTCAAATAAAAGAGAAGCTGGAGAGAAGTAGAAATGAAATAAGAGAAAATCAAAAAGCTGGTATCAATGGTAGTAATGCCGAAGAAAGGCAGAAAGCGGATTGAAGAAAAAGAAGAGGAATCAAGCAAAAAGTATAAACAGTTGAGGAGAAGCCATTGTGCAATAGAATCCAATATAAACTCACCGGAAGATCACGGGTTAAATAGGTGTCCGGATAAAGGGCTGAAAAACTTTAAGAAATACACTTCATTAGGTATCTTGTCATATAATCTGCATCAGTTGGGGAAACTACTAGAAGAAGAAATAAAAAAGCAAAGACGAAAAGCGGCGTAAACTAAGTAATAATAGAGAAGATAGAAAACGGGGGAAATAAAGCAAAGGGATAATAATGCCCGTGACCTCGAATCATTATTACTTATATGCATTGTTATAAACTAAATTAAAAGCATATGGGGTAGGATCACCAAGTTGGTTGTCTCAATTTTGTGTGAGTCGTGCATTAATCACACTTTACGACCAGACACTATCTATTTCACACAACGGGTTTTTCAAATTTAATCATGATTAAACAACATCATATCCATAATAAAATTTATATTTGTTCTAACGATTTGAAGACATAGGAGACATAATGGACAAATCAATCATAACCGGGTTCTTAAAAAAAGTAGAACTATTCAAAGAACTAAAGGACGATGAAATAAATTACCTATCGCAAAAATTAAACTCTGCAACTTATGACAAGGATGAATTGATATTTGTTGAAAACAATCCCCGTAAACATTTATATATTATTTATGACGGCGAAGTTGAGCTGTTTAAGAAAACTCCGTTCGGTGAGGAAAAACGTTTAACGTTTTTCGGTAAGTATGACTTCATGGCAGAAGGTTCACTACTGGACGATTCGCCGCATTCAACAAATGCAAAAGCGCTAATTAAAACTTCGGTATTAACAATAAGCCGCGATCAATTTATTGAGATAGTAACCAGGAACACCGGCCTCGCGTTAAAAATATTTTCTCAGATATCGCGTGTAATGTCGCGAAGGATGAAACAGACAAACTCGCGTGTTGTTAATGTAGGCGCTCAATATGAATCCGGCAGAACGCGTAAAGAGCATGATCTGCTTGGCGACCGCGATGTTCCTCATGAATATTATTACGGCGTGCAGACTTTACGTGCAGTTGAAAATTTTAATATAAGCGGCATCACATTAAATTTTTTCCCGCAGATAATCGAAGCGTTTGCAACGATTAAAATGGCTGCGGCAAAAGCCAACCGCGAGCTGGGTTTGCTATCGGAGCCGGTTGCGGATGCAATATCACAGGCATGCAACGAAATTATAAACGGAAAATTTCACGCGCATTTTGCCGTTGATATGATTCAGGGCGGCGCCGGTACTTCAACCAACATGAATGCTAATGAGGTAATTGCAAACCGGGCGCTGGAAATCCTGGGCTACGAAAAAGGAGAATATAAATTTTGTCACCCGAATAATCATGTTAATTTATCGCAGTCTACAAACGACGCTTATCCTACTTCGGTTAAACTGGCTTTATTCAATGCAAACAAAAAACTCGTAGAGGTGCTGGAATCATTGATTGATTCATTTCATGAAAAAGCAAAAGAGTTTGCAAACATCCTAAAAATGGGCAGAACACAATTGCAGGATGCGGTTCCCATGACGTTGGGACAGGAGTTTGAAGCTTACGCAACTACTCTCGGCGAAGAAATAGACAGGCTGAAGGAAAACGCCGACCTCTTCTTAGAAGTAAACATGGGTGCAACGGCAATAGGTACGGGCATAAACTCCGACCCTGATTATAGTAAGAAATGCATTGAGCATTTAAGAGAGATAACAAATCTCGATCTAAAGCTGGCAGCCAATTTAGTTGAAGCCACGCAGGATACGGGTTCGTTTGTAATGTATTCGTCTGCTGTTAAAAGACTGGCCGTAAAGCTTTCAAAAATCTGCAACGACTTAAGACTGCTTTCATCAGGTCCGCGTGCCGGAATAAATGAAATAAACCTTCCGCCGATGCAGCCTGGTTCTTCCATAATGCCGGGCAAGGTTAACCCGGTTATTCCCGAAGTAATGAATCAAATTGCCTTTAAAGTTATCGGAAACGATTTAACCGTAACTCTCGGGGCGGAAGCCGGGCAGCTTGAACTAAATGTGTTTGAACCGGTTATTGTACACAGTTTGTTTGAGTCGATTGAAATGCTGAAAAACGGGATGAACACATTGAAACACAAATGTATTCTGGGTATTACAGCAAACGAAAATATCTGCAGATCAATGGTAGAAAACAGCATCGGTCTCGTAACCGCATTAAACCCGGTGCTTGGTTACGAAACATCAAGCGCACTTGCAAAAGAAGCGCTTAAAACAAATAAAGGAGTATACGAATTGGTGCTTGAGAAAAACTTGATGAGCAAAGAAGAACTTGATAATATCCTTGCCCCGGAAAACATGATAAAACCGAGGAAGTTGAAGTAGAATTTTACGGGAAACCTATAGCCTCTACGAGCATTTAGAGTATTGTCATTCCCGTGTAACCTGTCCTCACGTAAGTGGGGAACGGGAATCCAATTATGGTAATATAAAATGGATTCCCACTTGCGTGGGAATGACATTAAAGAATTACTACATATAAGGCATTTTAGGTTCTTTGCCTATTAACCTTGAATACACACTTAGAGTCCCCCGATGATGAGCCGTATGCTCTGTGATTGCCCCAATAATACTATATCTGGGAGCTCCCCCCATGATTGTTCCTTCTGCAATCGGTTTTTGAAAGTCTTCTTCACTGCCTTCTTCAATTACTTTGATTGCATTTTCTATTGCTTTATTGAACCAGTCCTTGGCAGAATCATAAGAAATTACTTTTTTTGTTTCTTCAATATGTTTATCAAAATCCATATCAAAACCTTTTTCGCTGTAGGCTCCATAAAAAAACCAATCGATTGTTTGAGCTACATGAGCAACGTGATTCGCAACTGTATAAAGTCCTTCTTTAGGTGTAAAAGAAGAATCTTCGTCTGTTAAGCAGCTTGTACTTGTTTCAAAAAACTTTTGTGATGCTTTTAATTCGTTAATTGCCTCAATTTTTGTCATATTTCTCCTCTTTTCAATAATTATTGTGAATTGGTTTATCTAAACTAGAAAAGGAAAGTGACAACGTTATGTCAGCATTATCCGGATTTTTTTATCAAGATTGTATTAATAAATTGATCAAAAAAATTATGAACACATCAAGTGTTTGTAGAATCAAAACGAAATCGGGATATATTAAAATATAATTAAGTAAATAAATATAATATTCGTACGCTAATATTATAAATCAACACACTTATATACATTTCTATACTACTTAGGTTGAAATTAGTATAATTGAATTTTCAGTTTATTCAATTCATCTTTTATCAGGTGTTAAAATTAAGTCTAATCGGAAGGTTAAGTAGGGAAGCTTTTAACCACAATACTTTTTCAAACTAATTGAAGGTTTACTATGGCAAAAGTTTGTACATACTTGGTGGATAACTGTCAGTCAATCCTGGAAATTCTTGAAGGAAGTCTTACAGACCTTGGCTATGAGATTATAGGAACTGCGGGCACTAAAGCTGGAGCTGAAAACGATTTCTCTAAATTAACTCCGGATGTTGTAATTACGGATGTAAACTTAAGCGGTAATTATGAAGGAATAGAATTAGCAAAAAAAATAAGGGATTCAACATGGAGAAACGCGGATATTATTTTTCTTTCAAATGAAACATCCGCCTATACTTTCAAAATGGCCGAAGAAGTTGAACCCGCCGCTTATCTTATAAAACCTCTTAATATATATAATATTACTTATGCTATTGAATTGGCTCTCAAAAAAAAAGAAGAAAATTTCATAGAGATAAATAAAAACAATTTATTAAGAGCAGAAATAACCGACGATATTTTACACATAAAAAAAATGCATAAAATTGTTAGAGTACCGATTAGTACTATCTACTACATTGCGGTAGAAGCAAACTATTCTACAGTGGCAACAAAACTTGGAAAATTTACCATAAGGCAATCCTTAAAAGATTTGATAGAGAAACTTCCGCAAAACATTTTTTTGAGGATTCATCGCAATTATATGGTAAATATTAATCAAATTGTTGAATACGATTTTGGTGAATTCACTGCCCGTTTGCCCGATAAATCTTTACCGATTGGAAGAAGATATAAAAGATATATAACAAAAAGGCTTACCTTATTAAGTTGAAGATATCTTTCTGATCACATTATCATTGAAATTTAACCGTTTATTATCAAAATAGTAGGACTTATCGACTATTTCAAATTTGATCCAAGATAATTTATTTAATTGATATTGATAACAGTCCGGACTAGTCAAAAAAATCATTTTTCTTTAACCGCTTTACATTATAAGGAGGTAATAATGGCAGCAGGCGTAAAGCTGATAAACAGTACTGACGAGAACTTGCGCATCGCAGTATTTAAATTACCCTATATGGCGCCGTCGCTAAATTTAGTTGCCTGGAAAATAATAGCTTTACCTAACAACGGTGGGAATAAAACAATTACAATTCCCAACCAGTATGAAGTCTATATAAACTACCCGGAAGAAGATTCCGAAAGAAGTGACCCCTACGGCGGTGTACATACTTCCCATGTAAAAATTGATCAATCAACTGCAAGATTTATTGTGAGAAATGAACTTACTAATGACGGGAAAGTACACGTAGCAACTCTAAAAAGAGTTTTCTTTGGACTTGTAAACAGTGAAATACACATTGAAAACAGGGCCGGCTTCGGCGTATGGGGACACATTATGTTAAACGGGGAAGACATCTATCAGCCTCAAATTATTTCACCCGGAAGAACTTTAATGGAAAACATTGAGTCGCCGCTTTATGTAAGCGTTATTGACGAATTTGTTTCCGTTGGCTCAGTGGTAAAGGTAAGAGAGCTAAGAAGTAGAGCTGTCGAAATAAATACGGGCGATGATGTCATCTTTGCAGGTAGTAAGTGGGACGGTTACATAATAAACGGTAAATAAACATAAACAACAATTCATTTTAACAAAAAAGGAGAAACAAAAAATGGCACAAATCGGCTTAATTAATAATACCAGCGAAAATATAAGAATTGCCGTATTCAAAAAACCTTACAAAGCTCCCTCGTTAAAAGTTGTAGCATGGAGAATTGAAGCATTACCAAACAACGGTGGAAATACCAGCGTTCCTATTCCATCTAATTATGAAGTTTATATTAATTATTCGCTGAACCCTGCAACACGGGATGATTCGTATGCAGGAATTAAAACAGCTCCGATAAACATTGACGTTCAAACAGCAAAATTCTTGGTTAGAGAAGAACCTACCAACGATAAGAATGCTTCGGTTGCCACTCTTAATAGGGTCTTTGTTGACGTTGTAGGCAATGAAATTCAAATTGAAAACCAGGCATCGTTCGGCGTTTGGGGTCATGTACTTTTGGACGGCCAGGATGTTTACCCGCCTCAAGTGATAACACCCGGAAGAACATTGATGGAAGATGTAAGATCGCCGATCTATCTGGCTGTAATTGACGAGTTCATCATAAGAGGAAATATAGTCAAGGTTGAAGAATTAAGCTCACTGCCGGTAGAAGTACTTACAGGTGATGTTGTAAGTGTAACCGGGGACAAATGGCAGGGTTACAGCTTAAGCAAAAAGTAATAATTATGGCGGTTTTATAACCGCCTTATAAATTTCATTCAACAGGTATGAGTTATGAGTGAATTCAAAAAAAGGGTCGGTAAACTCATTGTGTACTGGACACCTGAAGATGACATGACCCAGTACACTTTTTCGTTATCATATCTGGAAGATTTTTTTGTGAAGAACCAGGTATTAAAGCGTCAGCGACCGGAATTTCCAATTAGTTACATACCGGAAAATAATCCTCCGGGTAAGTACAGCGGCAGACTTTTTATGAACTTGAACGATAACTCACTTAACATATCCTTGAGTTCGCCGGAGGTTATTAAAGAAAAACTCTATCCCCCGGGCAACGGACATGATAAACCTTCTAAAGAAAAAAAAGATTATCTAATGAACCTTGAAAAACTGAATTACAAACAATTATTTCCATACATCTATATACAACCATGGCCTAACGCTTCAAAGAGCGATATTGAAAATAACTTTGCGGAATGCTGCAGCGAGGCACCTCTTAACTTCAGCGAAGATATTACTTCATGCAAGAATAAGAACAACAGTTTCTATAATAAGCTTACGGAGCTAAAATCCAAAGGCGACAGGCCGGGCATGGAGAAACAGTCTGTTTATTATATAAACGGCTATAATGATAATAAAGAACCTGTTTATGAAAATGAATATATATCTAATTTATCATCTTTGAATCCGTTCTTCAAAAATGTTTTTAATCTTGGAGTAGATTTACGCAGCAAAGAAAAAGTAACATTTGAAGAGCTGACCGAAGAAGTAAACAAATATTTTGATTCCTGGGGAAATTTAAAGAAAGATTTAAAACAACCTGCAAATAAAAATGAGCAGGTTAAAATTGTTATGTCATACATAGCGCTGATGATTACCTTTGGTTATAACTTTGAATGGATGTCGGATCTTCAGCTAATCATAATTAGTATAAGCCTTCTTTACAAAGCATTACAATATGCTGATAATGAGGAAACAAGTTCTGCAGAAAATGAAAAACCTTCCGAAGGGGATTCTACAATACCTACACCCGAAGTCATTAACAACTGGATATATTCAACTATCATTTTACCGGACGATGTATTTCCCCTCCCAACCATAAAGGAAGAAAATAATGAAGAGGAATCCCCTTCAAAAGTTGAGTTCGTAAAACCGTATTCTCTCGGGACTCTTAAGATGGTTCAATACAGGCTGCTCAAATACCGGTTGGGAGAAGTAAGCAAAATAGAGAGCGTTCTTAAAGGCGAAACTAAAACAGTTAAGGAAAGAAAACTTGACCGGGTAGAACACGAGACAGAATTTGACAAAGAAGATGTTATCACCTGGAAAGAAGCTTTAGACGAATCTTTCTCCGGTTCGGAAAATAGTTATGATAAAACATTAAAGCAGAGAACAAGCACCACTACATACAACGACGGCTCAACGGCATCAAGCGGTGAAACTGCAACCGACAACGGTACCGGAGGGACAATCGGCGGATGGACGGTTGATGAGAACCCTGCCGGCGGCAGCCAAAAAGATGAGAATGCATTTGCAAAAGATATTATTAACAGGGCAGCACAAATCATAACGCAAAAAGTCGGCTTCTCCCGGTTAAGCAAACACTTGCATGAACATGAAGAAAACGTTATCCACCAATATAACAATGAAAACGGCGAAGAGGATATAATTGGAATTTACAGGTGGATAAACAAGATTTATAAATTTAAAAACATTGAATACGGCAACAGGGTTATGCTGCAAATATACTGCACCAACCCTGCAGAGTATTATTTAAAGAATGAATTCCAGTTCTATCATGTGAGAGACGAGTACCGGCCCGATGAAATTCATATTAATGAAATTAAGACATTAGAGCAGCTTGGTGTTAAAACTTTTGCCGATATTTCCGAAACCCCGCAGGGGAAAAATAAAAACGGTAATGAAGATAACGGCGGCAGCGACAATAAAAAGTACTACCTGGATCTCTTAGAGTATTATAAAATTTCTCATTTTCCCTCACCGCCGGATGCAGGTTATCATATTGAAAAAAATATTGAAGGAGTTATGCCGCAGGAATATTCAACCTTAATTATACCGTTTGAGTATACGCCTGTTAAAGCAAGCGTTAATGCAGAATTAACCGATAAAGTAACGCAGATAACTGTTAAAATCGGCGAACAGGAAAAGGTGATAAATAACACGGGGTCTGTTAACTATGATCTGTCCCCGGCGGATCTAAACGGGAATAAACTGCCTATCTATATTAATGCAACTTTAAAAGAAAATAAGAATGATGACAGTGAATCTTCCGGCGGCAATACTACAAAGGAAAATGTTGAGCTACTCTATACTGCAAGTTTAAATATAACAGCCGGCTTAAAAGAAAATGTATTAAACGAGTGGAAGTACAGGATATACATTTTGCTGAAAAAAGGCTACAGGAAAAAACTCAAGAAATATTACCATCTGGTCAACTATAGGAGGCAAACTCTTTCTTCGGGCAATGCGCAACTTAACAATGATATCGTTTTACAGCAGTTAAAAAACAAATGTATTGAAGTACTGAAAAATCATTATACAAAAATTATAAACGGCGGTATAATTGATCCGGGCGAAACCGATAAAACAGATATACAAAACTTGATAATAGGTGACCCGACATTTCTTCAATTTATTGAACACGGGATTGAATGGGATAAACTTACTTACTATTTATACCCCGAATTTGAAAACCCCGCGCTATATGCCAACCATACAATTGAGCAAAACTTCAGCAGTTTTTTACGATCAAAGTCTGCCCGTATTTTAGTTCCGGTTAAAAATGATTACGAGTTTTCGTTTTTATTTTCTCTTTCCACAGGCTGGTTATGGCCGGGTAAAGATATTGACTCACCTGCTGTTTTGAGCAATATTAACATCTTTAACGAGATCAAGAATATGGAGTGGGCAAAAGAAGAAACCGAAAAAGAAAGTTGGGAAGTTACTATTCCAACATCATTAACAATGCTTCAAAAAGGTTCCGGCCTGCCTGAATTTGATGGAGAAGATAATGGATAGTTTCCCAAAATTTCCGTCAATGCCGGAGCCCTCTTCCCCGAAATTCCCTCAAAATATGTTAACAAAATCAATCTCGCTTATAATGCCCGGTACAATTACGGCGTTTTGCGGACCAATAAATTATGACACTTATGAACTGGAAAATTCAAACAAACTTTTAAGAATGAATTTTTCACCAACCGTAAAAAACAGTACCGGGTGGATTCTTTGCAATGGGGGAAACACAAACATAAATGTCTTCCCGGCTTTGTTTGAAACAATCGGTTATTTATACGGGAAAGGGGATAAAAGCAATGAGTTCAAAGTCCCGAACTATACGGGCTATTTTCTAAGAGCATTGGCTCTTAACGACAATGTTGATAAAGGCTTTGGCGAAAGAGAAAAAAATCCGGCTAATGGTTCATCCGGCACAAAGGACGGTGTCGGTTCAATTCAGCAAAATATGGTTCAGGAACATAAGCATAAATATACAAATTATTCCGATTTAAAGACTAAGCAGTTGGGTCCGGGGGATGCACCAACTAATGGACCAAATCCTAATGTTTATACGGAAGCAGATATTTATTCGGCTTCACAAGAAAAACTAAGCGGTAACGAAACAAGACCGGTAAACATGTATGTAAACTATTTAATCTACTCAGGGTTCCCGGCTTCAATAAACAAATAAAAAAAAGGAGAAAATAATATGAGTGATTCTCAACTAATCAAACATTACCAGGATTTAATAGCAAAATATAAAAAAGAATTTCTTGAAACACATTTGGTACATGGAATAAGTGTTGGTTACAAATCAGTCGGCGGACAAGAAACCGATCAAATAGCATTGGTTGCTTTTGTTTACGAGAAATTAGATACCTCACACCTAAAAGAAAATGAAATATTCAGGAATGTAGTTGCAAAAATTGATACGGAAATAGCAACAGATGTTGTAGTAATGCATAGACCAATGGAATGGTATTTAAATGTATCTAAAGCAGTTGTGGACGTAACTGAAAACACTGCTACTTACCGTCCTTTAATCGGAGGATGCAGAATAGCAAATGAATCCGAACTGTATTACCACCACGGTACATTGGGCTTTGTAGCAGATTCAACTACTTCAAAGTCACAAAAATGTGTTGTAACAAACGCACATATTGTTAAAAATTCAATGGATAATAAAATATACCAGGCGAGTGTTTCAAAAACAGAATATATAGGAAATGTGGGAAACACTGCCTATTCGGCCAAAGTGGACGGGGCACAAATAAAAGTTACCTCCGGCGTAGAAACCGTAAATAAAATTCTTGAAATAGGAAACGTAGGCGGCACAAAAAATGCCGAACTGAATGAAGTTGTTCAAAAGTACGGTTATACAACCCTATTGACCGAAGGCAAAATCACAAACCTGAGTTATGCAGGAACTAGTGTCGGGGGAAGGGAATTTGAAGACCAGATAATAATATCAAAGGTAAATTCAAGCGATCCGCCGTTAGGAACAAACGGTGATTCAGGAGCCGCAGTAGTCAATAAGGAAAACAACAAGATTGTCGGATTACTTTGGGGCGGCGAAAATGACGGCAGTAAAGCTTACGCATCGCCGATAGCTGATGTTGAAAGCGAACTTAGTATAAAGGTTTCAACAGACTAAAACAGAACTTTAAAATATGAAAGCCCTTATGCTTCTTGTGCCTAAAGGTTTTCTAAATCGGAAAGGGGAGTTTAATGTTCAGTGTTGCCGAATAAAAAAGATATGTTTGATAGTTGAGAATAATATTGATTATAAAATGCATAAATAACAGTTAATAAAATAAAGAAAGGAGAATACGTATGTATACATATTGCAAATTGGTTTTGGTATTTTGTTTTTTTAGAACTCACCTAAATCCTCTCTTAAAAAGAGAGGATTTTACGGCAAAATACCAAAACCAATTAAATTTGGGATATTAACATGAAAAAATATACCATTACAAAAGTTAGATGTGTTGATGCATATACCTTTGATCCCGATACCGGGGCAGAAGAGACAACGGCGGTTTTCCTAATGGATGAAAAAGACGGGCATGAATATTTTATTAATCTTCCGTGCAATACACTTGCCTGCCCGGTTCTTTTCATGATTGACGCATGCCAGCATAACCAGCCTGTACCCGGACCTTTTACAAGAACTGTAAAAAGACCCATGGGCGATACTGAAAAAGCAATTTATAGTATAGTAAAAGGGAAATTTAAAATTGAAATTTATAGATCGGGTTCTTACAGAAATGAAGAATGGGTCGGAGAATTCCCGTGCAACAGCAAAATGATTGAAGACTTACAAATTGAGCTGAGAAGTAACAGAATATGTTCCTGCGGACCGTAATTAGGTGATGCAAAATTTGCATCACCTAATAATTTAATTCCCTAAAAACTCTCTATAATGTTTACTTAATGCAGAAGCCAAACAAGTTATAAATGTAAATACACCGCAGAAAATAAAAATCGGCGGAATGTTTTGGTTTAACAAATCCGCAGTAACACCTGCAAGAGCCATTGATGCAGGCGCCAATCCAAGCGATAATGAATTCAACACTGCAAATACTCTTCCCCGCATTTCCGGTTTTATTTTTAACTGCAGAACAGTAATTATATTTACTGTGAAATATCCGTCGGCCATTCCAATAATAAGCATTAAGACTATTGCAACATATTCATTGAGAATAATACCGAACAAAGGCATTAATCCGCCGACTATGACAAACGCAGTTAAAACACTTATTACCCTGAATTTCCCTTTCGGATTTAGTATTCCGGAAGCACCGTATCCAAGAATTGATCCCAACCCGAAAGCGCCGAAAATATAACCGTACCATGAAGGGTTCAGCCCGAGAGTATCTTCAACATAAAAGGGAAGCAATACAATAAAAGGCATTATAAAAAATGTCAATACGGCAAAAGATAAGAAAATGAATCTTATCCCTTTTTCATCCCAGACATATTTTATTCCTTCCAATGTTTCTTTTTTGTAATGCTCAAAAGTCTCTTTAACAGTTGCATGCTTTTTTATTTCTCTTTTGGGAAAATCAATAAACGATTCGCTTCCGGCTGAGAAAAGGTAAGTAATACCG
Source organism: Ignavibacteria bacterium (assembly GCA_050117315.1). Taxonomy (GTDB): domain Bacteria; phylum Bacteroidota; class Ignavibacteria; order Ignavibacteriales; family Melioribacteraceae; genus JANQIV01. The sequence continues at coordinate 12,103 of JASFMY010000099.1, forward strand.
TCAAATAAAAATAAAAGCGGCGCTCCGAATAAAGTATAAAAAATTCCGCCCAAAGCTTGCCCGATAAATAATGAAAGCTGGTGAATTGATTCCTGCATTGAGTTTGCAGCCTGCAGTTTATCTTCCGGCACAAGGTCGGGAATGGATGAAGTAATAGCCGGATTAAAAATAGAAAACAATATCCCGCTGATTGTTGACATAACGAATATTACAACAATCGTTGTATCAACCGGCAAAAGCGAAAAATAGACTATTGCGGAAAGTAAAATTGAGAACATTCCGTTTATTACATCGGCAGTAATTATCATTTTTTTTCTCGGCAGGTTGTCTACAATTGCACCGCTTATCGGACCTAATAAAGCAGCGGGCAGCATTGATACAGTCATTACTAATCCCATTAAAGTTGCCGATCCTGTTTCGTGTTTTATCCAGAACATCAAAGCAATTGAAAAAATCTGCGCCCCAATCTGGCTTACTGTTTGTCCCTGCCAGAGAAGAAGGAAATTTTTGTTTAATAATTTTGTAGCACTCATTTCTTGATATTTTTTTAAAAAGTAAAAATATTGGACGTAAATGACATAGAAAAGGTTAAACCGGTGAATTGATTATTTTTATCGGTGTGTAAATCGAAATAGAATAATTGTCGTCACGACCACACTTTGAGGGGGAAGTGATCCCATAATTTAAAATTGAGATTGCTTCTCCCGACAAATGTCGCTATCATAATGACAATAAAATTTTTTTGCTACTCATACTTCAAAGAATTAACCGGGTTTAGCGTAGCCGCTTTTATTGATTGAAAGCTAACCGTTACAATTGTCAATAACAGTGATGCGATTCCCGCAGCAATGAACATCCACCATTCAATATCAATCCTGTAAGCGAAATCTTCCAGCCATTTATTCATAAAGTACCAGGTAACCGGCCAGGCGATAAAATTTGCAAGTAATACATTTAGCGTAAATTCCTTCGATATAATAAGCAATATATCGGAAACCGAAGCACCCAGCACTTTACGAACCCCTATTTCTTTTGTTTTCTGTATAGTTACAAACGATATTAATCCAATCAAACCAAGGCAACCGATAACAATGGCAAGTACCGCGAATATTTTCATCATATCGAAAAAGTTTTCTTCAACGCTGTATAATTCATCGATAAACTCTTCAAAAAAAGTATAGCTGAAATTATAACCGGGAAATAATTCTTCCCATGTGGATTCCAGAAATTTAATTACTTCTTTTTCGTCTGCGGAATTCACTTTAATTTGTGTCTGTACATAAAACTCTTCATGCATGTTTGACATTGCTACAGGACCAATCTCATTTTGAAGTGAAGAAGTGTGATAATCTTTAGTCACACCTATTATTTCACCGGCAACCCTGCTGAATTGAAATTTTTGTCCTACGGCATCAACCGGATTTGTGAAACCCAATTTTTTTATAAGGCTTTCGTTCACAATGAATTTATATAACGTATCGCCTTCAACATGTTGCCGAAAATTTTGACCTGCTAAGAGTTTTATATTGAACGTCTCAAGGTAATCTTTATCAATCGGTTTTAAAGTAACCAGGTATCTTTCTTCGGTGTCCATTGGTATTTTACTAAAAAATGTATTGATTAACATTCCCGATATAGGAGCGCCCCCGCTTAAAGCTACATTAGAAATTTTCGGATTCTGTAGAATTTTGTTTTTAAAGATTTTCTTTTGGGACAATTCTACATCGGGCATGTTTACTGAAATAATCTTGTCTTTGCGGAAGCCAAGATCTTTATTTTTTACATAACTCAACTGGTATGAAACAACAATCGTACTGACAATTAATATCTGGGATATAACAAATTGAAAAATCACCAAGTTATTGCGAAGTGAAAAGGAGCCTGATTTTTTTACCGTAATTTTATTTCTAAAAGCTTGAACAGGATTAAACCCCGATAAAACAATTGAAGGATAAAAACCTGTCATCAAATTTACAATTACAAAAACAAGCAATAAATATAGTATAATTGTCCAGTCACTAAATAGACTTAACCGTGTGTTTATTCCCAGGAAATCACCGGCATAAGGCAGCAGCAAACTTGTAAGCAGGATTGAAATTAAAAATGAACAAAGTGCGTAAACAAATGTTTCGCCCATAAATTGTTTTATAAGCTGAATCCTGTGAGCACCGATTACTTTTCTCATCCCGACTTCTTTTGATCTTTTAATTGACTGGGCAACTGATAGGTTTATAAAATTTATACTGGCAATGATAAGCGTTAATATCCCTATAACTGAAAAAATAATTATTGACTCAATACTTGTTACATAGGTCAGACTGTCCGTACTGTATTCGGTGTCGTTATGAATATCTTTAATGGGCTGAAAAACAAATTTCTTTCTCTTAGCTTCCCTTTCGGAATAATGGTTTTTCCGAAAATCTCCCAGTCTCTGATTAATACTTTTGAACTTCTCATTATCATTTATTAGAATATAAGCTAAACTTCCCGAATGCATCAAGTTCCAGTTTTCTAAATTCATCCCGACAAAATCTTCAGTTAAAGATTCGAGAGAAACAATCATTTGAATAGGTAAATGCGTATTTGACGGGACGTCCTTTATAATTCCCGCAACCTTTAGATCTATTTGTTTATTTAAAGAAAATGTTTTTCCGAGAGGAGGCTCGCTGCCAAATAATTTATTTGCCGTGCTTTCGGTTAATACAGCTGCGTCGGGACTTTTAAAGAGACTTTCCGGGTTTCCTAATATAAATTCAAAGTCAAATACTTTGAAAAAGCTTGAATCGGTAAATACAATATTTTCCTGGTTGAACAAATCCTCTTCCAATTCCAACTGTGTTTCGGGGTCATAAAATACATGCGTTATTGCTTCAACATCGGGAAAATCAAGTCTGAAAGCTTCGGGCATCGGGAAGGGCACACAGGATTCTTTTATTATACCTTCCGGCGACTGAGAAGTCATATTTACCCGGTAAATATTATCGGCATTTTTATAAAACGAATCAAAACTCAATTCGTATTTAACGAAAAGAAAAATTATTAAACAGCACGTTAATCCGATTGATAAACCGGTTATATTTATAAAAGAATAAACTTTGTTTCTCAAAATATTTCTATAGGCGAGTTTTAAATAATTCATGAACATAATTATACTCCAAATTAAATTGTCTATTATCAGCGGGGGAAGTGATTTTATAACTTGATACCAAAACCAGGTTTGAGCCGGTATTATCCCGTCTTTACTTTTCTTTTCCAGATAAACTTCTTCAATGTCGCCTGTTAAAAAGTAGGCGTCTTCTGAATCCAGGAAATTTTTAAGTATTATTTTTCCTAAAAAAGGAAGCTTTGAGCTATTCATTTTTTACACGTTATTCTTTATAAAATTCACCCACAAAGTATTGTTTACTTTGTGCATTTCTTTAAGTGCGCTCAAACCGTAACCGGTTAAAGAGAAAAACTTAATTGCCTTGCCGCCTCTTTTGGCTGTTGCTTCTCCGATATAATTTTCAATATAGCCGGATTTGTTAAGTCTATTTAGCAGGACGTGCAAGGTACCGAACGACAAATCATTATTTGTGTTTTCCAAAATGTAATCTCTAATTGTCACCAAATACGCATTCGGTTCAAGGTTGTAAATTGCGAGTAAAGTTATCTCTTCATTTTTTGTAAGTATTTTCATTTTTATATTTTCCCGGACAATTTCTTTCGAAAATGCAAATATATAGACGCTTAGTTTCTTTCGAAAGTTCAAAGAAATGGAAAGATTATTTCTACACAGATTTCAAATCTGTGTTACCCGTTTATTGATTCGGGCGGGGAACTAATGGTTTCTTTCTATGAAAACGGTGTTATTACTTTATTATTCCAGACAGATTTTATGTTTCCTGTTTTGAATGTCAGCAAAAATCAAAAATAGGAGATTCAACAAAATGTTGTTTTACCATTTTTTTGCTTCAATAATTTTTTCATCGGCTCCAAAAAGAACCAGGGTATCATTAAGTTGAATTTTGTAATCGGGTGAGGGGATAACAATTTCGTCTTCTTTTTCATAGGCAAGTACGGGCGGCAGAGTTTGCTTAATCATTAATATCTCAAGCCCGTAAATATTCCTTATCCGTAAATCTTTTATTGATTTGCCAATAAATTTTTCAGGCGCTTTTTTCTCAATAATTGAATAGCCTTCCGCTACTTTAGATGTTTGCGTTTTTTCAATTGTTTTTAATTCCCTTGCAAGTCCGTCTGCTAAATTATATTTCAGACTTTCTTTGTTGTATTTATCAATAACATCCTGCCGCCAAACGGTTCCTATTATTTTATCAGGGTTGAATTTATCGACAACAGGAAACTGTTCCTGATTTTTGTCCCCGAATAATTTTAGCACATCATCGAGGTTATCATTTTCATAGACTCTAATTACATCATGGTTTGAAACGTCGCTCGCTACAAGCATATCGCGCAGTTGTTCGTACTCTGTAATTATCGGCCTTAACTCGTTTGCAGATATGAATCCCGTAATTTCTTTATTTTCATTTATTGTAAAGAACGTGCCGTGCTGGCTTTCCAGGATGCTGCTTACCACTACGGGTAAAGGCGTATTCTCTTTAATAAATTCAGCGTCGTTGCGTAAAATATCTTTAACCAAAAGAGATTTTAATATGCTTGTCTCTCTTCCCTGCTTAATATTAAATCCCTGAGCCTCCAATTGCTGAACATGCACTGAGCCCTTTAATACCAATTGCACAATTGTTGTGCTTATTACTACCGCAAGCATTAAAGGAAGTATAAAAGAATAGTCCTTGGTCATTTCAAAAATTATAAGAATAGAAGAGATGGGTATTGAATTTATTCCGCCGAGAACAGCCCCCATTGAAACTAAAACAAATGCTGTGGTATCGAGATTTAATCCCCAGAGGTTATTCAGTGTTAGCGCAAATAAATAACCAAAGCAAGCTCCCATAAAAAGGGACGGCGCGAATATTCCGCCGAATCCGCCTGAATTTAAAATCATCGGGACTAATAGAAATTTTAGAACCAGCAGGATCATAACTATATTCCAGGCTGCCGAATCTGCCAATATTGAATTTACAGTTTCGTACCCGATTCCTAAAATTCCCTTAAAAAAGTAACCGGCAGTTCCGACTGTCAAACCTACCAAAACCATAACCAGCCATTTCGGTAGCTTTTGTAAAATATATCCTGAAAATAGTTTTCTTATTAGGCTTGAGTAACGTATATAAAGTATAGACAGCACCCCGGCAAATATTCCCAGGATTACATACAAATACATCTGCTCATACTCGCCAATTGAAACTGTTGTAAATTGAAATGCCGGGGAATTACCGAGAAATATTCTGGATATTGCGCTTGCAGATACCGATGCTAGAATCAAAGCAGAGAATGTAGCGGATTGAAAATCATTTAATAATATAATTTCCAAGGCAAAAAATACTCCACCCAACGGAGTATTAAAAACTGCAGCAATTGCAGCCCCGGAACCCGCAGCGGTAAACATTCTTCTTCTCGAATCTGATAAACCAAGTACCTGCCCGAGTTTACTTGCGACTCCTCCGCCTATCTGTGCGGCAGGACCTTCGGGACCAACGGTTCCGCCGGAACCGATATTAATTGCAGGCGCCAAAAAATGGAAAAGGGTTGTCCGCAGTTTAATAAATCCGCCTCTTACTGCAACTGCTTTTATAACTTCAGATACCCCGCGTTTTTTGGCTGTTTCAGGCGCTGCCGAAGTCATTAAACTTTGAATAAGCATTCCAATTGCGGGCATTAAGATTATTGCCGTGCCGCCTATAAACGATAGTTTATCAAGACCTATCTTAAAGAAGAGATTTTCAAAGAAAGCAATTGTTTCGTGGAAAAATACAGCGGCTAAACCAACAAGTGCGCCTGTTAAAACAGCATACACCGCAAATACAGTATATTCAGGCATGTTAATATGAATTAACCTGCCCTGGAGTAAGGTGATTTTTTTTACAAATGATTTTTTTGATATTTTCTTAAAAAAACTCTGCATTTAGTATGCAAATATAAGAATTAGGATTATTCTTTTGGGTAAGAATCTGATAAAATTGCAACAAAGATATGAATCGAAATATTTAGAGATTAAATGTAAAGAAGCCTTCAAGAATTTCTAATTTAGAATGACTTGAAGGCTAAAATAATTAATCAGCCCAGGCAGGCATGGCTTTTAAATAAAGGCTTGCCCGCGTCTCGGCTTTTTGATCATCTAAATCCGGCTGCCACATTTTAACCCATCCGGCCACACCTTTTTTAATTTCTTCGAATGACTTAAGCTCGCCTTTTTCATCTGTGCAATGTTTGCAATAATTTTCCGCCGGGCCTTTAAAGTCCGGCATATCAAGCGGCGCCCCGCATGAATAACAATACCTCTGCATATTTTCCTCCAATAAATTATTATGTTAAACATGGTTTAGTTATAATTTTTTGAAAAGTACACTGCTAAGTTAAAAGGGAAGGGTGACAACGTTATGTCAGTGGAAATTTAAATTTGGCGAAGAAAAATCTTCGCCATTGATTTTATGTATGAAAAATGTCTGGGAGAAGAATACATGCTTAATCTTTTTATAAATGATTCTTTTTTACTAATTGTATTACTTCTGAATCCCGTATCTATTCTGAGCTGAATTTAAATTCTGCTATCCTGATATGTGCCTTTCCAGTAGTTCCGGTCATCCAAACTCTCAGGGCATCCGAATATTGCAGAAGCGGTGTACCGGTTACAGTATCAAAGTGGTCTAATGGTATTTTAACTTTTATCCAATCATTTTTACCTATTTCAAATTCATAATTAGTAACAAGGTATTCTTTATTTAGCAATAGCTTGTATGTATAATAATTATTTCTTTTATCTAAATAAAAATTTTTGTTTAGGTCCTCTGTATCAGGACTAACATTAAAATCTCCGTTTCCTTCAGTTCCGTTAATTTGAATGGGATCGTAATAATCAGAAAATGAAAAATCATCCGAATACGGGTCGGGATTATTTTCCTGATAACCTGGTTCATCAGAATTTTTTAGACCATCCAATCCTAAATCTTCACCATCATCAAGAATGTCATTTAAATTTTCATCTTCAGTGTCTAATCTGCTATTGGGAATTACATCTTCTGAAATATCCCCGATATCAATATTCAATACCGTATTCTCTTCCGAGGTTACAATTTTTAGCCAAATATTTAAAGAACTTGCAGTGTTTCCGATAGGATGTTTTTCACTTAATTCTAAAGGAAGAATAAATCCGCCCCAGTTTTCGTCCGAAACACTAAAATTTTCGCTAGTATTATAATCTCCCTTTATTGCAGGATTATAAACTATATCAAGGACTTTTTTATTTAATCCAGATGCTCCTTCATTTATTATTTCACTCTCTTTAGTATCTGAAGGGTTTTTGTTATACCAATATAATTTTGCTTTCTTTCCATAGGGGTCTGATATATTCTCCTCTATTTGAAGTGGTGTACTGGTATGAAACCATGCTAACATGTCGGTATTTTCATCAGAAAGGATATTTTTTAGTTCTTCTGATTCATTATCATGGGTTTACAAAGATGATGATGGCAATATACAAGTTTTGCTTTGGGATTATACATATCCTGAAATCGAAGATTCTGTAAATAACCAAGAATACTTTATTCGGGATTTACCAGCGAAAGATAAGGGTACTGTTAAGGTAAGTCTTAAAGAAGTTCCAGAATGAAATTATATGCTGGAAATGTATCAGATAGGGTATAGACAAAACGATGCTTATACAAATTATGTTGATATGAATAGGCCAGAGCAGCTTACTAAAAAACAAGTTGAAGTGTTAAAAGCAATGAATGATGGTTCACCAGTTTCGAAAGAGATTGTAAAAGTAAATTATAACGGGATGTTTTCAAAAGAATTTAAAATCCGTGAGAATGATGTATTCTTATTAAAACTAATCAAGTTTTAATTCTCCTAATATTTTGTTACAAATCTTCACTCGAACGCTGGAAGGTTTGTAATATTCTGCTGTAAGGATTCCCTAAATTCTTACAGCAGTTTAAATGTTCGTTGCCCCTTGTAATCATTTTTTTCATAATCCTTATTTACCCGAAATTCATTGCTTCTAATATCCGAAAAATGTATCAGACCTCCCGACTTTTGTATAACTTGATTCAGTTTTGCATAATTAAATTAGTATCAGAAAATTTAATAAACATGCAGAACGATAAATAATACAAAAACTTAATTTATTTTTTCTGCGATACATGAAACAAATAAAGGAATCTTAAGATGAGATATACAATGATTTTGATTACTGTATTAACAATCATATCGGGATTAGTTTTTGGCCAGGTAAACAATGAGCCGCTAAAATTAGCACAAAGAGATGATATTTACTTAACATTTAAGTTAAGTGATAAAGTAACAATGGAGCCCGTGCAATACAAAAACAGATTCGGGATTAGCATCGCGGCACATTTATATCTTCCTAAAGATATAGACAAATCAAAAAAATATGCTGCAATTCTTGTTGGAACACCTTATGGTGGTGTAAAAGAACAAGGTGCAGGTATCTATGCAATGACTATGGCTGAACGCGGATTTATTGCAATGGCTTTTGACGAATCTTACAATGGTGAAAGCGGTGGTGAGCCAAGAGATTTAGCATCTCCAGAAATATTTGTAGAAGACTTTAGTGCCGGAGTTGATTATTTAGGAACCCGTGATTTTGTTGATCGTGAAAAAATTGGCGCTATCGGTATTTGTGGTAGTGGTGGATTTTCTTTAACTGCAGCACAAGTTGATCACCGCATAAAAGCAATTGCTACTTCAAGTATGTATAATATAAGTGACTATATCCGTGACGGATTAGATAATTATATGACTAATGAGCAGCGTGATCAAATGTTAGTGCAATTAGGTGAACAACGATGGAAAGATTTTGAAAATGGAAAACAAGCAATGCCTCAAGGCGGATGGCCTGCTCAACCAGCTGAAGCAGTGCCAGAAGGATTACCTCCAGTATTTCACGAATTCTTTGAATACTATGGTATGAAAAGAGGATGGCATCCAAATACGATTGATAACTTTACACTTACAAGTGCTACGGCATTTACAAACTTCCCATTGTTAAGTTATATTGAAGATATTTCACCACGCCCAATACTTTTTATAATGGGTGAAAATGCTCATTCACGCTACTTTACTGAAGATGCTTATGAAAGAGCAGCTGAACCAAAAGAATTAGTAATTGTTCCTGGCGCAAGACACATTGATCTTTACGATAGAGTTGATATGATTCCATTCGATAAATTAGAATCATTCTTTAAAGAAAATTTAAAATAGAACCCTTCAATCCTGTTGTATGCAGATACAAGATATCCAAACGTCTCAGTTAATCGAGGCGTTTGGTATTATTAAAAAAAGTAATTCAATTAGAAAATAAAAGAATAAATATTATGAAGATGCCAATTAAAATTATTGTTTTCCTAAGTTTAGTTTCACTTACTATGGGATGTAACAGTGGTAAAGGTGATACTGTGAAAGACAACATTTCAGAATCAGTAGTTGAACAATTATCTATACAAGGGTCTGTTGGCCAGTTAAAGGCCGAGCTTCAAATACCAGTATTAGAACAAGATGTAAAATGTCCGCTTGTAATTTTGATGCATGGATTTATGTCGGATAAAAATTATCCATTACTCACTGAAATTGCTGACAGACTTCAAGAAAATGGTATAGCTTCAATTCGTTTTGATTTTAATGGCCATGGCGAAAGCGAAGGTGAATTTATAAATATGACAGTCCCGTTAGAAGTTGAAGATGCACAAGCTGTTTATAACTATTGCAGAAATCTAGATTTCGTTAGCAATATTAGTCTAGCAGGACATTCACAAGGTGGAGTAGTTGCTTCTTTACTTGGCGGAAAACTAAAAGATGCCATAAAAAGCATTGTTCTTTTAGCACCGGCTGCAGTTTTAGTTGATGATGCGAAAAATGGAACAGTTATGGGGGCAACATTTGATCCTAATAATCTACCGGAATATGTAAATATTTTTAATCATAGAGTTGGAAGGAAATATTTCAAAGCAGCCCAAGCATTAAATATTTATGATAAGGCTGATGATTTCGAAGGTCCTGTTTGTTTAATTCACGGCCGTGAAGATCAAGTGGTTCCATATAGATATAGTGAAAAATATGATGAAGTTTACAAAAACAGCACATTACATTTGGTTGATTGTGAAAACCATATGTTTAGCGAGAAAATGACTTTTGTAGCTACAATTGTTGTGGATTTCTTTAAAGAGCAGAATAAAATAGCAAAATAAAATATTTGTGTTAAATCATTTTGTCTAACTTATTAAAATAAGTAGACGATGAAAAGAATAATAAAAACAAGCTTTAAGTGGTAAGTTAAGTAATGACAAAGAGTATTATAGAAATAGACAATAATAAAATAAGTGATCTAAAGTTTGATGAAGAACGTGCCTTGTATGGAGTTGATAATGTGTCAATCAATCGCTGTATTTTCGATGGTCCTAAAGATGGAGAATCTGCATTAAAAGGAAGCAGTAACATTAATGTTGTTGATTGTGATTTTAGGCTTCGATATCCTTTTTGGCACGTAACAAATGCAAGAATTGAAAATTCTAGGATGACTGATGGCTGCCGAGCTTCTTTATGGTATGATAATAATGTTCAAATAAAATCATGCGATATGACCGGTATAAAAGCAGTGCGTGAATGTGAAAATATAACTATTGAAAACTGCAAAATTCAATCTGAAGAATTCGGCTGGTATTCTCACGATATTAAAATTAAAGATACAGATCTTGTTTCAGAGTATCCGTTTCTTAATAGTTCAAATTTGCAATTAGATGAATTTATTCTTAAGGGGAAATACTCATTTCAATATGTTGAAAATGTTGAAATTAAAGCTTCATTTCTTGATACAAAAGATGCTTTCTGGCATTCGAAAAATGTTACTATCAAAGACAGCGTTGTTAAAGGTGAATATCTTGGCTGGTATTCAGAAAACCTAAAATTTGTTCGCTGCAAAATTATTGGAACTCAGCCATTGTGTTATGCGAAAGGCCTAATGCTGGAAGATTGCGAGATGATTGACTGTGATCTTTCATTCGAAAAGAGTGATGTACAAGCTTCAATTTTGGGTTCAGTTGATAGTATAAAAAATCCAGAAAGCGGTTTTATTAGAGCCGATTCAATTAAAGAAATAATTATGGAAAATAATTCATCTTGCATAATCGAAAGTAATGAAAAAACAAATAATCCAATTACCTGCTGCTGTTGCTCTTAATTGATGTTATAAAAACAAGAAGAGTAAATTAAATGAACAAGAAATCAATAATAATTTATTACTCGTGGTCAGGCAATACAAAAACTATTTCCGGCTTGATAAAAGAAAAAATTGGCAGTAATTTATTTGAAATAAATCCGGTTAATGCTTATTCAGACACTTATAGCATTTGTCTTGACCAAGCAAAGAAAGAAAAAAGAGATGGATTTACACCGGAACTTAAAGAGTATCCAAACGATCTTGATAGCTATGATTATATCTTTATAGGTACTCCAATCTGGTGGCATACAATGGTTCCCCCTTTATTTACGTTTTTGAAGAATACTGATTTATCCGGAAAAATAATTGTTCCATTTTGTACACACGGGGGTGGTGGTAAAGGTACCTTTATAAATGATTTGAGAAATCTATGCAAAGGCTCAAATGTTCTCAAGTATCTGGAATTATTTGGAAGTGGTGGATCATCGGTAGCAGCAGAAATATCTGCTTGGCTTAATATAATTGGAATTACAAATAATTAAATAAGTGTTATTAAAAAATGATTTTAATAAAGGTGATGAATTATGAATAGAGTAGAAAAGAGCGAATCAAAATTTAAACAGCTTTTTGGTGATGCTGAATTTTCAACTGCTGAAACTGATCCAGAATTATTGGATATACTAAACAATTTTATTTTTGGTGAAGTTTATCAGCACGGGAATTTAGATGAAAAGTTGAGAGAATTAATTATTCTTGTTGTTTTAACTGCAAACCAAACATTAGAAGAAGTTAGAGTTCATACTGAAACTGCACTAAATGTGGGCGTAACTCCCGAAGAGATAAAAGAAGCTATTTATCAATGTGCTCCTTATGTTGGATTTCCGAAAACACTCAATGCTGTTGAGCAGGCAAATGAAGTTTTTAAAGAAAGAAATATTGCACTTCCAGTAAAAGGCCAATCACAAGTAACAGAAGAAACTAGATTTGATGAAGGCTTAAAAGTACAGAAATCAATTTTCGGAGAAGTTATTGATCAGATGCATAAAAATGCGCCGGAAAATCAAAAGCATATTCAAAACTATTTATCAGCATTTTGTTTTGGTGATATCTACACCAGAAGCGGTTTGGACTTAAAAACCAGAGAACTATTAACCTTATGCATACTTAGTGCATTAGGCGGCTGCGAAAGCCAGGTAAAATCACATGTAGTTGGAAACTTGAATGTCGGCAACAATAAAGATACTCTTCTTGAAGCGGTTACACAATCAATGCCTTATATGGGTTTTCCAAGAACATTAAATGCAATAGCGTGTATTAACGAAGTAATGCCAGAAAACGAATAAAAAATAAAGAGAGGTAATTAGCTATGAAATACGATAATAAAGAAGAATTCGAAAAAGTAAATATGTTTGGAACTGGTGTGCCTAATGAAATGTTTGCCAAATATTTTGTTGGGAATTCGTTTCTTAATACATTAACAAAATCGGGTGAAACTCCTCTGTTTTTAGCAAATGTAACGTTTGAACCAGGATGTCGAAATAATTGGCACATACATAATGCAAAAAGCGGCGGTGGACAAATGCTTATCTGTACTGCAGGAGAAGGCTGGTATCAAGAAAAAGGGAAAGAGGCAGTTAGCCTTAAAGAAGGTTCTGTAATTTATATACCAGCCGGAGTAGAGCACTGGCACGGTGCAAAAGCAGATAGTTGGTTTTCGCATATTGCATTTGAAATACCCGGAGAAAATTGTTCAAACGAATGGTTAGATGAAGTAACTGATAAAGAGTATGCAAAGCTTGAAGGCTAATCAAACAGCTAAAGAGTTTAGAGAGTAAAAAACTTAGAAATGATTTAGATGCCATCGGTATTAAATATGAATATTTTGAAACTGAAGGCGGGCATACGTGGAATAACTGGCGAAACTATTTATCAGTCTTTGCACAAAAAATTATTTGAATGATGGAAAATAATAAAAATGAGACTGCAATTATTGTTACAGTTGGGGAAACAAAAATAAAAGCAGTACTTAATAATTCAAAAACAGCTAAAGATTTGATTTCTAAACTCCCATATACAATTAGATTAAATCGTTACGAATATGACTATTGTGGAACAGTAGATGAGTCTTTGCAGTTTGATGAAAAAGATAAGCACAATTGTTGGATTAATGGCGAGATTGCTTACGTAGGTAATTATTTTTCAATACTTTTTGATGGAGAAGAGCAGTCACAAGGTTATTCCGATATGATAACAATAGGGCACATTAAAGATGACTTAAAACTTATGAAAGAATTAGGCTACCAAATTGAAGTGACTGTAAGCCTTGTTTAATCAATATTGAATTAAGCAATAAAAATACCTCGAAGTTTATCCCTTTTCGAAACAGTTGAAAAGGGATTTTTTTTAGTTAAGGGCTTTTTGGTAACAGCGTTTAAAAATAATATTTATTAAACATCCGAATTATATAAAGTAGCTAGTGTCGCGTCAATTCTGTATTGTCCGTAATCTTTTAAGCCGGAATCTACAAACACCTTATACTATGTCATTCCCGCACGTATTAAGCGGGAATCTAATTTATAAAAGTGGATTCCCGATAATCCGCGGCGATAATGCCAAATGGCAAGTCAAGTAAAAAAAATGGTTAAAGTTTTTTTTCATTTTGTAAAATACCTATATACTGATTAACAACATGTTTAG
>JASFMY010000100.1:0-26092 GCA_050117315.1 Ignavibacteria bacterium
CCCGCTAGTTGTGATTTGCTTTCAATTTGTTTTTTGACAAAGTTTAAAACAGCATTACTGTGTCAAGGATGCGGGGGTTATAGGTTGTGATTTGCTTTCAATTTGTTTTTTGACAAAGTTTAAAACAGCGTCATAAACAAAAACACCAACGCAGTATAGTTGTGATTTGCTTTCAATTTGTTTTTTGACAAAGTTTAAAACAGCAATACGCCGCAATAGGTCTAAGTTATTACTGTTGTGATTTGCTTTCAATTTGTTTTTTGACAAAGTTTAAAACAGCTTTGTTCCTTCAAATAATCGATGTACCAGTGTTGTGATTTGCTTTCAATTTGTTTTTTGACAAAGTTTAAAACAGCCAGCAGTACATGGCGCCGAACCGTAAAAATGTTGTGATTTGCTTTCAATTTGTTTTTTGACAAAGTTTAAAACAGCAATTAGAAGAAACAATAAATAAAGAATACAGTTGTGATTTGCTTTCAATTTGTTTTTTGACAAAGTTTAAAACAGCCATTTGATCCCAATCTAAAACTTGCATGTGTTGTGATTTGCTTTCAATTTGTTTTTTGACAAAGTTTAAAACAGCAACACGCCGTTGTTTGTCTATTTCAACTCCGTTGTGATTTGCTTTCAATTTGTTTTTTGACAAAGTTTAAAACAGCTTCCTGAGTATGCAGATAACGATAAATGTGTTGTGATTTGCTTTCAATTTGTTTTTTGACAAAGTTTAAAACAGCATAAGCGACGATGTTGACGTAGAGATTGCCGTTGTGATTTGCTTTCAATTTGTTTTTTGACAAAGTTTAAAACAGCTAAGATGGGCGGCATAAAATAATAAGGTAAGTTGTGATTTGCTTTCAATTTGTTTTTTGACAAAGTTTAAAACAGCTAGCAGAGCCAACACCTTTAACGAATTTAGTTGTGATTTGCTTTCAATTTGTTTTTTGACAAAGTTTAAAACAGCGGTCTTGGTACATTTGCAAGGGTGGGTGTGTTGTGATTTGCTTTCAATTTGTTTTTTGACAAAGTTTAAAACAGCTATTCTCCTTTAATTAATTTTTATTATTAGTTGTGATTTGCTTTCAATTTGTTTTTTGACAAAGTTTAAAACAGCTATGCGGCTCAAATTCAGGTTGTAACGGTAGTTGTGATTTGCTTTCAATTTGTTTTTTGACAAAGTTTAAAACAGCGTTATTCGATCGCTAATGTCAAACAAGGTAGTTGTGATTTGCTTTCAATTTGTTTTTTGACAAAGTTTAAAACAGCATCTACGTTAAAGCATCGAAACATTCACAGTTGTGATTTGCTTTCAATTTGTTTTTTGACAAAGTTTAAAACAGCATTCATGTTGATTTCTATAAGCTCCACCTAGTTGTGATTTGCTTTCAATTTGTTTTTTGACAAAGTTTAAAACAGCTTGAATCCATTTCCGGTATAACAATTGATAGTTGTGATTTGCTTTCAATTTGTTTTTTGACAAAGTTTAAAACAGCCCAAAAATGTTCGATGAAGAAATCTACGACAGTTGTGATTTGCTTTCAATTTGTTTTTTGACAAAGTTTAAAACAGCGCTAATCCAGTAAGCATCGCTTTTCTGTAGTTGTGATTTGCTTTCAATTTGTTTTTTGACAAAGTTTAAAACAGCAAGCAAAAATTATTAGACCGAATTGAAATAGTTGTGATTTGCTTTCAATTTGTTTTTTGACAAAGTTTAAAACAGCATAATTCCAAGCAATAACGCGGCAACAATAGTTGTGATTTGCTTTCAATTTGTTTTTTGACAAAGTTTAAAACAGCATTTACAAAGAAAAATATAACATGGATATAGTTGTGATTTGCTTTCAATTTGTTTTTTGACAAAGTTTAAAACAGCCTGTGAATAATTGTTTGCAAGATTTATAAAGTTGTGATTTGCTTTCAATTTGTTTTTTGACAAAGTTTAAAACAGCTATCAGTTTTACCAACAAGATGTCGAAGTAGTTGTGATTTGCTTTCAATTTGTTTTTTGACAAAGTTTAAAACAGCTAATATTTTTTGTTGCGTGTTTTACCGTTAGTTGTGATTTGCTTTCAATTTGTTTTTTGACAAAGTTTAAAACAGCGCTAGGAGAAGCAGGAGTATAATTAACAAGTTGTGATTTGCTTTCAATTTGTTTTTTGACAAAGTTTAAAACAGCGGTGTATTTAATACAGGTACAAGTTATGAGTTGTGATTTGCTTTCAATTTGTTTTTTGACAAAGTTTAAAACAGCAGACCCCCAATTAAGCTGTTATACTATAATAACTTAGCTTGATATTAGGATTAAAAAAATGAAATGTGCTGTTTTATTCAATGTTCTTTAAGCTGTTTTAAATGTTATAAAGCCCGACAAACTTCGTTGGGCTTTTTATCTTTGAGGAAAATTATTCAGAACAACTCCATTTGGTGAGGTTCAACAAATCCTTCTGTTTTCTTTCTTCCTTCATATATTTCCATCATTCCGAATTGTTTATCCGTTATGGACAATATTCCGATCCTCCCTTTTTCAGGCATTAATTTTTTAACACGCTTAACATGTACGTTCCTATTTTCTCTGCTGGAACAGTGCCTTACATAAATGGAAAACTGGAACATTGAAAAGCCGTCTTTCAATAATTCCTTTCTGAATTTTGCATATGCTTTTTTATCCTTTTTTGTTTCTGTTGGCAAATCAAATAATACCATTATCCACATAATTCTATACTCGTTGAATCTCATGTAACTCACCCCCGGCCCCTCTCTTTTCTGAGAGGGGAGATGACTTTTTGGTTGGAGTAATGTATTCTTTTAATTCTTCCTTCACTTTTTCCGTTTCTTTTATTACTGAGTTGTTTTTGAATCGTATTACTTCAATCCCGAGATTATTAATTATTTCCGTTCTTAGTTTATCATAATCTTTCTGTCTTTCGTGATAACCACCGTCAATTTCTACGACCAGTTGTTCATCGTAACAAAAGAAATCGGCAATAAAAAATGTTTCTTTTCCATTTAAATCAAAAAACAAAGGATACTGCCGATAAAATTTTTTATTCATGAATTTTCTATTTCTAACAACTTCCCAGAATATCTTTTCAGCAGGAGTAGAATTCTTGCGAAGTTCCCTACATAATTTTTTTGCAATTTGACGTAATTGTGAATTTTTGTTTAAACTCATAACAACCCCTTGGAACTCACCCTAAATCCCTCTCTTAAAAAGAGAGGGACTTTTAATAGCCCCTTCTCTTTGAAAGAGAAGGGGTTGGGGATGAGTTCGGAAACTCCGGGTAAATTATCTTTCTTCTTTCACATGCAAAACACTTTGCAAGCGTAGAAGTAGTTCTCTGCAATCCCACCATTAGCGGACTTTTCTTATTTTCAATTAATATATCAACGGTAGCAATTTCTAAAAGCTGTTTCTTTATTGATGTAGAGAGCTCGTAAAAATCCTCGCCGACCCTTACAATTTTATAAACAATATCGTCTACAAAAGGGCGGTAAGGTTCCATTACATCATCGGCTAAACAATATGCATTGTATTTATTATGATGATGAATACCGAGCGTAGGCAGCAAACCTGAAGCTACGAGTCCTCTTGCTACAATGGCGCGCAGAATAGCATAACCGTAATTGAGTAATTGGTTTGGCGGTTCGCCGTACCTATCACGGGTAAACTCAAGAATACCCGGGAAAAGATTTTTCCAGTAATACGCTGCCGCTCTTGCCTCGTAATTATCGGGGTCGCCGGAACGTACTTTCTTTGCCCAGTTTAACATATTGGTAATAGGAACGCTTTTCCTTTTTAGAAGAACTGCCTGGTTTCTTATTTTGGCGGAAATAGTTTGCTGCCATAATTGTTTCTTTAACGGTACAGATGATTCAATTTGTTCTTGGAATCTTTCTGCCTGCGTATGACCGCCGTCAAGTGAAAGAAATAAACCGGTTGGCAGATGTTTGTTATTACACGTAACTAGAGCGGAGTTGTTTTCCAGAAGAGCGGCTATAAGTCCGTGTGTTAAAGTAACCTGTCCGTGATCAACTATCATTATACCTATGTCTTCTATCGGTACGGATTCTATTTTACTGACCTCGTCCGCATCAACATTATTATTTTCTTCATCGCTTTTATCTTCTTTGCTCTCCGGCTTTTTAATAATAAGCTGTTCGTTCTTTTTGCTTAAATATGCCGGGCTGCCGAAGTATAATGTGCGTTTTATCATATTTTAGTCAGCTAAGTGTTTGAAAAGGTTTATTTCTCCATCTGGTTGTATTTCAAAGTCTCTTCCTTCAATAATAAAGTTAAAATTAATTGGACTAAGTAATAATCTTGGCCATGGTTTTTCGAAATTAATTTCAGAAAAACCATTCTTCCCTCTCTGACCATATTTTTCTTTTGGAAAAGCTTCGGACAGTTTTTTATCACTTCTTGAATCAAGATGGTGTTGAAACTGTATTCTTCCAGTTTGGGCATCAAATAGGTTTTTTATAAAATACATCCTATTAGACAACTCAGAATTTCTTAATTCAAGCAACTCATCTTTCTGATTCTGATAAAATATAGTTTTGAGTCCAGGTTTCAGAATTATAGCTAAGGGAACTTCTTTCTTTGTTCTACCTACACAAACAGTTGGTTCAAAAAAGTCTTCATCTCTTTTGATATCTAATTCTCTTCTTAATTCGGATGCTTGGAATAAATTCAAACTCCTGAAACCACGGTTACCATTTTCATCTTCATAAAGAGCATATAGATAACTCGTTGCATTTGCTGCATAGTAATAATGTTTATATTCATATTTCTTTGATAAATAAGTTTGTTCCTTTATGGTAAGTGGTTCTTTCTCACGCACGAATACTCTTATATGTCTAATCCTGTTAACTTTTTCACCCTGAGAGTTAATCATCCAAATTTCCTCGGATAATGCATCTTTCAGGCTTTTCTTTCCAACCTGTTTTTCAATCATTTTGAAAAGATGAGGATCAACAATACTATTCTTTATTTCTTTAAGGGAGTTGAATCCAGGACTATTCGCATCCTTTTTATAGATAAGAGGTTTACGAACTACAAACGAAAGATTATTTTCAACAATGAATTTACCATCATCACCAATCCTTGGATTATCATTTTCATCACGAACTAATTTTTTTATAGCTCCTAAAAATGTATCTTTATGTAATTCACCACGAATACTGTCTCCGGTTAGAATCTTTATTTTTTTATTACCGTTCTCATCAAATATTATTTTTCCGTTTTTATCACGTTGATAAATAATCTTTCCTCTTTTCCGAGCAATTTTTTTTGCAGGTACTAATGCATTATCTTTCGTAATATTATTAATTAATAAATTATTTTCGATTTGAGTTAAATGCGACATGTTAAAATTAGGATAAGGTTTTATATGATATTGTTTATCAGCCTTTTGGGTCAGTTTCCCAAGTTTCCATTTTTCATAATGTTCATATGATTCTTGCAATATTTCTTCCCTTTTAGCTGATGAAGGTATTAGTGTTAAAACAGCCGCATCAATAGCATGGTGCGAATGTTTATCCCTATTTTTTACTTCGTCTTTAGGTTGAATACCGTAAATCTTACGGAACTCGGCTGTTGTACTCCCCTTTTGTACACTAACTTTATTAAAAACAGATTTTAAATAATGAAAAGCATATTTAGATATTATTTGTGTATCAATAAGTTGACTATTCTTAAAACCGCTTTTTACTTCAGTCATTGTGAAACGGCTTAATTTGTTTTCCCAATAATCCAGTTCAAACTGCCATAGGTGTCTTTGTCGTATTGCTTTATCTTTTTCATCTTTATCAGGAGCTTTTTTTGATTTCTTTTTCCAATACTCGATATTATTTTTTATTTCTTCAATTCGTTTGTCCCATGTTTCCAGTCGTGGTTTTATTGCAGTATAACCATTGGAATCAGACTCGTAGTTTTCAAGTGCTGTAGGGATTCTATTTTTTTTAATATTTCGATTATAGTCGGCAAAACAAACAGTGAGGTTTGCTAATGAATTATCAAAAGAAATACTTCTTGGGATAGTATGCTCAAAATCAATTACGTTTTCGTCAAATAAGTCGGAAAGGTTTATTGTATTCCCAGTATAAATACAACGGCACTGCTGCTCTTTCCACAAGCGGTATTTTTTAATCATATCGGTTTCATTCAAAGCTTTTAAGACTATGTCACTTCGTATATTATTCCAATCATATTTTCTTGGATCATTACTTTCTTGCTCATTACCGTCTTTATTGATTTTGCTTTTTGAAGGTTCTCTCTTGAAAGCGTTTTTATATTCAACCTGTTCATACCAAACTCTAAATTTATTTATATCGTCACTACTTTGAGGATTAGCTTTTATTTTTCCAGTAAATTCAGGATCGTTCAATAACTCTATGATAGCCATTTCAAATTCTTGGTTTTCTTCCTCTCTTCGTTTTTGATAAGTTGCGATGGCCCATCTTTTGTTCGCATCATTCAATTCGCGTGAAATTTCAACCACTACTTCCGTTTCTTCATCAATCTCATCCGTCGAGATTAAATAATTAATTATTTTTCGTAACTCATATAATGTACGCATAGCCATAGGGTTTTTGAATGAGCCGGTTTTGGGACTTTGTAAAAGTATTCTTCCTTCTTTATTGGGTTTAGACTTAGGGTAAATATTTATTTGTGATGGGTGGTAAAGTTTATCAAGTTTTTTTTCGGAGGCTTTATAAGTCTCTTTTAAATACTCTTTTATATAATCTAATAAATGAGGAATTTTGTAGTATCCATTACCAATATTCTTGTAGAATGTTTCTCCTTTATATTCTATTCGGTAATATTTCTCATCTTTGATATAGACCCATTCAAAATCATTCTTAAAGAAAGCTTGATAAAGGAAGTTCATCTTTTCTATAATATATTCCTTGTTGTAAATATTTTCCCAAGTTTTTTCTCCAAAAGCACTTATAATTGCTTTTAGTATACTTTGTTTGTCCTGGTCATCCAATGTGTAATGCGGATCTTTAAAACCGACTTTAAAATCATTAGCATACCATTTTGAAATCAATCCGTTTACAATGTTTAATAACTTTTTCTCATTCCTATTTTTGTCAATTAAATCTCCTATACAACTTGTTAGATTATCTTCACTTTTTGTCCAAACTTCTTTGCCCAAAACCTCAGGCATATTAGCTAATAAAACAGCCTCTGTATAAATAAGCCCTTTTCTTAAAAATGGGATAATTTTTTTAATTGCATTTAAACTTAACATTGAATAACCATCTTGAAGTTTATTCCATGCACTTACGAAATCATTTAATTGCTTTTCATTCAATTCAAGTTTTTCTTTTGCAAAGTCAATAACACATTCTTCATCTTCAAAGGAAAATAAAACATGCCATATATCTTCCATTTTATAAACGATTTTATGTTCTTTGTAAGAACCATTTGTTCTTTTTATTTTTTTGACTTTGTCGGTCCCTTTTTTATGATTTTTCCAATCATCACCAAAAATACTTTTCAGCCTTGCCGATATAGGGCAACCTGACACTGTGGTTTTGTCCTTATAATTAAGTATCCAATTAAAACCTTTTTTAGAAATAAGCTTGTTTATTTCAGAAAATGAGAAGTGATTTTCTTTCTTAAAAAACTTTTCATTATAAATTTCTTCTTTGATTTCTAACGGTAACTTTTCCCAATTATCGTCTTTGTTAATTTTACACTTAATATTGTTTAAAAATGCCCATGCTCTAAATTCTTCAAAATATGGATGGCTGATTGGGCAACGCGCCTTGTTTGGTTCAAGCGTGCATTTACCAATCAATCCTTTTTGAGAACGTAAAGGACGTTGATAAAATATTGCTTTGTGTATTTTAGTGTGAAGTTCGGAGTGTTCTGGAATTGTTTGCTTTTCAAGAATTTTATTCACCTCGTCAACATAATGTTTTCTTAAGGTATAGCGATTTCTAATTCTTGATCCATTATTTTCTAATGAAGCAAGAGCCGAACCCAATGTCCCACATTTTTCTATTAATTCTTTTATTTCATTTACACCTTTCGCTCCCGAATCTTTACTGCCGTTATATACTGAAGTGTTTTCTTTATCCCCTGTTTTTCTACTGCTTTTGAAACCTCGCCTTTGTGCAATATGATATAAAGCCCTACCTATTTTATAGCGGTCAACTTTATTGGTTAAATCCAATTTTTTTTCGACTAACTCTTTTCTCAATTGATATGGGCTTGTATAATCCGGTTTGTTGTCGTTATTAAAGTCAAGCCTTATCCATTGTTCAAACTCAACAGCATAAATTGGATATTTTCTGAAATATCCTTTTACTTTGTTATAATATCTCCATTGGTTTAAATCTTCTTTAGACAAAGGACAATAATTGTAATCTATCAAGACTTCTAATGTTGCCCATAATCTGTATTTACGGGCCTGATAAAGCCTTCTTGTAGAACGATGCTTTGTTCTTTCTGCAGCAAGCGAAAACTCTCCAGTCTTTCCTTCACCGACTCCTTTCTTAAAAGTAGTCACGCCATATTTTACAAATTGGTTTTCATCTAAACTTGTATCTCTAATTGTTAGCCCAATTGAATTTGTACCAAGATCAAGTCCGAGTATCTTTTGCATAACTTTGCCTTTTATATTGGTTGTGAAAATATTTCTTGCAGAAACTCTTTTTATTTTTTAGCTTTCTATTGAAAGCTTATCACAATAAGGCTATAAGCCGAAGAATTTTCTTTAGTCCTGCGTACTCCGTGGGACTTTTTTATTTTAAATGAATTTTAAGGTCACATCCCATTTCAATATTAATAATATCTTTTGCATTCCTTCCCCTTTTAAAATATTCATTTTTAACATTTTATAAAATATATAAATTAATTAACCATACCATGGAGTACTTCACATCCCATCCTGATACATATAACAACTTCCTTCATAAGTTTACAAAAAGGTAAGCTTTCTCTTATGCATATTCATTTTTAATATATAACTCTAACTTGCTGTCATATAAGAGATTTCATATAAACACTTCATCTGTTAAGGGAACTACCTGGGACTTTTCAGCATAAAAAGCATTTAAATGAAGCCGCCGGACACCCTACGGCTGTAAAGATTTTTCAATTAACATCTATAAGCAATTTACAGTAAGTATTATTCCGTTTTGCATATATTTACCCTGAATTATGCATTGGAAAGCACATAATTTAAAACAATAGGTTCCCTAAATATTTTCTAATGCAATGCATTTGAAATGGTTAAAACCGGAATTGCCGCAAAATCTTATTTTATAAATAATTACAGGAATTCTTCATCCCCTAATGCATAATCTGGGTTTAAAACAGCTCAAATCGTTTTTCTGAAATTTCTGTTAAGGGCAATACCACACTAAAAAGTGCCGGGGGGTACTTAAAAGAAACTCGCGAGACTCTAAAAGAATCAAATTAATCTCTCAAAGAAACTCGCGAGACTCTAAAAGAATCAAATTAATCTCTCAAAGAAACTCGCGAGACTCTAAAAGAATCAAATTAATCTCTCAAAGAAACTCACGAGACTCTAAAAGAATCAAATTAATCTCTCAAAGAAACTCGCGAGACTCTAAAAGAATCAAATTAATCTCTCAAAGAAACTCACGAGACTCTAAAAGAATCAAATTAATCTCTCAAAGAAACTCTCGCGAGACTCTAAAAGAGTCAAATTAATCTCTCAAAGAAACTCGCGAGACTCTAAAAGAGTCAAATTAATCTCTCAAAGAGTCTCGCAAGTCTCTCAGAGAGTCAAACTAATAACCTTTTGCTTCAAAATTCTGCCTTTTAGATTCAAATTTGAAGCTAAAAGACTAAATCTTCAGGCTTATAGCTTCAACCCTAATTATGCATTAGAGTTTCTGCAAAATTAGATATCTAAACGTTTTGTCGACCGGCCTGCCTCGCCGGCATGGCAATGCTGTCAACTTAAGACTATATTGTTATATATGAGTCATTCCCGAGTGCCTTTATCGGGAATCTTGCAGCAAAATAGATTCCGTGTAAACCCATCACGGAATGTCAATCCTTAAGTTGACAGCATTGCCGCCGGCATGGCGGGAGGGAGAAATCTTTGAAATCGTACTCTAATTGAAAGATATCCCGCCAAAAAGGGTGTGTTGCATAACTCAATTAGGTGCTTCAATAGCCACGTGCTTCAGCACGTTGGAAATAAGAAACCGAATAGAACCCGGGCTTTAGCCCAAATATTAGAGAAAATTGGGCTAAAGCCCAGAGTTTTTGTTGAGACTTATTGTCCACGACCTGAAAGGTCGTGGCTATGATTATTTATTTTAGTTATGCAACACACCCAAAAGACGGCGGACAGGCTCACCCAAAAAACGGGTTCGAAATGTCTTTTTATTTTGCAAAAACTTTATTATTTGTAACTCATTGAAACTAAATCTATCACTAATTTCTTTCTTTTCTTTTTGCATAATTCGGGTTAAACAAATAATAACATTACTCTACTGTTTCGCTACTAACCGAACTTGTTTTGGATCTTCTAAACCGGCTTTTCAAATCATCATATATAGTTTTTGAATAAGTATAAATTTAGTAAAACAACAAAATTCTCAATGAGAAATTTTTTGCAACCTTTTTTGCTATTTTGCATTAATTGGTATATGGCCAATAATTTAGATACTATTGCAATAGATAAAAACATTGGTAATTCGTTGGATAATTTTCCCGGGAGTGAAAAAGAATTAGTTGAAAAAGCTAAGAGCGATCCTCTTTCTTTCGGCAAACTTTATGATATGAATTACGATTCGGTTTTTAGGTATATCCTTTACCGGACTGCCGATATTGAGCTTGCAAAAGAACTGACTTCTCAGACGTTTTATAATGCGCTCAGTAAGATATGGTCATTTAAATGGAAGAATATTCCTTTCTCTGCCTGGTTAATTAGAATTGCTTCTAATGAAGTTAACGGGCATTATAGAAAAATTAAAAATAAAACTAATTTATCTATTGAAGACAACCATGAATATTTGAGCAATATTAAAGAAGAGGAAAACTATTTTTCGAATTCGGAAAACCTGGAAACCGATGATCTGTTAAAAGCAAAATTGAACAAAATGCTGCTACAGTTAAAACCCAGATACCAGGAAGTAATCGTGTTAAGATATTTCGAAGAAAAACCGATAAAAGAAATTTCAATGATTTTAAATAAAAACGAAGGAACAGTTAAATCACTTATTCACCGCGGATTAAATTTATTGAAATCAAGGATTGGCGCTAAGTTTTACAGCGAGGTAGTAAATGGATAATAAAAAAATTGAAGATTTGTTAAAGTCTTCCAAACCCAAGGTAGAAATAGACAACCGGCACAAAGAAGGATTGAGAAGAGATTTACTCAACTCGAATAAATTTGGTAAACAGCCCGGTGTCATATTTACCAAAAATAAAGTGATTCTTGCATTATCTTTAGCAATTGCAATTATAATAGTAATTTCCAATCCCGGGTTTGAAGAAAAGGAAATTTCCGCAGCAGAACTGGTTGACAAAGTGAAAGCAAACTATGCCGGGTTTAATATTGCAGATCAACTGAATATTGTAAACAGTGATTTAAAGATCTACGGAGTTAATAACGAAGAAATTGAACTTGATGTTACCAGGAAAATAAATTTTTTTAAAGATCAGCAAAGACTTACATTGTTAATAAAATCTACCTGTGAAGTACTGGATGATTACATAATTACCGGAAAGAATTTATACAGAACCAAGGAGCCAAAGATTGATTTCCAATTTAATGTTCCGGGTGATGATATAAGCAGTATAGTTACTTCATTTAATTGTGCTTACAGTACTGATTCAGCTTCAAGCACAGGAGTAATTGTAGAGAGGATAGAAAACTGCGACTCGTATATAATTTATAAAAGCAAATCCAATAATCCAGAATTGGGTTCTAATAAAGAATATAAATTAAAAGTTGATGAAGAAGTTGACATAGTTCAATATTTAAGAGATAATCCCGTTAATATAGCCGGAACATTAACCCCCGGGAATATCAAAAAAATCAATGTAAATCATGATAATGATTTAGTAACCATAGAAGTGGAAAAAGATATCAAACCGAAAGAATATAAAATTTACATAAAAGATTTGGCAACAGGTACTGAAAATCAAGAAGATTCGAGCATGAGTTTTTTCTTCGAAATTAATCATGCAAATGTTGACTCACTTGTAAGTGCAGAAATAGAACAAAAGAATGTAACTAAAATTCAAACCGTTACTGTTGTTTCTGAAACCGGGGAAATAGTACACGTTAAATATGAAATAAGTAGAAAAGGTGAAGTAAAAAAGCTATCCGAGCAGTCATTTAATGAAATTAAACAAAGCAGCAAATCCGCATCCGAATTTGATATAAATAAAAACGGCTTTGAGTATTCTTACAAAATAAAATAATTTTTTTGCAACCTTTTTAGTCTTCCCGCATTTACTAATCAAATTATCTTTTAGATAACTAAGGAGATAAAATGAAAAGGATATTTTTCATAATGGGTGTATTATTCCTTTTTACAAACCTTCATGCTCAAAAGCGCATGATTCTGACCCCGGACAAAGCAGTAATATTCGGTGAATTAGGTACTGTGGTTATGTTTGAAAAAGATTTAAGAATCGCACTTGATGTTAACCCGGAAAGAATAGATGAAGCATATAAAGAGGTTGATCTGAAAGAAGGGGACTTAATTTTATTTGCAAACGGTAAAAAAGTAGAAACTATAAATGAGTTGAAAGAAATATACGAAGGTACAGAACCCGGTAAAGAAGTGAAACTCGGTATTCAGCGTGGTGATAATAGATCTATTGTGTCATTTGTCCGTTCCGATAAAGTTGCTCCGGGCTTTAAGATTCAAAGAAAGGAAGGCGACGAACAGTAATCGGGATAAAATCTTAAAGCGGGACATGGATATGTATAATGTTAAAATTTTTGTGACGGCAATTTTTGTGATGTTTCAGATTATTTATTCACAAGGAGCCGGTTCGTATTACAACCCCAAAGACGACAAGTACAGGCTGCTCGGGTTAAAAAGAGCAAAAGAACTTTTTGAAGTTGCAAGAGCGGAATTCGAAAGAGAACAACAGTTGTTTACTAAAGGTTTAATCTCATCAAAGGAATTTGACCAGGCAAAGATGACTTTTGCAGATGCCGAAGTAAATTACCAGCAAGCTCTCTTGGCATTGTTGTTTGAACAGCAGTATGTATCTGTTGTTGAAGCGATTAAATACCAGGCTAAAGACGGCAAAAAACACGTTCGGCTTACAGTGGCCAACTCCTCGGGCGGAGGTGGAGAGTTTAAGAAATTGATTAATATTGATGACGAACTATTTAAATCACTTCAACCCGAGGTTGTAAATGACGTTTACCTTTCATTATTGAATGACGATAACGCGATAATAAGCAGACCTTACGAAATAAAAATAGAAGAGCTGGTGTTTGGAAAACCTGTTACTGTTGACTTTACTCTTCTCCAGGACCTTGATGCAGTAACCGTAAACATGATTTACGGAAGCGGCAGCGTTCGCGCACCTAAAATATTTCTTCAAAAAGATGAATCGGAAAATAAAGTTGTACTGCAGTCTGAACAGTTTTCACAGGTAGAGGAACTTGGAGAAGCTGCAACGTACAACATGACAATGGAATTGTTCAGCGGTTCGGTAAATACTTATAAACTGGAAGTGCTGAATCTTCCCAAGCAAATAAACAGGTATTTTGTTGACGCTTCAACACAGGCAAGGTTAAGCCAGTTTAAGTTCACGGAATCATCGCAAACCAAGAATGCCGGCCTGCAAGTCTTCTTACCCGACAGACCTACAAGTGAAGTTAAGGTTGATGTGCCAATTGAATTTTTTGTCATGGCAATTCCAAATGATTATCCGGGCAAGATTGATAACGATAAACAGTGGACTGAAAATCAAATTGAGCAACTGGGATTTGGTTATTTAAAACTTGAACTCATTCCAAGGGGTATTGGAGATTTAATCGTCAAAGCTCCGCAGCTTTACTTTACAATTCTGCCCGGTGAAAAAGTTGAAGTATCCGTTGACGTTGTAAACGAAGGCTCCAGGGCACTTAACAATGTTGAGTTTGAAATTGATCTTCCTTTGAACTGGACAAAAGAAGTAAACCCGAGAATTATTCAGAACCTTGATATCCGCGAAGAGAAAAGGGTTGTATTCCGGTTCATTCCGCCTGAAGAAATTACCGTAGGTAAATATGATATCCGGATTAGAGCCACTTCCTTATCCGACGAACAGGTAGTACGCGCCGAGGATAAAACGGTTACTGTTCAAGTTAACCAGCAGGCTAATGTAATAGGTACAATAATCATAGTACTTGTAATAATAGGGATTATTGGCGGCATTGTAGTTTTCGGAATTAAGTTAACAAGAAAATAGAGGTTGATAATGGAAAACTCTTTTAACAATTGCCCAATGCTTGAAGCAATAAATTTATCAAAAAGATATGAAGACGGGCTGCTGGCTTTGGACAACGTGAACTTTTCAGTTTTACCGGGACAAATTTTTGCGATGCTCGGCGGGAACGGCGCAGGTAAAACAACAACTATAAATATATTTTTGAATCTGATTGAGCCGACTTCCGGTGTTGCTAAAATAGACGGAATAGTAACTCACAAAGAACCTTTGACGGCAAAACGGAAAGTATCGTATGTGTCTGAAAATGTTATGCTTTACCCCGAATTTACCGCTTTACAGAACCTTGATTTCTTTTCAAAGATCGGCGGAAAAAATAATTACACGAAAGATGATTACAGGAAAGTACTGCTGCAGGTTGGTTTAGAGGAAGAAGCACACGACAAAAGATTAAAAGGTTTTTCTAAAGGAATGCGGCAAAAATGCGGAATTGCTATCTCTATTTTAAAAGATTCGCCTGCAATTTTATTGGATGAACCTACTTCCGGGCTTGACCCAAAAGCAGGCCTGGAGTTTGTGAATTTATTAAACGAGTTAAAAAATAAAGGCAAAGCAATTCTTATGTCAACCCACGATATCTTCAGGGCAAAAGAAACAGCAGACTTTATCGGGATAATGAACAACGGCAAACTTGTTATGATGAAAACTAAAGAGGAACTGGCGAATGAAGATCTTGAAAAACTTTATGTTGAACACATGTCCGGTTACATGGAAAAGGTAGAGTTATGTCAATAATAAAGTGTTGTAAACTCCAAGATTGTCATTTCGAAGGAGCGTTTTGTGTGACTGAGAAATCCCTATCTGTACGGGGTTCAGATTTAGGCTTCGCTGAACTCGCAAGCTCGGTTCTCACCCCAATACTCTGCGGCGGATCGCGGAGATTTGAAATGACATCACAAATGTGACAAGTCAATAGTATGAAAACTCAGGAGAAGAAATGTTTAAGACTTTGCTCCAAAAAGAAATAAACGAAATCATCCGCACAAAAAAGTTTCTTATAAGCTTTGTATTCTGTTCAATTCTTATTTTGCTTACCTTTTACGTCGGGGCGAATTCATACTTCGTAAACAAATACCAGTATGATGCTGCGGTTGATGAAAACTTAAGAGCTATGAAAGGTATAACAGACTGGCGGATGATAAACCATAAAATATTTTTACCTCCCCGGCCCCTGGCTTACTTGGTTTCAGGTATATCTAACGACATAGGACGCAACATTAGTATAAAAGGACGGGGCGAAATAACTCCTGAAGATAGCAAATACAACGAAGACCCTATTTATGCTGCGTTCCGTTTTCTTGATCTAAATTTTTTATTCCAGGTAATCCTTTCATTATTTGCTATTCTTTTAACTTACAATGCCGTGAACGGTGAAAAGGAATTGGGCACATTGCGATTGATATTCTCAAATTCAGTTCCGAGGGATAAATATATTTTGGCAAAAATATCCGGGTCGTTTATTGCGATAACAATTCCACTGCTTATTCCTTTTTTACTGGGCAGTTTAATTTTAGTTATTACCGGTGTGCCCATGGGATCAAGTGAATGGCTGAAATTAGGATTAATAATTTTTACCGGCTTTACTTTTTACGGGACATTTTTAACTCTTTCTGTTTTTGTTTCAACAATTACTGCAAAATCTTCAAATTCATTTTTGTTTTTACTTGTTGCATGGGTCGTAATGATACTTATCATCCCGCGTGCTTCGGTATTGATAGCGGGTAATTCCGTAGATGTACCTTCAGTAGATGAAATCAATTCAAAGAAAAGCGCTTATGCAATCCAGACAATGGATGAAACCATTACTAAAATGAACTCATTTCAACCGGAAAACATGGATAATCTTATGAATGAGTTTGGTGAATTTATGGATAAAATAGATGCGGAAAGAGAAGAAAAATTAAATTCATATTATGAAAAACTCGAACAGGAAAGATTTAACATGCAGAAAGTACAGGCGGATTTATCCTTTTTAATTTCAAGAGTGTCGCCTGCTTCCACGTTTCAATTTGCCGTAACAGCAATTGCAGGAACTTCGCTTGAGTTAATTAACAGTTATAAAGAGCAGGCAAAAGAATATCAAAAAGTGTACGCTAATTTTGAAATTGAAAAAACCGGCGGGGCATCTTCATCAGGTATAGTGATGATTGTTGAAGGCCCGGAAGAGAAAGAAATAAATCCGGCGGAACTTCCCAAGTTTAAGTTCAGCAGTCCTACTTTTGCAAATGTTTTATCCGGTTCAATAATTGATATCGGTTTGCTGCTAATATTTAATCTGCTGTTCTTCGCCGGATCAATTGTTTCGTTTATAAAATTTGATTTAAGATAAATTTACCCGGAGGAATAATGTTTTGGACACTGGTTCAAAAAGAATTAAAGCAGGTAATTCAAAGTCCGAAGTTTATAACAACTTTTTTAACATGTTCCGTTTTAATCTTGCTCAGCATATACAGCGGTATAAAAGAATTTAACACCGCACTGGATAAATACAACACCGCCGTCAACTTAAATATAAACAGCATGGAAAATTCCCGTTCGTATGATGGGCTTGAAAATAAACTATTCAGGCAACCTTCACCTTTACAGATTTTTTCAAGCGGGGTAAACAACGATATAGGCAGGTATTCAAGTATTTCAAATTACAATTTGACCGCTTTGAAAAGCAGCTACTATTCCGAAGATACTATATTCGCCGTTTTCCGTTACATGGATCTAACATTTATATTCTCTACCGTGCTCTCATTGTTTGCTATCCTATTTACTTACAATGCAATCAACGGTGAAAAAGAAGGCGGCACATTAAAACTTATTTTTTCCAATTCTATTCCGCGTGCAACTTTTATAGGCGCTAAATTTCTAGGTTCCTGGTTTGCGCTGGTTGTACCAATTTCAATTCCTATTTTACTGGGGATTTTAATGCTGGTGTTATTTAATGTGCCTGTTACATCTTCAAACTGGTCGGCAATATTATTACATATAATTATATCAATAGTTTATTTCACATTCTTCATAATACTCGGGATTTTTATTTCGGCGGTTACAAAAAAATCATCAACATCATTTTTAATTTTACTGGTAACCTGGATTTCGCTTGTTTTCATTATTCCGCGTGTGAGTACGATGACAGCCGGGCAAATTGTGAGGGTGCCGTCAATAGCCGAGATTAAAAGTATACAGGCAAGTTATGAAAAAGAGCAATGGGAAAAGCATTATGACAAACTCCGGGAAATATGGGAACAACGCAATTCCGTAATGGCAAATATGACTGAAGAGGAAAAAAAAGAATACGCCGATAACAATAACTGGAACTGGATGCAGGAAGATGAAAAATTACACAACAGCGTTTCTGAAAATATTAAAAACTATTCCGAGAAATTAAACGATGATTTAAGAAATAAGAAAGGTGAGATGGCAAGACTTGCATTAACTTTTTCAAGACTTTCCCCGGTTTCGTCTTACCTGTTAGCTGCAATGAACATCGGGCAGACAAATATTGAACAAAAACCGGAAATTGAATCGAGCATGAATGACTATAAAAGGGATTTTGTTGCTTTCACAGAAAAGAAACAGTCTGAGTCCGGTGGATTCGGCGGCATACAAATTACAATGTCTACTGAAGGCGGTATGCAGATAACAGACGGGCGTTCAAGCACCAAACTGGATTTAAGCGAAATGCCGCAATACACTGCACCAAAATATAATACTGCCAAAGTACTCGGCAGCACATTTATTGATATCGGTCTGCTTGTTGTTTATTCAATTATTTTGTTCGGGCTATCTTTATGGTTTTTCTTAAATAGTGCCTGGTCGAAAAACGATAATTGGATGAAATAAAATAAGTTAAGGAGAAAAAGTAACCTGAAAAAGAGAGAGAAAAAGATTAAATTCGTATAAAAAGGGAAAACCTGGACTAAGTTTGTGGGAGATACTGGTATTGGGTATATACGTTTAACCTTAGATATGAACTATGATAGATTAGAGCATGTGGCAAACTATGATTCATTAGTAAGAAATATGCTGGGAGTAAAAAGTTAGGGATTGGAAGCATTAAAAAGATATTCCCTAACCTCATTGAAAGAAAACATCAGTAAGCTCGATGAGGATATGCTCGAAGAGATCCCGTTAGAAGCACGCATGGCGAAGGAAACTAAAGAAGGGGAGTCGTAGAGTCAGCCAGAGGTCACGTAGAGGAGGGGATCGCAAGGAAGAACTATTAAAAAAAGAAACAAAAGAATGTTTGAAGACGGCAAGTCAAATAAAAGAGAAGTTGGAGAGAAGTAGAAATGAAATAAGAGAAAATCAAGAAGCTGGTATCAATGGTAGTAATGCCGAAGAAAGGCAGAAAGCGGATAGCAGAAAAAGAAGATGAATCAAGCAAAAAGTATAAACAGTTGAGGGGAAGCCATTGTGCAATATACTTGTTGCAAATTGGTTTTGGTATTTTGTTTTTTTTAGAACTCATCTAAATCCTCTCTTAAAAAGAGAGGAATTTATGGCAAAATACCAAAACCAATGTGGCTTGTGTATAGAATTCAATATAAACTCACCGGAAGATCACGGGTAAAATAGGTGTCCGGATAAGGGGCTAAAAAACGGGAAAACAAAAAATAAAGCAAAGGGATAATAATGCCCGTGACCTCGAATTATTATCAATTATATGCATTGTTATAAACTAAATTAAAAGCATATGAGGTAGGACCACCAAGTTGGTTGTCTCAATTTTGTGTGAGTCATGCATTAATCGCACTTTACGACCAGACTCTAGTTACTGAGATATAGATACTTCCAAATCAATCTTCTCGATGTGTTTTACCGGTTTGCCCAACAAACTATCGTTGTGATTTGCTTTTGCCTTCTGTGAGATTTCGCTTTTTAAAATATATTTTTCTACTTACTACCAATAAATATCTAATAGCAAAAGTATTCTAACAATCTTTTCTTCGCGGCGCTTATATACTGAGGCTTGAATAATTTCTCTTTACGATCTGTCCAGTTTTTAAGTTCGGGAATAATTTCATCTGTCGATAAAGTTTTATCCTTTTCTCTAAAAATAAAATCAAGTGTACCTAATAATTCCAAACCAAATGGAGTTTCAAAACCCTTAATAAACTCAAGGGCTTTATTTAACCTTTCTTTTTGTTCGTTTGTCAGGTTTGTATTGATAAACTCTTCCACTTGATTGACTTTATCCGTTATCAACCGGATAGTAGTTGCCGGTTTATTGTCATTATTTTTAGAAAACTTTATGTAATTATTATTCAATAAATTTAGAACCGGCATAAGGTTATAAGCATAAGGGCCATAATACCCTTTTTCATATTTTAGCTTAAGCTCCTCCCCAAAATGCTGGAGGAAATAAGCTAATTTTTGTGCAACAAGAAAATTTATTTCATATCCCATTATTTGGTATTTACGCATCAGGTAAATTAGCATAGCTCTGGCAGGTGTAAGATGTGATTTTGAGGACGGCTTTTTTACATCAAAACTTTCAAAAGCTGCGGAGGGTTCCACAATAATTATTTTTACGGAGTCTCTTATATCTCTCAAAGAATCAAGAATAATTTCCTTTACTTTAACCCAATTAAGTTTCCCGTTCCCGCTTCCCAAAGGCGGAATCGCAACTGATTTAATATCATTTTCTTTAATCCAGTTCTTAAGGTCAACTAATCCGGCTTCAATGTATTCGTATTTTGACGGAAACCGCCAATGATTTTTTGTAGGGAAGTTAACTATATATTTTGGAAAGAATTCACCGGTTTCGGTAACAAAAATTTTACCGATCTTTATAACTTCCTTCTCGCAAGCTTCTTTGTATAACTTATAGTTTTGGGGATAGGCATTTTTCATTGCTAATGCCAATCCTTTTCCCATCACACCTTTTAAGTTCACCGAATTTACTATTGCTTCTGCTTCAATTTTTAAAATATCTTCTTTAATAAACTCTATCATATTAATAATACCATTCCGGTTTTATTATTGTTCTTATATTAATTTTGAATTCCTTTAGAATATTGTTAACATAATTATAACTCTCTTTATCATAAACTGCAATTGATTTTAATGCCCCAATGTTAACCGACTTGTGTACAAAACACTCAGCCTGTTTCCTCCTTTTTCTATCAGGATCACTTGCAGTATTGTTCCATCTTATCAAATTAACTGCAGACCAATCAACCTTGTTTAAGTCTTCTCTTTTGTTAAAGAATGCGGTAAAAGCCGCATAGGCATGACCGTCCGTAAAAATATATTTTTTATTAAGCTTTTCTAATTCTTCGATTGTAGTGATTAAATAAATAATCTCGGACATCCTTCTGCGTCTTACATCAAACCCGTTTTTAATACAATATAACATTGGGGAACGTAATCCGAAATAAAACGCTACATAATCTTTAATTGATCCGAAAGGTTCAACCGGTATATATAACTCGGAGCGGTTTTTTATTAATTCCGTTTCGCCGATTGGAATATAGTTCTCTAATGAGCTGTAATTTTGAGCGGGGATTTCACCAGCTTTTACTAATGTTCTCAGATTCTCAATATGAACAATTCTATATATTTTAGTTGGCTGCGGTACCGGCATATTGCCTTCTTGTTTTTAGATGATAAAAGACTAACTTAATTCATAACTTTTAGTTACGTATGGTTTCGTCTTTGTTTTGCATTTACACGCTTTTAAAAGTTTTTCTTCCAACTCCTTAATTCTAAATTCAGTTCTCCTCAAAATAATCTGTGTCGATTTCTTTTGTTATAGACCTGAAGTATAAATCAAGTATTCCCAAATTGATATCAATTAAACTTCTCGTTTATGACTTTCTCAATATCTTTACTTTGCATTTCTGATTCATAAGTAATGATAAGTTGACCAGGAAAGTGTTTTTCATACCAGGCTTTTTTAGTTTCCCAATGACTTTTATATCTTTCGAGATCAAGACGTCCTACATGCTCCCAATAATATTCCTTGCCTCTGAATTCTATGGTGAAGTCAGGCAAATACATTGAACCATCTTTAGCAAAGAGAGGTTCTTCATATCTAAATGGAATTTCTTTTAAGTGTAATATATTTGCAATGTTCATTTCAGACTTAGAACGCACAAAATATTCAGTTAATGTTGATATAACTTTACCTTCTTTATACCAGCCTATAAAGGACAACATTTTTTCTGGTAATGGATTGAAACCAAAAATTGAAGAATTTATTCTTTTCAAACTTGATTTCTCTATTCGTGATAATGAAAGTAATGTGCTAATATCTTCCTGAATGAAAAGACACAAGTAATTACTTGCTCTCGTGATAGCAGTATATAATAATTCCATTTCTAATAAAGATGATTTATGCTTGGGTAGTATACAATAAACACGATTAAATTCGCTACCTTGAGCTTTGTGAACAGAAATAACATATCCTAATTCTAAATTTTCTTCGGGTGATTCTGCCGGAAGCCATTTGTTTCTTTCATCCTTTCCTAAATTCTTCCCAAAATTTACACCAAAATTCTCTTTTCCGTTAAAGGCTACTTGAAATCTTTTAAGTCGAAAATTGGACCACTTACATTTTTTTTTATCAAACGGATGAGGTTTTGCGAAACCTACTTCGCCATTGTAAATTTCTATATATTCGTTTTTATGATTAGTAAAGGAATAAGCAGAAATAGGATTGGATTTGGGCCGATTTCTTATTTGTATTACTTTATCATAAAGCGCAATACCATCTAAAGAACTAATGTTGACATTAAATTCATTGAACAATTTTTGCAAAAGAATATTAAGATTGTCAACACCATAACATTCGCTTCTGAATGGAGAAATCACTTGCATATAGTCTGCCTTTCTTTCATTTCCATCAGTTTTAGTAGCATAATACCATAACTTGGAAGGGTTTTCTTCATCCTTGAAATCTTTATTCCTATTAATGTCTTCTTTTAAATCCCCAATAATAACTTTTTGGATTTCCCTTCCTAATTCTTCTTCATTATTCCAATATATTATTCTCAAATCCTTATCTACTAATCCACCGGGTTGTATTTTTTTTAGAATTTCAGTCTTTTCCGTTTTAATTTCATGGCTTTGGTTTTCTTGGATGAAAATTTTAGCAAGATCAAGGATACCTGTCCCTTTATCAAAAACCCTGTTTTCCAACTGACGAACATTTACATTTAATATTCCTAGATTTTCTGAGTAATTAGACTTTAGCTTTTCAATAATTTCAAAAAAAGTACAACCATATCCAATTGGTGATAATTGATTTGGATCTCCTACAAGAATGAGCCTTTGAATACAATTCCAATTAATTGCTCTAAATAAAACGGCAAATAGTGATGTATCGATCATGGAACTTTCATCAATAATGAGAGTTTTTATTTCCTCAGAAACTTTACCCTTTTCTTTTTTGAATGTTAGATTCTCATTCAACCAACCTAAACTTGCAAGAAAGGAATGAATAGTTGAAGCAGTTTTATTTGTCTTTTCTTTTATTCTTTCAGAAGCTTTTCCGGTTGGGGCCATCAAAAAAATTCCGCTGCTGCCGTGTACTTTTTCTACCATTGAAATAATAGCTTTAAAATAATCTTCTCGTGCAGTGTTATTTATTAGCGAGTTTTGATCAACTAAAAGATCTTTAAAAGTTTCTTCAGTTGCAGGTCGTCTTAATTCAATATCGGGTCTAATTAGTAAATCTCTCAAAACCTCCTCTACATATCTTTCATCTTCATAAATATTTCTTAAATAAAAGTATTTTTTTTCTTCTTTCGATCTAATAATAAGAGCACCTTCTAAAAATTCTTTATCATATTCCAAATATTGTTTTGAGAAGACTTCTTTTTTCCAGTCCGGAAGATATGATAGTCTTTCATTGATCCTTGAAATGATCTGTTTTGTATCTACAAAGGTATGAGCTGTAATTTTTTTCATCTGGTCAACACATAATCCTCTAAATCTTTCTCTATCATTTTTTTCAAAAATATTTTCAATTCCGAGTTCAGGTGAAGGTAAAACTCCATGATCAATTTTATGAAATGAAATATAATCTTCTATATCATCACCAATATAGTTCTCCGATAATAAATAAGGATTCTTATTAATATCTTCCAAATTGCAGTAGAGGTTATTTTGAACTCTATCATCAGCTATGATATTATTAATTTGGTCACTGCTCAAATAAAATCTTGGTACTATATCCAATAAAAATTTCCTTTCCGAATCTGACTTTAGTCCAAATGTTCTAAGAAGTGCTTTTTTTTCTTTTTCTTCTAGCATTATCTCTTCAATATCATTATTTCCATTCTTCAAAAAACCGCATATTTTTTCGTATGCTACTTTATCATTTCCTTGTTCACATTCGTTTTTGTAATATTCAATTCCTTTTTCAAAATTTAAAATTCTTAGGGAAGCTATAAACCCTGGATAGGCTCCCCTACTTTTCCAAAGTTCCTCGAAAAGATTTAATAACCATCTTTTTCTCTCAACCCAATTCTCTGAAGTATTATCAACCTCAATCATTACTTTCACAATTTCGAGCAACCTTTCAATTATACCCAACGCATCATCGTTAGAAACAGGTCGTGTAGCGTATTTGAAATTCCTAGAATCTTCAGGTATAAATAATAATTTCTCCAAAACGTCCGGTTTGTCAAAATATTCTTGATAGGGAATCCTAAAACCTTGATTTGGGTAGTGAGAAGTAATCGGCATTTGCCAAACAAAACCTCCTGCATACTTTTTTTTGTTTTTTTTCGATACGTTTTCATAATAATGAACATCACCTATATCCTTTAATCTGGAAATTCCTACTAATACATAATTTCTATTTTCTGCGTCACTAAACGGATTACTGTAGTTGGCATAATAAAAAATTAAACTCTTATCCTTGTCTAACTGATCAAAATAAGCTTTTGCTTTTGACAAACGCTTATCATAATCATATTTTTGATTATCACTAACACTGTTAAGTACATCATCCGTATACATTTCTTCATAGGGCCATATACACACAGTTGATGGAGGAATATCAATATATCTCCCTTTGGAAGCATCATCAAACCATACAGGGGGTTCGTTAAATGATTTTAAGTGTTCTTTTCCAAAAGCATTAATACTTAAAGAACACGCAGGCGATTTGTCTAAATTACCACAGGGTTTGCCACACACTGTAGGTTTCATTTCCCAATCAAGGTCTCTTTTCCCCTTGATCATATCTCCGGGATACGAATAATTACCCACACAATATGTATTCTTGAGAGGTTCTTTACAAATGTGTCCATTCCAACCGTCATTATGCCATGCAAGTCGAAGAGTAAAATGAGTTGCCATGTGACCCCCATTAAATAAATAGTTAACTTAGAGATAATTCTGTTCGATTAGTTTTTGATTTTCTCCAAACTCTGTCTATTACTTCTTTTATCTTGTCTTCTATTTTTTTTGAGTGACCTTTTTGAATTTATTTATAATAGTTCACTTTCAATTTGGTTTATAATCACTTTCCTTTTATCAATAGGTTTAATTAGTACTTGGACTTCTGAGTTACTGCATATTTTGATTTAGTTTTTGATGAACCAAAATACCACAAATCACTCTAATAATAAAGAATTAAGAAGTTAGGATAAGAATTCCGGAAACAGCATAAAAAGCATTTCAATGAAGCCGCCGGACACACTACGGCTGTAAAGATTTTTCAATTAACATCTATAAGCAATTTACAGTAAGTATTATTCCGTTTTGCATATATTTACCCCGAATTATGCATTGGGTAAGCTCATAATTTAAAACAATAGGTTCCCTAAATATTTTCTAATGCAATACATTTGAAATGGTTAAAACCGGAATTGCCGCAAAATCTTATTTTATAAATAATTACAGGAATTCTTCATCCTCTAATGCATAATCTGGGTTTAAAACAGCTCAAATCGTTTTACTGAAACTTCTATTAAGGGCAATACCACACTAAAAGGTGCCGGGGGGTACTTCAAAGAATCTCGCGAGACTCTAAAAGAATCAAATTAATCTCTCAAAGAGTCTCGCAAGTCTCTCAAAGAGTCAAATTAATAACCTTTTGCTTCAAAATTCTGTCTTTTAGATTCAAATTTGAAGCTAAAAGTCTAAATCTTCAGACTTATAGCTTCAATAAATAATAACATTACTCTGCTGTTTCGCTAACCGAACTTGTTTTAGTTTTCTTAAACCTGGTTTTCAAATCTTCATATATAGTTTTTGAATTAGGTATATCCATCTTGGATGCGAGTTTAACGCTGTTGTAATAAGAAAGAGCAGCGACATATGCTTCGCTTCCGGCAAGCATGATTGTGTCATCAAGGTTGGCTAATATTTGATTTAACGGGTTAAAAATTGTTGTTAAATCTTCAACTGATTTCATATCAATCTTAAATGCATCTTTGTCCATATAAGGAGAGGCAAACTCGGGATTAGTATCAAGGTAATCCATCACCTTCTGCACAAAAGGTAAAGTTTTATCGCTCATCTTAGGCAGTTCTTTTCTTTCTTCGGTACTAAGAGAAATTAAATAAGGCTGCAGTTTTGTTGTTAAAACATCAATAGCGGATTTAATTTCCGTGATGTCTTCTTCGGTTACTTCAATGTTTACTTTGTTTTCTTCGTACATAATAAACCTCCAAATTAAAATTAGAAAAG
>JASFMY010000101.1:0-26008 GCA_050117315.1 Ignavibacteria bacterium
ACCGTATTAAATCCCCATAGAATAAGGAGATGGTTTCGCACAACAGAATTTTATCTGTAAATGACATAATATAGCTTTATCCGCCTTTATATTTTTTTCTCATTTCCAGATAAAATTCTTTAAAGTTTTAGAGCTGTTTATATAAACTACAGTGTGAAAAAGCAATGGGATAGTCATTGGGAAGTATGGTATTACATTCGCCCACTTGTCAGCATTCTAGCTGGTAGTATTAGTTATATTTTTCTCAAAGCTGGTTTGTTAATACTTGAATCTAAAGAAATGCAAAATTCTGATAATTATGGATTCCTTGCCGTTGCTTTTATTGCCGGTCTTAATGTTGATAACTTTATGAAAAAAATAGAAAGCATTGCAGAATCAGCTTGGGGAATCAATAAGTCTAAAACATCGAAGGATGATAAATAAAAAATGAACATCAAGATATTTAATGTTTCACATGGATTTTGTTCTTTAATTACAGCAGATAACAGAAATCTAATTCTGATTGACTGTGGTTCTGACGGTATTAATTTTTCTCCAACTTCTTATCTCCAAAACATTGGATGT
Organism: Ignavibacteria bacterium; assembly: GCA_050117315.1. GTDB lineage: Bacteria > Bacteroidota > Ignavibacteria > Ignavibacteriales > Melioribacteraceae > JANQIV01. Next base: position 565 of record JASFMY010000101.1, read on the forward strand.
AACGGCATTGAAGGTTTTATAATAAGCAATTATGATGAAGACCATCTTACTGATTTGCCAAACTTACTCAACAATTACCATATTGATGTACTTTATCGAAATAAGTCAATCACTCCATCTCAACTAGAGGCACTTAAAATAAAAAGTGGTCCTATTACAACGGCAATGCGGAGAACAATTGACTTGGCGGCAGAATATTGTAATCCAGTTTCAAACTCACCAGATTTTTCCGGAATTAATCTCAGTCTTTTTTATAACCACTATCCATCCTTTACTGATACGAATAATCTTAGCGTTGTGACATTTATAGAATACAATGACTTTTCAATAGTATACCCTGGTGACTTAGAAAAAGCTGGTTGGGAGAAATTATTAGAAGACACCTCATTTCAAAATAAGCTTAAAGATGTTGATATATTTGTTGCCTCTCACCATGGAAGAGAAAATGGTTATAATTCAAAAGTATTTGATTACTGTAATCCTTGGGTAGTAATAATCTCAGATAAAGAAATTGTTCATGAGACACAAAAAAATAATTATGCTTCTCATGCAAAAGGGATACTTTGGAATGGTGGTCCAGAAAAAAGGTATGTCCTTACTACGCGAAGTGATGGACACATAAGTTATGGTCGGTAAACTTTGGCGAAGGAGGACATGTCCTTCGAAGCCTTGGCGAAGGAGGATTTAATGGTTGAGTGTAAAAAGCAGTTTTTATATTTTAGAATTAACAGTTGATTGAATATTATCTTGACTGTAAAAAAACCTGTGAGATAAACAGGTATTGATATGTATTTTGAATCAGCAAGATAGTACGAAAAGAGAAACGTACTTGAAAACAGCACAGGGTAAAAGATATATCAAAAATAGAATAAAAAAGTAAAGTTGCAAGATTTTTCAGTAAAAGTAGAGAGTTGTTAGATCGGGAGGATATCACAAAAGTAACAACTGCTACTGTGTTAGTTCTGCAACTCAATATAAAATTACACATCAAAATGTAGATAGAAATAACTCATTATTTCTATCTACATTTTTTCTAATTCAAGACCCAAGCATTGATGGGTATAGTGGTGCTCCAGTATTTATGATTGAAACTTTTAGATTTGGAAGCACACTTATGAAAGGATTTGATTCTTTTGGTTGTTCTGGATTAATTCATGGTACTTACTCAGATAATACTGGTGATAAGTTAGGATTAGTTATTCCATCAAAATATATTTTTGATTTGATTAAGTAGATGTATAACAATGTACTGAGATAAAAGTCAAGGATAAATAGAAAAGAAAATGTCAAAGAACCAAAACACAACGTATGTTAATTGTGGAAGCAAGATTAATAATCTGGTGAATATATAGTTCCGTTTTCCCAAATAGCATAAATAAATAAAAGAAGTTTTCTGGCCACTGTAATTAAGGTAGCTTTTATTTTAGCCTTTTTCCCCGATGGAAAGTTTACGCGCCTTCGGTGTGGCACAATTAAATAATTTTCTTCTTTCCTATTTGAAAGATAGAAATCGTTATACCGCTTAAAAAATATGAATAATATCAAAATTAATGTTGAAGATGTGTCTGATGTATTAATAACTACGAACAGTATTATTAAAACTTATGGACCAAGATTACCGGGTACAGATAGTTGTATAAAAGCAGCTGAGCACCTCAAAAAAGAATTAGCGAAATACTGCGATAAAGTTTTTGAAACTAATTTTACTCAACATCCTGGTGCATTTTTTTATATTCCCACAATTTTAGCAATTGCTTATTTCTTGGGCTCAATACTATTTGTTATAAATTTTATTCATGCTGCTCTTTTAGTTTACTTTTTGGGATTAGTTTATTTGTTAAGTCAATTTATCTTTTTTGGCAATACATTTGATAAGTTCTTCCGGGCAAAACCCGGTAAAAATGTATTTGGTATCATAGAACCAAGCAGAGAATTGAAACAGCAGATAATTATCAGCTCTCATCACGATAGTCCATATATTTGCAATTTCTTAAGAGCAAATCAGAAACTCTATGCTTTTAGATTATTCATCCCAATTATTTTCTATCTCTTTATTTTTATATCAATAATAATAATTTCCTTTTCAAATGAAATAAGAGAGAATTCCTCTTTCTCAACAGTTTTGTTTGGTTCAATTGTTACCGGTTCTATATTTGCCTTGCCGTTGTTCTGGTATAATAGTCGAAAAGGATCTCCCGGCGCGGGTGATAACTTACTTAGCAGTGTAATTGGTATCAAAATATCAGAGGTAATTAAAAAAAATGCAAATCGTCTTTTACATACAAGAATTATAGTGCTGAGTAATGATGGAGAAGAGATCGGACAAAAAGGAGTTCAAGCATTTATAAACCAGAACAAAGAATTATTAAACGAATGTCCAACATACGTTTTGAATTTAGACAGCATTTTCAAATATGAAGATTTAGCGTTATTGATATCCGATAGAAACGGAACAATTCAATTATCGGAACAACTTGGGGATGAAATATTAAATATAGCTAATCAATTAGGTTATAAAGTCACGAAGAAAAAGTTTCCCTTGGGCGGAGGAGGCACAGATGCAGCACATTTTTCAAAAACAGATATTAAATCGATTTCATTAATTGGAATATCAACAGATTTAATCCGAGATAATATGTTTTATCATACGGCAAATGATATAGTTGATAATCTTGATGCCAATGCAATTGAAGCTGCAATAAATATTGTTTTGAATGATATTTATTATAAAGATAGTATCGTGGTATAACCCATATTAAATAATACCTAAATTGGGTGTAAAGTAATTCCATTGCTGCCACCGTCCCACGCCAAAATACAGGCGGGGCCAGCCTTCGTTAAAACTACGGCGGGCTCACTAGTGTGATTCTGTATTGTCATTCCCGCACGTATTAGGGTGTGTTGCAAAACTCAATTAGGTGTTTCAATAGCCACGTGCCTCAGCACGTCGGAAACAAAAAACCGAATAGAATCCAGGCTTTAGCCCAAATATTAGTGAAAATTGGGCTAAAGCCCTGAGTTTTTGTTGAGACTTATTGTCCACGACCTGAAAGGTCGTGGCTATAATTATTGTCTTTGAGTTCTGCAACACACTCATTAAGCGGGAATCTAATTTATAAAAGTGGATTCCCGATAATCCGCGGCGGAATTCGGGAATGACACGACACTAGAGTTACTTTTCAAGCACAAAGGTCTAATATATTGTTCCGGCGATAATATAGGCTGCATTGTTGCAGTGTAAATTTGGTTTCGGATTTTGTTTTTTTTATGAACTCACTTTTATCTCTCTTACAAAGAGAGAAGTTCATGAAAAAATCCGAAACCAATTCATTGTTACTTCACTAATCTTGAACTATTCTTTTGCATTGAATATTATTGCCGGAGTAATATAACTAAGTTTGATCTTTCGTAATTAACTACTGAGAATCCATATTCATTTAATTACCTAATTATTTTCTATCAACCGGTCAAAAAACAGATTTTGGTCTTAAACATTTGTTTACGAGTACTCCAATTCTTCCGGCTCATAAACTTTTGTTTTTTATTGATGATTAAAGTTTCTGCAAAATAAAAAAGTCAGTCGAACCCGTTTTTTGGGTGAGCCTGTCCGCCGTCTTTTTGGCGGGAAATCTTTCAATTAGAGTACAATTTCAAAGATTTCTCCCTCCAGTCGAAATGACAAAACATTTAGATATCTAATTTTGCAGAAACTCTATTATAACGAGGAAGTAGAAAAACACCGCAAAAAAACGGAACCGGAAACGAAAGACGCGTAAACAATTTGAATGCAGGGACGGAAAAATATTCCGTCCCTACCGACGTGTCGCATTTGTGATGTCGGGAATGTCCCAAGAACTCTTTCGGAGAGAAATCTTATAAACCGGGAAAGGATAGATTTCTCCCTCCGGTCGGAATGACAAACTATGAGGAGTCCGTAAAGACACCCGCCTATATTCGGTAGGGCGGTTGGTATACAGAATTTTACGATGCATAAACCTTCTTCAAAAAGTCTACTAAAGATGTTGGTTTATTACCGGTTAAAGTTTCTATGGTACCGGAGGTTTGTTCAAATTCTCCTTGTTTAACGGCTTCTGCAAAACCGGCAATAGCCCCAATGTATTCCGCAGGTACACTTGCTTCCGATAAGGTTTTTGTATACTCTTCTTGGGTAGGTGAAACATAGTTGATTGCTTTTCCCGTTACTTCGGATAGGGCAACAGCAACTTCCTTAAAGGTATAAACCTTATCGGATGCAATATCGTACTCTTTATTTTCATGCCCGTAAGTTGTAAGAATAACTGCAGCCGCTTCGGCCATATCTTTGCGTGTTGCAAAAGCTGTCTTTCCATCACCCGCAGGCAGATAAATTAAACCGGTCTCCAAAACTTTTTCGCCAATGAACATTGGTATAATATCCATATATAAATTATGTTTTAATATTGTATAAGTAAGCCCGGATTCTTTAAGCCAATTCTCGGTTTTTAAGTGCGCTTCTGCTACCATTACTATCGGGGAAGTTTCCGTTTCGTTTTTTCTTGCAAAGCTGGTATATACAATATGTTTTACCCCGGAATCTTTAGCCGCTTTTACAACATTTTCATGTTGTTTTACTCTGACGGTAATATCACTGCCGGAAATAAAATACAACTTGTCAATATCTTTAAAAGCTTGAAGGAGGGAATTAAAATTATCATAATTTCCTTCCCTAATTTCAATTCCCTTTTCTTTCAATGTTTCTGTTTTGGAAAGATCCCTTGCAAGCGCTGCAATATTTGCTGTGTCTGTTCTTTTTAATAAAGAATTAATTACTTCAGTGCCTAAACTGCCTGTCGCCCCGGTTACTAAAATCTTACCCATGTTAATACCTCTTATTTTAAATTGATCAATTACTTAATTATACACAAGCCAAATTGGTTTTGGGATTTTGCCATAAAATCCTCTCTTTTTAAGACCTGCCCGCCGTACTAGACTTTGGAAGGCGGGGAGGATTTTGGTGAGTTCTAAATAAAAACTAAATCCCAAAACCAATTTGCAACAAGTATATATCGACTTACTTTTAGTAAGTAAATATAAGAATGCAACATACTTCAAACTAATAGTTTGTCAATATCCGGTATTGGTGAGACCGAAAGTGTTATAAAATTTTTTGAAATTAATATCAAAAATTACCCGCCAAGTCCTTCTGTTTATAAAAATTTGGTCGATTTATATTCAAAAACTGGAAGTAAAGGAAAGGCGAAAATATTATATGAAAAAGCAGATAGTATAAAAACTATCGATAAAAAAAATGTTTGAGGATTTATTAGAGTTTCTGCAAAATAAAAAAATTGTCGGTACCCGTTGATTTCAAAGATTTCTCTCCCGATAAAAAACATCGGGATCGAAATGCCAAAACGTTTAGATATCTAATTTTGCTTAGTCCCAAATCCGTTTTATACTTATTTCAATAAAAGCATCTTGCATGTTTGGCTGTAACTTGCAGTACGCAGTGTATAAAAATAAATTCCCGCCGATAAATTATTTTCCGCAGCATTAAAAATAACGTTATGTGTTCCTGCATTCTTAAAGCCGTTTACAAGTTCTGCTACTTCCCTCCCTAAGGTATCATATACTTTCAGCATTACAATGTCGCCTTTCGGCAAAGAGTACGAAATAATTGTTTCCGGGTTAAAAGGGTTCGGATAGTTTTGATATATTTTATAATCTGTTTCGATTGTATGAGGATAATCATCTGTTCTAGTTATAACAGAGTTTAATGGAATTGATGAAGCCAAAGAAACGCTGTTCTCAGAATCGGAAATTGTACAAACCAAACTATCATTATCTCCCCATGAATTATTAACAGGCAGACTTGTAGTAACATTATTACCGTTTATCGGGTCGGGTAAAATTGTTTCGGATATTAATGTTTCGGGATATTGTCCGGTTATTTCAACTGAAACATCTAATTCATTCCCGGGATTTGTCGTTACAAATTCAAGGGATACATTGTTTGCATCATCAATTTTAAAGTTTGCTATTATTTCATTATTGGCATTGGTGACATTTGTAAGCCCTATAGTAGGCACATAAACTTCTTTCCACTCTTTCACAATATTCATATCAATTTCTGCAGCTTCAAAAAACTCACTTGAATGCCCCGCCCATAGTTCAACATAAGGTCTGTTAACTTGGCCGGGATCCTTAAACGGGTCAATATCCTGGCTTTGTTCGTATCCCCATGCCCATATCTTTATACCGGGTGTTTTATTGTTATCCGAAACACGGATTATTCCCTCACCGTTATCGTGATTAATAAGTCCCCAATAATTTTCGTTCGGATCATCCCACGGATAAGCAATACCTTCATTAGACCAGTTTGCCCAATAACGCAATGTGTTAAAGGTAAATATCTGTCCCATAATACGTTGCTCACGGCTTGCTATATCGGGATACCACGAAGGGATTTTCACTTTTGTAGCGGGAATAATTATTTCCGTGCCTTCAGTGCATTTGGGATCGGCAGGATCGGAACCCGGTGCCAGCGTTAAACATGTCCAGTATTCATAATCAAGCTTCTCATCCGATTCATTGTACAAAGCTATATCGGCTTCTACAGAACTTTTACCTTTTATTAAGGAAACGGTGAAATCACATTTGAGGTTTGTCATCCCGTACTTCCATTTACCTTCGTTAATTCCTTCCAATTGTACAGTATCTCTCCATGACATTCGTACACCGACGGTATCCGGACCTTCTTTAACCAGGGTTGATTCCCAGGGAAGCAGCCACGCTTTGCCGTGCTCGGGTTCGGGCAGTGTAGGAAAAATGCCGCCGTAGACCATAAGCCATTTATAATAGAACCAGTCCTCACCTATCCCGTAAGGCGCACCGGCATGATTTATATACAGCTCTTCATGCCCAGTTGGTTTATAAATTATAGATAAAATACGACCGCCCATTTCTGGCAAAAGAGTTACTTTTAAATATTCGTTTTCAAGTACAATACCGGAAAACGTTCTTTCAACTATGTCGTATTCCTCGCTTGTACTCCAATGGACTGTGTTGTCCTCATTTAACGTGTAATCAAATGTATGCCAGGTTATAATTGTATCCCTTACCGTTACCTGAGCATCTAGGACTAACGGCAGTATTAAGAAAAGAAAAACTACAGCAGTTTTTTTCAATTTTATATTTCTTCTAAATTTTCCCATCAATTTTTCCTGCATAAAATTCTCATTTCGGTTAATGGATATATCTTTATCCTCATCTATCCGGGAGGCAAATTTTATAATTTTTAATGACCGATCATTTGACTACTACCCGCCCCCGGGTTTTAAGTTCGATTTTATATAAAGACGACCGGGCAGTAATATAAAGGGTGCTTCTATCTTTCCCGCCAAAGACAACATTAGCAGGACGTTCGGGCACTTTAATTTCATCAATTTGATTGCCGGATTTATCGTAAACAAAAATACTTCCCGCCGGTATATATATATTGCCTTCGGAATCAACTGCTACATCAAGTTCTCCTCTTTCCGCAAACAACTTTGGATTGGAAAGCGAACCGTCTTCATTAACATCAAACTTATAAGTTTTCTGACCGAACTCATCAGCCATAAAATAAGGTATACCGGGAACAGCTTTTCTTAACGAAAAAGCTCTCCGTAAATCATTGTTCTGCGGTATAAAGGTACTGCCGTCCGGCGATACAAGATGATCCGTAAGTGCATTAGTATATTTGACGTGCCAGCCGTAAGCCGTGAATGATGAATGAGTTACCGGCGGATTATCTTTTGAATATGTCGTGATTGTTAAAAAGTCATGCTCATCGCGCCAGCGGTGACCCGGCAGTAAAACAACTTTTGCATTGTGTGAACCGGCAGGTACTGTTTGCAGTAATTGAATATCATCTTCAGGTTTAGCCGGATCAAACGCTATAACTTCCCCGTTGTCTGTTGAAACAAGGAGATTACCCGATTGGTCAAAGCCGAGCCCTACGGGAGTTACTAGCAATTCCCTAACAAACGTAAGTCTCCTTTCTTCCGGCGACCAGCAGTAAATATGTCCCCATCTTGAATCACTGAAATATATGTTTCCGTCTTTATCAACTGTCGCACCGTCTATAAATTCAAAACCACCTATAACTTTTTCAACTTTTGCTCCTTTTGGCAAGATAGATGAGTTGTTTTTATCATCATTTTCTTTTGGAGGTTTACCTGAAATATTTAACCGTGCTATCTCTCTTTCTCTTATTTCTAAATCATGTGTTTGATCGTAAATTGTGTTATCATATGAAAATTTTGACGGACTGTAAACATGCACTCCGCAAAACTCAATATCTTTTGAGGAGTTAACAAGCACACCGTAAGGAAAAGGCGAGTTTATCCTTATTACACGGTAAAGATACAAATTGGCAAAAGTTAAGTTGCTTGAGTTATCAATTCTAACAGGCAGTGCGTGCCAGCTTTCGTTACTCTCCTCTTCCATTTGAAGGTCATAAAATTTCCAGTTGGAAACATTACGGATAATTACTTCATTCCTTACGTGATGTTCTACCGACATTGCATAAATTCTACCCGGTGTGTCGGTATTGGAAATATAAATTCCCGCTTCGGCAAATGTGTTCGGAGTCCAAATATCTTTGAAAGTTCCGCCGCCGCCTTCCGTTATCCAGAGGCTCCAGTACTGTGAATCCCAATCCCTATCTCTAAAAGGATCACCGTTATAAAATTGGTTATAGATTTGTACACTTGAACCGTCGGCGTTATATGTTCCGTGTCCGCCTAAAAAACGGACATCATTCATTAGTGAATTTGAACCTGCCATCCATTTTGCTGCAACAGCACGTTCATTGTATGCACCTACATCCAGGCCTATCCCGGTTACAATGTTTATTCCATTTTTGGGCGTTTGCAGCAACGCTTTCGGACTGCCTTTGCCGCAGAATTCAACTGTGCTGTCTGCCAAAACAATTTGTGTTGTTATCGGGTTGAGTCCTATAAGTACAGTATTACGTTTAAGTGTAATAGTTTCGGACACAACATACCTTCCCGTTGGCATATAGACGGCTTGATAAGACGAAATTGCTTTCTTCAATGCTTCGGTGTTGTCGGTTATCCCGTCTCCTTTTGCTCCCAACTCTGCAAGGTTTACCCAACTGTTACAATCAGGTAATGCCGGAATATCAGATTTAACAAAAGCCGGAATGCTTTCCAGGGGTTTAATATCATAGGTAGTTTTTATTTCGGGAATGTGCCCGAGATATGCAATCTGGTTCCCATGGCAAAAATCAATTACTTCATAAACTTTGTGGCCCGGTTTAATTTCTCTTTTGCTCTTACGGAAAAAAGCTAAAGTCGGAACGTCAATACAAACAACATTTTTTAAGTTGAATTGCGGACGCGCATTATATTCATCGCTTATAACAATAGCGGGACCATTTATATTTTCGAAACGGGAATCAGTTAAAAAGAGCTCTTCAGCACGATCGGGATTTACAACTATAGCGCTCGGAACATTTTTAAAATAATTTCTTACGAGTGTTAAGCCGCCTTCTTCAGTGGAAACAGCAGCTTTCTTCTGTCCTTCAAAATAACTATCGATCATAAGAAAAGGCCAGCTCGGCGAAGGCTTGGTGGTAATTATCCCGTATTCACCACCGAAGAAACGACAGTCGTCAATTTCATTTCCTATTTTTTCAACACCGGCTTTCCCGTTGCCTATATTAAAATCTACATGAGCAATGTAACAATGCTGGGCAAAATGGGAACGAACAGCTATAGCGGCAGGGTTGCCGTCTTCAATCTTAAAATTAATATTACTTATCGCACTGTAAAATGTACCGGGGTTGGCATCTCTTATGGGTCTGCCTTCACGGGGCTTATCGCTTACAAAATGAATTATATATTTTTCATCACCTTCCCGGAATCCCGGGGTATTTTCTTCAAGTACAAATACCGGACGTTCTTTTCCGTATCCAATCAAACGGATTCCTTTCCAAACATAAATCGTTTTGGAAATCTGGTATTCTCCTCCGGGAATCATTACTATGCCGAAGACCGACTGCTCCTGTACTTTGTTAATTGCGGCTTGCAAAGCGTCCGAATCATCACCGTCTTTATTAGGCGTGACATGGAAATTTTCGGGAGTAAGATAAACAGCCTTGTCGTCTCTAAGCGATACAGTATAAAACGATTTCCCGTTTGATGCAGAAGCGTTATTGTTTTTGAATGCTTTAATATTTGTGGAAGATAGAAAGACAAACTGAATTATTATCAATAACACAGTATTAAGCGGATTGGATTTTTTTTGATTCACAACAAAATTCCTTTTTCAATATTTCATATTACACATGGTCTTAAAATTATAAGGCATTATCATGATTGTTATACGATAAATAAAAATACCTTTGTTACCAATTATTATTGTAAAGAACGATATAAATAAAGAGCGTCCGTATTTCGGACGCTCCCGGAAGATAATCATGATTTTATTTCAGAAGCATCATTTTCTTAGTAAGGTTTACATTATCACCGCTCAATCTGTAAATATATAAACCCGACGACAATTTACTTGCATCAAATGTTACCTGATGATGTCCAATATTCATTTGGCCGTTAAGAAGTGTTGCTACTTCCTGTCCAAGCACGTTGTAAACTTTCAAAGTAAAAATTCCCGATTCCGGGATTGTTACTTCAATTGTAGTTGACGGGTTGAAAGGATTAGGGTAGTTCTGGCTTAAATTATATTTTACGGGAAGCTCTTCTACACTTTCCGCATCTGTGAGGTCACTTTCAGGATAGAATGACAAATCGCCAAGCGGGTTGCCGTCTGTGCCAGTTAACCCGGAATATGATCTGAAGTTTTCAGCAGTCGGGTACTGGATAAGTAGTTTATAATAATCAGGATTTGATTCCTTATCACCGTCCCATTCCCATTCGTGTGTACTTCCGGCTCTAATATCGGTACAAGCCTGTGCCAATAAAGCAACAGCATCGGACAAACCTGAAAAGTCATTAAATAGCGGGTCTTGATTCCAGTTGTTTTCAGCAACAAGGCCGGGCCATTCAGTATCATCGGCAAACATAGCTTCGGTGCGTTCGTTCATAAATACGGGATGCCATACCGAATCATGGTTTGTATAATAATTTTCAATTTCAGAGCTGTAGTACCAGAGGTTATTCTTTACTTCAATTTGTCTTTCGTTTTCCGGGATAGTATACTCGCTAATCAACGTATCGCCGCCTGCTTTATTGGCAAACAGGGTATCAACGTTAATTAGCCCAAACATTAACCCTTCCGGGTCCTGTGATTCAGCTTCAGTTTCCGTTAAACCAAGAGCGCCTGAATTGTAGAATATATTGTTGGTAAACTTAGCATTAAGCCATTGTGTTTGATGAAAAGGCCATTTATAAGAATTAACAAATGTACAGTGATTAACCTCTAAGTAATTGACAACTGAAGGCGGAAAGAGGAAACAACTGTTGGATTGGAAATAAGAACTGTTGGTTACTACAAATGTATCAATAACTGAAGCCCCTTCTAAATAGAATAAAAAGGTAGTCCATTGATCACCTTCATTTTGTTCATTTCTTGCATGGAAATTATTTATAAACCATTTTGTTTTAGGCTGGGTGCTTCCAAAAGATGACCAGCTATTCCAGTCACACCAGATTCCGTCCAATCTAACTGTAACTAAAGAATCATTTACTGTAAGAGCACCTGTTTGACCCCATCCGTGGTTTACTCCGCCGAGGTCCACCCCGCTTAACCAAAGATTTTTAAGCGTGATGTCGGCCCAGGTATTTATTAAGTTCCCTGTTGATGTACTTCCTTCTCCGTCAACGTTCGACATTATTTTAGGAGGAGTCTTTTCAGAATCATTTTCAACAGGCGGATATGCTACGATTTCAACCGGGTTTCTTAAATCAACCGATTTGTTTAGTATATAGAATTGGCCTCTCTCTAATCTGTAAACAGAATGGAGTTGTTCGCCGGCTTCGTTTGTATCTGCAACTATATAGTCGATAAGCGAATCATAATACGGTTCGCCATCCAGGGTTGCCGGAACTAACACTGTGTCTGCAGACTGGGCTAATAACGTTCCCACAAAGATTACTAAGAATAGATTTGTAAAAATAAATTTTTGAATCATAATATTACTCCTTAATTATTAGGTTGTTAGTTAATAATTTTGCTTAAGACTCTGGAAATTCTGTTTAAATTTCGGTTATCCTAAAACTCCTCCTTTTCTTTAATTAATTGTGTTATTTGAAAAATTAGTTTAATATATATGTTACACCCATGTCTGCAGTTAAACCGTAATAACTTCTGCTTGTAAAATATCCGGTACCATAGTTTGATGTTTGATCTACAGATTCCGATATGTTATTTACATTCAGGAATACCTGTAAGCCGTCAACAGGCAATTTCTGACGGATTTTCATATTCCATAAAGTCAGCGGGTCGGTGGTTGCTCGTAATTCCTCATAGAAATTATTTGATACAAAAACGTTTGATTTGTATTGCATTGAACCCCGTATAGAGAAACCTTCGTAATCAAAACCAACGGTAAAGTTTACTATATGTGTAGGCTGGTCTAATAAGCGGTCATAATATCCCTGGTCCTCGGTGCCTACCAATTTTAAAATCGGTAAAGGTCCCGATATACGTTCGTATATAGGCACATATTTAGGATATTTAATTTCCGAGTCTGTATAAGTGTAGTTAATATTTACTACCAGTCCTTTTAATATTCCCGGCAAGAACCAGAAACTGGACTGCCACTCAGCTTCAATCCCGCGTAATTTGGCAACACCGGGGTTATTAATATATCCGCTTATGGAGCCGCCCTTGACAACTGTTTCCGGCCATTCAGGCCTTATTAGAGAAGTATCAGCTATAAATGTTGTGGTAGCTAAAACAAAATCAGTTATTTCCTTTTGAAAAGCGCCTATGCTAATAAGCCCGATTTTATCTGAATAAAATGAAAAGAAAATATCAAAGTTTTGTGCTTGTGCAGGTTTCAGGTCAACGTTATTCCACGTAATACCTGTTCCAGATGCGTTCCATGTGGGTATAATCCTGTTGTAATTCGGTCGCGCGAGTGTTTGTGTATAGCTTGCACGAATATCGAACCAGTCGTAAACCTGGTATTTAAGATGAATCATAGGAAGCAGGTAAGAATTTTCTCTTTTTGATGTATAGGAGAAATAAATAAACGGATCGGTAGGCTTACCGGGGCCGTTAGACCTGTTGGCAGTATATTCCGTTACCGTATGTTCAAATCTGAATCCCGGGATGAATGTTATATCACTATTACCGAATGTAATTTTGGGCAAGATGTAGGCCGCATAATAGTCTTCATTACCTGAATAATCATTAAGATTGGAATCTGTGTAATCATACCAGAGAGTTTTGCCTGTTGAGGTTCCGTTAACGGTTTTCAGATTCTTTATTTCTTGATATACTTCGGTCATTATTTCCTGATCCGGGACACGGCTGATTATATAATCTCCGCCCGATTTGAAATCACCGGCATCGTAATCCGTGTCAATAAACGGGGCATAAGGAAAATCGTCATTTGCGTAGTCATAATTGGTAACGCCGAATTTTTGTGTTAAATACAACCTTGTAAAAGCCATATCCTGCCATCCCAAGGGTATTTCGTACTGATCAAAGTCATATTTTTTGTACTTATGTTTATAAGCACCCCCTATCTTTAAATGAAAAGCAGCAAAATCTGTTTTCAATTCTCTTTCAAAATTAAGTTTGGCTGATAACTCCTCTTCCAAAGTTTCGCTGCTGCTTCCGTAAAACTGGTTTACTTTGCTCTCCTCAATATTATTGTAAGCTTTCGTCGTAATTTCAAACGGGTTTATTGAATAATCATCCCATGACCACCCTTCATCAAATGCATTGTTTTCATAAGCATTCATTGATATTGTCTCAGGTACGTCCGTTTTTGATTTTGAGTAACTGAAATCTCCCGTAATTTTATATTGCCCTAACGTCTGTTCCAGTTTTAAGGAATTAACCATAACAAAAGTGCTTCTCTTCGAATCTATACCGGTATAGTTATGTGTTCTTCCTACGGGTTCAAAATTTTCCTGCATTAAGTATTCATCCACGTCAATATTGTTTATTGTGTTATAAAGTTTGAGTTTAGTTGTCGGCAGCACATAATCCAATACAAGAACACCGCCCATCCTTTCATTTGTCCGCCTAACATCCGTGAAAGTCAAACCGTTTGCAATTACAAGAGAATCGTATTCTATATCATATCCTGCCTCTGCCCTGTTGCTGCTCCTATCTGTATTTTCCAAATTTCCCTGCACAAATACACCGAGTTTATTATCTAAAAATCTCATACCGCCGCCGAGGACGTAATAATAGTTTTTAAATTCCTCGTGCAGACCGTTGAAACCGCCCTGTGCAGTTACATTTAAGGTTGGTTTCTCAGGCGCGTCTCTAAGTAAAAAATTCACTGTTCCGCCCAATTGATCGGCTTCCTGATCTGCCATTGCAGTTTTACTTACTTCAATGCCGTCCAGAACGTTAGGTGAGATCATACTTAAGTCAACACTTCTGTCTTCATCACCGGTGGCAGTCATACTAACACCGTTGATTGAAATCTTATTGTATTGAGGAGATAACCCGCGTATTACAACCTTATTTCCTTCCCCTCCCTCACGTTGAAGAGAGATGCCGGGTAAACGTCCGACCGCTTCTGCTGCATTTGACTCCGGTAATTCTTGTATCTTTGCCGAGGAAACAACATTCTTAACCGAGGATGCTGAAATCTGCTGGTTTATTGCCTGAATCTGACCAACAGCCTGGGCTGTTATTATAACTTCTTCGCTCTCAATAATCATATACCCCAATCCTGCATTATACTCCAGGGTTTTGCCCGGCTGCACATCTATTTCATAGCTTTGCGAAGTATATCCGAGATATTTGATTTTAAGAGTGTATTCTCCGGGAGGTACATTCTCTATTAAGTAATTTCCGTCCATATCGGCAGCGGTACCATAGTTTGTATTTTCCAAGAATACGTTTGCCCCGGGTAACGAGGTACCGGTATCTTTGTCAATTACTTTCCCTTTAATCTTTCCGTTTGTTTGAGCTTTTAACGGAATAAAAATTATAGTTAAAGCAGCAAACAAAATTAGTAAGCAACTTTTATTCATTTTCTTTGTCCTTTATTTTTTAACTTAACTTTTAATTAAGACTTTTATTTTTGTCATCCGGCCTACACGTTCAAAAATCATCTTACTCATAGTTTTATCCAGCAATAGTCCGTCTATTTCTTCTTCAACTCCGTCTTCTTTTGTTATAATAACTTTCTGCTCATCCGATTTTATATAAACAACGGGTACCTGGCAAAACGTAAATGCCAACATTCCCGGGTTTAACATTAGTGTTTGATACTTGCCGTTCACATCATAATAACGGTAAACTTGTGACTTGATTAAAAATTCTTTTTCATCCAATAGAATTGGGTTGAAATTTATTTGTCCTTCTATTATCTGCAGTCCTAATTCACCAAATCTTGAAATAATATCCTCTTTAACCTGGCCGGTCATACCCGGCTGCTGGGCTCCCGCATTTGCAGGTGTATGAGAATACGGGTCTATGGGGAAAGCACCGTAAAGTTCCGGACTTTTGTGACAGCCTATCCCAAGCCTAATTTCATAGTAATACTTCTTCAGCTCTTCCAGGATAGATACATCAGCACCCCCGTCAGCTGCCCTATAAAAGGTTTCTTGTAATGATAGAAGCAATTTCGAAACCATATGCCAATAAATGGACCCCAGGCCTTCGTATTTATAAAAAGTACCTGAACGACCCGTAAATGATTGGTGATCGAAAACCGATTCATAAATATTTAAGATCAGTTCTTTTTCTTTGTCTTCTTGACTATCTTTTTTTAGCTCCTTTAAAGCTTGTTTTAGATATGAAGCATTTCTGAACTTGCTGTTAAAATGAACGTTGCCGTTGACATCGTTAACAACAATACTTTTACCGGCTTCATTTTGAAGAACCTGCGATAACTCCAATAATTCATCGGGGATAATATTTTTTTCGGTAAAGCGTGCAAGCTGCCGTTCAGGGTAGAGAAGATAGCTGTTCTGATCTTTTCTGTATAACTTGCTCTTTCTCATTGAACCTAACAGCTTTATAGAATCTTCAAATGATAAATATGATGAACTTAGAATTGCAACCTGCCCTTCCAGCATTTCGTAAAGGTTACTTATGCAAATCTCATTATCATTGTTAATCTTTATAAGGTTATATGAATGATATAGATCGTCATCCCTTTTATTGGCTTTTATTGAGTGATCTATATATTCTAATGAAAGTTTAAGAAACGTAACTAGTTCTGAAACCGGTAAGCTTTCTTTTATACCGGAAAAACCCTTGGAATAAATTTTCAGCCTGTAGTTACTCCCTTTAAGCCCAAGCTTATCAAGAATTTTTTTCCTATTACCGTTACTGATTTTTTCATTCAACAGGTTTCTAAATTCCGTCATAGCCCGGTTAATTGTTGAAAACAGTTCCAGAACTTCTGTAGAAATTTTTATCTGCCCGGATTCCACCTCCTTTAATAGTTTTATAAAAAAAGTAACGTAGCGTCTTAAGTAATAAAGCGTTACCATTGACGCACCGTATCCCACCAAAGCATTGTTGGCGTCGTTCCATTCCGGTCGCTGCGTGTTCATCCATATTCCTGCTTCGGGGATAAAATTTGACAGTTTTGTTAACGCTGAGACAAGAAGTTTTTCAGTTAAATTAACTTGATAAACTTCATTGTTCTCATTTATTATAAATTTTCCGTCCCCTCCAATTTCTTTTACTTTTTCTCTGATTTTTGCATCGAGTTCGGAATCAAAATCAATAGTATTATGAGGATCGTTAAGAATTTCTTGGTATGATTTTATTTTGTAAGGAACTTTTGCATATGCGAAAATTTCTTTTGTAAGTAATGTTTGTATAACACCCGGGTGAAACTTTGCAGATAGTTCAAGCAGTTTTAAAAGGTAAATAATTTGATGATCACCCCAGTAGCCGATGTAAGACCACGGATCGGTTGGATCGAGCACTTCCCAGTCGAAGCCGTCTCTTGTAACTCTATAAGGATTATAACCATCGGCTGTTGAAGCGTTGACAAATTTTACAATCATGTTTTCAATGTAACAGGGGAACGATATTGCAAGTGCTTCCCAGTTCTGAAAAATATCTCTCCAATTACCCTGGTAATTCAATACTTTATTGCCCTGTTCATCTTTTATATCTATTGAGAACATGTTCCAGGGCCTGCTCGGGTCGCCATGTCTGCGGCTGAATGTTAAAGGCAAATATTCACAGCATAGTTTTTCAAATGCATTGTCGCCGGTATCTTTTATTTTTTTTATTAAGTCGTCAATATTTATTTGGCCGGGAAGTTCTCCCAAAAGGTTTGAATATTTTCTTCTTATCTTAATATTTGTTTTTTGAATAAACTCAACAAAATCATTTTTGCTTACCCGGTAATTGTTATCAAACACTCCCCCGCGCATAATATTAAAAATAACATTTGAGCAATGCCGTGCGGTTATTAAAGGATCGTTACTAAGCTGAAAACCATCTGCGCCGGCAACTTTAATTTTTAGGCTTCCAGTATCATTAAAAATCTCATTTTCAATTTGCTGTTGTAAATTATCTTCAGCATAAACGAATTTTGATAATGCAGCGACTTCCGAATGATCTTTATTCAAGTCTGCAATTATATACCACTGTTTACTTCCTTCTTCTTTTAGATCAAACTCATGCTGAAGAAAATAAGCACCGCGCTCTGCTTTGCTGTTTACTTCTCGTGTTAAAGGCTTACCCTGTTTGAATAAACCAACTTGTTTTGATGAAAGTAAAACAAGCGGGTTATCAAATCCTGCCGACCATACGGTAGTTGCTCTTAAAGCTTCATTGGGTTCTGCCCTATCTGTTGGAATTGAACTGAGTGTAAATAATCCTAAATTTATGTCTTCAATAAGTTCATTCTTTTTGTAGCCGTCAAGTAAAGTACTGTATTCAAGTTGAAATTTCCTATCTACACCGTAAGGCAAAATGTTTTGGATACCGTCGAGTATATTTATGTGAACCGGTACCGAGTTATTATTTGTAACAGACGATTTTTTTACAAAACCAAATTTATCGCAATTCATCCATGCATACTTAAAAGTGACGGATAAGTCATGGTTGGTTTCAACAAAAATAACTTTATTGCCGGTTAAATTCTTATATAAAGATCTTTCAGTTTTGTACAAACCGTTGTATTCATTTGAGAAGGGTTCCCACAGGAAAACTTTTTCTTCTTTCTTAACAAGCACTACCGTTTTGCTGCCGGTTATATTATGTGAATCATGAATACGGTCATCGGTATAGTACGGGAATAAAGCGCTATCAGGATTTCTTCTTCCCGCGGTCAGCGCCCCGTTGCTTGATATAAACATCCATAAATCGGAATCGCTAACAATGCTCATCAGAAAAGGAGGCATTTCATCATAGTTATAAATCTTATAGTAACTTTCGTTATCTATTTTTATTATTTCGCCGTTTATGGTTTTGTGCTCTTTTTTTAGAGCTGTTTCTCCAACATATATCATTGTTTTATTCATCAATTAAAGTCTTCTAAAAATTTATTTTATTAATATTAGTTTACGTCTGCTGTATTTGTTACCTACTTTCAAACAATAGGTGTAAGCCCCCGAGCTTAAGTCCGATGCATCAACCGTGACCGAATAAACTCCCGGTCCTTGAATTTTATTAACTAATGTTGCTGCCGTTCTTCCAAGCATATCAACAAGCTGCAATTCAACATGACCCGGTTTTGAAAGTTCATAGCGGATAATTGTCTGGGAGTTGAAAGGATTTGGATAATTTTGTTCGAGTAAAAAGCCTTCCGGTAGTTCACTTTCATATTCTTCAATACCGGTAGCAGTTTCATCCTGATATACTCTTACATAATCAATAACAAATTCCTGGGGGAATTGTGTTGTAGTATCAGGGTACCCGGGCCAATTCCCTCCAACAGCCATATTGAGAAGCAAATGAAATCTTTGATCAAAAGGCGCAGGGAAACTATACCCTGAAGTATGCCAGCTTGTTTGAGTTTGATAAAGTTCGCCGTCTACAAGCCACTGGAATTTACCTTCTTCCCATGTAAGCGTAAATACATGAAAGTCTTCGTTAAAACCGCCGCTTGGCAAAGTATAAGATGTACCGCTGCTGGTATTATTAGGCCATGCACCTCCGTAGTGTAAAGTGCCGTAGATAGTACCTGTTTGATGCCCGAGGTATTCCATAATATCAATCTCGCCGCTTGCAGCCCAGCCCCCGTAAACATTGTCTGTAGGCAGCATCCATATTGCAGGCCATATTCCCTGCCCTTCGGGCATTTTTGCACGAACTTCAATTTTGCCGTATTTCCAGTCGCCTTTATTTATAGTTCGAATTCTTGCTGAAGTATAATTGAACCCGCTGTAGCTTTCTTCTTTTGCAATGATAGTTAGATAGCCGTCTTCTACAACTGCATTTTCTGCCCTGTAATATTCCCATTCGTTATTGCCCCACCCGGACGGCGGACCGTTACCGGTCTGATATTCCCACTTGGTTTCGTCAAGTGCATCACCGTCAAATTCATCGGACCAAACAAGTTGATAATCCTGTGCTATAAAAAATTTGAAAGGCAGCCCCATCAAAAGAAGTAAAAACAAAAGAGCAATCAATTTCTTATTAACAAGAATATTTCCTTTTATACTTTGTATATACATAAACGTCCGTTACTCCTTTCTTGTATTACCGGCAGGCTTATTTTTGTTGATCATCCACCTTCCGGTAAACCCTGACATAATCGATTATATATTCCTGAGGAAATTCAGTGGTTTCGTCAGGATAACCCGGCCAGTTGCCGCCGACCGCCATGTTGAGAATTATGTGAAACTCTTTATCAAACGGTGCAGGAAAAGGCGCGGCAACAGTATTCCATTTAGTTTGCGTTTGATAGAGTTCACCATCTACGAACCACTGAAATTTTCCTTCTTCCCATACCACCGAAAAAGTGTGAAATTCTTCGTGGAAATTTCCGCTTTCAAGTGTGTCTGGTTTACCTGTGTATATGTTGTTTGGAGGCTTATCACCGTAATGCAGGGTTCCGTGAACTATTTTTGTTTCATGTCCAAGATATTCCATTATATCAATTTCACCGCTTACGGGCCAGCCGCCGTAAACGCTCTTCGTAGGCATCATCCAGAATGCAGGCCATATTCCCTGCCCTATTGGCATCTTTGCACGCATCTCAATTTTACCGTATTTCCAATCGCCTTTATTTATAGTATGTATCCGTGCCGAAGTGTAATCAAATCCTTCAAAGCTTTCCTGCTTTGCAATGATGGTAAGTAAACCGTCATTAACTACTGCGTTTTCAGCGCGGTAATATTGCTTTTCGTTATTACCCCACCCCCGACGGTTACCTATTTGGCAGCTCCATTTAGTTGTATCAAGTGAAGTCCCGTCGAATTCATCCGACCAAACAAGTTTATAATCCTGGGCAAATGATGAATTTAATAATATTAAAAAGAGTGATAAGCCAACAAGAATCTTGAGTGACTTAAAAGCTTTTAGAAATCTAAAATAATTAATAAGTACAAACATTTTTTCTCCTTCCGGTAGTACTTAAAAAATCATTAACTTATTGCCGGTTCCGGCTGCTCTACCTCTTTCTTTCCTGCAATTCCAATTCAATTTTTTTCATTGTATCATCATCCAGTTTATAAAAAAATGCAGCTATAAAAGCCACCAAACTTCCAACAGCCGGGATGAAACTCATCATTAAACGAATCCCGTTAAGTGTTTCGGGACTCTGCTCCTGGTTGGCTACAAAACCAAAAAGCGCCAGCAGCCAGCCTGCCATACCGCCTCCTACTGCTATCCCAAATTTTTGCGCAAACGTAGCTGCCGAGAATATCAGCCCGGTAGCCCTCCGGTTGTTTTTCCACTCCGAATAATCCGCCGTATCAGCATACATAGCCCACAGAAGCGGAGCTTGTGGCGCCATTATAAACGAGATAAGTATATGAAGAATAAAAATTAGAGTAATTTGTTCTTTAGGTACGAAATAAAAAAACATAGTTAGTACTGTTGTTAAACCCATTACCCATAAATAAAATCTCTTCTTGCCGAATTTTTTTGAAAAGAATTGTGTACATGCAACCCCT
Source organism: Ignavibacteria bacterium (assembly GCA_050117315.1). Lineage (GTDB taxonomy): Bacteria > Bacteroidota > Ignavibacteria > Ignavibacteriales > Melioribacteraceae > JANQIV01. The sequence goes on from JASFMY010000101.1 coordinate 21,798, forward strand.
GCGATAACAGCAACTGTTCCCAGTACCATAAAAAGCGAGGCAGTTACTTCATCACCGATATAATATTTGAAATAATAAAGAATTGAACCGCTGCGTATAATTATATATCCCAAAGTGAAAATGCCCATTATGAGCAAATACATCCATGGTCTGTTCTTAATAAGATTTTTAATATCTTCTTTTAATGAGGATTTTTGAGCTGCCGACACTATCACACGCTCGCGGGTTGTAGCAAAAGTTATGTAGAATAATATACAGGCAAGTATTCCGTAAACTCCCATTGTCATTGGAAAACCGGCTGCCTGGTTGCCACCCCCGAAGAATTCCACCAAAGGAAGGGTTAATCCCTGAACGATAAAAGCGCCAACGAAAGCAAGTACAAAACGGTACGTAGATACACTTGTTCGTTCCTGTGAGTTGGGAGATATAACACCCATCAAAGCGGAATAAGGTATGTTAACAGCAGTATATGCCATCATTACCAGAGTAAAAGTAATGTAGGCATAAATGATTTTACCTGTAATGCTGAAATCCGGTGTTATGAAAGCTACAACACCTATTACGGCAAGAGGGACAGACATCCAGATCAAATACGGGCGGAATTTTCCCCGTTTAGTATTTGTCCGATCGGCAATAATTCCCATCATCGGGTCATTAGCAGCATCCCAAAATCTCGAGACCATTAACATAGTACCTGCAGCAGCAGCCGGGATACCGAATATATCCGTATAAAAGAATAATAAGAAATTAACGAACATCTGAAAATAAAGATTGGAAGCTGTATCTCCAAGTCCGTATCCAACTTTTTCTTTGAACGATATCTTTTCCGCAATATTATTCATGAAATCTCCAACGGTAGTAAATATTTAATTAAAAATTTTAAGTCAGTAAGCTGTAACAAGCACTATCATGAGTTTATTACGCTGCCTAAATAACAGCAAAAAACGAAGAAAATCTCGGCATATAGTAACAAAACATAGGATTATAGTACCATTGTCCCCTTCATAGATTTATTTTTCTGCTTCTAATTAAAATTATGTTGTTATCAATTATCCTAAAGTATTTTATAACCTCTTCCGGCATAGTTAAACGCATTTTGTCATACCGAACCTTTATAGTTAAAGAGCATTATTTCAAAACAAATACAGAAGAGAATCTTTACCAATCAGATGTCGCTAAGGTTATTGGAACTACGGAAGAGACAATTTGCAACTGGGAGAATAATCACACAAGCCCTAAGGTAATGTTTTTCCTAAAATTTAAGATTTGGATAGAATCCGGAGCCCTTTCGATGTAATAGTTTAGGAGAGAGAATTATTCAATACAGGCGAATTCATGGTTTAAGTAAAAGGAAATTTGCCGAGTTGATAGGATTAATCCCACTACCATTAGAGATTGGGGAAAAATAAGCATGAACCGAGTAAAAATATCTTTAAAAAACTATCAAATTTATTGAAATGAATATCAGACAAAAATTACTGACACACTATTAATTGAACTAGAATTGTTCACTTTATCCATCTTAGACGGTTTGTGAGAACTTCTTACTATTCAAATATTACAAATTCATTGAATGCGAATTTTAAAGTAATCTGCTATTCCTCTTTAATATGTTTCTATAAAATATGCCTCAAATTGATTTAATATTTGATATCTATTTTAATATTTAAAGCATGATAGTATTTTTGTTTTTTTTTTCATAGCAAATATACTATAATATTTACTTGAATCATACCTATAATTTATTTACAATATACTATGGCAATTTGAAGAACTTTTAAAAATAATTGGGAGCGAAAATGAAATTCAATGAACGAAAGAGCACTAATAGTAAACTATTTTTACTATCATTTTTCTTTGTTCTAATTTCTTCGATTTATTCCCAAGCACCTGCGAATGATTCAGTAGCAGATGCTACTTCTGTTACAGATATAAACTTTACCGATTCTGGTGTAAATGTAGACCAAGCGGCTCAAATCCTTCAAGGTACAGATTGCACTATCCCGGATAGCAGCCCGTCTACCCCTTTTTCAGCTGTAGTGTATAAATTTAATCCTGCTAGCTCGGGTGATGTAACTGTAACAATTGCTTCACCTTCCGGAACTTCTACAATTATATTTTACACAGCAGCCGACACAAATGCGACCATGGGCTCTGAACTAACTATGGTTAGTACTTGTGGAACACGAACTACCCATACAAGATCAGTTTTCTTCTGGCCAGGCTTACTATGTTGCTGTTGTTAATACAGGAGGCGCAACTGATATTGAATTCTCGGGGACTGCAGTTCTTCCAGTGGAATTAATTTCGTTCTCGGCTCAGAAATTCAATAATTCTGTGAGATTACTTTGGGAAACAGCAACTGAAGTAAACAATTATGGATTTGAGGTTGAAAGAAAATATAATGAACCAGAAGCTGAATGGGAAACCCAAGGTTTTGTAAAAGGTAGTGGAAATAGTAATTCGCCTAAATTTTATGAATTTGTTGATAAAAATCCACCTGCCGGTAGCTTAGAGTACAGGTTAAAGCAAATAGATATAGACGGACAGTATGAGTATTCCGAGACAATTGTTCATGTAGATAATACTCTTGCTGAAAGTGAACAACTTCCCGAGGAATACAGTTTATTTCAGAATTATCCGAATCCTTTTAACCCAAGTACTAATATTAAATATGGCATTCCTGAGGTTAGTAATGTTAAGCTGGAAATATTTAATTCAATTGGTGAAAGAGTAAGTCTTTTGGTCAATTCAGAAAAGCAGCCCGGATACTATTCTGTTAATTGGAATGCAGAAACTTTACCAAGCGGAATTTATTTAATTAGGCTATCAATTGAAGGAAATGTTACCAATGAAGACTTTGTAAAGGTTAAAAAAGCGACATTATTAAAATAGTATTGAATTAGAACTTCTTAGTTTTATAGCCCTATACTTTTTAAAGTGTACAATTATTTCCTATCAAATTGTGCCTATTGATCTGTAGTATAGTATGGAAAATTCAAAACAGTTAAGTCTTTTACATTAATCGCGTTAGTTTGTGTTTGAAGAGGTTTCTTTAATCATAGGTTCCTTTTATTGATTTAGTTTTGCTTTCTTAATACTCAATTCATTATCTGGTTCTTAAATGCTTTGGGACTAATACCAACCTCTTTTTTAAATAGGCGAGAAAAATACGGCGGGTTTTCCCCCGTAGGAGTCCCCTTAGGAAAAACCAAGTTGAGAAATACTTCGTTCTCCCGAGACTAACGTATTTTTAGCTTCGGATACAACATAAAGATGAATCAAGTCCAAAGCATTTTACCCGTCTCCTGCTTCAATAAATCGCTGACGTATTTGGGTGATAAGTTAAGTTTAGCAGCCATATAATTAACTGCTCTTTGTCATTCCCGCATGTATTAAACAGGAATCTAATTTATAAAAGTAGATTCTCGATAAAAGCATTCGGGAATGACACGGCACTTCATTGTTGACATGACACTAGTACCAAAAGTAAACTCACTACTGCCCAATGAGGCAATTATCCCAGCTACTCCGCCTGCCCATGCTGTAGCTCCGCCGACTGTACGAAGTCCAGCCTCGAGTGCTGCCCACCAATCCTCTCTCCCATCTGGATCAATTCTATTTATAGGGTTATTCTGGACGTAATTGTACGGCGATAGTTCCGGTCTTTTGTATGCTGAAGGATCAGCACTCAGCCATTTACCCAAATCACCGTCATAATACCTTCTGCCAAAATAATATATTCTTTCGTTATTGTCATCATCCAATTCCTTACCGGTGAATTTTTCATCTACGTTTATTCCGGCGCTTGTTGTCGACCTTGCTATTTTTCCGAACGGGTAGTATTCGTAGGCTTCTTTCGGGTTGCCGGAACCGTCTACTACTACTCTTGTGCTGCCGAGGTGGTCTTTTACGTAGTAATAGTACTCTGCATCGTCCGGCACATATTTACCAAATACATCTGCACCTAATAAGTTAACGTACTGCTGGTCTCCGTTTTCGTCGTATACACAAGCCAAATAGGTTTTGGGATTTAGTTTTTATTTAGAACTCACCTAAATCCTCCCCGCCTTCCAAAGTCTCGTACGGCGGGGAGGACTTTATGGCAAAATCCCAAAACCAATTTGCAACAAGTATACTATGAGCCGTAAGAAGGCGGGCAATCTCAGCACAGAAATAACTCCGCTTGCCAAAAGACCGACAGGTTCGTG
>JASFMY010000102.1:0-25879 GCA_050117315.1 Ignavibacteria bacterium
TTGATGAGATTAATCAAGAACCTGTAATTTTTAAATGGAAATATAAAATGGATGATATCAATCTAAATTGATATGTTATTTTCTGAACGGTATACTAGTAGTCGAATGCAATGTCGTTCCTCCGGAACTTTAGTTCTTATTGTTTCTTTTGTATTTACCATAATGCCATTCTTACGGGATTAGAGAACAATTATAAAAAAAGCTGTCATTTAAATTAGATGACAGCTTTTCTATTAAAATCGAATGCTTATTTCAAACACTTAGTTGGTTCCACCGCCTAGAGCTTTATATAAAGCAACTGTTAATGTTAATTGTTCAAGGTTATCATTAACTTGGCTAAGCTGTGCGGCAAGCAAATTACGGCGAGCAGCTAAAACTTCGGTGTAGTTTGCTTCACCTGCTACCAATAATGTTTTAGTAAAATCAACCGCATCTTTTAAAGAATGAATCTGGTCATCACGTAATTCTTTTTTATCGAATGTAGTTTCATAATTAAATAGAATATTTGAAACTTCCTGGCCAGCTGAAAGGACAGTATTGCTAAATCTAAGCAATGCTTCTTTTTGTTGAGCTTCTGCAATTTCAACGTTAGCAGTTAATCGGTTATTATAAAATATTGGCTGGGTTAAACCGGCAACAAAATTAGCCGCTAGATTTGCAGGATTAAAAAAGTCCTTAAAATCTCCAGCATAGCCAGTTTTAGCACTAAGAGTTAGTGACGGGTACAAACTTGCTTTTGCCGAACCAGTATATGCATAAGCGGCAAGTAGGCTTAATTCAGCTTGTTTTACATCAGGCCTTTTTGCAAGAAATTGTGCCGGAACTCCATGTGCAAGTTCTTTTACAATTTTCTGGCTGCTTAATATTGTTCTATCAATTTCACCGGGTTTACGGTTTAACAAAACACAAAGCGCGTTTTCTTGTTCTCTAATTGAAGTTTCCAAATTAAAAACTGTAAGCTGAGTGCTAAAGAGCAGCGCGTAACTTTGTGAAACAGATGCCGCGTTTTGTTGTCCGGCTTCTTTTAACGCTGCCATAGTTTTAGCATTCTCTTCTAAGGCAATAACAGTTTCTTTAGATATTTGCAATTGTTCATCAAGAGAAAGCAAGTTATAATAGCTATTTGCAATAGAGGCAATCAACTCTGTTTGAACAAGATTTTTATACTCGTAACTATTTAGATAGTTTGCATATTCTGCTCTTGCCTGTTCATTTAGCTTACCCCATAAATCAATTTCCCAAGAAGCAGAAAGCCCTAATGTATTTGCATGAGTTGAATAGCCGAATACATCAGTTCCATTTCCGCCACTGCTTGTTCTTGTATGATCTACCTGGACACCAACATCAAGAGACGGGTATTTTTCACCGGTTGCAATACTTAAACCAGCCCTTGCTTGTTCAATACGTGTTAGAGCTATTTGCATATCAACATTTTGTTGAAGCCCTTCTGAAATGAGTGCTTGCAGTTTATCGTCTTTGAAGAACTCTTTCCAGTGAATATTTGCGATAGTATTTGTATCGGCTATGCTAGCGTTTTCATCTCTGATTATTCCTTCTGTCTCAACTTCAGGAGATTCACTTAGATTCTGATATGAACTACATGACGTTAACCCGAGGATTAAGATTGTAGTAAGTAAAATTACTTTAATTATATTTTTATTAGTATACATTTTCTTTATCAATGAATTTTTATTATTGAGCGTTGTTTTCATTATTTTCTTCAATTTGTATGTTTCCTTTACTAAACTTTTCTTGAAGGCCTTGGAAGAGGATAAACAATACCGGGATTATTAAGATTCCCATAAAAGTTCCAAACAGCATTCCGCCAACGGCACTAATACCAATAGATTTATTACCAATTGCTCCGGCACCGCTTGCAAAGGCAAGAGGTATAAGGCCAATAATCATTGTAAGAGCTGTCATCATTACCGGGCGTAAACGGGCAACCGCACCGCTTATCGCAGCTTCAACAAGGCTTAGCCCTTGTCTGCGGCGTTGTAAAGCATATTCAACTATTAGTATGGCTGTTTTGGCTAGTAAGCCTATAAGCATAACCAGTGATATTTGAACATAGATATTATTAACAATACCGCTTCCGTTCATCATGGAAACAAATACAAATAAGTAAACACCGGCTAAACCAATAGGTAAAGAGAAGATAACTGCTAAAGGAACAATATAACTTTCGTATAAAGCAGAAAGTAGCAAGTAAACAAATACAATACAAAGTACAAATATAAGTGCCGTATTATTACTGCTGCCAACTTCTTCTCTTGTCATTCCTGAAAACTCATAACTATATCCTTCAGGCAAAGGTGATTCTTCTAGAATATTTATAATATCACTAGTCGTGTAACCTCCCGAAAAGTTAGGAATGATTGTAACATTCATAGAAGTGTACATGTTAAATCTTGTTAAACCCTGCGGGCCGGAAATATCTTCAACTTTAATGAACTCTGTAATAGGAGCCATTTCTCCATTGCCAGTTTGAATATAAATATTGCGTAAATCATCAAGCTTTTCTCTATATTCCGGGGCAGACTGAACAATTACTCTATATTGTTTCCCGTAGGCATTAAAGTTAGAAACATACATACTGCCTATTTGTGCCTGAAGCTCTGTCATTACACCGCTTAGGGTTAAGCCTGCATTTTTAATTTTTGCAATATCGGCAGTAATTTTTTTCTGCGGGAAATTAGGGTCGAAAGAATTACTAGCTACCATAACTTCATTGCGCTGCTGTAGTTTTCCAAGGTATTCCGTTGCTACATCATAGAATTTATGTATATCACCGCCAGTACGATCCTGCAATTTCAATTCTACACCTGTACTTAAACCAAAGCCATGAATGGTAGGAACAGAGAAAAACATAATACTGGCATTTCTAATTGCAACTGATTTTTGCTGCATTACAGCAACATATTCGTCCGCTGTCATGTTTCTATCATCCCAAGGAGCCAGCTTAATTATGAAGGAAGCATAAGAACTTGCTGCACCTCTCATAAAGTTATAACCATTTATAGATGTAACACCGACTATTCCCGGTATCTTATCTGTTATCTCGTTTACTTCATTGATAACGTGCAGGGTTTCTTCTAATGAAGAACCCGGGGTTAATGAAATCATTCCCATGATGGCACCACTATCTTCTTGCGGTATAAAACCGGACGGCACCAAATTAATAAGAAACCATAAAATGAATGAAAAGACGAGTACAGCTAATACAGATATCCATCTAAGGCTTTTCCTTGTTAAAACTCGAAGAACCTTTTCATAGATATTTGTTGCAGCATTAAAGAAATGATTAAATAAATTATAGAATCTCTTTATTATATTTTTTTCATGAAGATTTTCTTTCTTGTGGGCTTTAAGAAATATAGCTGATAAAGACGGGCTTAAAGTTAAAGCATTAATACCCGAGATCATAATTGCAACAGCCAGGGTAAGCCCGAATTGTTTAAAGAAAACACCACTAGTTCCACCTACAAAACTTACAGGAATAAATACCGCGCATGAAACTAAAGTCATCGAAATAATAGCCGATGAAATTTCACCAAGGGTTTTTACAGCGGCTTTTTTCGAATTCTTTTCACCCGCGTCTAAATTGGCGTAAACTGCTTCAACAACAACGATAGCATCGTCAACAACCATACCTATAGCCAGCACTAACGCGAATAATGTTAGCAAGTTGATTGAGAAGCCGAAAAGCTGTAAGAATATGAATGTACCGATAACGGAAACCGGAACGGCGATTGCAGGAATAAATGTAGCTCTAAAATTTTGTAGAAAAACTAGAATTATCAAGAATACGAGGACAAAAACTTCGATTAATGTTTCAACTAGTTTGTCAATAGATACATTTAGAAACTCACTAACATCCATTCTATATCTATACTCAATACCTTCAGGAAAAGACTTGTAAGCTTCATCCATAAGGTTTTTAACTTGTTCAATAATTTCTTGCGCGTTTGAACCGGCTGTCTGACTTATGGCTAGCATAGAACCCGGATAGCCATCCCCGGTAGTTGAGTATTGATATGATTGTGCCCCGAGTTCAACATTAGCAACATCTTTTACTCGTAATATATGTGAACCATTGGAGCGAATAATTATATTTTCAAATTCCTCAGCTGACTCTAGCTTACCGGTAAAGCTAAATGTATACTGAAAAGTTTGATCACTTTGCACTCCAAGTTCACCTGGAGCTGCTTCAATATTTTGATCACTTAAAGCCGAAATTACTTCCGCTGCTGTAATTTTATATGCTTTCATTACATCTGGTTTTAGCCATATACGCATTGAATAAGCACCGGCACCAAAACTACTTACACTACCCACGCCAGTAATACGGCTAATCTGCGGGATAATATTTATTTCCGCGTAGTTTTGAACAAATGTCGCATCGTAATCCGGATTTTTAGACATTAGTTGAATCATTAAAATATTACCGCTTTGTTGTTTCTGCACGGTAACACCAACTTGGTTTACCTCTGCAGGTAACAAAGGGGTTGCTTGCGAAACCCTGTTTTGAACAAGTATTGTAGCAATGTCAGGGTCAACACCTTGAGCAAAATATACTTGAATACTTGAAGCACCACCATTATAAGCAGAAGAAGTCATATATGTCATTCCTTCAACACCATTAATACGTTCTTCTAACGGAACAATAACGCTGTTCATTACAGTTTCAGCATCTGCACCACTGTATGCTGCTGAAACTCTTACCGTTGGGGGAGCAATATCCGGATATTGTTCAACCGGTAAGGTAACTATTCCTAAGGTACCCAATACAATAAAGAATATTGAAACTACAGTAGAGAGTACCGGTCTTTCTATGAATATTTTTAACATTTTTGTATTCTTTAAATTTTATTGAATTTTTATTTTTTGACCATTTTTCAAATTGATTATTCCTTCAGTAACTATTTTATCGCCGCCGACAAGCCCATCAAGAACAACAAACTTTTTACCGTCAGCAGTTGGCAATACACTAACTAATTTCTGAACAACAGAATCTCCCTCTACTTTATAAACCAATATTTTATCTTGACGCTGGAAAGCAGCAGTTTGAGGAACCATTAACACATTGCTGTAATATTTAGGAATAACTACTTTTGCACTACTACCACTTAACAGCAAACCATTTTTATTAGTGAAAGCTGCCCTAAAATTAACTGCTCCGGTATTTTCATCTACAACACCAGATATTGTTAGTATACTACCCATTTGATCATATTCTTTATCATTAGATAGTACCAATTTTACTTCCGGCATGTTTTTTATTTTCTCAGATTTTGTTGTGCCTTCTGTCTTGTTTAGAAGGCTGTATACTTCTTTTTCATTCATAGAAAAGTACGCAATAATCTGAGACGTGTTGGCAACAGTTGTTAAAACAGATGAGCTGTTAACTAAGCTTCCCAAACGATAATCAATTGTACCAACTACACCATTTATAGGACTTTTAACGGTTGCCCATCCCATTGTTGCTTTTGCATTTTCTAATGCTGCTTTTGCCGATGCATAAACATTTTCAAAAGACTGCAAATTCACATCGCTTATGATATTTTTTTCTGCTAGTGGACGCATTCTCTCAACATCTAACTTGGCAGTATTATAATTTGCCTGAGCTGTTTCAAGAGCATTAACTGCTGAAGGTGCATTGATCTTAAACAAAGCCTGTCCTTTAGTAACAAGAGATCCTTCATCAATATAAACAGCTTCAACATATCCATCTACCCGGGGCTTTATTTCAACATCTACTTCACCTTTTAGTACAGCCGGATAAACGTTTTGAAGTTCAGCATCTTGAGGTGTTAAAACAGCAACCGGAAATGAACCAACAGTTTGCGGTTTTTTTTGTTTGCCTCCACATGATGCTAAAAAAATAAGGACTAAAAGTCCTCCAACGAAAAGTGTTTTGTTTCTCATAACTTATCTTTTTATTTAATAATTAGTTTTAAGTTGATTATCCTTAACGGTAATATATTTTCTCACATTGTTAGATTTTTAGTAAAAAAAAGTTAAATACCCCTTAAAAATCTTTCTATTGAATTTATGAAAAGCTTTTTGGGCTGGGTTTTTATTAATTTCGAGGGTTTCTCTATTCGCATAACACTAAAAATAAATCCATGGTTTATGCACATCCAGCTAAACATTAAATCTCCTGTCTCTTCTTTGCCATTAGATATTTTTTGAAACAATTTTTTAACTTCAAGAATAATTGTTTTTATTTCTTCATTAGCTGCTGGACGTTCTATGCTGAACATCAATTTATATAATTGAGAATACTTAAATGCAAAATCCCAATGACTTTCGGATAGATGTAATATTATTTTTCTAGGATCGTTTTCATTTTTCTTTACTTTCTCATAATTACTATGCAACATTCTATGGCCAAATAATATCAAATGTTCAAGTAAATCTTTTTTATTTTTAAAATGCTCATAAACAATTGGAGGGGCATATTCAATGGCATCTGCAATCCTACGAATTGTAACTGCTTCCCATCCTTCATCTGCTACAATTTCCAATGCTGTATCTAAAATACTTTTTCTAACAGTTTCTTTTTCTCTAAGTTTTCTTTCTTTACTTCCCACGTTAACCACGTTATAAATTCTAACAATGTTAGGTGCAAACCTAATGATTTGTTATAATTCTTCCAAAAAAAATAAAAATATTTTTTTATAGATTTGAAGAGCACTGAAGAGTTTATATTATGTCTGAATAATCCGTTTTTTTATCCAAAATATCAGGAAATTATAGCTCTAGAAAATAATTCATATAAAAAGAATTCTTGTAATAATTTTAATTAAGTTTCTAAGCAGTGCCATGTATTTAAATTAAATCTTCTACGTTCTTGAACTTGGTTAGAAAAAATAGATCTTAATGGTTTATAGAATTACTTTTGATAATTAATAATATCAAAAATATTAGTACGAGGAAATTTGTATAAGATTTTCCGCCTTTTGTATAATTTGATTTAGTTTTTACAAGCTAAATTGGTAGCGTAGAAAAAATAATTTTTGAAATACAATAGATATAATTTATAAAAGGAGTTAACAGTGAGAGATTTCACATATTACAACCCAACCAGAATTGAATTTGGCAAGGGAAAAGAAAATAACATTGGACAATACATTTCAGAATATGGTGTATCAAAGGTTTTAATTGTCTATGGATCAGAAAGAATTAAAAAAAATGGTTTGTTTGATGCTGTTGCAAAATCGCTTAGCGATAAAGGCATTAGCTACGAAGAGCTTGGCGGTGTTGTAAGTAATCCGGTATTGAGTAAAGTTTATGAAGGGGTTGAACTTGCAAAATCAACTAAAGTTGAAGCGGTGTTAGCTATCGGCGGCGGTTCGGTGCTTGACTCTTCAAAAGCAATTGCTGCAGGTGCTATGTATGAAGGAGATGTTTGGGATTTCTTTACATTTAAAGCATTTGCAAACCAAGCATTAAAAATATTTGATATTATGACACTTGCGGCAACCGGTAGTGAAATGAACAATTTTGCTGTTGTTACAAAAGAAGAAACAAAAGAGAAATTTAGCCTTGGAGGTTCGGCAACATTCCCAACGGTTTCGGTAATTAACCCGGAATTACAAGCATCTGTAACTAAAGATTATCTAGTTTATTCTGCTGCCGATATTTTCGCGCACACTTTGGATATGTATTTTTCTGCTGCTTATATCCCGGAATTTATTTTAGCACATTCAGAAAATATATTAAATACAGTTGTTCGTACAACTAATATTTTATTAAAGGATGCTGATAATTACGAAGCACGCGCTGAGTTTGCGTGGGCTGCTACTCAAGCATTAAACTTTTCTACTTTCTGCGGTGTTGAAGCTAATAGATTTGATACTCACTTTATCGAACATACTTTATCAGCAGAATATAATATTGCACACGGTGCCGGATTATCAATAGTTGTACCGGCCTGGATGAAATGGCAAAAAGATAATCTTCCTGAACGATTTGAAAGATTTGCACAAAAAGTATTTAATGTTGAAGGTGCCGATGCCAGTATTGATGCTTTGATTGACTGGTATAAAGAAATTGGAACTCCGGTAACATTAACAGAAGGTAAAATTCCAAATGAAGATATTCCTAGACTTGTTAAATTATTACTCCCTCTTGGTGCAATGTGGGGAGCTGAACAATTATATACAAAAGAAATGATTACAGCAGTTTTAGAAAACGCAAAATAGTTAGTAATAGTATAATTCACGGTGCACAAAGTATGCGCTGTGAATTAATATAGATTGTTATTTGATTTATATATTTCCCATTGCAAATAATTAAATATTAACAAAGAGGATATAATTATGAAAAAAATCTTCCCAGTTCTACTGTTTTTAATTACTTCATTCCTACATGCTTCTCCCGGTAAAACATTAATTGTATATTACTCTTGGAGCGGTAACACACAAAAAATAGCAAATGAAATTCAAGAACTTGTTGGTGGTGATTTATTAAAGGTAGAAGTTGCAACACCATATACAGCAAGCTCTGATCAAGAACTTTATCCAATTGCCTCACAAGAAATAAAGGCGATTGATAATGAAGGCATATATCCTGAAATCGCTACTGAAATAGATAGCCTCGATGAATATGATACTGTTTTTATCTGTTATCCGCTTTGGCATTCACGTATGGCTACTCCGATGCAGTCATTTTTAAACAAATACGGAAATCAGTTGGCTGGTAAAACAGTTCCTCTTTTTTGCACGAGTGCAAGCAGTGGTATTGCCGGTACAGTTGAAGATGCACACCGTCTATGCCCAAACGCTAATTTTATCGATGCCCTTTGGATAAGAGCTTATAAAATAAATGATTCGCAAGATGAACTTATTGATTGGCTCAAAGAAAATGATTTATATTCAATAAATGAGATTGATGGAAATAAAGTGAATGTTATTATTGGTGATAGAACTTTTATCGCTACACTTAATGATAGTGAAGCGGCAGAGGTTTTTAAAACATTGCTGCCAATAACAGTTGATATGACAGATTTGAATAACAATGAGAAATTTTATTGGTTAGAAACTAACTTCCCGGGTACTGCAACAAATCCGGGAATGATTTATTCCGGGGATTTAATGATATGGAGTTCCAGGTGTTTAGTGCTTTATTACGATAGTTTCAACACCGCATACAGCTTTATAAAAATTGGACAGATAGATGATGCAGCCGGACTTGCTGATGCTGTTGGCTCTGGTAATGTAACTGTTACATTTGAATTAGCTTCAACTACTGATATTGATGGTGAAAGCGGCGGTTTAGAAATTCCAAATAAATTTTCTCTTGGTCAGAATTATCCTAATCCATTTAATCCCGCTACAGCTATTCAATATACAATTCCAAATGCCGGTCAGAATGGTTCTCAACTCGTGAAGTTAAAAGTCTATAATCTGCTTGGAAAAGAAGTAGCCACTATAGTAAATGAGGCGCAGACAGCTGGTTCCTATCAAGTTGAATTTGATGGAAGTCAATTATCATCCGGTGTATATTTTTACCAGTTAGAAACCGGCAATTTTACAGATATAAAAAAGTTAATCCTTCTGAAATAAAAACACACTTATTTGTTCGAATTTTTTTGCTTTCTGTTTGATCAAGCAAAACTTACATTAAATATTAAATTTCTCTTTCACCATACTGGATAAATATTAAGAGCTGATTTTTTCAAAACTGCTTAACTGAAATATTTCTTTTAAGATATCTGGTTAATGGTTTTTTAAGCTTCATTTTGCACAAAATTCTAATTTGGAGCCTTGTTCCGAAATATGTATCAGAATTTCCTCCTTTTGTATACGTCCTATGGAAATTGATTTCTTAAATTAGGATCGAAAAATGAATAGAAAAGAAATAGACCATAAATAAAACTGTTTTTCGTAAAAGATAAATTTTTATGAACAAAACAAGGAGATATAAGTTATGATGTTACAAGAAAAATATACATTGGCAAATGGAGTTGAAATTCCAAAATTAGGTTTAGGCACTTGGTTTATAAATGATGAAGATTCTGTGCAGGCAGTTAAAGATGCTGTAGAAATTGGATATCGACATATAGATACAGCGCAGGCATACCAAAATGAAAACGGTGTTGGTGAAGGAGTTAGAGAGTCTGGCGTTAAAAGAGAAGAGTTATTTGTGACTACAAAACTTGCAGCAGAAGTAAAATCATATGACGAAGCTGTTGCATCAATTGATAATTCACTTAAAGCTTTGGGACTAGAATATATTGATTTGATGATTATCCACAGTCCAAAACCTTGGGCAGAATATGGTGGTGATGATACATACCCTGAAGGAAACCGTGAAGCTTGGAAAGCTCTTGAAGAAGCATACAAAGCTGGCAAAATTCGTGCTATTGGTGTTTCTAACTTCAAAAAAGCAGACATTGAAAATATTCTAAAAACTTGTACAGTAAAACCAATGGTTAATCAGATTTTAGCTCACATAAGCAACACGCCTAAAGAGCTAATTGAATATTGCGAAAGTGAAGGAATTCTTGTTGAAGCTTATTCGCCAGTTGCGCACGGTGAGTTAATGAAAAATGAAGCAGTATTAAAAATGGCTGAGAAATATGGCGTTTCAGTACCACAATTATCAATACGTTACGATCTTCAATTGGGACTTTTACCATTGCCAAAAACTGCAAATCCAGATCATATGAAAAACAATGCCGATGTTGATTTTGAAATTTCTAATGAAGATATGGAAGTATTGAAAAATATGGAACAGATAAAAGATTATGGTGATGCAAGTATGTTCCCGGTTTATAGCGGCAAATAATAATAACTACTGCTAATTGATTTGATTGTAAAGTAAAATAAACGTTGATACTAAAAGATAAATAGAAAGAGAAGTACTTTAATGAATGAAAAATACAAAGGAGTCTTTGCAGTTGTATCTGCTAATGTAATCTTTGGTTTAAATATTCCGGTTACAAAAGCATTAATGGCTGATTGGATGACTCCGGTTGGATATACATTTTCTAGAATGCTGTTTGGTGCGGTTGTCTTTTGGCTTGTCAGTCTTTTTACAAAGAAAGAAAAAATAGCTGGAAAAGATTTTGGAATTATTTTAATCGGTGGACTTTTAGGATTTGTAGGAACTCAATTTTTGTTTTCACAATCACTAAAACTTACTTCGCCAGTTATCTTTTCTTTGCTTATGGCATTAACTCCAGTTGTAGTGTTATTGATTTCTGCGGTGTTTCTTAAGGAAATTGTTCAGCGACAAAAAATGATTGGTGTTGTTTTAAGTATTTCCGGTGCTGCTTTTATTATTCTTCAAACACAAAGCAGTAGCGGGGGATCAAACAATTTACTAGGTATTTTCTTTTCGATACTTTGTGCTGTTTGTTATGCGGTTTATTTGATTTTAACAAGAGAAGTTTCAAAAAAATATCAGCCGATAACTATTGTAAAGTGGATGTTTTTAGTTTCAGCTTTAGTAATTACACCGTTTAGTTTTTCGGAACTTCCTAATCAAACTATATACGGCAACGATACATCTATAATGGGATTTATGTTATTAGGGTTTGCACTTTTCTTTTCGACCCTCATTGCTTTTTTCTTGCTTCCCGTTGCACTTAACAGATTACAAGCAAGCACTGTAAGCATATTTATGAACTTACAGCCGATTGTTGCTTCTGTGGTAGCAATTATTGTTGGGCAAGATATTCTTACTTGGGATAAGCCAATTGCGGTTGTGCTTGTGGTTGCTGGAGTTTACCTTGTTACAAAACAAAAAGATATAATGAGATTGAAAGCGATAAATGAAGAACCGGCAATTGTAATAGAAAATTAAAAAATGATGAGTAAAAGAATAAAATATATAGTAATACTGATTTCGTTAGGATTTATTGGTATTTATTGTGATAATCAGCAAATAGTTGCAGGTGATAAGATGAGTAATTCAGAAAAATATGAGTTAAAAATAATTATGGGTGACAAAGTTATTGAGGCTGTTTTAGATGATAATCCAACTTCAAGAGATTTCATTTCATTGTTACCATTGGATTTGGAATTAGAAGATTACGCAAATACTGAAAAAATAAGTTACCTTGATAGAAAACTTTCTACTGAAAGTGCTCCATCTGGTACAAGTGCAAAAATCGGTGATATAACTTATTTTGCCCCTTGGGGTAATTTGGCAATATTTTATAAAGATTTTGGATATGCCAGCTCTCTTATTAAATTTGGTGAAATAACAAGCGGAGTTGATTTGCTTAAAACTCCTGGTTCATTAAATGTAAGAATAGAACTTGTTCAATAATAAAAGGAAAATAAAATGAATAGAAATAAGATATCGATTGTATTAACATTGGTTTTTATAACTGTTTTAGGTTTCGCTTGTCAAAAACAGCCAGCAACCGAGACTGTTTCAGAAAAGAGTGTTGCAGTTTTTCCAAAAGGCAATCCAGCGGGGAATAAAATTTTTACTAATAAAGTGTGGGTAGAAATGCTGGAAACAGATAAAGATAAGAATTATGATACTCAAGTTTATAATGTAACATTTGGACCCGGTGGAAGAACACATTGGCATTCGCATCCTGGTGGACAAATACTACTTGTAACAAGCGGGAAAGGGTATTATCAAGAAAAAGGTAAACCGGCACAGCAATTAAATCCGGGTGATGTTGTTTCTATTCCACCAAATGTAGTTCACTGGCATGGAGCTGCACCGGAAAGTGAATTTGTTCACCTTGGAATGAGCACGCAAGTGCATCTTGGCCCAGCAGAATGGTTTGGTCCTGTAACAGATGAAGAATATTCAAACTTATAAAGAAAGGAGCCTTTAATGGCTAAATGGGTTGAAGATAAATTAAAAAACATTGCTGCAACTGATGATTTACACATAGCTCCATTTCGTGAGGATGGTAAAACTTATGGTACTTTAACATGGATTTGGTCTGTTGTAGTTAATGATGAATTATTTGTTCGTGCCTATAATGGAAGAAACTCAAGATGGTATAATGCCGCGGTTAGTAAGAAAGCTGGACAGATTAAGGCCGCTGGTATGACAATCGAAGTATTATTTGAACAAGCTGATTCCGATAAAGAACTTAATGATTTAATTGATCAAGCGTATCGTGCAAAATATAGTTCAAGTCCCTATTTGGGATCAATGATAAGTGATCGTACTCGTTTAGCAACAATAAAAGTTATTCCTAAAAATTAGATCAAAGAAAGAGAAGATATGTCAAAAATATTTATTACCGGATCGTCAGATGGTTTAGGAATGATGGCTGCAAAGTCATTAATTAAAAAGGGACATAAGGTTGTATTGCACTCGAGAAATTCTAAACGAGCCGCAGATGTCTCGAATGAAATCCCAAATGCCGCAGATGTATTAATCGGTGATCTTTCGAATTTTGATGAATCGATAAAGCTAGCAGAACAGGTAAATTCACTTGGTTCATTTGATGTAGTGATTCATAATGCCGGAGTTTATCAAACAGATGCGGAAACAATTTTTCGAGTTAATGTTTTAGCCCCTTATATTCTTACTTGTTTAATCGAAAAACCGAAAAGATTGATTTATCTTAGCTCCGATATGCATTATAATGGCCGGGCTAAACTTAATATAATGGAAAGTAGTGTAGACAATATAACTTATTCAGATTCGAAACTGTTGGTAACAATGTTTAGCAATACAGTTGCACGAGAATGGCCTGAAGTTCTTACAAACGCGGTCGATCCTGGCTGGGTCCTTACAAAAATGGGAGGAAGCAGTGCTACGGATGATCTTGATAAGGGTTATGAAACACAGGTATGGCTTGCCGAAAGTGATAATGAAAAAGCAAAAGTGACAGGACGATATTTTTATCATAAAGAGGAAAGAAAGTGTAATCCAGAAGCTAATAATATTGAATTGCAAAATGAATTCTTAAATATTTGCAAAAAAATTACCGGCATTTCTTTTCCTTAAAAAATATCAGTGTAACAGATTAGTATTATTTATAAATTATTTGAAAGTTATGGAGTTAATTAAATGCATTTTAATAAAATTGCAGATTGGGCAAAGTATAGTGGAGCACCTGAACCGGAAAATCCATTTCTAGGCCTTGTTCAGTTTAATTGTAGCAATGAAAAATTGAAAAACCAGGAAATATCATATGGCTTTTATACTATTTGTCTTAAAAAGATAGAAAGTGGTGAATTTGAGTATGGTAAAACAAAATATGACAGTAATACTGGTTTTATGTATTTCTTAAAACCAAACCAAACTCTTAAAATTTATGATGTAGAAATTAAAGAAAAGGGATTTTCAATATATATTGATCCCGATTATTTAATGGCGCATCCATTATTTGCAGAGATAAAAAAATATGATTTTTTCGACTATGAAATTAACGAGGCTCTTCACCTAACTCCTAGTGAAAGGGAATTAATGTGGTCATTGTTTCATAAAATTGAAACTGAATATTATAATAATACTGATGAGTTCAGTAAAGATATAATTCTTTCGCATCTCGATTCGCTGCTAAAATATGCCCAGCGTTTTTATAAACGGCAGTTTATTGATCGTAAACATTTATCCGGTAATATGGTAACAAAGTTTAATAATTATCTGGATGAGTACTTCGAAAAGGGTTATGCGGAAGAAACCGGTTTACCTACTGTTCATTATATGGCTTCAAAAGTAAACCTTTCACCAAAGTATTTAAGCGATTTATTAAAACAGGAAACCGGCAAAACAGCGTTAGAACTAATTCATCTTTCAGTTATATCAAAAGCGAAAAATATGATTGTTTCCGGAGACAAAAGTATTTCAGAAATTGCATATGAATTAGGCTTTGAAAATCCCCCTTATTTTTCACGACTGTTTAAAAAAGAAGTTGGCATTAGTCCTACAGAATTTAAAGCTTCTATGTTAAATTAAGACTAAAGTTTGTATAAATTTATCATTGAAAGACAGAGAATGGAAAGAATGTGTTATAGAAAAATTCTTTTCTATTAAAATTGGTAAAAATATTAACAGTAATAGAATTAATAAATTCTCTGGTGTAACTGCATATACAACAAGAAGCGAGTCCAATAATGGACCTGATGGATTTATAAAATTTGATAAAGAATTCTTAAATTCGGATAAACCTGTAATTACAAAATTGCGAAATTAGCGATTTTTAATCGTGTAGATATCTACATGAGGCAACTTTGGGGATTTTCGGCCTTTGTAGATATCTACATGGCTCGACCTTTTTGAATTTTTGCCTTTTGTAGATATCTACATGACTCAACTTTTTGAATTTTTATGCTTTGTAGATATCTACACGCATTGCCTATTTGATTTTCACTAATGTAGATATCTACACGAGATAAATCAATTAAATAGATATTTCAATTTATCAGATTCTATTTCTTGATTAGGATTAAATGCATCGCTTTCCATATAGCTTGATATGCTCTTTAATAATTGTTTTGCTTCCAATCTATTATCAATATCTGTCATTAAATCAATTCCGATTAAGACTATTTTACCTTTACCGATTTTAGCTTCAATAATAAGTCCCAATGGTCTTGCTGTAAACCAGTCATCAATAATTCTAACAGTTGGTTTAATATTGTCACCAAGCTCGCTTAATAAAATAGCGTTTGAATGGCTCATTGCATCCCACCATTGGTAGTTACTATGAGACTCTGTTGGAAACTCTTTTAACAATGCAGAATTTGGATCACATAAAATGCCTAATGTATGTGGAGCTTGCTGGTCTGTCCAAGCAGTGTTCCAAAATATACTTGAAAATCCTACACCTACGCTTCCGCCTTTATCATCTTTAATGCTTCCTTTCTTTGGAGTGATTAAAGCTTTACCACCGTTATTGATAAATGCTAAAGTTTCATCATTTATTTCTTGTACAATTTTAATGTCATCATTTGGCGCAGTTGATTCAGTATTAGGATAAACCCAAAAGTCCCAAGAATTTTTAAATGAATCGATTGCAACTTCAAGTTTATACATTGCCGGTGTGGTTAAAGGATTTAACGAGTATTCAATATTTCCTAAACTAATTCCATTGCCAATAGGAATATCTGTTTTGCTTAGACTTCCATTTGCAATTACTTTATTCTGAGAATCTATTATTTGCCAGGTAGGTGTTATACCTTTCATTGTTTCGGCACCAAAATGAGCTGCTTCAACCGGTACGTTTAGCTTTTCATTTGAAGAGAAAATAAATTTAGGGAATATTGCCAATGGCACAGTCGAATTGCAGAATCGGCTGTATTCATTAGCAGTAACGTAACCTTTTTCATCCCAGAAAGGATCAAGAACTCCGACTAATGCCGTTCCTTGTCCCGGGAAATCGTGTAAGTCTAACAGTTGAAATCCGCCCATATCTTTTGTTCTTAACGCTGCTTCAATATCAGCTTTATAACAAAGTGTTTGCAGTTTGCCCGAAGCAATTAAAAACTTATCAGCTAAATCACCCATATTGTTTGCTTCAAGTTTATCTCTAAACAGCTCAAAATTTTTGGCTTTCAATACTCCAGTATATTTTTTGATTTCCTTAAAACTTGGATAAACACACCACTGGCCAATTTCGTGACTTACTACCGGCTTATCTTTTGAGTTTATTATTTCTTCCCAATTATAATCTGACCTTGGAGATTCCCCATTTATTATACTGTTTAGCTGTTGCCCCCAACCTTGAACTCTTGGCTCGGGAATATCGTGATATTGATTTTCCGGTATTGCGGGCCAGCCTGCAGCTCCAGTGTATAATCTTCTGTTGTCTTGCTTTTTCCAGTAGTTTAAGAAATCAGCTAAAAATGCCGCATGGTTTTTCCCGCCCGGTTCATTTCCATAAGCCATAAAACAGAATGATGGATGGTTGCCGTATTCCTTTACAATTCTTTTACTTTCTTCCCAAACAAAATCATCGACTGGCTTTCCATCACCAAGAGTTGTACTTTGATTTGCCCAAGATCCGCATTCAACTTGAAGATAAACACCTTCTTCATCTGCGGCATCAAATGCTGCTTCGGGCGGGCACCAAGAGTGAAATCGCATATGGTTCAATCCAAATGATTTTATAACTTTATAAATTCTTTTCCATTCATTTTTATCTGTTGAAGGATAACCGGTTTTGGGAAATATTGCACATTCTAAAGTTCCTCGTAAAAAGATTCTTCTGCCGTTAACTTTGATGTGTTTATTATCGACTGCAATTTCTCTTAATCCAAAAGTTTCTGAATAGCTGCTGATTTTATCATCATACTTTAATGCAACATTTAGTGTATATACATTAGGATTAAACTCATCCCACAATTTTGCTTTTTCACCAAGAGAGTATTCAATATTTATTTCATTGCTTTCTTTATTTAATTCTACTTGCTTAGTTAGTGTTGGAAAGGTGACTGTATTACCGTTTATTCCTTGTGCAAAAATATCTATGGAAATATTCTTATTAGTTTTTAGTTCATCCTTAATGTCTAATGCAATTTCAACTGATTTGTTTTTAACACTTGGTTTTATCAAAATATTTTCTACAAAAATCTTTCTCTTTTTGCTTAATGATATTTCTCCAACAATACCATTCCAGTTTGATTGTGTATGATCTGAAATACTATGCGAGTTTCTTCCAACATCAACTATTCTTCTGTTATCGACTTTTATAGTTAATAGATGTTTTCCCTCTGATAGACCAGATAACTCATATATATGTGGAGTTGATAAACTATTTTGTTTACCAAGTTTTGTATCATCAATCCAAACAGTTGTTTCCCAGTGACATCGTTCAAGTTTAAGGGAAATATCTTTATCATTCCAATTTGATGGAATAGAAATTTCTTTTTGATACCAAGCTGCACCGGTATATTTTTTCACAGGCTGTAACCAAAAAGGGAAACGAATACTATCCGGATTTTCAAATTTTGCAAATGACGGTCTTTTATACCATTTAGCATCTCTTATTCCGCCGGTCCATTCAGTTTGCAGAGTGATGTCGTTGCCTTTGCCGTTTGCTGCCATTGAACCTGGCAGTTTTACATTATCACTTAACTCTTTGCTAAACCAATGTTCAGACTCTCCAACATCAAGAGAATCAATTTGAAAATTCCATTCACCGCTTAATGAAACTGATTTTTCATTTTGTGCAGAACAGCCTATTGTAAACAACACAATGGAAAATATAGATGCGAAAAGAATCGCTAAATTATTTCCTAACCTGCTTACATTTGTTTTCATAAATCTCTACTCCACTATTATATAAGTTAAAATTGTTGATGTATATGAGCACCTGAATAATATTTATCAACGTTTAATATTTCGTTAAATAATTCATTTGCGTCTTCCAATTTGTCTTGTCCCAAGTAACCTAATGCAATTAAGTATTGACAATGCAGTCTGTTAACTTTGTTCAAATCATCATCCCAAATTTGAAGATCAGGAAGAGAGACAGCAAAGTAATCAATTTTAATATCATCAGATATGTGCTTGTTGCCGTAATCAATTAGCTTGTTAAATCTCTTCTTGGCTTCTTCAGCTTTCCCAAGCTTTAACAGAGCTAAACCTTGATATAATATATCATCCGGTTTTTGATCATTGTAATACATAGGAATTGATGGTTCGCTTTCACCTATAGTAGCCATTCTCCAATATTTAACGGCTTTATCATTTTGATTTACTATTTCATAGGCACAGCCAAGCCAGTAATTTATATCGTTTTCTTTTGCACCGACTAGTTTTCCTTCGCCAAGATTATCGGGATAAACTTTAGCTTTTTCTAAAAGTTCAATAGCTTTAACAATTTTCTTTTCTTTGATTTCCTGTTTTGCTAATTCTGTAAGGCTTAGTATATATTGTCCCGTTACTTTTCCTTCACCACCCTCCCAAGGATGAAATTTCCTTTCATTCAATAATTGTAAAGCTTCAGAATATTTCCCGAAATAATTGTATAATGTAACTCTTTCCAAATAAAGGTCATCACGATAATCAACAAGCGGTAAGTTATCTTCAAGTATTTTCAGTCTTTCGTCAGCGGATTTTCCAATTTTTTTATAAAGCTGATCAAGTTCCATTAATATTCTTGCATCCGAAGTATCAAGATTAAATGCTTTTTCTAGTGCTTGTACAGCTTCTTCTTTTTTATCGAATTTGTTGTAATAGCTAAGAGAAAGGTTTCGCCAAACGGTTGGGAATGTATCATTCAATAAAGCTGATTTTTCCCAGCATTCAAGAGCCTCATTATATTGGCGATTGGCATACCAAAAATTTCCAAGATAATATGGAGCCATACTATCTTTAGGATTTACTTCAATAGCGTTTTGTAAAGCTAAAACTTCTTCCAATCTGTTAGGAAAACAGAAATCTGGTTTCATTTGTGATGCTTTGTTATAATACTCAATTGCTTCTTTCCTATTGCCAGTGCAGTCTGCAAAATATCCTAAGAAGTAATAAACCATCGGATAAACGTTTTTCTCATCAGCAATAACTTGAGATAATAGTTGTGATGCTTCATCATATAATCCCGCCGTTGAATAGTCTAGTGCATACTCAATATAGTTATGAATCCACCCTCGCATAAGAAGATTTACTTTTGCAAGTATTGATTCTGCTTCTGCTGTTTTATCTTGCTCAGTTAAGATAATGTACATTTCATATAAACATCCGATATTAAACTTATCTATATCAAGAGAATCTTCTGCAAATTTAATTGCATCATCTAGTTTACCAAGTTTTCTAAAGATTGCTGATTTAAGATGACGTGCTTTATGGTTGTGCCAATTTTTAATTAAAGATCTATCAACAAGTTCGAGAGCTTCATTATAATTACCTTTCATTACTACAATTTGAGCGAGTTCAAAATATCCGGCATCCTGCCAAGCGGCATTCCAAACAGATTTATAAAAAGCATCAAACGCTTCATCAAATTTTCCAAGGTATTTCAGATTTTTTCCAAGGTTGAAATAAGGTTCACCATCATAAGGATTAGGATTTCGTTCGGTTAGCGTTTTTATTGTAGTTCTAAAATATGATTCGGCTTTAGCAAATTGTCCTCGCCTCATTAACCATAAACCCATAGCGTTATTATTTCTAACATCACCCGGATCTCTTTTGAGTGCTTCTAAATAATAATCAGTTGGATTATATGTTGCGTGACGATACTGTTCTAAGTGCTGACCTGTGAGAAACAGTTGTTCAATATGTTCAATCTCTTCTGGGAATTTTGCAGCGACAGCAGGCTGAGGAACTTCTTTGCTTTTATCTTTACTCGCTTTCCAGTTTACAAGTACTTTTCCATCAGCATCCGAAACAATTACTTCAAAATCATCTTCATTAATTTTATCATCAATTGTAATTGATTTATCGAATGACACTTTCGGCGAAAAGTCGAATGTATCTTCAAGGATTATTTTCTCTTTTATTTTTACAACAACCTTTGCGTTATTATAGATAGAGGTTGTATAGACTTTAACTGTGGCAGAATCCTTATTAATTTCGAGATTTAGCATTGCTTCCTTTGTTGCATTTTTAATAAGCCCCAAATCTCTGTAAGGCATAAAATATTGTTCAAACGATTTTTCCTCATAAGGCATAAGCCAAGTAAAATCTGGCTGGTTATCAGTATAAACGCCGCACATTAATTCGATGTAAGGACCACTTTTATCTGTTAAATTTCTATCCCACGCCTGCCCAAAATCTCCATTTCCCCAAGTCCATTGTTTTTTACCTGGAGATATATGATGGTTTGCAACGTGAAGAAGTCCGCCTTTAGTATCGTGTTCATAACCACCGACAAAATTATACTTAGAAGAAACAGCCATATAAGATGTTGGAACCGGTAGATTTTTATAACGTGAAATATCAACGCCCGCAGAGTAATCAACTTTGTAGTAAGTGCCCGTTGCGATTGGGAAAGTTGATACATCACGTTTACCGTGATCAAACACAGCGTTAACATCCGGCGGAAAAACAGATTGATAATCATCGTTCACACATACTGCTGGATTTGCCCACCATAGGAAAGTCTGCGGTTGAGAAGTTCTGTTAAATAATTTTACGCTTAACTTAAGGTATGCTTTACCTGGCATCAAAGTAAAACCAATTAAGCCTTTTGTTCTCGACATACGTTCAATTTCATTGCACCAAATAGTTTTGCTTCCATCAGGTTCGGAACTAATTGTAAAATCAACCGGATCAAATGTGCTTGGACGATGATGCTGCGGCCAATTAAATTCTATTCCACCTGAAATCCACGGCCCGGTTAAACCAACTAATGCTGGTTTTATAACTTCATTATAATAAATGAAATGCCTTCCTTTTGTTTTATCATAAGCCATTTGAACTCTACCTCCGAGTTCAGGCAATATCATAATTTTTAAGTATTCATTTTCAAGAAAACACGCGTGGTAAATTTTATCTTCAGCACTATCATAAATTTTCTCTATTACAGGGAAAGGGTACACCACACCGCTGCTTCCCTGATAAACTCTCTTTTCCAAAAAGATTGGATTCTTTTCAGGTTTACCAATTCCGTAAGTTGGAATTTTTATGTCTTCTTCCCAGACTTTTACATCACTTTGCATAATTCTTTTCTCGTTCTAATTATTACCAATTAATTCTGTCTCAATTTCTTCTAACGATTTTTCCTTTGTTTCAGGTAACTTGTTGTATACAAAAACAAATCCGCCAATACAGATTAAACCGTAAATCCAGAAAGTACCGCTAGCACCTAACCAACTGTTTAGTAATGGGAAAGTATATGTAAGAATAAAGCAGGCTGTCCAGAGTGCGAAAGTTGCTACTGCCATCGCAGCGCCTCTAATTCTGTTTGGAAAGATTTCTGATAATACAACCCAGGTAACGGGAGCCAAAGACATAGCGTAACAAGCGATTGCTAATATTACTAACAACAACAAAGTCCAGCCGGTAATGTTGAAGAAGTAAGCAGCTCCAATCAAAGTATAAATTCCGGCTAATCCCCCCGCGCCCAGTAACATCAGTGCTCTACGGCCAAGTCGATCAACGGTATAAATTGCAACGAGTGTAAAGATTAAATTAACACTTCCTGTAATTACGATGTTAAACAGAGTATCTGAAACACCATAACCGGCCTGGCTGAAAATTTCTTCGGCATAATTAAAAATAACGTTAATGCCGCACCACTGTTGAAATACTGCAAGTACAATCCCGATTATCAATATTTTTCTCATGCCTGGTTCAAACAAAAATCTGAAATTAACTCTTCCTTTTTCATTGGCTAATGTTTCGCGAATATTGTGGTATTCTTTTTTCGAATATTCATCCCCGCCAATTTTGGCTAGTATCTGTTCAACCTTATTTTCGCTTCCGTTTTTAGCTAACCAGCGTGGGCTTTCGGGAATGAAAAACATCAATAGAAAAAATGCGGTTGATGGAACGACTTCTGCCCAGAACATCCATCTCCATCCCATTTGGCCATTCCACGATGCAAGTATTGAAGACGTTGTTGCATCATCGGGAACCAGATCCGCGATTTGCCAGTTGGCAATCTGAGCCGCTAAAATTCCAAGCACAATTGTCAGCTGGTTTAATGAAACATATTTACCTCTTATTTCAGCCGGGGAAACTTCCGCTATATACATTGGCGATAAGTTTGAAGCGAGTCCAATTCCAATTCCGCCAAGAATTCTATATATAACAAACAGATTAAAATTGTTAACGGCACCCGTTCCAACTGCAGATAGTGTAAACAAGAATGCAGAAAAGATTAAAAGCCTTTTTCTGCCGAAGCGGTCACTCAATGCACCGGAAAGTGTGGCTCCTAAAAGGCAACCAACCAAAGCACAGCTCATAGCCCACCCTTGTAAAGCCGGATTAGTAGTTATACTGAAAAATGCCTCGTAGAAAGGTTTTGCGCCGCCAATTACTACCCAGTCGTAACCGAATAAAAGGCCGCCCATTGCTGAAACAAATGTAATTCTTGCAAGAAATGATTTATTGTAGGCAGATGTTTTCATAAGAACTCACTCGTATGTTAGTTTATAGCAAAATACTCTTTGCTAATACTTAAATAAATAGATATTTTGTGGAAAAAGATGGACGATATTACTATTCATTTTATTTAATCTACAAGTTAGAATATAAGGGAAAACAAGTGAATGTAAAAAAGCAGAAAGGCTTTGAAGGACAAAAGATGATCGTTTTGCCGCAGTCTATTATAGATCTTCTTGAAAAGACTCCATTAACATCCCCGCTTCATGTTACCGACATTGGTTATTTTCCTAAAGCTGAGTTTCATTATAGGAATAGGCCGCAAGGCTGTAAGCAATTTATTCTAGTTTATTGTACAGAAGGTGCCGGCTGGTTCAAGGTAAATGATAGAGAATATTCTGTTTCGTCTAATGACTTTTTTATTCTACCGCCCAATGTTCACCACTCGTATGGTACTGATGAAAATAATCCTTGGAGTATTTACTGGATGCATTTTAAGGGAGACAATGCAGAGTATCTTTCACAAAAGATTAATGTTATAAGCAAAATATATCCCCTTAAATTTGGGGTTGTTGATTACCGCATTCAGCTTTTTGAAGAAATTTATCAAACACTTGATAATGGCTACAGCCAGGATAATCTGGAATATGCCTCAATGTGCTTGTGGCATTTTTTAAGCTCGTTTGTTTTTGTAAACCATTTTAAGCACGTGTTATATGATAAAAATAATGATGCGATTGAACAATCTATAAGATACTTTAAGGAAAACATTGCTAAAAACATTACATTAAAAGAAGCCGCCAGCCTATCAGGTTATTCTTCTTCTCATTATTCTTATCTTTTTAAGAAGAAAACCGGCTACGCTCCGTTGGAATATTTTGTTCAGTTAAAGATTCAGCGGGCCTGCCAGTTTTTAGATTTAACCGATATGCGAATCAACGAAGTAGCTCTTCAAGTTGGCTTTGAAGATCCCTACTATTTTTCCCGGCAGTTCAGTAAGGTTATGAATATATCGCCCAACAAATATAAAAAGAGATTAAAAGGGTGATGACTATAAGTTATCTGTTCTGGAAAATTCGAAATAATATTTTATTCTAAAATTGCATAAGTATTTCAGAAACTCTATTAGACTTGAAACTGTTTCAAGACTGTTAAGAAAGAGTTTGGAATTACTCAGAAAGAATTTAAAGAACAATATTGGAACTGATATGAATAAGACTTTTTTAATTAATGGTTAGGCTTTGAATTAAAAATTTCATTCCCACCCATAGTAGGTATCATTCCATTCGCGGCAAAAATTATTGTTTGCCTCTGATAAGTGCTTTACGCAAACCGGTCTTGGCAAAAATAATATAAGTTCCTTTTCAATGGCAGATGTTTAAGTGTGATCCTTAAAAGAAGAAAGTAGGGGAGTTAAGGAGCACACCTAAACTTGATTTAATGAATCAAAAAAGCTGTTGATAAAACACAGCATTTTTATAGCATAAATTTTTTTTAACCAAGACCTTAAAATTTGCTTATAAGTTCAATCGGCAGTTTTTAATTTCGCTCATTCCATTTAATAGTATTAGCCCTTCAGTTTACTCGTTCCGTTCGCGTTTCGGGGGCATCCGCTCTGAGTAATGTCCAAAATAATAAGAATGATAAAATATTATTTTGTCCATATTCCGCTCCTTTCCCCTCACTCTTCTCCCGTCCCGCCATAACCACGTCGGGCAAGTCGGCTCACTCCACTAATAGGTACTTACTCCTTAGCATTCTTGCAACCTGCTAAAGTGTTCCGGCAAGCTAAAACATTTATAGTGTTTTGCATTGTTTTAATGTTTATAACTTTACCTCCACACTTAAGCAAAACGGTTGCAAACTGCGCAATCTTTATAAAAACATTCTAAATGCCAACGGTAAAAAAGAACCACAAACGAGAAGAAAAAAGAACTGAACAGTTTAGTGTCCGGTGCTCGTTAACAAGGGCATGATAAATGTCCGGCTTTGCCGTCCACCCTTGCAAACTTGCGCTTCCGGCCACTCTCTGTTTTAACCGTTCTTTTTTTTCATCGTCGTCGGCAGTGCTTCACAGCAAGCAATCTTTTTCAAAAATATTTTTAGGTGTCGTTATGTTTAAAACATTTGGGTTCTGTGGTTCTCGCAATCTTTCTGGGTTTCCTTTTATTAGGTGTGGTGTTCTTGCAGCTGCTAGTCAGTCTTATGGTTCAGTTCTTGTCGGTTGTGCTGCTGGCGCAGATAAAGCGGTTCGTCTTTCTGTTCCTTCAGCTAAGGTTTTCTCTGTTTCTCATCAGTCTCGCTGGGCTTATGCTGCCAGGTCTACTCAGTTAGTTTCTTCTCTTGCTTCTTCTAAAGCACCGGTGCTAGTAGGTTTTCCAGGTTCCTCTTGTCCGGTTGGTCTTGTGCCTTCATCCGCTAAGCTTAAGTGTTTTGCCGGTTTCGGTTCTGGTTCTTGGGCTTCTTTAGCCTTTGCTGTCGATCTTGGTGTTTCGGTGCGGGTTTTTCTTCCTGCCGGTGTTTTGTCTCCTAAAAGGTGGGGTAGCTGGTTTTTAATCTCTCAAGGTTTGTTTGCCGGTGCTTGGGCACTTCAATCAAGTCAGCAGTCATTGTTTAATCAAACCTAGTGACCTGTCAAGCTAGAAAAATAGGGTATAATTAAGTAAATTTAGTCAAAAACAAATATGAAAAAGTATAAAGTCACCCTAAGCCTGAAAGAAATAGAAGAACTTGAGAGTATAACAAGAAAAGGAAGACATAGAGCCCAAGTAGTAAAAAATGCCATAATACTACTAAATGTAGATGAAGGAGAATATGGTAAGCAAAGAAAAGATTCAGAAGTTAGTAAAATATTGGATATCCCAGTTCAAACAATAGAAAACATAAGAAAAAGATTTGTAACAGAGAGTTTCGAATCAGCCTTATATGGTAAGGCAAAGAATCGAATATA
>JASFMY010000103.1:0-25873 GCA_050117315.1 Ignavibacteria bacterium
ACATGTTTTTTCTTCAATTTATTAATTACTTTGCACTTTTTCAGGGTTTTATTCACCTATCTTATTATTTTTTAAGCTCTTATTTGCTTTTCAGCAAGCCCTAATTAAACAATTGTGAAAGAGACGGTTTCAAAAGCGACAGTATTGATGTTTATGAATATGAATTTAAGAAACCCGGTACACGGGTTAGCATCAGCATGTTTCATAATTCAATAAAAAAGAAATATGAAGTTGGAGTAAAAGCCAAAAGAGGCGGTTAAAATAAGCCCGTGTAAAACACGGGCTTCTATATAGGAGATTTTCGTTGACTGACTGCCGTTTCAGCCATCGAAAAACCTTTAATGAACTATGATTCATTTATAATTTAAAAAATTTATTGTGCTTTCACAACCCCGTATTTTGTCAAATATTTAACTGTTTGTTTAAAGTTTATAATCGAAATTTCTTCCGGATATTTTCCCCATAAGTGGAGGAGATTTCTTATTGCACCAAATACATAATGCCTGAATATATGTATATCAATATCTTTCACAAATGCATTTTTTTCAATTCCTTCTTTCATTATTATTTCGGCAACATCAAGAATTTTATTATAGTATTTGGTAGAGATATCCTTTCCGTTCGTTAATAAGTTGTTTTGTTCATTTACGTAAAGAATTGCAAGATTTGGGTTTTCCGTAAATATGTTTATAATAGAGTCGATCATACCGTCGACTTTCATAGATGGTTGTAATAAGGTGTTATCGGCAATCTTTTTTGATTCAAGGTACAACCTTTGCCAAAGTTTTTCAAAAATTTTATTTATAATATCATCCTTATTTTTGAAGTATAAATAAATACTCCCTACCGCTACATTTGCCTGCTCGGCTATTTGCGATATTCTTGTTTTGTGGAAACCTTGTTCTGCAAATAAAGTTATTGCAGCGTTCAAGATATCTGTTTCTTTATCGCCTTCTCTTACACGCATTTTTATTTGTGAATTATAATTAATAAAAAGCACATAAAGATAATAAATTTATGGCTGAATTCTTAAACTATGAACATAATTCCGGGAATTAAAAAGTAGTTGGATTGAATAGCGGGTTTTCTTTTTAGTGGAATTACTTTACACCTGTTACGCAAATTACCGGTATAGGTTTATTATCTCATCTACTTTTGCCTTAGTCTCTTGAAACGATTTAACCATTTTGGGCTGCAGGTATATTGAAAGTCTTCCCCCCTTTTTTAAGACTCTCTTCAATTCGTTCATATGGTTTTTAGGGTTACTCCAAAAAGTATTTACATTAATGCAAAATGCTTTAGTGAAAAAATTATCTTCATATTTTATTGCATCGGATGATCCCACACCCAATTTGACTTTGCCTTCTTTAATCTTTTGAGAATTTTTTCTGTTTGCATATTTTACCATTTCGTCTGAATGGTCGATCCCGGCGATAAATCCCGAATCAATTTGCTTTGTCAATAACTCGATTGATAAACCCGGGCCGAAACCCACCTCTAAAATTCTATCGTCGGGCTTAGCGTTTAACTTAGTCACCGCCCACTTTGTTCGTTCTTCATTTTTATTTTCCAATATTCTTCCAACCACTCTACCTACAAATCCGCGTGGTTTTCCAAATTGAGAAATAATATATTTTTTAATTCTGTTCATCCTCTGTACTTTTTCTTTTTGCAAACTCTTCAAAAGATTGTTTCCCTTCTTCTTCCCAGTATTCGTCGTAATATCTCCACTTCTTACACTCATCAAACGGCGGAGGAAATTTCCTTAAGAAAGGCGGCATTTTCTTTGTAAATTTATGATCAAATTTATCCTTCCTGCTATCTTCATGACCTCCAAGTGTGCCGAACAGCAGTCTTGTTAATAGTGCTAAGCCTACTGCCTGCCAGTAGTTGATAGTCGGTAATTTAAAGATTTCCGGCATTAACCAGTTCCACAAGTGCATAACAAAGTAACCGAAAATCAAAGCAAATATGGCTGCTAATGCCAAGCCGCCTATTACATATATAATTATTCTGACAAATTTAGGCGCCGGCTTGTTGTTGTAATTATAACGTTCCATTGTTATATCCCTCTATTTATATCTATTAAAAATCATAATAGTCGAAGTTATCCAGTAGTTTTTGTAAATTATTTATTGCCCTGTGTTTTCTTGAAAGCAAGGTTCCGATTGGAACATTCCATTCTTTTGATAATTCTTCAAATGAACGTTTGTCAAATTCCGTAGCTACTAAAACTTCTTTTTGGTCCGGGTTTAGTTTGTCAATTGCATTATAAAGTATTTTGTAACTTTCCATTTGCTCAACTTCATATTGATGCGAAACCTCATTCTCTTTGCTGTCAAGGTAATCAAACGTATCATCGTCAATATTTACTTTTTTTCTCGGTTTACGGTAAATATCAATTATTTTATTTCTAAGTGCTCCGAAGAAATAAGCTGCAACGTTTTCAATTCTGATGTTGATATCTATTTTGTCGTAAATATTCAACGCCACTTCCTGAACAATATCTTCCGCATTAATATCCGAAGAATCCTGAAGGTATTTCTTCACATATCCAATAAGCTTGTCGTATTCCTTTTTTATAAAGCTCGATAATGTTTTTCTATTGTCCACTGCTAATTCCATCGTCATTCAAGATGACGGTATTCTTTTTATTTTATTTCAGGGAGTGGTTTTTTTTTAGTTATTTTAATTTTTCAAAATATCAAATATATACAATATTTATAAGATGAAATCATCAGGGATATTGAAAGACGGATCACCGGAATTACTGCTCCAAAGAATAGCAAAACTTCAATCAAGTGGTGAAAAGTATTTTGCGGAAGGAATATTTCCTTCATACAGATATCATACATATTTGCCTTATTCATTTCCCGACGACAATATTTTCTTTACGGCTTCGGTTGTTTTTATTCTTAATTCATATAAGGAATTTTTTAACAAAGAATACCAAAGTTTAATAAAGGATGTTTCCGAAAAAGCAATAAAAAACTATAGGTTTTACGAAAACAATGAAGGATTGAAATTATACAATTTTTGGAGGACAAAACCCGGTGATAATTTTAGACCGAATGAATGGTTTCTTAAAAATAACCGGAATAAAAAATGGGCGCGTAAACTTTTCCGGCTTGCAGAAGATATTGATGATACTGCTTTAATCTATTTAACAAGCCCTTTTGAAAAAAGTGATATACTGCAATTGCATGATTGTTTAATTTACAATGCAAATCTTTCCAGGAGAAAGATTAAAAACACCTTAGCGAAGTACCGTGAAATTAGAGCTTACTCCACATGGTTTGGGTCAATAAAAGCACCCATTGAGTTTGACATTTGCGCAATGTCAAATATGCTTCTGCTGATCTTAAATAGCGGGCTTAAATTCTCCGAGCAAGATTTAGCAACTGTAGACTTATTAAAAAATGTCATCGATAATTCCACTTACTTTGGTTACAGCCATGTGTTATCGCCTTTTTATTTGCGTACAGCAACCATTTTGTATCATCTCTCACGCCTTATCTCTAAAAGCGGAAATCACTATTCAAAAATCCATAAAGAAAAGCTAATAAAAGATATTAAGTTGTTGTCTGGTAAAACCAATTCAATATTCGAATTAATTTTGCTGTCAACATCATTAATGAAATTGGATGAAAAACCATTGGACTTTAATGCAGAAAATCTTGCAGAAAAAACGGTAAACGAGTTCTGGTTTTGTGTCGAAAATATTGCATCTATTGAAAACAAAATTTCATTTAGCTTAGGCAGATACTCCCTTTTTCATATTGGATTTAGATGTAGGGCACATACACTATCCCTCTTATGGGAATATAGGACACTAAAAAAAGTAAAAAAATAGATAATCTTCTGAATTTATTATAAGTCTTTCTTATTTTATTGTTTATTTTATTTTTAATAAAAGCTTTGCAGGGTATAGTAACAAAGAAGACCATTCTGTATTCAATGAGAAGAATTTTAATTTTATTCAAAATTACTATAATGTTATTCTTAGGTTCCGTTTC
Source organism: Ignavibacteria bacterium (assembly GCA_050117315.1). Lineage (GTDB taxonomy): Bacteria > Bacteroidota > Ignavibacteria > Ignavibacteriales > Melioribacteraceae > JANQIV01. The sequence continues at coordinate 4,017 of JASFMY010000103.1, forward strand.
ATGTGATGCACCGCATTTAAACCCGCTTGACCCTGAGAATCCCAATGACCCTGTGGGTGTAATAGAAGGAACTGTAAAAACCGTAAAGCTTCCAAGGTCGCCGATATCAGATGTAGTTGTAACGTGGGAACTGGGCAGCACTGTAGTCGGGACAGATGCAGAGGGTCGTTTTCAAATTAATTCACTTGAAAAAGAAAACGGTTGGGTGTCTTTTCAAAAAGAAGGATACAGTGTAGATTCACAGTATGTTGATTGGCAAAATACTTCGAAGATTACTGTAGAAAGTTTTCTCAATTCAATTCCCAAAATCGATTCACTTATTTTTACGAGTACAACAAGAAATTATTTCCCGGAAGAACAGAAATTCGATTTGACATTCGAAGCAGGCATAAGTGATGATGAAAATGATATAGACTCAGTATTTATTAAGAATGAAGAGTTGACTTTCATAGATGTTCTTGAATATAATCCGTCGTCAAGGTTTTATGAATTATTTATACCAAATGATAATCTTGAATTTTCATCAATAGAGCAAATTATCGGGAAAGAATTCGATATAATTGTAAAAGATAATTTGGGGAAAGAATTTCTAATCGGCAGTTCAAATATCAAAAGAATTATTAAAGATCAGATAACAGTTCAATCCCCAAATGACGGTGAATTGGTTTCTATTCCTTTTTTCTTGAGGTGGATAAGATTTGAACCCGGGTTTAATTTTTATTACAAAATTGAGGTTTATACGGACGACATATTGCAAACATTAGTACTGGATATAGAAAATATATCAATGAGTGAAGTTAATTATGAAATTACTTCCCAACTGTCTTCCGGTGAATATTTTTGGATTATATGGTGCATCGATGAATTTGGCAATATGGGCAGTTCACGGCCGGCTACTTTTGAGGTAAATTAATTGGTTGAAAATTTATCAAATATTAAAGGTCTGGATAAAGACCAATTTGAATCACTCTACAGGTTGAGTAATATTCTTAACTCTGTGCAGTATGAAGACTCTTTAATTGAAGAGACGCTCGATCTCGTTATAAAAATAACAAATGCCGAAAGAGGCTTGTTTGTAAAATATGAAGAAGAGCAATTCTCGATTATCGCTGCACGCAACATTGAAAAACAGAACATAAAAAATATATCGGAATTCTCATCCGGGATTTTGCAAAAAGTTTTGCGGTCAAAAAAGCCGTTACTTTATCACGATGCGCAAAGCGATCCCAATCTTTCTAATTTTGCAAGTATCCAGTTACAGAATATTAAATCCGTAATAGGGGTACCGGTATTCAAAGACGAAAGCATTTGGGGGATTATAATTGTAGACAGCCAAAAGAACAGGAAAGAATTCAATAACCAGAATCTGATATTGCTTTCGTTTTTTTCGAATTTAATTTCACTTTCACTCGGTAGAATAGAAAGTTTTGAAAATCTGCGCAGAGAAAATATTGCCCTGAAAAATAAACTTGAAACCACGGAAAAAATTCCTGACATGATCGGCGAAAGCAAAGTAATGAGAGATTTCTCCAAAATGCTGCACCGCGTTGCACAAACCGATACAACAGTTTTAATAATTGGTGAGAGCGGTACCGGGAAAGACCTTGCTGCAAGCGCTATTCATAAATTGAGCGGAAGAAATCAATCTCCTTTTTTAGCACAGTTTTGTGGTTCAATTTCGGAAAGTTTACTTGAAAGCGAATTATTCGGCTATAAAAAAGGTGCTTTCACAGGTGCTTCCGCAGATAAAAAAGGTTTGCTGGAGGCTGCAAATAAAGGTACATTTTTCCTTGATGAAATTGCAGATATATCTCAAGCCTTACAGGCTAAGCTGCTTCGTGTAATTGAAAATAAAGAAATAATACGGGTAGGTGATACTGCCCCGAGAAAAATTGACGTGAGAATTATATCTGCAACAAACAAAGATTTGCAAGCCCTTGTTAAAAACGGAAGTTTTAGGGAGGACCTTTTTTACAGGCTTAATGTTTTTCCCCTAAGAATTCCGCCTTTGAGGGAAAGGAAAGGAGATATCCCGTTATTGGCAAAATATTTTGCCGAGAAAGTGGCAAATAAAAAGATAATTTTTCATCCGAAGTCAATCCATAAACTTGAATCATATTACTGGCCGGGCAATGTAAGACAATTGCTCAACGTAATTCAGCGTGCTTTAATTTTTTGCGATAAAGGAATTATAAAAGAAGAACACATTGTATTGGAGAACGAAAAAGACCTGGGTGATTTTAACGGAACACTGAAAGATTTTGAAATAGTGCTTTTGAAAAAAAGGTTGGAGAATTTTGACGGTAACAGGTCGGCTGCGGCCGAATCTTTGGGTGTATCACGGCGCTGGGTTCAGTTAAAACTAAAAGAGATTGGTGATTAAGAACAAATATGATTGATGGATCAAACAAAATATTGTTCGATAAGTTTGAAATTGTAGAAGTCTTGAAAAAAGATGATACTGCTGCTGTTTATCTCGCTAATCATATTTTTCTTTCAAAAAAAATTATTCTTAAAACTCTTAACACGAAAAAGATGATTAACAAAGTTGCGGAAGACATGTTCAAAAGAGAAGCCCAGATACTGGCAAAACTTGATCATCCTAACATTATAAAGGTTTATGATTTCGGGACACACGGTGATTATTTTTACATCTCCTTTGAATATTTCGGGAACAGCAACTTACGACACCACATAAACGAAAATAAATTAACAAGAGTCGAAAAAAAGAAACTGCTTGTCCAGCTTTATAAGGGGCTAAGATTTGCCCATGTAAACAAAATAATTCATAGGGACATAAAGCCTGAAAATATTTTTCTAAATGAAAACCTTGAATTAAAACTAGGTGATTTCGGACTTGCAAAAGCTTTGGATGAAAACCTGGAAACAGGCAAGTATGCGATTGTAGGTACGCCTTGTTACATGTCGCCCGAACAGATTGAAGGGGGCAGCTTATCGGAACAAAGCGATATTTTTTCTGCCGGCGTATTGGTTTATGAGTTTTACTCGGGCAAAAATATTTTTCTCGGCGATAATGTAAACGAAACTATTAACAATGTTATCAACTATGATTTTGAATCCGTTAAAGATTCCTTTAATGAATTTCCCGATGATATAAAACAAGTTATTGAAAAATCTCTTCAGAAAGAAATTGGCAAGCGTTTTGATTCCGTTAATGAAATTTTAAAAATAATTGATGACGAGTTTCAAGAAATTAAAACAGCAAAAAAAATAGTATCACCTAAGAATTATCTGACTTATACAGCAGTAGTTGCCGTGATATTAACGTTAGTTATATTATTCTCTTTGCAAACAAATAATAACAAGGATTTACCGGTAAAGAACAGCGAAAATAAAATTGCTGACTTAACAATTAAAAACGATAATAAAACCGGCGGGGAAAAGGATAAAAATACTCAAACTGCAAAAAAAGAAGATGTAGACCATATTGAGAATCAAACTATTAACAAAGAACCGGAAAAAAATATCGAAGAAAAATCTCTGGAAATTGTTGATAAACCTGCGGTGCCTCCTGTTTCAAATGAAATAATTGCTTACGGAAGTTTGAATATTCAATGTGTTCCCTGGGCTGATGTCCTAATTGACAACAAAGTAATTGATACCACTCCCCTTTCGGATGTTATCAGGTTAAAGGTTGGCGAGCACAAATTGAAATTAATCCACCCAGATTACCCGGAGATTGAAAAAATAATAGATATCAACGAAAATGAAACTACTAACCTGTTTGTGAATCTAAATAAAACATTTGGTTGGCTAAATTTCAGAGTTCATCCCTGGGGTGAGATTTTTGTGAATAAAAAATTCATCGGACAGACACCAATGGATGCTGCAGCTCCACTGCTTCCCGGTAATTACAACCTGGAGATAAGAAATCCGAATTATAAAAGTGAATTAAAAAATATAGATGTTAAGGGCGGGGATACAATATTGGTCATCCATAATTTTGAGAAGAATATTGATGAATAAGTGGTACGAAAATTGGTTAACAATTTAGTTGGGTTTATAAAACTCATATAAAAAATGAAAAAACTTTTACTATTAATATTGTTTTTTTACAGCTGCATAAAGGCCCAGTTTGGTGAGTGGATTATCGAAGGAGAAATGCCCATTCCTGTAGCCGGTGCCGAAGCTGTAGCCTATAACGGCAAAATATTTATCCTCGGCGGATATAATGATTCAAGTCAAACTACTGTTAATTTAATTCAGATGTTTGACCTGTTAATGGGGGACTGGCAAATAGTTGGGGAAATGCTCACTCCAAGAATGGATTTTGTTGCGGATGTTTATAATGATGGAATTTGCTATTTCGGTTCGATAGAGAATGATTCTTCAGAAATTCCGCCTCCACTGGAATTCTGGCAATTTAATACAGATGCCGGATCATTAAATTATGGGAACGACTTAAGAAACAATTATAATTTTGGACGAACAGCTTCTACGGGACTAATTTACAATGATCAATTTTTTATCTTCGGCGGCCAGGTAGACAATACTGACGGTAACTCAGAGAGTGTTTATTCAATCATTCAGTATCATATTCCCAGTTCAATAGTAATCAATGGAACAAACCCGGAAAACCTAGCCGTAAAATTTCCTACTCATCAAATGAGTAAAATATCGGCAGACGATATCTACATTTTTGGTGGAGTATTTAACGGGGTTTCAAACAGTATTTATAGATTTAATACGGCCGATTTTAGCTTTGAAATTGCCGATACTGAACTAACAACCCCGAGAGCAGACGGAGTAGCCGTAAAAGCTTACGACGGTTCGATCCTATTGATCGGCGGGTTTAATGAAGGCACAACTGCAATGCAGAAAGTAGAGAGATTTTATCCCTCATCTTTTTTCGGCGGTTCTGATCTTGTAGAATCGATGCCGGAAGAATTAAATATTGCCAGGACAAACTGTATGGCAGTAAGTTACGAAGATCGGATTTATGTCTTTGGCGGTTTTGGCCTGGACGGTTTTGTTGTTAATGAGATAGAAGTTTTTTCTTTGGGGGCTGCAACTGATATTGAGGATGCAAGTCCTATTAGTGATAAAATTCATCTTTATCAAAATTATCCAAATCCTTTTAATCCGCAGACAAATATCAAATTTGTGCTTAATGAAGCTGTTCACGTTTCGCTAAAAATATATTCAATGAACGGTGAAGAAATTAAAACAATAACCGACAAAGTTCTTCAACCGGGCTACTACGAATATTTGTGGGACGGTACGGATAATAAAGGCAGACAGGTTGCCAGCGGTGTCTACATTTATAGATTGGCCGGAGCGAATTATTCTCAACAGAAAAAGATGTTATTGCTCAGATGATACAATTTAGATTCCTACCAATAATCTTTTTAATTCTTTTTGCTACGGTTCATTCCCAGGACAAAGTTGAGGAAATTATTAACAAATTCGAGTCTCTTCAATACGAAGAAGTAATCAGATTAGCCGATGCATATCTGGATGAGTTTGAATTTAATGAAAATGAGTTAATCAGTATTTATACAATGAAAGGCGTGGCCCATTATTCTTTATCACAGGTAAATGATGCAAGAAAAAGCTTTTTAGAGATATTAAAAATAGATAAAACTGCAAGTTTGGACCCTTCAAAAATATCACCGAAAATAGTTTCTTTTTTTCAAGAACTCAAAAGTGATGTAAGCATTTTCTTTGAAAAGGATAAAGACGATAGCGTTAAAAGCATTGATACGCTTTCGTATAACTTACCGGATAAAATTATTCAAAATAGTTTGAAATTTAGAAACTCTATGATAAGATCTATTGTACTGCCCGGCTGGGGACATCTGCATGCTGGCGACAATACCAAAGGAATAATTTTATCGGTATTGAGCACAGCTGCTCTCGGCTCTATGATCTATTATATCAATGATACAAATACAAAAGAAGAAGATTATTTAAACCAAACCACCCCTGAGCTAATCAAAATTAAATATGATGATTTTAATTCTTCATTTAAAACAAGAAATTCGTTGATTTTTATTTATGCCGCTATCTGGGTTTATTCACAGTTGGATTTGATGTTCTTCTCCAACGACAATTTATTTAATTCGGTTGTTTTATATCCCTCACTTGAAAAGAATAACAGCATAAGCCTAAAAGTTACATTTCCGTTTTAACCGGGAATAAATTTCGCACTGTGTAATTATTTTTCGCACCGGGCAAAGACCTACATTGAAAAAATTACCAACAATTATAATAATTATGTTGGTATATCAATTGATTGACAAAGAAGAATGTATACTAACTTTTAGATGCCAAAGATATTAGCGTGAGTAAAATTTCAACAGAAATTTATTTATACAGCCTTGAAACACCGGATTTCAAACAGGTAAAAAATGGTATTAGCAAAATAACGGTTCTTCTTATACGACCCTATATATAGCCTCTCGCCCTCGATAAAAAAGCCCCGTTATGCCCCGGGGCTTTTTTGCAATACTTTTGCAATAGCACTTATTTCTTCTTTCCAACAGGCATTATTGCAAGCGGATTTTCATTTTTATTCATCCCTACTTTCTCTTTTAGTACATCATCTCTAAATGCTCCGACCATTACAGTCCCTAAGTTTAACGAACCGGCTTGAAGAAAAATATTCTGCCCGACATGCCCAACCTCAATATGAACATACCTTTCAGCCCTATCACCGTATTTTACAGATGTTCTTTCATAGATGGCGGTTATTACAATGACTGCAGAAGCTTCTTTAATCCATTTTTGATTTGATGCAACGTCAAATATCGCTTCTCTTTTATCGCCTTTTGCCTGCAAAATCAGTTCATGATTTTTCGGTAGATATTTATAAACACCAGGAGTTAGATTTTCAACATTTCCGGCAACCAGGTAAATTTCGAGCGGGTATAATGCTCCGGCGGAAGGCGCTGTTCTGTAGCCCCCCTGCCATTCTCCAATTGTCCACCACAAAGGAGGATTTTTTACTTTTTTTGTTATCCCCTGTGCCGCCCATAAGAGCTGGGAAATCTCGTTTAACGATAATGATTCATTGCTGTAATACCTGGTTGATCTTCGATTTAATATTGCCTCTTCAACGGAAATATTACCGTTGAAGACCGGTTGAGGAAGTTTAAATCTTTGCATTTCCTGTGAAAATATTTGAATTTTGGGAAAGAGTAATATGCTAAATAAAAAGACAACTTTTAACATAAATCACCTTTGTAAATTGTTTATATTCTTTTTATTATAACAAACAAAGTCTGCCAATTGTGAAATTAAACAATCATTTTGGGAGAATTATATGCAAACGGAAGAAGAACTATTAGAACAATTAAAAAAACTAAAAATACAATTTAATAATACTGATACTATAAAGCCATTACTTGAGAAACAAGGAGCAGCTATCACCATAAAGGGAACAGATGTATTATTTAACGCCGAGGATATAAGGAAGCTTGAAATTCTCTTTCAAGACTCGGATTCAACTGCCAAAATCGCTCAATCGGATGTGCCTGATAATATGTTATCTCTACTTACGGCATTAAAGGCTGTGCAGAGATAAATAATCTATTATTACTATGAATAAAGAGAACGATAAAAAATCGAAGTACATTGAAGGTATTTTCAATTACTGTGATAGATGGTGCGAGAGATGCAATTTTACATCCCGCTGCCTTAGTTATGATATAAGTAAAAATGAGTTTGGCGATACCGAGAAACTCGACTTAACCAATAAAGAGTTTTGGGATAGATTATCAAAGATGTTTTTAACTACGCTGGAGATGCTTAAAGAAGAAGCCGAAAAAATGGGAATTGATCTTGATTCATTTGAAAGCGAAGAAATTAAAAATGATATGATAGTTAAAGAAGAATCTACAAAGAATAATATTTTAGTAATAAAGTCGAAAAAATATGCTGAAGAGGTTGACAAGTGGTTTGAAGAGTCGGCTTATTTATTTGAACAAAAAGGAATTGAGTTGAATCAAGCTTTGGAACTGAACTTGAGCAATTCAAATCCATATGATAATATTTATCAACTGCAGGACATTACTGAAATTGTAAGGTGGTATCAGTACCAGATATCGGCAAAGCTTTACAGGGCTGTTCATGGTAGAATGTATGATGATGATGATTTGAACGAATTCCCGAAAGACTCTGACGGTTCGGCTAAAGTCGCTTTAATAGGTATTGATAGGTCAATTATGGCGTGGGGTAAAATGCTGGATCACTTTCCCGATGAAGAAGACGAAATCTTAAGTGTTTTGATTATGCTCTCAAGATTAAAAAATTATGTTGAAAAAGAATTCCCAAACGCCAGGGCTTTTGTTAGACCCGGGTTTGATACCATCCCAAAATAAATTAACCCGCAAATACTACAACAAAAATTGTTCTTCTAGCCAAATTATCCATAAATTTATTTTTTTGATGCCAAATTAAAATAATGTAAATTTAACATATGGATTTTATCTTTTTAAATTGATGCTTTTGCTAAAAAGTACCCGATTATAACGAGAAATTATAAGTCTCTTAAGTCTATTTACAATATAAATTATTGACTACTTAAATGAGGTAAATATGAATAAGGTGGCAAGACTATTGGCTGTTTTCCCTATGCTTTTTTTATTAACGGGCTGTCCTCCGGATATACAGGAATTCAGCGGTCGGGTACCGGCTAATACCGGAGGCGCTGTAACATTTAATAACCTGGAAGTATTTGTCCCAGAAGGTGTAAGCAGTAACGATATTGAATTTTCTATTCTTGAGCAGTATGAATTCCCTGAAATAGCAATGCTCGATGAACAAATTGAATTACTTGAAGATTCCTATTTGGCAAGCCCTGTTTACAAGGTGTCATCAAATCAGGAAACGTTTCCCAAACCTATCACGGTAAAATTAAAAATTGATCCCGAAAAATTAAACGGAATAAAATATGACGAAGATATTTTCATCTGCAGGGTAAAAAACGGCATAATCGAATTAAAAGAAATAACTTATTTTGATCTGGAATCAGGTACTGTCTTTATTCAAACAGAAGGTTTTTCAAATTTACTAGCTTTGGTAGCCAAGTATTCGAGGGTGCTTAAATTCGTATCCTATACAGGTGCGGCAGTTATTGCCTGGGAAGGTCTAAATTTATACTACGCTCATAAAATGTATAAAAATGAATTGAAAGCATGGGAATATGTAGAACCCAATCATCCCTCAATAGAAAATTTTATAAAAGTTAACAATCTCAAAATTCCCGATAAGGCAGCGGCTAGCGATGAATTTAAATTAATAAATTATAATAAAAAGTTTGACATAAAAGGTTGGCAGTATTTGCATCCATGGGATTTTACCGGAATGAAAGGTTCAGAAGTACTCAATGCAAACAGTGTTACTTGCTGGGACGTTACCAACTTTTTTACTTCAATTTTATACTCACTTGATACACCCGACTTGAACGGTAAAATTAAATTGGTAAAGGGATTGATTAACGGCGTAAGGCATTCATGGGCAGAAGTTGTTATAGACGGCAAAGCATTTGTTGTAGATACATACGGCGGTGCCGGTGAATTTAGGTTTGTTGAAAGAGACGCTTATTATGAAAGCCATAACCTTGTTCCAACTAGAATGTATACAAAAGATGCTAACTCAATAAAAGACTATAACAAAGACTGGTGCAAAGATTTGCTATATGCAAGTAACGATATCGAAGCAAGAATGAAATGGCTTAAAGATCGTCATCGTGAACTTCAAGTTGAGTTGAATGACTTAGCTGCCGAAGGTGAATTATTAACTGCTTCCGAAGTAGCCAGGATGGATGCCATAAGAAAAGAGCAGAAAAAATTATATCAGGAATACATTGATCTAAGAAATAAATTGCAACGGGGAAATTAACGCCGGGGCTTTCTGAAAGTTTGTATTGTAGGTAATTCCCGCATAGTTTTATTCGAAATAAACCAGCTTATCGTAGTAAGATGATTTGCCTGTTTCCAAAATTTCGAGAATAATTTTTTCAGTGAAGCTGCCGACACCTTTCAAATTTTTTAATTCGGTTTTTAACAGACGTAAAGGCTTATCCAATTTTGAAATTGAATACGCAGCATAACTGTAAGGTGAGTTTTCATTTCTTAGTTTAGAATAATAATCAATTTGTTCTAGCATAATGGTTACAAGATCGTTTTCGCTGAGTATATCCGAATAAACTTTTGCAGGTATTCTTATAGGCATTTTATATTTCGATGCGGTTTCGTAAAACAGTTTATGAATTTTATCATAATATCCAGGTCCCGGATGCCCCCACTCACCGGGAGGATAAAGGGATTTATATTTCCCGATCAACTCCGGGTAATGCTTTCTGATCTCGCTAATAAAATAATCTTTCTGACGGCCATCTTTTAAAGTCATGCCGCCGAAAACTATAAAATCCAGCCCTGTTGCTTTTGCAGCTTTTACAGATGCTTCTATTTGTCCCGGTGTATCGGTTAAAAAAGGAATTACAGGCATTAAAAACATTCCGCAAGTTATTCCCTCACTCTTGAACTTGACCAGAGTTTTAAGTCGTGCGGAAGGAGGCGGCACTGCAGGCTCAACCACCGAACTTATCTTATCGTCTACAGATGAAAAGCTCATGCTCACAATTGCACGTTTGTTTTGATTAATTTTTTTTATTAGTTCAATATCCCTTTCAATCAAAACAGACTTTGTAAGCATATGGATCGGGTGATTAAATTCTTCAAGCAGTTCAAGTGCTTTGCGGGTTAATTGAAATTTTTTTTCAACAGGTTCGTAGCTGTCGCATACGCCTCCGCCAACTAAAAAAAACCCGCTGTTAAAAGGTTTTCTCTTTCGCGAAGGATCAAGTTCACGCCGCAAAAGTTCAATTGCGTTTATTTTAATTTCGATATCTTTCCCGAACGTGCCCTCAACATTGTATTTTTCATCCCTGCCGTCGCAGTAAATGTAATTGTGAGAACAACCGCGTAAAGATTCATACCGTAGCTTGAAACGAACCATGAATCAACTTTCTTTTGCTTGCGTAAAATAGATTTAACTTTTTTTTCGTGTATGTTCATGTTAAGGGGAAACGGTTTGTAATAACATTCAAAATATTTTTTACTAATACATTTGTTCTTAAAAAGAAAATAAACAATTTGTTTTTATAATTTAGTAAGCAATACTTAACTATTCAAAAATATTTTGGGGTTAAAGAGAAGATGAAGAATTTTTGGGAGAAGTCAATTGCTAAACTCAATTCCCAGCAAAAAATTCCATCCTTCGAAGGATAGATTGTTATAGATTAAATCCTCTTTGGAGTAACTACTCTTCAAATAAATTTCAAACTTATCCGTTAGATCATAGCCGGTCTTAATGCTGATATGATTTTCCTGGTTTAAAGGCGTATATAAAATTGGCAATTCTCCAGTTGAAGATCCGCTCTCTTTAAATTTGCGTAAATAGTAATCAACAAGTATAAATACGGAGAAACGAGGGAAAAGAATTTTTCCCGTAACAAGCCTTATCCATTGTTCGTAAGAAAGGAAATTCGTTTGATCGGAGAGATGAAATAAAAATCTGTACCGTAAATTAAATATATAATCTTTCAGGTAATAAAGTTCTACTTCGGGACCAAACCTATAACCTTTGTTTGATTCTGTAGTATTTTGATCATCGGAAGTAAATTTATTCTCAATAGCAAAATTTTCAATGTAAAATCCGTATCCGGTTCTAAAATAAGAACTGAAAACTTGATGAACTTTGGCTCCGCCGAATAATAAGTCAAACTCTTGCTTGCCTTCCGAGTTTACACTTTGATAAGCGTATCCCAAATTAGATTTTATAGGTAAGTCGTTTAATATAAATAAAGTAAGATCTGCTTGAAAAAAGAATATATCATGATTTATATTCGCCGTATTACTGACAGATATGTTGTTTAGATGTTTGAAAATACTTAAGCCCCAATTGAAACTGGCTTCCCGGCGTGAAAACTCGGCACTTCCTCTGAATTTAAAAGATGTTAAATCTCCATCCAGCCCGTAAAATTCAGGACGTGCTTTAATTTGAAAGATTGCAGAATTATTGTCTTGATTATACTTATAGGAAAGTTGAGTCTCAAGCCGCGTTAAGGAATTGTTTCCTTTATTTAAGGAATTTCCCCTGGAATTATTAAAACCGGTTTCTGCATTTGCCTTAAATAATAACTGTGCAGAAGTTGGTACACAGAAAAGGAAATAACAGAAGAAGAAAGCGCCCGGGAATAGCCGTTTCATTTTGAAGAGTCTATTTTATTCATTAAAATTAATTTATAATCCAAAAGTTCTTCTTCAACTTTTTGCAGTAAATTATGATAGTCTTCAAGGTTAAGATCAGTTCTTAATGAATCTAATGAATAACTTTGAGAGGATTGTATGTTAGACGATTGTTCTAAATTAAGCTGACTCAAAAGCAAATTAAAAGATTGGATTTGCGGTACTAATGCTTCTATATCGGTATAATCCGAGGGGGTATAATTTTTTCTGCCTGTAGAAGTATTCTCAGTTGTAGTACTAGATCTTTTTAAATTAGAATCAAATTCAGTGTCTTCCAAAAATTTTCTTGTTTTTTCCTGAAGTGTAATAATTTGAGCTGCTTCTTCATTTAATTTTATTATCCGTTCAAGGTGTTCATCTACTTCTTCTAAAGCTACATTCAAGTATTCATTGTATATGTTTTTTTCTTCTAATGTTTCGGCATTATCAGGATTTATCTTTAAAATTTTCTGTGGGTTGAATGACAACGAGTAAATTTTGGGAGCTACCATTACTCTCTTTTCCGTAAGCTGCAGAATTCTATCACTTAACTCATCTTTGCTGCCGGTATAATTATCGGAGTTTTCAAGTGCCGATAGTGAATCAATTTCCTGTGTATATTTTTCATCAAGCTGCTTTTTTACAATTTCAATTTTTTGTTCAATTCCATTTACCTTATCCTGTTGTTCGTCAATTTTATCGGCAATAACAACAGTTGAAGCCATCAATTTTTTTATTTTATCTTCATCTGTTTTATCAAGTTTTTTTGCCGTGTCAATTTTTTTTGCTCCTTTATCTAATGTTTGTTTAAGTGAGTCAAATAATGCTGTTTCACTTGAATATGAATTCTTTAATACGGTTAATTCTCTTTCTAACCTACCAACACTTTGAGCTTTAGAAAAATTAAAAGCGGAAGTTACCGCAAGTAAAATTACTATTAAAGAATGCAATCTCATCTTATATCTAATGATAGAATCATTTTTTATGATTTTATTAAATAACTTCATTTCGTCACCTTTTCTTAATGAACTATTATTCTATAATAGTCCGAACTTCTCCAGCTTGTAATAAAGTACACTTGTATTAATGCCTAATTTTTTGGCTGCACGGTTTTTAACGCCGTCTGCTTTTTTCATCGCTTCTACTATTAAATTTTTTTCGAATGCATAAACTGCTTTATCAAGCGGAATATTGCTGTAGTCGGTTGTAGTTGAATTTATTTTCCCTAAGTGAGAAGCAATTAAAGCTGCGTTTATTACATCATCTAATGAAATAACGGAAAGCCTTTCTACCAGATTTTCAAGTTCTCTTATATTGCCGGGCCATGAGTAATCCATTAAAAATTTCATACCTTCTGCATTAATAGATCTTGGGCTCTGACGGTTTTTTGCAGCAGTCTTTTTCAAAAAATGTTCGGCAAGAGCAACAATATCCTCACGTCTTTTACGCAAAGGCGGAATGTCAATCGGTATAACACCCAGGCGGTAATAAAGGTCATCCCTAAATTTTTCTTCCATAATAAGTTTATTTAAATCGCGGTTGGTAGCAGAGATTATTCTAACATCGGTTGTAATTGTCTCTTCGCCGCCGACTCTTTCAAATTCACCTTCCTGAAGTACTCTTAAAAGTTTTACCTGCATTGCAGAAGATACATCACCGATTTCGTCAAGAAAAAGTGTACCTTTATCGGCAAGTTCAAATCTTCCCTTTTTTGTTTTTATCGCCCCGGTAAATGCTCCTTTTTCGTGCCCGAATAATTCGCTTTCGAGCAGGTTGTCGTTTAATGCCCCGCAGTTAACTTTGATAAATGGATTTTCGGACCGAGGGCTTTTACGATGTATCGCACATGCAATAAGTTCTTTCCCGGTACCGCTCTCACCTTGAATTAACACTGCGCTATCTTTATCCGCAACCTGGTTAACAAGCGAAAACACATTTTTAATTGCCGGTGAAGAACCTATCATCTCATCATAACCGGTAAATAGTTCATCGGTTAATAATTTATTTTGCTCGATAAGATTTTCTATTTTTCTTTCGCTGGTTATTTTATCATAAACTTTTTTGACTCTTATACGAAGTTCATCTGGCGAAAAGGGTTTTGTTAAAAAATCATAAGCCCCAAGCTGAATTGCTTTTACAGCAGTTTCAACCGTACCGTAAGCGGAAATCATTATTACTTCAATTTTGGAGTCAATTTTTTTTAATTGTTCCAGAACCTGAATGCCGTCCATTGGCTCCATCTTTAAGTCTATAACGGCAATCCCGGCAGGATTAATTTGTAAATTTTTTATAGCATCGGGCCCGTTGTCGAACGCAATAATATTATAACCGTCACGTTTTAGGCTTTCTTCGATCCCCATTCGCATTGTGTCATTGTCTTCTATTACGATTACTTTCTCAGGCTTCATTATCAAAATCTCCCATTATGGCAAAGGTGCACCCCTTGTACTCGTTGTTTGAAACAGATAAAAGCGATCTATTTTCAATGCATAATTTTTTGCTGGTTGCTAATCCCAATCCTGTCCCGTTCTTTTTTGTTGTGTAAAACGGTTCAAAGATAGAAGATAATTTATTATTATCAATTCCCGGCCCGTCATCTGAAATCGATAATTTCCATTTCCCTTTTTCAGATGTTGAGCAAATTATAATGTTTCCGTTTTTATCAATTGCTTGAATACTATTTGCAACCAGGTTTATAATGACCTGTTTAAGCTGACCTTTGTCAAAGTAAATGTTTTTCAATTGAAAACTCTTTTTAACTGTTATCTTCTTTTCATCAATTTGTTGTTTAAAGTAATCTAAAACTTCATCAACAATTTTCGACAAGTTATATGTAGATGGATTAGCAGGCATTGGGCGGCTGTATTCAAGGAAAGAGGTTATTAAATTCTTAAGACCGTTTACTTCCTGCTGGATATTTTCAATGTATTCCGTATTTAAATTTTCTTTTTGTAAATCTTCTTTAGTTAATCCTGCAAGCAGTTCTATTCCGCCAAGCGGGTTTCGTATTTCATGTGCTATTTGCGCCAGCATTTGCTCTTTTTCTTTTTGATTTTCGGATAAATCATTTTTCATTTTATCCATTGCTATTGCAAGGTCTTTTATTTCTCCCTGCATGCCTTCAGGTGCAGGAATATTAAAATTTCCTTTCCCTATCTCGGAGCTGTATTCTACTAACTTATCAATTGGACGTGATATAGATTTAGCAATAAGTAAACTAAGAAAGAAAACAATTATTACTCCGCTTGCACCAGCATACCAAAACATAAGTGAGAGGTCGTCAACTTTTTCCAGCTTTGCAGCATTTTCCTTTAGTCCCAGCCAAAAGTTTTCATTCAGTCTATGGAAACCCCATAAGTACCATTTGCCGTCATCTCCCTTAAAAGGTAATGAAGTGGAGGATTGATTAATCTTTAATTCAAAAATTTCTTTTTCATTCAAGGATAAACGCGGCTCGGTTAGTCCGATATTATAAGTAGAATCTGAGTGAACAATAATTTTGAAATTATTATCAAAAACAAATAACTGAATTTTACTTTCTTCCGATAGATTTCTTTGAAATAGTTTTTGAAAATAAACCAGTGTTGAATTTGTAGGCTGACCTAATTGCAGGATGTTAAGATAAGTACTGCTGATTTGAGATGCTATTAAAGTTGAAACAACATTTACTTTCTCGGATAATTGACTGAGATACAAATCCTTAACAAATTTATAGCTTAATCTTGACATAAGAATAACCAATAAAATTGTTGCTAAACCGAATGTTAAAATTATCCGTACTCTGTAATAAGATTTTTGTAACAGCTTTTCTATTAAATTCATTATTTATCATCAATTGCCTGCCAAAAAATATGCTATGATAAAATCACATACAATGAAAAAGGGATTCTTCTTTTTGATAACTTTTTTGAAAATCCCAGCAGAGGTTATTGAGTGTTTATCTCATAATCAAAAAGATATTCCCCTCCTCGGGCATCATTATAAAAGAGAGTGATACCTTTGTTCTTTTCAAATGTGATTGAATGTTCCTCGTCCACCACTTCAGGTGCGTCATAATAAAATGTTATGCTATTTTTATCTTTCTCTACAACAGTAACTTTAACAGTAATATTATAAATCGTATAATTAAAACTTTTGTTTTTATTTAGACCAAAATCAGCATACGGTATTTCAAAATTCTCATTACTATTTGTAGATATAAGTTCAATAACTCTTGAGTTATCTATTCTATAATAGCTTGTATCCTTATAATCATAATCGTTTGAACTAATTTCTTTAATTATTTCAAAATAATCTTTGCCGGAAATTTTGGTGATTCTGTTTACTCTCCATGTGGAAATATAATTAAAAGTTGTTTCGCCTTGAATTTTATAATGCCATATATTCCCAACACTTAAGGGAAAGAATCCCAAATCTGTTCTTTCCGGCTCAGTTACTCCACAGCCTGAAATAAATATTAAAATTAATATTAGTTTCGCAAAAGAATAATCCTGAGTTTTTTGCTTTGTATAATACAATAAAGGAGACACCATAATTACCTCCTCTTTTATTTCAGTAATAACATCTTCTTTGTTTTTGCAAATTCTTCTGTTTTCATGTAATAATAATAAACACCGCTTGTAAGGTTTGAGCCGTCGAATTCGGTTGTATAATTTCCTCTGGTTTTTATTTCATCCAATAAAACAGAGAGCTTATTTCCCAATAAATCATAAATAGTAATATTGACATTAGTTTGCTTTGGAATAGAATAAGCAATGTTAGTAGTAGGATTAAATGGATTCGGATAATTTTGCTCCAACTTAAACTCATCTGGGAGGTCTTCGGTTTCAACATCAGTAATAACGTTCGTCAATTTTTCTTCGAAAACAGATAAATCCATTTGTTTAGGAGTGTCACCATCAATTAAACCCGAAACTATATTATTACTTAGAGAAAGATAATATTCACCGCAAACGGAAAGGTAATAATCATCTGCGCTTTCACCTTCTGCACCAAAACCGCCGCTTTGATAAAGTGAAATAATAAAAGTGCTGTCTACGGGAAAATTATAGGAAGAAATGTAAGGCCTGCATAACATACCGTTATCGCCCCAAATCGAGATCATCTCCCTTGTTTTTTCTCCTTTGTAAATGTGTAGTATTCTTGCTTCCATACCGGCTGAATAACCTTGATTATTGTTAAAATGGCCCATTACTTTTATTTGTAATATCAAATCCGGACTACCGGTTAATTTGAGAAATGGACCTCCCCATATACAGTCACATGCATATGTTTGTTGAAAAAGCAGAGCAAAAAAAATTAATATAAAAAATAATCTTTTCATTTAACTCCCCTAGCTCCGGCAATGAAAAGTGATTAAAATAAATCCGTTATATGAAATTAAGCCGGTGCATATTTAATTTTAGATGATGTTTTTTGTTATTTCATTTTTATCTCAATCAAACTTTAAGTTTCAAAGACGCAGCAAGAACCCAATAGCTTTTTCAGAATTAGTATCCACGATAACAACTATTGGTCCTAACAATGAATCGTCAACAGTATTAAAAGTTACCGATACAAGGTTTTGACCATTAATTAATGTTACAATAGAATCTTTTAAGTAAAACGAAAAAGAAGATTCGGAATCAATAACGAATATATCTGTATCGCCTTTTTTGTGATATACTCCTTGAAGGACTTTAGCTTCTTCCCAATCGGGTATTATTGATCCCTTTTCTTGTGGTGATAAACTATTATATGCGATACTTCTATAGGTTGATTCATCATTTGCCGAAAGTATATCCGAATCCTCTGAACATTTAATTAGAAGCATGAAGCTAAGAAAAATTAGTGCTAAATGTTTCATAAAACACCTCCAAACTATGGGGATTTGTTTGTTATTCAAGTTTTCATTTTTCGTAATTAATTACCTTTTAATAGCATATATTACCAAATGTTCTCCTAAAATCATTTGCCAATCCATTTACCAACATTTGTAATTGAATCTATTTTGTTCTCGAATGAGGATAGCCATTCCGGAGCGCCAAAGTAATTTTCTACAATTTTTCTATTACCATTAATTACTAAGCTGGTAATTTTTGTAGGTAAATCCGAAACTGTTAATACTATAGGAGTTCCATCCTCTGCTGTATCAATAATTGTACGGTATTCATTTTGCAAGTCAGAATATCCATTATCCAGTGCAAACGATACCAGGAAATTTAGATCACTTTCTGAAATATTAGACTGGTGTAAACCGGTTTGTTCAACGTATTCTAAA
Source organism: Ignavibacteria bacterium (assembly GCA_050117315.1). Taxonomy (GTDB): domain Bacteria; phylum Bacteroidota; class Ignavibacteria; order Ignavibacteriales; family Melioribacteraceae; genus JANQIV01. The sequence goes on from JASFMY010000103.1 coordinate 22,530, forward strand.
CCGAAATATTTTGTTTTGCCATTTTCATAAATACTTAATGAATATATTGGGCAAGTACCAAAACAAGCTGTTCTCTCCAAAGTTATTATGGCTGAGTTGTTACTGGAAGTTATTTCTTTTTTGAAATTATTATATTGTTCTAACAATTCTTCGGGGGTAGTAATATCTCCGCTATTATCACCACATGAGATAAAAGAAAAAATAACAAGTACAATAAATATGAGTTGCTTCATGAGATCTCCTAAATTTTTTGAATGTATAATCGGGTAATGGAACTCAATCCTGGATCAATAAAATTTGATCTGAACGCCACCAGATCATATAACAAACAGTTAGAAAAAACGTAGTTTCTAACAATAGGGGAGGAAGTCCTATAGCCATTAAAGTTCGTGGAAATTAAAGCATTATCTTTTCCCAGCTCAAGGGCATTATCTGGGCTCAAAGAAAGGTTTAAGAAGTGATCGTCAATCAAACCGACTAATGTACTCCTGAAGTTTATGAGGCAGTAAGTGTTAAGATAATGACTGTTATAATATAGTCCGAAGCTTTGGTCGGTACTTCCCTCCCCGAAGTGCTGAGAGTATATGAGAGTGGTTGCTAATATGGTGGTAAGTAAAAGCTTTTTCATATTCCACCTGGCAATTAATTCTCACTGGGATTATTAATTTTCCCTATAAAAAGAATCGAGTTAGAATTACCTTCGTAAATGACAAAGACAAAAGGTCTATTAACCTTCATTAAAAAACCGGTGGGTGCCGAGAATTCCTTTATTTCTATAGAAGTTACCGCCGCCGCCTCCGTGCCTTCCTCATTTACATCTACAAATGTTTTATGCTTGGCTTCACTAACATATAAATCACCATTTTTATTGATATTGCTAAGGTTGGCTTTTGTCCAATCGAAAACTGAAGGCATTCCCATGACTGCAAGAATTTCATTCAATTTTATTTCATATTCCAGCTTAAATTTCGGAAGTAACAAAGTACCTTCCTGTTCTGCCATGTTTTCTCTTATCTGTATAAACATATCTTCAGTCAAGTTTTGCAGCAATTCGTCAACTGTGTTATTGTTGCCGGGCAACAATACAAGCATTTTATAGTTGCCGTTTCCGTATTCGAGATTAACAGCCTGGTATTCATCATTTTGAAGGTAGTCAAATTTGTTTTTTTGTTTCATCAGGTCACATGTAATTTCGCCTCCCCCCGGGGCGTAAAAAATTTCATCCGAAGTATTCTCTTTTTCAAATCGATATTTCCATGTTCCTTTAAAGTAGATGGCATTTAGCAGGTACATAACAACTTCGGGATTTATAGATTCAATAATTTTTTCAATCTTCGATTCCGTTGATTCCTCTACCCAGTTGTTTATTATATCCGGTGCATCGGAACTGCTAAAGTCGACTTCTCTAACTTCGGCATCAAAATATTGTTTGTTTACATTTATAAATTCGTCTTCAACTTCGAACCCGTTTCTATACCAGATTGAATTTGCCGATTTGAAATTTACATCGCTGTCAATACCTGTTAATAATCCATATAAGCTTTGGTATGAACTATTAATTTCTTCCAAGCCTAACCCATTTAAACCAAGAACCGTTTTGATTTCATCGTAAGTTTCACTGTCTGCTCCATTTAAAAGCATTCCGAATGCGGTAGATACACTAAGCGGTGAAACAAAAATATTTTTATCGCTCTGGCTTTTATTGATTTCATTGATAAGGTTAAAACCGAATTGCGCGGTAGAAGAGACAACCTGTTCTTCGGATTTATTCAGCTTTATTATTTGCTCGTCTTCGGACTGTGTCAATCCGGGTGATGTGCATTGTATAAATGTGATTGTTAAAAGAAATAAGAAAGCAGATAAAATAATAAAAAAAATAAATGAAACGTTCTTAGTCATTATTCCTCCATTTTAAAAAGGATATTTTTTTATATAATTACTCAATTACTATACCATAACGGGATTGGGGAAAATTGATTTAATCTGAGGATATATTTTTGTTTTTGCTCAAAAAACACGGTTTAAAAGTAGCTTTACTCAAAAGTAGATTATAGGATTTCTGATAGATTATCAGATTTCTGATAATTTTTCTAACCGAAATTCCGGTCATCTTTTTTAACTTTACACTGATTTATAATTTAATTTCGATAATTCAATCTATTTGCCTAACCGGGAAATTATATTATGGATGCCAAAGAAATTGCAAAGCAGTTGAGAAAACCTTTCGGCGGCAAGGGCAAATAAATCTTAGTAACTTTTTTTACTATCCTCAAATAAATTTATTTTTTTCTTTTCGGTTAGAATAGAATAAGCTTTACGGATAGGCAGTTTGGGCAAGTCAAATTTATTGTGAACAATATATTCAAGCTCATCAACATTCTTTATTGTGTGAGAAAATGAACTACCGTCTTTATGAATTGTATATTTCATGTTACTTAATTCTATACTGTAATCATCAAAATATTTTATCAATCTCAACCTGTTCATAAATTCGGCTTCACCTCTGAATGAGTTTTGCACTGCTTCTCTAAAATGCTTAATGTTTCTTTTCTCTTTGTTAATAATATAATGGTGAACATTCGTGCCGTTTTTATAGACGGTTATTTTATGTCTGTTATCGGGCTCATTTGTCAAAACATATTTGAACACACTCCAATTAATTTCAAAGGGTTTAATCCCGTCAAGAGGAATTGGTTTATAAAAAGGAGCGCCGTAACCGACATCAACCAGGTATCTTTTGTTTTCTATTTTTACAATGTTGACCAGGTGAACATCAATACTCTTTCCCATGTTTGCACCGTGCAATGTGGCATCGTAACCGAGATATTTTAACAGACTGTTAAAATAATAATTATTGGCATAGCACGTCCCGCCACAGTTAAACTCAATTGAATTATCAAGGTGAGTTTCAAAATCGATCAGTTCTTTTGTATAACCTTTCTCCCACAGTAACAACTTTGAAATATTTTCAAAAGGGAATTTTATTATTTGTGCAGTTTGTAATTCAGCTAATGCTTTTAGTGAAACATGTTTTTTTTCAACGTTGAGATGGTTGAGGTACTTCTCGAATAAATGGTTTTGATCATTCATAAAATTTTGTAGCGGTTTAATTATTACCGATAAGTTACAAAATTACATATCGCCTTTAGAATGTAACAGGGAATCTATTTATAGGATTCTTTTCTATGAGTAATTCTCAATATTATAACATCTTTATCAATGATGACATAAATTATTCTGTAATCCAAATCTTCGCTTAACCAATACCCTAATATTTTTCGTGAATACATATCGGTTATCAAATACAAATAACAAAATCTCTCACTTTCTCGAAGCCAGATGTA
>JASFMY010000104.1:0-25687 GCA_050117315.1 Ignavibacteria bacterium
ATAATAATTGTTACCTATACCTGATGAAGAAGTGGTAATCATTTTTTTTCATAATGTTGGTTACGCTTCTTCAATATTAAATATGAAAGGTTACTCTTTCGATTTTTCTTGACTTTTAACATAACAGTATTATGATTCGTACCAAAAAATAATTGAAAAGCTTGAAAGTTCTAATATCCGTATTGACGAGGTAAAAGACACTTTGAAGAAACAACATATTGAAACTCCAAGCTGGGGTTACGGAAACAGCGGAACAAGGTTCAAAACATTTATTAAGCCGGGAGCTGCAACAAATGTTTTTGAAAAAATTGAAGATGCTGCATATGTTCACAAACTTACCGGTGTTGCGCCTTCAGTAGCATTACATATTCCATGGGACAAAACCGATGATTGGAACGCTCTTAAACAATTTGCTGCCGATAAAGGAATAGCCATTGGGGCAATAAATCCCAACTTATTTCAAGAGGGCGAATATATGCTTGGTTCCATTTGCAACCCGAATTCTGCAGTAAGAGAAAAATCAATTTCACATATGATTGAATGTTGTGATATTATGAGTAAAACAGGTAGTGATATTTTAAGTGTTTGGCTGGCGGACGGTACTAATTATGCGGGACAAGACGACGTAGCAAAACGTAAAGATTTCCTTGAACACGGGCTTAAATTAACTTACGACAATCTTCCTGAAAACAGTCGTATGCTGATAGAGTATAAATTTTTTGAACCGGCTTTTTACCATACTGATCTTGCAGATTGGGGTATGGCTTATGCTATGTCATTAAAATGTGGCTCCCAAGCCGAAGTTCTTGTTGATACCGGACATCATGCACAAGGAACCAATATTCCCCATATAGTATCCTTCTTATTAAGCGAAGGGAAATTAGGCGGATTCCATTTCAATTCCCGGAAATATGCAGATGATGATTTAATAGTAGGAACGGTGAATCCTTTCGAATTATTCGACATATTCACAAAATTGGTGAGTGCAGGCTCAAGGGCAGATAATGTTGCTTATATGATAGACCAAAGCCACAACATTGAGCCTAAATTGGAAGCCATGATCTACAGTATTATAAACTGTCAAATTGCTTATGCAAAAGCATTAATTGTAGATTATGCAGCTTTATCAAAAGCACAACAGGAAGGAGATGTTTTAGGTTCGCATCAAATAATAGTAGAGGCTTATGAAACCGATGTTCGTCCGCTTCTGGCTATTGTAAGGGAAGAAATGGGAATTCATCCGGATCCTATCTCCGCATACAGGAGTGATGGCTACCAGAAAAAAATAGCTGAAGAAAGAAGTTGTGAAAATGCAGGTAGCGGTTACCCAAGCTAAAGGAAGTAATTTTTTAAAAATTTAATACGATGAAAGTAAGGAAAACAGTTCTCGCAATAGATTTAGGTGCCGAGTGTGGAAGAGTTATGGTGTTCATTTTGACGGAAGTTCCTTAAAATTGAGAAACTACAACTGTTTCCCTAGTATTGTTTTGAAATCTAATGGTACACTGTACTGGAATATTTCAAACTTTTGGAATAACATAAAAATAAGGATTGAAAAGGGCAGGTCTTTAAACCCTTTGAATATCGGTATTGATACCTGGAGAATTGATTTTTCCTTACTGGATGAAAATGATAGCCTGTTGGATAAACCGGTAATAGGGATAGAAGAACCGAGAACATGATGGAAAAAGTGTTTGCCAAAATTTCTGCGGAAGATGTTTTGCCCAGACGGGGATTCAATTCATACCCATTAACACGATTTACCAGATGATGAGTTTGGTTGAAAAGAAATCCCGGCAGCTTTCCGGTGCAAAAACTTTTCTAACAGTACCCGACTTATTGAATTTTTGGTTTACAGGCAAAAAAGTATGCGAATATACTAATGCGACAACTACTCAGATGTATAACACTGTTGAAGGCTGATGGGCTGCAGAATTAATGGAGACACTTGAAATCCCTATTGACATTTTTCCTGAAATTATTCAGCCTAGAGTAAATATGAAGGAATTAACGTTATAGCATCTGTAACAGTTATGGAATGAAGCGGAATGTTCCCGCGTGATCGGGTCATAAAGTTATTAACAAAATATAATGTGCCTTTTGGGGCAGATGAGTATACTGTAACTCTACGAAATAAATTAAGGAAATTTTATGCGCAGCTAACGCATACAAAAGCGGCATGTTTGTTGGCAAGTGAAAAATTAAGCAAAACACAACCGGACAAATTTTAAATGTGGACGGCGGACTTCGCAAAGTCTTTCTCAGAGAATTATGAATATAGATACACAACAGTATATTAAAAAATTTTTTGAATCTGCTCAGTCAAAAAAGGTGTCGTTGTTTTGAAAAAGTTCAAAGAAGTGCTATCGGGGATAAATAGAAAGATGATTACACATGCGCGATAAGATTCTCAAATAATATCCAAACGTACAAATTTATAACTGATAATTATAGTTCGTAAAGTAATAACCGGAATCTAAATTAATTCCATTACTGTTAAAGTCGATATCCTTAATAACTTTGCGGATTTTTATATCCTCTGAATTAATGTTTTTGCCTCTAAATAGAGCGTTTAAGAAATGAACATCATTGTATTTTTTAATCGACAGATCGGTAATTTCAATAGTTAGCCATTTCTGTGTATTCAACAAGTTGTTTAGGTTATTCAAAAACTCTTTGAACAAAGACTCACAATCTTTTGAATTAAGTTCAATGTTTTTTATTTCCAACCCGGAATTATTCTGCTCCGAAACTATTTCCAGCCAAGAAGAAAATGCTATTGTAAATAGTTTCTCAGGTGAATTTGCGGATATCTCTACTGAGGTTTCAGTCCCCTTATTTAATAATTTATAATAAGACATTATTACTCTTAGAGTTAGTATATATTTTCCCATTAAGGGATATAGTGAGCTTCATTAAAGAATAGAAAAAAAGAATAAATTTTTCCTACCTAGTGTCCGGTCGGATACTAATAACTATTTACAAATGAATAAGTTATATGATTTATTTTCCTCGAATATTTCCAGAAGGTCCGCTTACGTAAATAGAAGCTACGGCGGACAGGCTAAATTGCCACACCCGCCTACCGGCGAGGCAGGTTGTTTTATTGCCGTTGAAGCTTCATCACAACAATTTGACTATTGAGCAATTTAACAATTGATATGATTATTCAAGCGTGAAATACTTTGGAACTTATTTGATCATAACAATTTGCAGATATTCGACCGGACACTACCTAGCGGTAGTATCAAATTTTTTAGACGTTGAAAAATAAGATATAGTTGCGTTAATTTCTATTTTTTTATTTTTCACGTTTAATTTTCTAATTAATTTTTCTATTATTAACTCATCAATTTAACTATAGGTATTAATATGAGATACTTAAGTTTAATAAAATCTGCTGAAAGCAACATAAAAGAGCTTTCCAAAATATGGATGAAGGAAATAAAACAGTCAGAGTATGCCCCGACTTATAATTCTTTAGATGAGGATAAGGTTTACGAAAGAGGTTGTAATGTTTTTGAAAATTTATTTGAATGGTTTAACGAAGGTGCAAATATTCCGGATATTCAAAATTACTATGAAAAAGTAGGCGCTGAAAGAAACAGAGAAGGATTTCCGCTTACTGAAGTTATTTTTGCCGTTTATCTAACTAAAAAAATTTTTGGTGAATTTCTGGGAAGAAGTTCAATTGTGGAGTCATTCACAAATAAAGAATTATTGGAATTTAATGAACTAGTTAATAGCTATTTTGACCAAGGAATATTTCACATAACAAAAGGTTACTTAAATCAATTATTTGATGAACTAGATGCTACAAAGAAATTTTCTACAGACGAATTAAAGGTTCTCTTGACTCAAGGTAAGTTGGATTTAGATGATGTTGACGACGAAGATTTTATCTGGCGGCATATTTAAATATTAAAATTATGAAATTTTGTAGTGCTCCGTTCTTTTTGTATAGTAGTAATAAGAATAAATAAAAATAGCAGTAGAATTACACTCCTTTGAAAAATCTTTTACATCGTAAAGGATTTTCCTTGATTTATAAACCAAAGCCACATTGTTTTACATAATAAAATACAACAGTATAGTATTATGTAACTAATTTTATGGATATTTGAATCCTTTGTTATAGTCATGAATCTTATTTACCTGGATATTTTATAGTATAAATGAACTGTTATGAACAAATCAATAATAACAATAATTGCAGCTGTAATAATTGTATTGGTACTGGTTAATGTTTTACACGAACCTGAAACAGAAAATCTGAAACTTCTAAGACTAAAAGAAGAGTATTCCAAACCGAAAAAAGCATCAGTTGACCACAGTAAATTCCCCGAGCTTCAAAAAGACTTTAACAATCCGCAAGAAGTTACCGCAACATGCATATCCTGTCATAATGAAAGGCACAAAGAAGTAATGCGTTCTTCCCACTGGAATTGGGAGCGTGTAAGCTATATAGAAGGAAGAGGGCTGACCAGTATAGGTAAGAAAAACGTGCTGAACAATTTTTGCATCGGTGCAAGCAGCAATGAACAGGCATGCGCAAAGTGTCACATAGGTTTTGGTATGAGTGATGATGAATTTGATTTTAACAATGCGGTTAACGTTGATTGCATGGTATGCCACGATAATAGTGAAGAATACATGAAAGGGTCGGCATTAGCCGGCTATCCCGATAGGCATGTAAATTTAACCAGGGTAGCCCAATCTGTAGGAACGCCGAAAAAAGAAAATTGCAGTTTCTGCCATTTCAACAGCGGCGGCGGAAATAATGTTAAACACGGTGATCTTGAAAATGCTTTACTTAGCACAGATCGTGAAGTAGACATTCATATGGGGGGTAACGGAATGGATATGGCTTGCGTTGATTGCCATACTGCCGAAAATCACCAGATTAAAGGCAAGTTGTATTCCGTTTCTTCGGATAATACCAACAGGGCTTATTGCGAAGACTGCCACGGCAACCTTCCCCACTTTGATAACATAATAAATAGGCACACCAGTAAAGTTGCCTGTCAAACATGTCATATCCCGGAATATGCAAAAGTTAATGCAACTAAAATGGAATGGTACTGGTCTGAAGCTGGAAAATTAAAAGACGGTAAACCGTATGCGGAGGAAGATTCATTAGGCAACCATAATTATCTTTCAATTAAAGGTAGATTTGTCTGGGAGAAGGATGTTAAACCCGATTATATATGGTTTAACGGCACAGCTGATCATTACATTCTCGGCGATACTGTAAACTCATTCCCGGTTGAAATGAATAAACTTTTCGGTTCGCACGACGATGAGAATTCAAAGATCATCCCCGTTAAAATACATACCGGTGATCAAATTTATGATAAAAAAACTAAAATGTTAATTCAGCCTAAACTGTTTGCAGAAGCAGAAGGGGACAGTGCTTACTGGAAAGATTTTGATTGGGATAAAGCTGCCGAAGCAGGAATGAAAAGAGTCGGCTTGCCATTCAGCGGTGAATATGATTTTGTTAAGACAAAAATGTATTGGCCAGTTAATCACATGGTAAGCATTAAAGAAAAATCTGTTTCATGTGCCGAGTGCCATACACAAAGTGATGACGGGAGACTTACAAAACTTACAGGTTTTTATCTGCCGGGAAGAGACAGAAATCATACAGCTGATTTCCTAGGGAAATTTATAATAATAGTCTCACTATTGGGTATTATAGTCCACGGTTTTATAAGAGTATTTGTAATACTTAATAAAAGTAAATATTCAGTTCAAGTAATAAACGAAAAGTAAAAATGAGAAAAATATACATATACCGCAGTTTCGAAAGAATATGGCACTGGATGCAGGCAACTCTCATAATGTTTTTAGCCTTAACCGGTTTTGAAGTACACGGATCATTTGAAATATTCGGTTTTGAAAGCGCAGTTAAATTTCACATGTATGGCTCTTATGCTCTTTTGCTTCTGATTGTTTTTGCCATTTTCTGGCATTTAACTACAGGGGAATGGAAACAGTACATTCCTATCACAAAAAAGCTTAGATCCCAAATACGCTATTATGTTTCGGGGATATTCAAGGGAGAAAAGCATCCTACAAAAAAAACAGAGTTAAGTAAATTAAATCCTCTTCAAAGGATTGTTTACTTGGGATTTAAGATTGTGCTGATTCCGTTGGTTATTATTACCGGAATTCTTTATCTGAATTATAAAGTGATTGATGCTAACGACATAATTGTAATCAGCGAAATACCCATGGAAATATTAGCAGTACTTCACACATTCGGCGCTTATTTATTAATTGCCTTTTTAGTTGTGCATCTTTATATGATAACTACCGGTCGTACGCCAACATCAAATATTAAAGCGATGATAACCGGCTATGAAGAAATAGAAGATGAGAATGAAAACAAAACGGAAGTAGAAAATGAAAAACAGTAATCTATCACTACGCGGTAAACCTTACATGAACCCTTACCTGGCAGGCTTTTTACTAGGTTTGGTGCTGGTTGTAACCATATATATTACCGGCAGGGGACTTGGAGCCAGCGGAGCATTCAAAAGTGTTGTTGTTGAATCTGTTAAAAATATAACACCCGAACATGCAGAAAATTCTGAGTGTTATTCCAACCAGATTAAATCTCACCCGGGCGGACCGCTTAAATCCTGGCTGGTGTGGGAAGTTATCGGGGTGTTCATAGGCGCCTTTCTTTCCGCATTATTATCCGACAGGATTAATTTAAGGATGGAGAAAGGCCCGGGCGTAAGAAACGGGACCAGGGTTGTAGCAGCCCTTATCGGCGGAGCTCTTTTCGGTTTCGGCTCCCAGCTCGGCAGAGGCTGCACGAGCGGTTCGGCTTTAAGCGGTATGGCTGTTATGTCCTTCGGAGGGATAGTTACAATGATGGCGATTTTCGGATCTGCATATTTTCTCGCATACTTTTTTAGAAAACTTTGGATAAAAGGATAAGTAAAATGGGACCTTTAGTACCTGAATTTGTAAGTAATGAATTCAATTTGATTGTGGCATTTTTTGTAGGAATAGGTTTTGGATATATTTTGGAACAAGCCGGTTTTTCTTCAACAAAAAAATTGGTCGGACTTTTTTACGGATATGATTTTACAGTATTAAGAGTATTTTTCACTGCAGGTGTTACAGCTATGATTGGAGTAGTAATACTGGACCATTTCGGTTTGTTGAATCTTGATTTAATCTATGTCAATCCTACCTTTTTATGGTCTGCAATAGTAAGCGGACTAATTATGGGCGGGGGATTTATCATTGGGGGGTTTTGTCCCGGCACAAGTGTTTGTGCGGCAGCAGCCGGTAAATTTGATGCGATGGTTTTTATAGTAGGCTCTGTAATCGGGATTTTCGGGTTCACCGAATTTTACCCTTATCTAAAAGAATTATACTTGGCAGAGAATTGGGATGCCGTTAGAATCAATGAATTCTTCGGTTTATCGCAGGAGTTGTTTGCATTGATTCTAACTACCGTTGCTCTTCTTGCCTTTGCATTTGTTAGGATAGTGGAAAACAAAGTTAACGGGATTTCAATTAAGGGTAATCCTTGGAATATAAAGGTGACATTCTCTTATGCTGTAATTCCTATAGTAGTTATCTTATTTTCTGCATTTACCCAAAGCAATGATGAAAGCATCCATGATGAAATAAATACCGCAATTAAAAATAATACCCGTCAATACGATACAATTTCAGCTGATGAACTACTAGCTAAATTAAACGAAAATAATGATAAATATAATTTAATTGATTTGAGATCGCCTGAAGAATATAAAGAATTTCATATACCTTTAGCGATAAATATACCGTTAAATGAAATAGAAGATTACCGATGGGGTAATTACTTTAACCAGCAATTCAAAGAAAATATTTTCTATTCCGATAAAATTGAAGAAGCAAAAAAGGCTTATCTGATTTCGGAATATTGGGGAGAGTCTCATAAAAAAATACTATCAATAAATATAGATACATACAAAAAATTGATTTCCGCAAGTTCTAAGAATATATCGGATAACAAGAAAAATAATTTTTCAGAATGGAGATACAATACCCATAATGAGTTAATTCAGAAAGAAAAATATTTATCAAAATTTTCAAATCCGGTTAAGAAAAAGGAAATAAAAATACAGGGCGGCTGCAGTTAAAGTATGATTATTAAAAAAGGCTGTTGATTAAACAGCTTTTCTCATTTTCAACCGTTTATACACTGAATTATTTTTGACTGTCGGACCACTCCTTTAATGCAGCAATAACTTGTTTCATAGCTAAAATTACGTCATCTCTTTTATCCGGCTCAATTCTTTTCAAAATGTCTTTATGAATCTTAATGTGGTTTTTGTTTATGTTTTTTATGAAAGGTTCGCTTTTACTTGTCAAAGTTACAATAACATTTCTTTTATCTACTGGGTCAACTGATCTCGTGACAAACTTTTTGCTCTCTAAGGAAGTTAGTATATGTGTAATCCTTCCTGGAGTAATATTCATTTCGTGACATAGGTCTTTAATAAACAACGACTTCTTGTAAGTGAATAGCCTGAGACATTTAAATTCAGCCGGGGTTAAATTAAATAATGAAGCAAATTGGTTTTCCTTTTCATAACATGTTTTTGCCATCTCGCAAGTCAGCACAGCCATTTTTTCTGCCAGCTCTGTAGAAGGCTGTTTGATTTCATCAGTTACAGACATAATAATACCTGCACATATTTTTTATAGTATAAAATAATATTTCCAAATAAGATATACAAGTATTTGACAAAATTAAGTAATTTTAGTTGAAATTTGTTTACTTTGTAAAACAAAAAAATTCTTTTATGATTTTAGTTACAGGCGGTGCAGGTTACATAGGATCTCATTTTGTTAGAGAAGCATTAAAGAGCAAAAGAGAACTAGTCGTATTTGATAATCTTTCGAGAGGAAACAAAGAATCAATATCAAAGAATGTTCCTTTTGAAAATGTAGATATACAGGATTTTACTTTACTAAAGTCAGCAGTTGCAAAGTATGATATAAAATCAGTCGTTCATTTTGCAGCTTTTGCATATGTTGGTGAATCTGTACAGAAACCGGATTTGTATTACCGGAATAATGTAGCCGGGAGCTTAAACTTAATTAGAGCTGCTGTTGAAATGAAAATCGAAAATTTTGTTTTTTCGTCAACTTGTTCATTATATGGTAACCCTGAAAAAATACCGATTGACGAAAATACCCAGCCGGATCTAATTAATCCTTATGCAAAGTCAAAATTTATGGTTGAGAATATTCTTAAAGATATGTCAAAAGCATATGGAATTAAATATGCTTCACTGAGATATTTTAATGCTGCGGGAGATGATTCCGAGGGAGAAATTGGTGAAAGCCATGATCCAGAAACACATTTAATTCCCATTGTTGTAGAGACTGCTCTGGGCAAAAGAGAAAAAGTACTTGTGTTTGGTGATGATTACAATACTCACGACGGAACATGCATTAGGGATTACATTCACGTTAATGATTTAGCCGACGCCCATATAAAAGCCCTTGATTATATTGCAGATAATGATTCAATAATTGTAAATTTGGGAACCGGAAATGGAAATTCAATATTGGAAGTAATAAAAAAAGCAGAAGAAGTTTCCGGCTGTAAAGTAAACTATGAAATTTCAAAAAGGCGTGAAGGTGATCCTGCAATATTGGTTGCAGACAATAAAAAAGCGTTTGAAACTTTGGGTTGGCAACCAAAATATAGCCTTGATAAAATAATTGAATCAGCATATAAATGGCACAAAAATCCAAAATATTGAGGACTTAATTGAAAGTTACAAAAACACCTATTGAAGGATTATTAGTTATTGAACCGCAGGTTTTTGAAGATTCCAGAGGATTTTTCTTCGAATTTTTCAATAAAAAAAAATATGAAAAAATTGGTATCACTAAAAATTTTGTACAGGATAATTTATCAAAATCCTCCCACGGAACAATACGAGGATTACATTACCAGGTTGGAGATTTTGCTCAGGGTAAATTGTGTTCAGTTTTAAAGGGCAGAGTCCTTGACGTTGCCGTGGATATTAGGTTTGGCTCTCCAACATTCGGGATGTATTATTATCTTGAACTATCTGACAAAAATAGAAAACAATTTTGGTTACCCCAGGGATTTGCTCACGGGTTTTCAGTCCTTTCGGATGAAGTAATATTTATGTATAAGTGTACTGCATTTTATAACAAAGAAAGCGAGAGAGCAATAATATATAACGATGAGCAACTAAATATAAACTGGCTGGTTGAAAATCCTATTGTCTCGGATAAGGATAAAGCGGCAAAAAATTTTAATCAAATAGAAAAAGACTTCATTTATAACAATGATTTGGAGGAATAATGAATTTAGCAGTAATTGGAACTGGTTATGTTGGATTAGTATCCGGTACATGCTTTGCTGAAATGGGAAATAAAGTTATTTGTGTTGATAATAATCCCGATAAATTAAAAAAATTACGAGACGCCGAAATTCCGATTTATGAACCCGGCTTGGATATTTTGTTTTATAGAAACATTGCCAAAAATAGGCTTAATTTTACCGATGACATAAAACAAGCTGTACTTAGTTCTGAAGTTATATTTTTATGTTTGCCTACTCCGCAAGATGAAGACGGCTCGGCAGATTTGAAATACGTCTTTGCAGTTGCTGAAGATATCGGGAAAATATTAAAAGAGTCCGGTGATCAAGACTTTAAAGTTATTGTTAATAAAAGCACTGTCCCGGTAGGTACATGTAAATCTGTAACTGAAGTTCTAGCAAAATATGAATTGAAAAATTTCGAAATTGTTTCCAATCCCGAATTTTTAAGAGAAGGTTTTGCAGTGGATGATTTTATGAAACCCGACAGGATTGTTGTTGGTGCTAAAACCAAAAAAGTAATGGAAAAGATGGTTTCTCTATATGAGCCTTTCGTAAGGCAGGGCAATCCTATAATTCAAATGGATCCTGAAAGTTCGGAGGTTACAAAATATGCTGCAAACTCATATTTGGCAATGCGAATTACGTACATGAACGAACTTGCAAACTTCTGCGAGAAAGTAGGCGCAAATGTTGACCTTGTAAGAAAAGGAATGAGTACGGATAACAGAATAGGTAAAAGATTTCTATTCCCCGGTATTGGTTATGGTGGCTCGTGTTTTCCCAAAGATGTAAATGCTTTAATAAAAACTTCTAAGGAAAATGATTCTGAAATGACACTCTTAACAAGAGTGGATCAAATAAACAAGAACCAAAAATTAGTTCTTGTAGATAAAGTTTTGAAATTTTATAACAACGATATAAAAGGGAGACTTTTTGCCGTTTGGGGACTTTCATTTAAACCAAACACGGACGATATGCGTGAAGCGCCTTCGGTAGTAATAATAGAAGAACTGCTGAAGCATGGCGCAAAAGTCAAAGCTTACGATCCCGAAGCAACCGAGAATGCAAAATTTTATCTGCAGGATAGAATTGAATATGTAGATGAGCAATATAAAGCAATTCCCGGTGCCGATGCTCTTTTAATATTTACAGAGTGGAATGAATTCAGAAAACCTGAGTTTGATAAAATCAGCAGCGAGCTTAAAGAAAAAGTAATTTTTGACGGAAGAAATATTTACGATCCCGAAGACATGCAAGAAGTAGGGTTCAAGTATATAAGCATCGGAAGGCAGTCGGTAGAATAGAAACTGTAGCTTATAAAAAATATCCTTCATGCAATAGAGAATAACAATTGACATTCCTGAGTCAAAAGCCACCACCAGAGGTGGTGGCTTGTATAAATGTCCTAGAAGGTACCCTGTTGTATTGTTTTTATAATTCTAATTGTTCATTTGTTCTATCATTCTTCTCTTGCCATTTTACATATTTTCTGATTTTTTTTCATCTAAGCCCACTGTACTTACGCAATAGCCTCTTGTCCACATATCTCTTCCCCAATATTTTTTCCCTAGCTTTTCATATCTCTGAAATAGATTGATTGATATCTTTCCCTTCAAAAATCCCATCATTGATCATATTGAATATTTTGGTGGAATCGACACATCTATATCAATATGATCCTTTTCTATATTCATTTCCAATATCTCTACCATATCTTTTTCTCTGTATAGTTGTTATAATTTTTGCCTTGTGTATTCTGCTATATCTCCTTCAAATATTCTGTATCGGTATTTCCGGCTACTATATGATACTTGCATTCATATAATGTGTGTGTTAATCTTCTAAAGCCACTCATTTTTACCTTCCGTTTGCGGATACCTTCTAGACAGGAGGTTTATTATATCTATTTCTTATTTCTTTTCAAACGGTCAAATCATTTGGGCTGACCTCTACCTTAGGTGGTGGTTTTCGTTTTTCAACAAAATGCAATTAGCAATCAAAGAATGTAACGAGTTAATTGCTATTTTTGTAAAGAGCGTGGAAACAGCCCAAAAGAATATCGATAAAAAATAATCATAAATTTCAAATCGTTGATCGATGTTCTTAAATCAATCTTTATAAAATCTATGAATAGGAGGATGATTGACAACTTCAAAGTTTTTTTGATTTTTAGTTTTGACAATGGATAATAAAACCAACTCCTAACATATTTTCGACGATGAAGAGAACGAAGGCAGTTTATAAAAATCTTTTTTATTCGGCTTCTATTTCTTTGCTTGGGTGAACCTGCAGGGTGTCAAAGGTGCACCTAATTTATTCGATTCAATATTATTTTATTCTTTTGAATCGGGTTTAATCCCGTGATTCTTCAAAAAGTCTTCATACTTTTCCGTAATAGAATTTTTAAGTTTTTCCAGTTCTTCTTTAAATTTATCAAGGAATACGTCACCGCCATGCCGGAAAAAATAATCGGCATAAAGCTCCAAATATTTTATTGATTGTGATGAAATAATACGAAAAGAGATATCGGAATTTTGGTCTAAATTATTAAGCTTGATTTCCTCATCGGGCCTTATTACGCTTTCTTCATCTAGCACTGAATAGTTATCAAAATTTTTATTTAATTCTTTGTGAGCTGACCAAGCTTTTGCCAGTTGAAAAAGAGAATTTAATATATTCTTTACATCATATTCCTTTTGCGATTTATAATTTTCTACAGCATCTTCTTTAATTAGTTCTTCAGACTCAATTTTTAGTTTTTCCAGCAACTCCAACAAATCAATTTCTTTCTTAGTCTTATTTGCTATTTCTTTGAATTTAAGATGAACCTGCTCATCAAAAATAATATCGCAATCCCCCTTAATCTTATTTTCTACCAGCAGATTAATTATCTTTTCCTTCTCTTCCGGGTATTTCCTATTCAAGTATTCGCTTGTGTATGTAAATTCATTCTCGCATTCGTTCGGGTTATCAATAAGGCTTATTAGATAAGACTTAAGTTTAAGCAAGGTAAAGAAGAGATCATTGTTTGTGAGTGACATAGTTACCTATTAAATTTGGTACAAAATAAGATTAATGAAAAACTTTAACAAATTTTAGCAATCAAAAAAGGGAGATTACCAAACCTGTCTTTTTAAATCCCCAGTCTTATATTTTTATTGAACCTATTTTAGCAACAACATTTTCTTTGTTTGAACAAATCTTCCGGTGGTTAATTTATAAAAATAAATTCCACTGCTTAATTGAGATGCATTAAATGGTGCATTATAATTTCCTGCTGTCATGAATTCATTGAAAAGTACTTCAATTGTTTCTCCCAATACGTTAAATATCTCCAGTTTAATATCACCCGATTTGGGGATTGAAAATTCAATAACTGTTGAAGGATTAAACGGGTTTGGATAGTTTTGATACAAAACAAATTCTTTTGGTAATTCATCATTTTTTTCTACTGAAGTTATTACAGAAGTATCAGGCCAAATTAGTTGATTATTTATAAACGCTCCTACTAAACCACTCCAAGTGAATTCACCGGTTGTTCCTACCAAGCCAAGACCTTCTTTATAAAAAGAATGTGCATTGAAAAAATCCGGTATCAAAACAAATTCAAGTTCTTCCTTTTTATCAAACAGTAACCATGGGTCACCAGAATTATCAATATGAAACGTATCACCAATACATTTGCTAAATCTTAAACTTTGCTTTGCTATACCATTTTTCCATGAGTACAATATCCCGTTTGAATCCAATCTTTCAACAGATGATCTTCCTTCTTCTAATATATTTAAATAACTTCTCTGGAAATTTTTTATAAAATATTTTTCATCAAGAATTAAGGTGTCCTTAATTATTTTTATTCTTGATTTTTCTATAATTGATACACCATAATGTTCATATTTCCAAACATTACCCACATGCAAAGGATAAAATAAACTCCAATTAACTTTCTGTCTATCAGAAGCAATCAACTCACCATATTCAACACTGTCGATTATTGCTCCCCAAAACTCCCATTCAGGAAAGTTAGAATAACCATCAGGTGTTCCCGAAAAAAAAGTCAGCCCAAACTTTTCAGTAACTTTTGCTATTTGTTTTTCCAAGCCGTCTTGATCAATTAGATGGAAATCTATTGCTTTTAATGTATCTCCAAAAGCAATCACATTATATCTATTAACAAGTTTCCATCTATGGTTTTCATACCTTGATTCATAGGTTTCGTCAATTTCCAAACCAAAATTAAACAACATATATTCATTTCCATCAATATATTCATAAACATTTCCTAGTGAATCTTTTCTATGAAAAAAATATTCAACAGGAATATTGGAGGAATTTGCACAAGAACAGAACTTAATTACTTTGTATATTTTTCCATTATTCATTACTGTATCTTTTACTACTTCTTTGAGAAACGAATACCTTGTTCTTATATCTCCTATCAAAATATCATCATTATTTACTAAATACTCCCAAAGATCTGCGTCATTTAATGGATAGAAATTTTTTTCTTCATTAAGAATATTGTTACTAGATTTTTCCAAGACTACAAAATTTGGTTTCAAGTTTTGACTGAAAATTGTTGATAAGATAAAGAGCAGACAAATTATTTGGTATTTCATTGTAACTTTCTAATTGTCTATGAAATATTGAATTAATTATCAAAATTAGTACCAGTAAAAACCAATGTATCTTTTTAAAAAATAAGGTAATTAAACTTTTGATGGGAAAATTCTGCACAACTGAGAAATATTTGCACAAGTAGAATTGTTTGTTGCTTCATGAATAATAAAAAAAACAGCATTAAAAATAATGCCGGGTTTCAATTCGGAAACTTATGAGATTAAAAAGCTTTATCTTTCATTCTCATAAAGAAGTGTTATTCCGTAACGTTCGGCTTCCCTTGGTGGTGAAGAGTTCCAATCACGGTAAGAATGCGAGCCGTCAGTTTCATAATACAATTTGTATTCGCCCTTGGGTAAAATAATCGTATCTTTAATAATTCTGTTCTTTTTAGCACCGCCGGCATGATCGGTCTTTCGGTAAGTCATTTCCCAAACAATACGGTTTCTGTCTAAATCTTTTATCCAGCCGTAGTCGTACATTTCGCCCCTGTCGCCTTCTCCAATGGCAATAATCCTGACTCTTGTATCTTCATCGAGTTCAAACTTTTTGCTGATATATCTGTCGTCTCTAACTCTAACTATAGCTGCAATTACTTTATCGCTGCTGAATTCATCTTCGTTAAATAATGTTACGTCATCTCTATCGGATTCTTCCGCAACCCAAATGGTAAGTCCCCATTTATTTTTTTCATAAGGTGGAGATACATTCCAGTCTTTGTAAGAATGGGAATCGTCAGTAACATAGTATGCTATGTATTCTCCTTTATCAAAACGGACAACTTCGTCAATCATCCTGTTCTTCTCTCCGCCGCCTGCATGGTCGGTTAATTTAGCTTTCATTTCCCAAACTGTTTCTCTTGTAACAGCGTCTATTATCCAGCCGTAATCAGCCATATTATTTCTGCTGCTTCTTTCTCCCAGGCATAAAATTCTTAAATCCATATCTTTATCTAATTTAAATCCTTGCGATTCATATTCATCATCACCCATTCTCGATAAATCAACAATCGGTTTAATAACATCCGCATCTTTGAAAGCAATAACATTCCCAGATTGGTTCTTATCTTCAATAAAAATTGATATCCCGTAATACTGCGGATCATTTGGGGGTGTTACATTCCATTCTTCAAAAGAATGCGAATCATCCGTTACATAGTTTACGATATAACTTCCCTTAGGCAATTCAATTACTTCGTCAGCATAAACATTTTTCTTGCCGCCTCCGGCATGGTCGGTGTTCCTATAATTCATTGTCCAAACTCGTTTATGATTTCTTACATCATATATCCACCCGTAATCATAAATCTCTCTTTTCCTTCCTTCTCCTAAAGCATAAATTCTCAATTCGGTAGGCGCTTTTAATGAAAAACCCTTTTCGTAACTTTCATAATCAGTTGCACGAATAATAGAAACAACAGCCCCCTTAGCTTTGTTATCAATGTATGTTTCACCGTCGTTGGATTTGAAGACACCGGAAGGTCCGGATACATTAATGTATAGTTTTAACCTGTCCCTGCTGCGGTATTTTTCTTTTCTTGATTTGAAAAGATTTCCCAGTATATCACCCAAATCATGGTTATAAATGCCGTCGTAAGAATTTGCGGTATAATAAACTTCATAGTTCCCGGCAGGCAGATTCAATCTATCGTCAACATCAAATAATCCTTCACCTCTTTCATCATAGTACTCATCCAAAACATGCCAAACAACTTCTCGGGTTTCGCTATCGAGTATCCAAGCGTAAAAATCCATTTCCTCATCCCAGTTATCGTATGAGGCGCAAGCACCTTCTATTAAAATTTCGGCATTTTTGCTCAAAGAAAACCCCCTGTAATCCAATTCACCATGGTGAATTTTTCCTACTTTTATTTCATTTGATGATTGAGCAAATGCAACAAACGAAACAAAAACAAACATGCCTAAATATCTTGCTATTTTAAGTTGCATCATGTTAAACTCCGCACTTCCAATTTCTTAGATTTTTAGACGCTCTAAGTTAATTCTGGTTGCATTTTTTGTCCATTTTAAGATAACTTGTATCACAAAATAATCATTACACCAACTTATTTCATTTTAACTATAGGAGTGATTATGTCTAAATTTACTTGCTACTCTTTAACGCTATTATTTGTTTTATCGAGTATAACAGCCCAGGATAAAGGTGAAGTTGTAGATGAGGACTTTGGATTCTACAAAACAATTTTAGAAACATTGGACGGCAAATTTAAAAAAGAACCTAAGAAAGTATTTAAGGCGGATTTGCCGAAATTTGAATGTCCTTCTTCAATTGATGAATTCACTTACTACTGGCACAGGGAACCTCACTCACAGGGTAGAACAGGTACATGCTGGTCGTTTTCAACTACATCCTTTTTGGAATCTGAAGTCTATAGAATTAATAAAAAGAAAGTTGAGTTATCCGAAATTCATACGGCATACTGGGAATATGTTGAGAAAGCAAAGGATTTTGTTAAAACAAGAGGAGAAACCTTTTTGGGTCAAGGTTCGGAAGCAAATGCCGTTCTGAGAATCTGGAAAAAATATGGAGTAGTTCCCGACAGCGTTTACAGCGGATTAAAAGAAGGCCAAAAATTTCACGATCACAAAAAAATGTTCGATGAAATTAAGTCCTTTTTACTGGGTATAAAAGAAAGAAATGAGTGGAATGAAACTTCAGTTGTTGAAACAATTAAATCAATTATGGATTTTTATATTGGAACACCTCCATCTAATTTTGTTGTAAAAGGCAAAGAATACACACCAAAAACATATTTAGCTGAATATCTAAAATTGAATATGGATGACTATGTTGATATAATTTCCTATAAGCAGCATCCGTATTGGGAACAGGTACCTTACGACGTTCCCGATAATTGGTGGTTTAATTCAGACTATCATAACGTTCCGCTTGACGATTTTATGAAGGCGCTGAAAAACGCAATCCGGAACGACTACACAATAAGTATTGGCGGAGACGTTTCCGAATCCGGGAAATTACCTGAAAATGATTTGTTTTATATTCCCACTTTCGACATCCCTGCTGATTTTATTGATGAAAATTCAAGACAATTCAGGTTTAGTAACAAAACTACAACAGATGATCACGGTGTTCATTTAATCGGCTTCGTAGAAAAAGACGGGGAAGATTGGTTTTTAATTAAAGATTCCGGCTCATCGTCATTTACAGGAAAAAACAAAGGTTACTATTTTTTCCATGAAGATTATATAAAATTAAAAATAATGGATTTTATGGTGCATAAAGACGCAGTAAAAGATTTGCTTGAAAAGTTTGATTAATTTCTTTGTTAAGTAAGATTTAATATTAAAAACTCCGGAGAAAAAAATCCGGAGTTTTTTTCTGGAGTAATCATTCATCAATGTGAATTACAAACCATTTCATTTTTGTTTTCCAATTCCCCCTGCTCTAATTTTATAGCAGCTTCTTCGGCATTGCTCATATCAGTAAAAAAGAGAATAATATTTTGTGATTCAAGGTTTTCCTTTAATCTCCAACCACAGCCATGACTGACAAGATATTCGCAATCTTTTAATCCTTCGGCCAGCCTTTGATGCCCGTGTTTACGACCGTTTCCATGACCGTGGCCGCCGTGATGATTAGTAAAGTCATTCATCCGTGTTTCTTTTTCAGTAATTTTTCCGTTTTTAACTGTAAAGACCAGAAACGCCGTGCATCTGCCTATATGCCCTGAAATGTTTTCAAAATCATCAGTTGCTACTGCAATTTTCATTTTTATCTCCTTTATTTTTCTATTACTATTGCTTTACCATTTATGATTCCGTCCGCAATTTTATTTCTCGCAGATTTTAATATTCTACCAAAAGTAGCGCGGGATATTTTCATTTTTTCCGCAGCTTCTTCGTGGGATAAGTTATGTTTGTCTGCCAGCAAAACTGCTTCAAGCTCGTCTTTTTCCAAGTTTACTTCCTGTAATTTACACATACGAATTCCCCTCGGCTTAAAATAATAAGCTTCGGGGTTACAACATGTTTTTCTATGTTTTTTTGGTCTTGACATTTTTCATTATGAGCATATGCTCATAACAAAATTAGAGAAAACCTTATTAAATAACAACCTTTTAAAAAAAATTAAAATTATAGGCTAAGTTCTTTTTTCATCAAAAGGAATGTGTCTTCAATAGGCATAGGCTTATAACCGAATTCCGTTTCGGCTTTAAGTGTAATCAACCCTGATTTTAAGGGACGCTTTGCCGGTTGATTTAACTCTTTAGTGGTAATCGGCTCAATTTTTGATTTGTCTAATTTAAAGAAATCCGCAATTCTTAAGGTAAACTCAAATCTATTCAAAAATTCCGAACCTCCGATATTGTATATACCTTCTTTCTCAAATTCTATTACCTTTAATATTCCCTGGACTAAATCGTCTATATAAGTGGGATTATTAATCTGGTCATTCACAATTTTGATTGTTTTCTCGCTTCTAACGGAATTCACAACCCACTTCACAAAATCCATCCTGCCGTACTTAGCCGGGCCGTATAAAACATTTGTTCTTAAAATCGCATGTTTACATAGATTTGCTTTTATTGCATTTTCACCGGCTAATTTTGACCTGCCGTAATAGTTTATCGGGTTCGGCATTTCCTTTTCATCGAAAGGCCCGTTGTTGCCGTCAAACACATAGTCGGTTGATATATGAACCAATTTGGCATCTATAGCATTTGCATATTTTGAGATTTTGCCAGGTGCATCTGCATTTATTGCCCATGCCAACTCCCTTTCCTCTTCGGATTTATCAACCGCCGTGTAGGCTGCCGCATTAATAATTACATCCGGGTAAAATTGATTAATTAATGATTTAATCGCTTTTTTATCAGATAGATCAACCTGTTTATAGTCGGTATCTTTATTAAAAGGATCTTTTTCAAAGGAAGAACAAAATAGTTCAACATTACTGTCAAGCATAAGTTTTTCAGTCAGCCGTTGCCCCAACATTCCGTTTGAGCCGAAAATCAGTATTCTTCTCTTAATTAAGTCTGTCATCAATATCTTTTTTTAACTTTTTAAAATCGTTTATACTTTTGTATTCTGCTGTCAGTCCACCGGCAATATTTGCTCTTTCCAAAGACAGCCTAAAATTTTTTGTACCAATATATGAATAAAAGAAAACTGCCCCAAATATATCACCGCAGCCAACCTTATTATTAATATCAGTTTCAATTGCGGGTATCGAAATTTCACTTACGAAATTATCTTCGAAAAAATATCCCGTCACTCCTCCTTCGGCTTTGGTAACCAATAAATTTTTATCTGCGCTTTTTATAATCTGACTTGCTATTTCTTTTTCATTTTTAAGTTCACTTAAACAAAAGACTTCTTTTTCATTACATTGAATTATATTTAGATATCTAATCCAATCATCAGCAAACGGGATTTTTCTAAATTTTCTTACCCCGTTTTCATTCATTCCTCTTGAGAAAGTATGGATATCAAAATATATGGGGCCATCAAATTTCGAACGGATAAAAATCAGATCATCTAAATCGATGTCAAAACCGGTAATCATATTAATTAAAATACCGTCAAAATTTTCAAAGGTAATATTTTTATCTATGGTGAGCTTATTTGTTGATGACAGGTAACATTCCCGGCGTTCTTCATTTTCATAAATTGTTAGATTGACTCTCGGCACTTCTTTTACTTTTTGTGAATAAGAAAGATTTACTTTAGAAAAATATTCATCAAACAAAAGCCCGCTTTTTCCGTCAAAAGAAGTCATGAGAAAAATTTCATCCTTTTCATTTTTCAGATTACACAAGCCCATTATTGTATAAAAAATTCCACCGGGCTGAACTTTCTTTTTATTCCTGAAATTTATTTCATCAACTACGGAATGACCGATTACTAAAAGTTTCATATTTACTTAATTTTATTTTATCTCGATTCAACACAATTTTTTATTTAGATTATAATGTTAATAAAACTCGACTCCTTAATAAATTGAAAAATATAAAATGAAAATTGGAATAACATGTTACCCTACTTACGGCGGTAGCGGGGTAGTCGCAACAGAACTCGGGAAAGAATTAGCTTCAAAAGGCCACGAAGTGCATTTTATAAGCTACGCATTTCCGCACAGGTTAAAACATTTTGTTGAAAACGTTTATTTTCACGAGGTAGAAATTAGCAGTTACCCTTTATTTGAACACCAGCTTTACAGCTTATCTTTAACCAGCAAAATGCTCGAAGTAATTGAATACGAAAAGCTTGATGTTATGCACGTCCATTACGCCATCCCACACGCTGTTAGCGCTTATATGGCAAAACAAATTTTAAGGAAGAATAACAGTGACATAAAAATCATCACAACTCTGCACGGCACCGATATAACATTGGTTGGCTTAGAGCCTTCTTTTCTTCCCCTTCTAAAATATAGTATTGAAGAAAGCGACGGCGTAACTGCCGTTTCAAGATTTTTGAAGGAAAAAACAATCACTAATTATCATATAGAGAAAGAGATTGAAATTATCCACAACTTTATTGATATAGAACTTTTTAAACCTGTTGAAAAATGCCAGTACAAAAAGCACCTTGCTCCTAATGATGAAAAAATACTTGTTCATACCTCCAACTTCAGGGCGGTTAAACGTGTGTCGGATACGATAAGAATTCTTGAGATTGTAAAAAAGGAAATGCCGGCAAAGCTTTTGTTAATAGGCGATGGTCCTGACAGATCAGAGTGTGAAAGACTTGCAAGAGAATTAAAATTACAAAATGATGTTGTCTTTTTAGGCAAGCAGGACGGGCTTGTAGATATTTTAACCGAGGCTGATATTTTTTTAATGCCGTCGCAGTCCGAGAGTTTCGGGCTTGCTGCATTGGAAGCAATGTCTTGCGGTGTACCGGTAATTAGTTCAAGTGTTGGCGGGCTGCCGGAATTAATAATACACAATGAAACCGGTTACATAGCAGAGTTTGGTGATGTTCAGAGAATGGCTAAATACGCAATCTCGCTTCTGAAAAATCAAAAGAAGTATAACGTATTTTCAAAAAATTCAAGAGACAGATCGGTTAATGTGTTTAATAAGGAAATAATTGTACCGCAGTACGAAAGTTATTATGAAAAGATTTTAAATTCCTAAAAATTGGAGTTGGGTTTCTTCACATTTCTTTTTTATCCTAAATGTTTGTTTCTATTTCTTAAAGTGTTTAAATCAATATTTAAATTTATTTTTGTCTTACAATTTATTATTGATCGAACTTTGTTTTTCCGAATTATTTCTTTTAGAGCAATTTTAACTAATTCATCCTTTGTGGTAGATTTAGTTAGTGCCTGGACGTAAAGCGATAATTGGATAAAATAAAATAAGTTAGGGAGAAGCCATTGTGCAATAGAATCCAATATAAACTCACTGGAAGATCACGGGCTAAATAGGTGTCTGGATAAGGTGCTGAAAAACTTTAAGAAATACACCTCATTAGGTATCTTGTCATATAATCTAGATCAGTTGGGAAAACTACTACAAGAAGAAGAAATAAAAAAGCAAAGACGAAAAGCGGCGTAAACTAAGTAATAATAGAGAAGATGGAAAACGGGGGAAATAAGGCAAAGGGATAATAATGCCCGTGACCTCGAATCATTATTACTTATATGCATTGTTATAACCTAAATTAAAAGCATATGGGGTAGGACCACCAAGTTGGTTGTCTCAATTTTGTGTGAGTCGTGCATTAATTACACTTTACGACCAGTGACTAGTTACACTCATAGCCTTTTTGATTAAATGATCGGATTTGAAAAGTTTTGTTTTGAAAATGATCTTTAAACAGATTGATGTCTCACGTAATTCTTTTAAAACAATTTTCATTTTGTGAATGAAATCTTTTCTCGATTCGTCGCTTTGTGTTTCTCCATAATTCAATACTAATTAATTGACCTGAAAGAAGATTACCAGCTTTGGTATTTGGCATTTCATTAACAATTTCAACTACCAAAACGGAAAAATTAATTAAGCGTTCTTCCAGTTCAAATTTGTTCATCATTAAATCACATCTAAAATCATAAATCGTTAATCACAATTCGTAAATCAAAAGACAATATATGAAACTTAAGTCCCAAAGTATCTATCCCCAAAATCACCTAAACCCGGCACAATATAGTTAACATCGTTAAGGTGGGAGTCAACAGAGGCTGTATATATTTTTACATCAGGGCAATTATCCTGTAGTCTTGAAATTCCTTCCGGTGCCGCAACAACACAAACTGCTCTTACATTATTTGCGCCTGCTTGTTTAACTGCTTTTACGGTATCGAGCATAGAACCGCCGGTTGCGAGCATCGGGTCCAACACTATCACAATTTTCTCTGTAATATCCGGCGGAAATTTTTTGTAGTATTCCCTGGCCTTGGCAGTTCTTTCATCTCTTTCAAGGCCAATAAATCCAACCGACGAAAACGGCAAAAAGTTTTTTGCTGCTTCAAGCAAAGCCAATCCGGCCCGCAGAACCGGGACAAACACTATAGATTCGTGCAGTTTGTATCCGTTGGTTTTTTCAAGAGGAGTTTCAATTTCTATTTCGGCAGGTTCTATTGATTTTATTGCTTCGAGAATAATTATCTGCGACACCATTGCAGAGTGCCTGTGAAATTCTTCCGTGCCGGTATTTTTGTCCCGTAGAATTGTAAGTGAATGTTTTAATAGAGGATGATCAACTACGGTAATGTTATTCATTATATTGACTGACTTTGTTTCGGATTGATTGCTAATATAAAATAAAAGCGGGAAAATATCCCGCTTTGATATTGTTAAATTTTTTCTGCAACTAGCTCGGATATTTTTTCTTTCAGCTCATCGCCGTGAATGTCGAAATATCTTAAGTTGCCTTTTTTATCGACAAGCCAAACGGACGGGATTGAATTAACTCCGTATAATTCCACAGTTTTATCATACCATGCATCGCCGCTGTATGTAATCTGCCATTGTATTCCGTATTCTTCCATAAATTCTTTAATTTTTGTCTCAGCATCTTTATTATCTAAGCTAATCCCTATTATTTCAAATCCGTTTTTGTTATGTTCATTATAAATATCCACGAGGTTGGGAATTTCTTCCCTGCACGGCGGACACCAGGTAGCCCAGAAGTCAATCATTACAACTTTGTCTTTCATTTTTGAAAGCGTAATTTCTTCACCCTCCAAATTAGTTAATGTAAAATCCTTTGTAGGACAACCGATTCCTACCAAATCTTTTATTCTTTTTTCAAGAGCTTCAAATCCTTCAAGCTCCGTTAGTTTGTCAAAGGGTTCTTCTTCTAGTGTACTTAAAGAATTAAATCCCCTGTCAACTGCATCTTCAAACCATTTCATTGCTTGTTTATTGTTATTAAGCTTCAAGTAACAGAAAACTATATCCATGTTTCTCCATGGAGATTTTCTTTCCGAAAGCTTTTCTTTTTTCAACGCCGCTTCTAAAGCTTGTTCATACTTCCCGAGTTCAGATAAAATATTGAATTGCCAGGTAACTTTACTGTAGTCTTCGCCTTGTTCCTCAATTATCCTGTTCAGCAAGTTTAATGCAGTTTCGTATTTTTCTTCCTTGTAAAGTGACTTTACTTTATCTAAAGCATTTTCGGTTAAAGGTTCTTTTTGCGTACAGGAAACTGTAATTAGTATTATTAGAACTGGTAGCAATACTTTTCTCATATCAACTCCAAATGGAATATTAAAAATGATCATAAAGATAAAAAGACTTTAACGTATTACAAAGTATATTAATCTAAACATTAAAAAAGCATTATTTTATGGATGTATAAAGAACTTGATTTGAGGTTCTTAAATGGAATCTCAAATTACAAGGTTAAAAAACTGGAGATATTGTATGATTGGAATGAAAGTTTTTATAAACGGCAAAGTATTTACGCTAAATCCCTATAATCCATGGGCTCAAGCAGTTGCTACTTACCGGGATTTATTGACTCTCACGCCCACATTATTTTGGGAGGAAAAAATTTATTAAGCGTTGATTTTACCGGTTGTAAATCCAAGAATGATTTTGTATCAACTCTTTATGATTTTATTCAAAAAAATGACGGGGGTTGGATTACCGGCGGTGCATGGGACGAGCAAAACTGGAACGAAAAAGCTCTCCCGAAAAAAGAATGGATTGATTCGTTTACTGCAGATATACCGGTGTTTGTTTCGAGAAAAGATTTACACATGGGACTTGCAAATTCACTTGCACTAAAATTAGCAGGTATTACAAAGAATACACTTAATCCCGAGGGGGGTGTAATAGAAAAGGATGTTTTTACCGGTGAGCCGACAGGTATACTGAAAGACAAAGCAATGGACTTGATATTTAAGATTATACCTGATTTGACGGAAGATGAATATAGTAATGCGGAGCAAGCTGCGTTAGACGAAGCAAAAAGATTTGGAGTAACTTCAATTCACGACATCACATATAAAAACCATTTTAAGGTGCATCAGGTTTATGAAAAGGAGAACAAGTTAACATGCAGGATTTCTGCCCGTCCGTTGATTGATTATTATCGGCACTATTTGGATACGGAAATATCATCCCGTTTCGGAAGTGATAAATTAAAGAAATCTTTGCATAACCAAAAAAAAGCCCTGAAAAAGGGAAAAGAAATTAATAAGTTGAGATCAAAAAAAAAGGATCATATAATGAGGCAACTCAGCTTT
>JASFMY010000105.1:0-25502 GCA_050117315.1 Ignavibacteria bacterium
TTATAAACAATAGGTATTATGAGAGATTTAAGGATTTTAGAGATGCTGTATTAGGATTTTTTGAAAATGCTGAGAATATGAAAGAGGAATTAGAAAAATTTATTGGGACTCAACTGCATCTTTTGAAACATGCTTAATTGCCCTAAAACCAATTTGGCTTGTGTATACCTAAAATATACCTGTTGTGCGAAATAAAAAAACAGCAAAAAAGTTGAAGAATTATATAAATTAGATTACAATAACGTCGTAATTTATGACGACGACAAAAACAAAACACATTAGCCGCATTTGCTAACGTTAATACAACGTGGCTAAAGCTAATAGTTGTAGCTATTTCGCCAATACCCAGAGTTATACGCCGGTTAGTTGCTTTGTGTGACAAGTGCTTTCTCTTGAATTTTAGACAACGGGTAAAATATCTATAAAACCATAATATTACTGATAAGAAAGGATTCTTTGTATCTATTTAATTACTGCTTTTTTTTAGGAACTAAAACATTTTTTTTATTATACACAAG
The DNA here is from genome assembly GCA_050117315.1 of Ignavibacteria bacterium. Taxonomy (GTDB): domain Bacteria; phylum Bacteroidota; class Ignavibacteria; order Ignavibacteriales; family Melioribacteraceae; genus JANQIV01. Next base: position 519 of record JASFMY010000105.1, read on the forward strand.
CCAAATTGGTTTTAGGATTTTGCCATAAAGTCCTCTCCTTTTAAGACCTGCCCGCCGTACGAGACTTTGGGAGGCGGGGAGGATTTAGGTGAGTTTTAAATAAAAACAAAATCCCAAAACAAGTATATATAGCTGTCACACCCTGTCCCGGCTTACCAGGAAAACATTTTGTGACAGCTATTAGAAATCAACAACACTAAAATCTTATAGGATAATAAATCGTTTTCCACAATTTTACGGTACAGTAATACATGGGTGACACGTTTCAAATTCAGTAGGACAAAATACACAGGATATTCCAACTTCCGTGGGACACCCACCACCACAAGAATAACCACATGTTGCAGGGCAGGTATTGGCACAGGTGTCAGGGCATGTGTTGGCGCATGTTGCCTCGCATGTATTGTAACACGTTAGATCTGTAGGACATATTCTACAAGAAGGACCGAAACATGTGTCAATTTCTTCGATAGAGGGGGGGAGATGTCCATGGGCTGTACCTTTTTTGTTCATTGAAGGCAATGTTTGAAATGATTCGACTTTTAAATCATCCAGGTTTAGTTTTAATTTTTTCATTAAGGAACCTCTCGATTTAGTTATTGATTTGTTGTTTTTTTATTATGTGATGGCATAATGGATGCCATACATTATTGAATATTTCTAAGTCTAAGTTGAAATAAAATATTATTGAATCTAAATAAACAACCGATATCGCAAGATTTATAAAATATAAGCATTAATTAATATATATGGCAATAGAAAAATATGTGACCACTAAAATATTTACTATTAATGAAACTAAGTATATGATTTGCTATTCTTTAAGTTGATATGAGAATGACTTCTTGCCTGCCTTGGCGGTGCCAAAGGCACCCTATGGGGCAGACAGGTCCGCCGTCTTGCCTTCGCGAAGCTACGGCAAAGCGAGGAGCAAACGCGAAGGCGGATTAAAGATTAATGAAATCCAAAATTTTTTCTCAATTTATAAAAATTGAAATTAATATTTTAAAATATCATGTAGATTAAATGATCCTATTATAAATAAAATTTCCCTTTTTCTGATATCTTTTCTTGTTGACCTGGAAGTAATTAGTAACAGGTCGTATATTTATAAATTTTTACAAATAAATAAGTAACAGGGCCTTATTGCTTCGAATATTTCCAAATGGCTATACGCTGTAGCTATGCCATTTACGCATCCGACTACGTCCACAAAACGGACTTCGACGGACAAGTTGTTTAATTGCTGTAAAAGCTTGTTCCAACAATATGGCCATTGAACAATTTGACAATTGTTGCGATTATTCAAGAGTAAAAAATTTCCGGAACTATATTGTTCATAATAATTTTCTGATATTCGAACAGGCATTAAAGATTGCCTATTTTTTTACAACTTAGAAATTTGCCAATCAGCCCGCGTAGAAATATAATTAATCAAAAAGTTTGTTGAAATTAAATAGATTATGTTATATTATGACAGGTGAATCCGATTAAATAGTAGGTTTGTTATGAAACCGTCAAATAAAAATCGTGATAATGGTAAAACCTCAACGAAAAACATCCAACCCCCGGCTCAGCTAAAATGGATAACCACAAAAATTCTTGACGATGTATTCACAGACGAGGTTAGTCTGTTCAAACCGCACTTTGATATTGATTATGACGCATACCTGCAAAGGTTGTGGGAATCCAACAATGAGATTTATGAAATATTAAAAAAAGCAGACAGGCTGGAAAAAGCCCGTGATGATTTATATGCTTACCTGGAACAGGCGGAAAGAAAAGTTTTTGATGTTGCAAACGATCTTCACATACTCGAAAAAGCAACAGTTAGAGAATGCATCCGTGTTTTTAGAAGTATTATAGGACCGGTAAATGAATTCCGCACGGAATTCTCTGCCCTGGAGACTCTCTGGAAACTTGCCGGGAATAAAAAGGATGAATTGAAGAGCAAAATATCACCCGGGTTTATTCTTGAATTTATAAACCTTTTCCGGGGAGTTATAGGCAAGTCAAATATATATCTTGAAAACGAACAGGTAAAAAAAGGAATCCCGGAATTTTTTAAAAAGAAAGGAAGAGAAGCAGCGCTGTTAAGAATGAATATTCTTGATGATTTGGGAACCAATATTCAAAAATATTTTAAGAAATATCCTTCGGGACTGGAAGAAGAAGTTGTAGACTGGCGTTTGGAAAACAAGGCCAAAATCCTGCGCTATTTTAACGCAACTGAAGAAGATTGGAATAACTACCGGTGGCATTTGAAGAATGTGATAAAGGATACCAAGCCGCTGGTAGACCTTATTGAACTTACAAACGAACAAAAGGAAGCAGTTGAAAAAGCAGTTAACAACAAAATAGCATTCGGAATTACTCCGTACTACCTCAGTTTAATGGATTCAAAACTCTCAATAGGTTACGATCATGCGATACGCGCCCAGGTTATTCCGCCTAAAGAATATGTAGACAAAATGGTAGAACATAATACCGACCGTGAAATTGTTTTTGATTTTATGTGCGAACATGATACTTCGCCGGTAGACCTTGTAACGAGAAGATACCCCATGATTTCCATTTTAAAACCGTTTAATTCTTGTGCACAGATTTGCGTTTATTGCCAGCGTAACTGGGAAATAGAAAGAGTGCTGGATCCTAAAGCGATGGCAACACATGATAAAATTGATGAAGCGCTAAAGTGGTTTGACGACCACAAAAGTGTAGGCGATGTGCTGATTACCGGCGGCGACCCTCTAATAATGAATGATACACAAATTCAAAAAATACTGGAAACGCTTGCCGCAAAAAAACATATCTACAGGATAAGAATAGGAACCCGAACACCGGTTGTATTACCGGCGCGTTTTACGGATAACTTAATAAATATATTTTCACAATATCATAACCCGCCTGTACTTGAAATCGCCGTGGTTACTCATTTTGAACACTCATACGAGATTACTCCCGAAGCAGCCGGCGCCGTTCAAAAGCTGCGTAAACTGGGTATTAGTGTTTATAACCAGCAGGTTTTTACGGTTGAAAATTCCAGGAGATTTGAATCGGCAAAACTCAGGAAAGATTTAAAGTCAATAGGAGTAGACCCGTACTATACTTTTAATATGAAAGGAAAAGAAGAAACAAGCAGGTATATGGTTCCGATTGCAAGAATACTGCAGGAAAGAAAAGAAGAAGCCCGTCTTCTCTCGGGACTTGACCGCACCGACGAACCTGTATTTAACGTACCCCGGCTTGGAAAAAATCATCTCTATGGAGGCCAGGATCACCGGCTGGTAATGATTCTGCCGGACGGATCGCGTGTGTATGAATTTCACCCATGGGAAAAGAACATTACTGCTGTTCCGCCTTATAATTATGTTGATGTTCCTATTTATGATTACCTTGAAGAACTTGCTTCACGCGGCGAAAATATCCGTGACTACAGAACTATCTGGTTTTATTATTAATATTTCATTCAAGTGTATTTTGGTAAAGTAAATAAACCCGTTGTGTGAAATAGATATTTAGATAGTAGTAAAGAACAGTGTTTTATTGTCATATCGACGAACGTTTTTTGTGAGGAGCCTGCCCGCTATCTTTTTTGGCGGGATATCTTTAACCCGGTTTTTTCCAATAAACATTTATAAAGATTTCTCTCCCTAGGAGTCCTTGGGACACCTCCGACAATCCGCTGCGGAACGTCGGAAGTTCGAAATGACTATTCAAAATAGTAGATAATAAAAAGATTCAGTAGAAATAATTTAATAACAGATATGAGGTGTTCATCATGAGTGCCTGGTCAAACATAGAAATTTCAGCAGAAGATCCCGAAATTATTGCAATTGATAAAATTGAAAAATCACTCGGGGAAATACCGCAGCACATTCTGCAAATCCGTAACCTTATAACGAGATTCGAAGTTTGCCATTTCAAAATCGATCAGCATTTAAAGAAAATTAAAGACTCGATATTTGGATTATCCCCTGTTATAGAGCCTGAAAGTATTGGAGCAAACCACATCCGCATGGGTGAAGATGCGTCAAAGAAAGATAAAACCGGGCGCAGCCTTTTGGGTCTGCAGTACCTAATAGCAGTTAAAAGATGGCTAAGTGATGATCCGGGAAATAAAAAGTCGAAAAATTATGATGAAGAAATTGATGAAAAAGTAACTGAATGGCTGGGAAGTAAAACACCGGGAAAAGAAAAACTTATACGTTTATTAATTGCTCGAATGACCTGGGATTGGAAATCATATGAAGAATTAACAAAGGGGGAAAAATTAGAAGGACTGAAATACCAGGTTTGCACTATGGATATTTGCCACTACGCCTTCCCGGAAAACCTAAATAAACTTTTACAGGGAATCGGTAAAATGAAACAGGCGGAAGGGTTTGAAGGATGCGGGGATTATAATGAAGAAATCAGAGAATTCCTCGGTGCAGAATTTTCCGGTTTGTATAACCGGATGAAAACAAACAGACATAAATCAAAAAATGATATAGACGGAAAAGAGTCATTAAAATATTGGCTTGTTGCTTGCTTCGCAAAAACCTTGAAAGAACAATTAGGCATCAAAAAAAGGTTACCCATTCCCGGGATAGAATGACTCCAAAACAAGAAAAATCACAGTCGATTTTAACGAGATAACATAACTTAATAACTTGCCTGAAAATTAGAAGTTCCAAGAATTTGCATTAAATACCATTTGTAATTTTTGTAAATTTTGCAGTACTTTTGCGGGAAATCATAAAATAAATTTATTTACACAATAACCCGCACTTAATATCATTAAATAATTATAGGTAAAATAATGAAGAAGAACGTTACAGGCTCCTTGTTGGTTTTTATTTTTCTTTTCACAGTTTCAAAAGGGCAAATCTTAGAACGGTACGGATTAAAAACCGGCCCAACTTTCTCAAAACAAGATTGGGAATATCCCGCCGTTGATTTTAAAGATGAATTTGATAACAGGACAGGATTTGCTATCGGAGCTTTTGCAGAGATAATTAGAATCGGCGCAATCGGTATACAGTCCGAGCTTAACTACATTCAGAGAGGTAGTAAGATGTTTGATGTTACAGGTGTAGATAGTCCCGACCTCATAGGAACGATTAAAAACAGAACCGATTATCTCAGCCTGGCATTACTTGCAAAGTATAATTTAAAAATGCCTTTAATTTCACCTTACGTTCTATTGGGACCAAGACTCGATTTCTATCTCGATTTTGATATTGACGAAATTGTGCATGAAGTATATGCCGAAACCTTTGAAAATTTTAAAGACCAAATTTATGGCGGTACCATAGGGGTAGGTGCAGAAGTTAATGTTTTGCCTGTTGACCTGTTCGCCGAATTCAGGTATGATTTTGATTTTAACAAAGCATTCGAAGATGATTATATAGACATATCAAGTAAGTCATTCTATTTCACGGTTGGATTATTTTTGGATTCTCTTTTTGAGGAATAGAAATAGATAAAAAGGAATGTTTAAAGATTGTTGTTTACCAAATAAAATTTAAATAAAGCTTTACAAAGGCTAAACGACAGTTTTAAATTTATCGTATCTCTTAACCAGGTTGTAAAAAACGAAACTTTCTTTTAGTGAGTTCGTAAATCCCCGAAATTTTTTCCATGGGAACAAGCATGATTCGGGGGATTTTATAAAAATTAATATCCTGAACTAATAATCTTTGCTGAAAGTTTTGAATGAATTACTTAAATTCTTCCGGTCTATCAAAAAGTTACTCAACGAGAATCTCAGAGGAAATAAATGAAAATATATTCCAAAAAAGATTTGAACAGCTATTCGCAATCACTAACTTATGATGATATAAGCTTAATTCCGCTTGAAATTTCACGGGTTAAAAGCAGGATAGAATGTGATACGAAATGCAGCTTTCTCGGTGAGGAATTCCTGCTGCCTGTAATGTCAAGCCCGATGGATTCTGTTACCGGATTAAGGATGGCTGAAGAATTAACAGACCTCGGCTGTCTCGGCATTGTAAACAGATTTGATTCTTCGTTAGACGAAGTTATTAAAAGCGGTGATGAAACAAAGGTTAAAGCCGTATCAATAAGCCTTCATGCAAAGGAAAAGCAGATTGAAAAATTAGCTGCAAAAGGATTTATAATATGTATTGATACTGCAAATGCAAATAATGCTTCGGTGCTGAATAAATGTGAAGCGATTAAAAAGAAGCATAACGTAAAAGTTATTGTCGGTAACATTGCACACGGCTCAACTTTAAAGCAGCTTGCCAATGCAGGTGCCGATGCGGTAAGAATAGGTATTGGCGGCGGCAGTGTGTGTACTACTTCAATTCAAACGGGCATAGGGATTGGGCAGGTTTCCTCGTTGCTTAATACTTATTTTACGAGAGAAAAGGAAAACTTGTCAATTGATTTAATTGCCGACGGCGGAATAAAAAGTGCAGGTGATGTTGCCAAAGCAATTGCGCTCGGCGCCGACGCGGTAATGCTGGGCAGAATGCTTGCCGGAACAAAAGAAACTCCCGGCGAAGTAATAAAATATAACGACCAGTTATGGAAAAAATACAGAGGCTCTGCTTCTTTCGGAGTAAAAATGAAAGGAGAATTTATTGAAGGCGAAGAAACAATGATCCCCTATAAAGGAGCAGTGAAAAATATAATTAATAATATCTCCGACGGGTTAAAAAGTTCTATGAGTTATATGAATAGAATTAATATCGACGAATTCAAAAAGATTAACACTTTTGCAGTATTAAGCAACAGCTCTTATTTGGAAAGACTGCCGAAGAAATAAAAAGAATTGATTATTTGTAAATCTCTCTTCTATGACCGATTCGCAAAATAACAATTTTATTTTCATCAATTTCAGTAGTGATTATTATTTTATACATCAAAGACTTCATCAAAATCTTTTACATCACCAGCTTTGTAATCTTCTCTAGCTTCCTTTACTTGAGTCAATATACTTTTTGCTGGACATTGCTTCAAAATCCTCGGCAAATTCTTTCAGTGTTTCCCTTACTGTTTCAGAGATTAATACTTTCAACTCATCTATTGATAAGTCCGATACTTTTGTGTTCATTTTAAGTTACTGTTGTAAATTTTATAAAACGTAAGATAATAAAGGAAGAATCAAAGTTTTGCTTTTCTTAATCTCAATGAATTACTAACTACCGAAACAGAACTAAACGACATTGCCAGCGCTGCAAACATAGGGTTCAGCAACCCGAAAGCGGCAAGCGGAATGCCGATAATATTATAAATAAAAGCCCAGAATAGATTTTGTTTTATTGCCTTTATGGTTTTGTGCGATAAATTTATGGCTTTTGCCACACCGTTAAGATCGCCTTTAATCAAAGTAATTTCAGCAGTTTCAATGGCAACATCGGTCCCGGTTCCAATAGCAATTCCAACATCCGCTTGAGCTAAAGCCGGGGAGTCGTTAATGCCGTCTCCAACCATTGCAACTTTTCTTCCTTCGTTTTGCAGTTCTTTAATTTTTTCGGATTTCCGGTGGGGCAAAATCTCGGCAAGAAAATCAACAATGCCTACCCTATTTGCAATAGCCGAGGCGGTTTTATGGTTGTCGCCGGTAAGCATTATAACTTTGTTTTTCATTTGATGAAGTCTCGCAACCGCTTCAACTGATGATGCTTTTACCGGATCCTCAATTGCAAATATCCCTTTAAGAGTTTTGTTTATGCCGGCAAGAATAACGGTTTTCCCAGAGTTACTTAACTCATCAATTTTATTTTTGTATTCGCTTAAATCAACCCGGTACTCGGCCAGTAACTTTTCATTCCCGATAATTACTTCATCATTATCAATAATTCCCTTTATTCCGCTTCCGGTTAAACTTTGGAATTCATCAACTTTTCCTGGACGAATATTTTTTGATTTTGCATAGTTGACAATAGCCTGAGCTATCGGGTGTTCGGATTTATTTTCAATTGAAGCTGTTAATTTTATTAATTCATTTTCATCTGAGTTTATATGGATTATGTCGGTAACTTTGGGTTTGCCTTCGGTTATTGTACCTGTTTTGTCTAAAACTATTGTATCTATTTTATGAGCAAGCTCAAGGCTTTCACTGTTTTTAATTAAGATCCCTTTTTTTGCGCCCAACCCGGTTGAAACCATTATTGCCGTTGGGGTTGCCAGCCCCAGTGCACAAGGGCATGCAATTATTAGAACGGCAACAAAATTTATTAGAGCAATACTTAATGAATCCGAAAAAACATACCACCCGGTTAATGTTATAACCGCGGTTAAAATAACGGAGGGTACAAACACGGCTGCAACTTTATCGGCAAGTTTTTGGATGGGGGCTTTAGAACCCTGGGCTTCTTCAACTAACTTTATTATCTGTCCGAGAATTGAATCTTCTCCTACAGTAGTAACCTCAAAATTAAAAGAGCCTGTATTGTTTAATGATCCGCCTATTACTTTGGAGCCGGTGATTTTTTCAACCGGTATACTTTCCCCTGTTATCATTGACTCATCAACTGTTGAGTTTCCGGATGTGATTATTCCGTCTGCAGGAATTTTCTCGCCCGGCCGTACAATTACAACCTGACCGGTTTTTAAATTTTCTAAAGGAATTTTCTTTTCCCGGCCGTCTTCAATTATGTTTACCGACTTAGGTTTTAACTTAAGTAAACTTTTAATAGCGCTGCTTGTTTTTCTTTTGGCTTTATTTTCGAGCATTCTCCCGAACAGTATTAAAGTTATTATCACGGCTGATGTTTCAAAGTAAACATGCGGAGTTTGACCGGAAGAAGAAATTAGTGCCGGGAATAAAGTGCTCAAAACACTGTAACCGTATGCTGCCCCGGAACCGATTGCTATTAAAGTGTTCATTTCCGCAGTAAACTTTTTTAAGTTGCCCCAGAATATTTTAAAGAACCTTTTACCTGAAATGAATACAACAGGGGTAGTTAAAAGGAATAAAATTTTGTTCGTGTAGTCGGCATTTATTTTCCAAATATTTTTGAAGAAACTAAAGTCAAAAAACATGCTGATTATAAAAACCGGCAAAGTAAAAACTAATGCAATTATAAAATCCGATCTTAGTTCTTTGTAATGTTTGTCTGACTTTTCAAATTCATCCGCCGGTTTCTCTTGTGTATTTTCTTCCGTCTTTACAATTAACTTATAACCGAATTTATCTAAATCGCTTGAAATGTTTTTTAAATCGATGTTTGGATTATCGGTTTCAATAACCAATTTTTCGGAAGCAAAATTTACATTTGCGTTTACTACTTCGTTGTTTTTTTTAACAACTTTTTCTACTCTTGCAGCGCATACAGCGCATGTCATTCCTTCAACGGGAAGTATTATTTTTTTCATAAGCTAATCTACTACTTCAAATCCGGCTTCTTTAATTGCCTCAATTATTTCGTTTTCTTCAACTATAGTTTCTTCATAAGTGATTTTGGCTAGTCCTATTTCAACATCATAGGAATTCAGTTTTAATCCCGATAATTCGTTATTTACAGCTTTTACGCAGTGATCGCAGGACATCCCGTTTATTTTAAAATTTTTCTCTGTCATTAAATTCCTCAATAATTTTTTTATTTGAAATTATATTGTTTGCAACCTATAAAGTTCCCCTAAAAAATAGTCAATAAAATACGATAATCAATAGTATACGATTCGATTGAAACTTATTTTTATTAATTAACAAAATTTTTTTGTAATTTTTAATTAGCGTAAATTTTTAATAATAATTTAATATTTATTCTAATGAGCTTCATAAAAAAATTGTTCTCAGGCGGGGAAGCAAAGACTCTTTATAATAAGGCTGCTGAATTATACAAAGAAAAAAAATTTACAGAAGCTTATGATTTATATACAAAGATTATTGACAGTACGAATGACGTTAAGGCATATTACAGCAGGGCCCTTTGCTCATACTACTCAGGTAATTACGACGACGCGAAGTCGGATTTACTTGAAGTGAAAAAAATTAACGCGGATTACTCTCCAAATCTCTTCTATTTTTTGAGCAGGATAGAATATGCTAACGACAACTACGATGAAGCCTTATTGCTTGCCAACGAATTCATTAACCGCACAAATACAAAAGCAGAGGGATTATATATTAGGGGGAAAGTCTATGAGGCGATGGGAAAATATGACGAAGCAGTTAAGGATTTTAACCAAACAATTGAATTAAAACCGGATAAGGTTGATGCCATAATCATGCTTGGGATTATTAAGTATGAAGAAGGCGATTTAAATAAAGCTATAATTGATTTTGACAAAGCTATTGAAATCAACCCGAATTCTTCAAATGCATATAATTACAGGGGAATGGCCTATTATAAACTTGGCAAAGTTGATGATGCGTTAAAGGATATCAACACATCAATTGAGCTAAACCCCGGCTATGCAGATGCACTATATAATGCAGCGGTAATTTATGACAAAAGAGATGAGAAAGAGAAAGCTGTAGAACTGCTTGAAAAATTATTTTCTTTTAACGATGAATTTGTTGATGCCTATTTATTAATGGGTGAAATTAAAACATCCCTTGATGACCCTGACGGCGCCCTGGCAATATATAATAAGTTTTTGGAGATTGATGGGTCAAATATCGAAGTCTATAAAAAACGAGCAAAACTTAAAAAAATATTATTTGATTTTGATGGTGCAATAGAAGATTTAATAACGGCAAAAAGTCTAGACGAGAGCGATCCAGAAGTATTTTTCTTATTAGGCGCGATTGAATTCGAAAGAAAAAACTGCGGTAAAAGTATTGAATATCTTAACAAAGCTCTTGAAATGACCGACGACAACAGGGAATATTTATTCCAAAGAGGGTTGGTTTATTTAAATTGTCAAGAATATCAAAAAGCAAATGTTGACTTTACAAAAATAATCGAAACGAATAAAGACGCATACCAATCTTATTATTATAGGGCACTTATAAAAGAAAAACTTGCCGATACTCAAGGAGCAAATACAGATTATACAAAAGCACTTGGTGATCCGGATTACTTTGAAGCCTATATAGGAAGGGGTAAATTGAAATACAGGTTAGAGGACTTCAATGCAGCAGCAATTGACTTTTCAAAAGCAGTAAAATTAAAACCGGGTAATTCAAGAGCATTATTTCTTAGAGGAAGCGCATACAGAAAAATAAATAGAATGAATGAAGCCCTTGACGATTTAAACAAATCGATTGAATTGAATCCCAATTATGCAAATGCTCACTGCTTACGCGGGTTTATTCATTTTACAGTTAGAAAATTTAGAGATGCACTAAATGATTGGCAAACTGCGATTAAACTGGATGGAAGTCTTGAGAAGGTTTTAAAAGATTACATTGACAAAACCAAAGCTAAACTTTAATTTTCTTTTGTTTTCTTATTCTTTTTATCGCTGTCTAAAATATATAAATCGTCTTTTAAGTCGTCGGCATACTTATCAAGGATGTTGTCACCTAATGAATTTAGTTTTTCCTTTTTATCAACTACCTCGGCTTTACGAAATTCCTTTTTAGGAGTCACAGTGGGTTTTGGATTTGTTTTCTCCCGTTCTAAGTTGTTCAGTACTTCAATTCTTTTGAGCGGTTGTTTAGGTTCTTCCTTCTTAGGGGTGTTATGACCGGAATGTTTTTTTCTGTGGCTTTGTTTATAAACTTTGGTTGTCCTTTCTTTACTGTGAATGTAACTTACCTTAGTCTGATACTTAGTTGGTTTATCACCAATGAATTTTTTATCATCCAGTATCTGGTCGCCTTGATCAGGTTCCTCAGATTCCCCGGCTCTTGACTGTCTGACTTTATAGGATATGTATGAGAAAATAATAGTAACAACCGACAGAACAGCAAAAATTGCAAGGCTAAAATATATAATTGGTAGAAGTTCCATAATACATAAGATAATAAAAAAAAATAACGGCTACAATTCAGTAACCGTTATTGATTATCGAAAAAGAAACATTTTTTTAATTTACCCTTGAGCGTAATATTTATAAAAACTTGATTCGTTGTAGGATGTATTATTTTGTACGGGGACTTTTCCCGGTTCCTCCTGCTGACGTGATAGTTTTTTTACTACCTGCACGCGTGGCTTGCTTGTTGTTGTTTCATGATCTTTGGGATTCGCTTGTTTGGGAACTTGATAGACAACACTTGGAGACACTCGCTGCCGCTGAACATTTTCCTTTTTTGTTTGATAATTATTCGTTTGATAGTGCTTTGCCTGGTTAACGTCATAAACCGGTACCTGCGCTAATTTTTTATTTTGATAAATCAAATTGTCCTTGTATGAAATTCCTTCATGTTCACTATACTTATCCTTTTTCCCGGCTTTAAATTTGTATGAAATATAAGATATTATTAAAATTGTTATAAATATCCCAAAGAAGATAGCGAGACTTGTGTAAATTATTGGCATTAGAGACATTTTTTAATAATTCCTTTTTAGTTTGTTATTAAAATCCAACTAATGTGCCAATTCGTTTTTGTAGTGTTTTGATTGAAAATTACAGATAATTTGTTTTTATTTTGAGAGTAAGTATCATATTGAGACATAAAGGGGAAGCACTTGCAAATCCGTAACCTTTTATATTATAATGGATTACGTGAATATTTTATTTGATTTTCGAATAAATTTTGATATATTTATCAGCTCTGTAATATTTTATAAAAAAAATAGGTGCTCAAATGACCAAAGCTGATATAGTTGAGAAAGTTGCTGCTGGTACGGGCTTAACAAAACTTGAAACGGAAGCTATAATTGAAGGCTTTTTAAATACCGTTATTCAGGCTTTAAGAGAAGGCAACGGTATTGAAATAAGAGGCTTTGGCAGTTATAAAGTGAAAAAGAAAAACTCAAGATTTGCCAGAAATCCAAGAACTGGTGAAAAAGTTTTTGTGGATGAACACTATGTCCCTGTGTTTAAATTTTCGAAAGACTTTAAATCTGCCGTCGACAGAGGTATGAAAGAGCTTAGTAAGTAGAACGGAATGAGTACAATAAAATATATTAAATGTGCAAATTGCGGCGATGAGAATAAACTAGATACAGATATTTGCCTAACATGCGGCAGTAAACTAGAGGGGGATAATATATTTGAAAAAACGGAGGGAATTACAGAGCAAAGAATTTCAGATGAAAACCTCGCCCCAAAAGTTAAACCGGTAGATAAAAAAGAAAGTAAGAATAAAGCAGTTCATAAAAACAAAAAGCAGGCAAAAGTTTTAAGCAAGGTTAAGCTGGTTTATTTTGTTTTCTCATTACTGATATTATCAGGGCTGGTTTTGGTTTCTTCGGGAACATTTAATGAACCTGAAGCTTTTGCTGCGTCTAATCATTCAACCGAATCTAACCAGAACGATCCGCATAAAGGAGTTGATTTAAATAGCCTCAACAGGATTGCTCAGTTAGAAAAAGATTTAACAACTAACCCAAACGATTATGAAAAAACAATTGAACTGGCTCATTTATTGAATGATTCCGGGTTTTACGAAAAAGCCGTTCAGTATTATAATAAATATTTGATGCAACTCCCTGATAATGCTGATGTTTTAGTTGATCTTGGAGTATGCTATTTTGAAATGAATGATTTTAATAATGCAATAGACAAAATGGAAAAGGCAGTAAAAATTAACCCTGCTCATCAAATAGCCCATTTTAATTTGGGAATTGTAAACTATTCGGCAAATAATGTTGCTGATGCAAAGGATTGGTGGCGGAAAACAATCAATCTGAATCCGGGAAGTGATATAGCAAAAAAAGCACAAGAATTAATAGATAATAATTAGATAATAAATGGAGGTAAATATGCCTTGCGGTAGAAAACGCAAACGTCATAAAATGGCGACGCACAAGCGTAAAAAAAGACTCAGAAAAAACAGACATAAGAAAAAAGGTAAATAGTAGTTTTTTAAGCTTCTGAAATTGCTCAAGTTCTTTTTTTTATACGGAATTTGCAGAAGTATGATTTATTGAACGGCCTTCTCAATTTTTTATAGTGCCGGGTAACATTAAAAATATTTCTAATAGTTTTAGTGGAATTAAGCCATCTTAGCTCAGCTGGTAGAGCAATTCACTCGTAATGAATAGGTCAGCGGTTCGAATCCGCTAGATGGCTCTACACTTCTTCAAAAATCAGTTTGTTGATTGTAATTTTGTATCAACTCCTCAAAATATTTTTGTGATTGTTTGTTTTATCATCATATCATCCCGCTTTTGGGGAAATTATTCATCTTATTAGTTCTATTTTATCATTTTAATAAAAATCATTAGTTATTATACTAATATTTTAGTTATTTTTGAATGAAAACTAAGTAAATGATATTTAATTTGGTGGCACCATTTATGACTGTATGTGTAATACTTGTATGATATTATATCTGCAAAAGAAACACGGTTATAAATAATCATAAAATTCACAATTAAAATGAGAATAAAACAACAATGGGGTATAGCATTATTGGTTTTTGTGATGCTGGTATACTTTTCATTTTATTTTTTTGCATTTGGAAATAAGACTGAATCAATTAAGGAGATTTATTTCGCCGATAGGATTACGGCAGCTCACAAAGTTCTTATTGATAAATACAATAGGTTAAACGAAGGAAAATTAAAAATCGTGCCTATTGATTTTCCTCATTTCGATTTTAGTACAAATGAAAGAAAGGAATTGCTCGCGAGGTCTTTAAGGGGGAGAGGCAACGGGATTGACCTTTTTGCCGTAGATGTTATTTGGGTTCAAAGATTTGCAAAATGGTGTGAACCTCTTGATAAGTATTTTTCAGAAGAAGAAACCGACCGGATTCTGGATAATGCGCTTAAATCATGTTACTTTGAAAATTCTTTGGTGGCTGTTCCGCTTGATCAGGTGCAGGGTATTTTATACTACAGGGAAGATTTGATAAACAAACTGGATAAAAGCGGTAAGTTAGTGGATAAACTTAAAGAAGATATTACATGGGAAGAATTTGTCGATATTAAAAATCAAATCAACTATGATGCACCTTTCTATGTTTTTCCGGCAGCAGACTACGAGGGACTTATCTGCTGCTTTTACGAACTGCTTTTAGGTTTGAATCCGGATTATTGCGAGCAGTACGGATTTAACTTAAAAACTGCTGAAGCCGAAAAATCTTTAAGGCTGCTGGTTGATCTTGTTCACAAATATAAACTTTCCCCTCCCGTAATAAGCGAATTCTCGGAAGCACCAAGCTATGAATATTTTGTAAATAACGATGCATTGTTTATTAGAGGCTGGCATAGTTTTGCCAAAGATTTTCTTGAGCGACCCATAAATCGCGAAAAACAAAGACATCTTAGAAAAGCACCTGTCCCTTATTTTAAGGACGGGAAACCCTCGTCGGTTTTCGGAGGCTGGGATTTAATGGTTTCCAAATTTTCAGATAAAAAAAAGGAAGCAGTGGATTTTATCAAATTTCTATTGAGTGAAAAATCACAGGAAGTACTTTATAAAGACGCTGCATACCTTCCGGTTATTAAAAGTTTTTATGAAGACGAGGAATTAACTAAAAGATACCCTGAAATGAGTGATTATAAAAAAATAATTAAAACCGGGGTTCATAGGCCGGCGCATGTTGAATATACAAGGTACTCGGAAATTATGTCGCATTATTTTGAGATGGCTATTAAAAAGGAAATATCGGTTGAAGAGGCTTTAGAGAAAGCAACCAATAGCATTAAGGAAGAAAGCATACTATTAAAAAATTTGTGTAATTAGCTAGAATAATTACCATGATCAGACAAAAAATATCAAACAAATTTTCAGAATACAGATTTGAAATTAGGCACATTACAATCTTTTTTACCGTGTTATTTCTTTTCCAGATTTTTCTGACGTTTTTTCAAAAAGTTACGTTAAACCGTTTTCTGGTTGAAACCCAGGGATGGTATCAAAAGCATTCTGCGGAAAGACTTGCTATTCTAACATCTACAAGTTTAGAATTGCTGCTGGAAAATCTTTTACAGCAGAAAGAGATAACCCCTTCTGAACAACGGAAAATAATATTATCATTTAACGTTATTTTTAAACAGCAGCTTATACAGCAGAGCGTGGAGGATGTTTGTTTAATTTTCAGCAAAGATGATAAAATTTATGCCATAGACAGCGGACAGGAAATAATATCATTTGCCAGAAATACTATTAAATCTCTGGAGCAAACTAGTGAAAAGCATGATGAGGGAATAAATTATTTTCTCAAAGTAAAGGACCAAATAAAAGCTGAAGAAATTATATTTAGTGAGTTATCTTCTAATAATGCATTTCATATTCTTGTACCTTTCGTACCGGACGGAGAATACTTGGGTGTAACATATATGAAAATAGCGCCTAACTTTTCATTTCTTACTGATGAAGTAAACAACAATTTTAATCAGGTTACAATAATATATTCAACTTTAATTTTTATAGGGCTCATCGCAATTTTTTATGTTTCATCTCAGGCAGTAAAAGAAAGAAATGAAGCGCAGAAGAGATTCTACGACGAACACGAGGAGAATTTAAGGAAACAGGTAAGGTTGGAAAAAGAATCGCTGTTTACAAAGCGTATTTACCACACTCACCACAAAGCCGACAAAATAATTGGGTTTATTAAAGACGATATCAGAAGAATAAATTCTCAAAATATTGAAGATATTAAACATAGAGTTGTTACATATTCCAATTTTATATCCAGAATTATTTACGATATGAAATGGTATGATCAGCCCGTAAATACAATAGTTAACCCAATGTTTAAAACGGATATCAACAGAACAATTGAATTTATAATAAAATATGTTTTTCTTAGGATATCTTCCAAGAACGAGATGTTCGAATTCAAACTTGATCTTGATGAAAGCGTTCCGGTTATTAATGTTAATGAGTTTGTTGTTTGGGAAATAGTTGAACCGCTTATCCAGAACAGCATTGATCACGGGAAAAGGAAATCCATCACAATAAACATCAAAACAGTTTATGATAGTGAAAGTAAACAGACTAATGTTATTATCTCCGATAACGGGATCGGGATAAAAGACGAATTATTAACAGAAGGAAAAAAAGGCATTAAGAAAATATTCCTGGAGCACGAGACCACCAAAAACATTCAAGGAGCCAATTCAGGTTACGGCTGCTATATTGCTTACCAATTGGCAGTTGAAAAATGCGGCTGGGTGCTTGATGTTGAAAATCTTGAAAACGAAGGATGCAAATTTACAATTACAATTTTTAATTAAAGGTATAAAAATGAGTTCAAACGAACATATCAACATACTACTAATTGAAGATGAAGATTTCGACGTAAACCGTGTAAAGAATACCATTAGCTATTATGATTTGCGTATTAAAATACAGGATATAGTATCAAACGGCAGGGCGGCGTTAGAAAAGATTCAGAACAATCCGGACCTTTATGATGTTGTTATTCTTGACTACCAGATTTCAGGCGGGTTAATGGGCGAAGAGCTTATCGGCAAAATCAAGAAAAAAGACCCGCTAATTCAGATCATAGTTATTACCAAGATGACCATCAACATAACCGATTATAATTTTGCAAATAACCTGATTCGTTCGGGAGCTTTCTGGTATTGTACCAAGTATCCGGGCAATATTGAAGATTATATCTATCAACCAACGGATTTTATACTTAGCATCTTTAATGCTTATGAAAAGAAGAATCTTGAAAAGCAGAGACTAAAATCATACAGTAAGCTTGAAAAGAATGTTGAAAACGTTTTAGCCAAAAAGAAAATTATCGGTTTGTCTAAACCGATGCAGCAGTTAAAAGACAACATTGAGATTTATGCCAAGAGTGATGCAAGTATTCTTATAACAGGCCCCTCCGGTACAGGCAAGGAACTGGTTGCCTGGAATGTTCACCTTAAAAGCAATAGGCGTTATGAAAACTTTGTGCCGATAAACTGCGGAGGTATACCGGGTGAATTGATAGAAAGTGAATTATTCGGTTACGAAAAAGGAGCCTTTACGGGCGCAAGCGGTAAAAAACAGGGTTTGTTCGAGGTAGCAAATAACGGTACGGTCTTCCTTGACGAAGTAGCGGAACTGCCGATGCCTGCTCAAGTAAAATTACTGAGAGTTATACAGGAAGGAGAAATTGAAAAAATAGGCAGGACGAGTAACTTATCCGTTAATGTTAGAATTATTGCCGCAACAAATAAAAATCTTGCAAATGAAGTAAATAACAATAGGTTCCGTGAAGATCTGTATTACAGGTTAAATGTTGTGCCGATTGATATTGTCCCGCTAAAACAAAGAGGGGATGATATTATTTTACTTTTTAATCACTTTATAAAATATTTCAGCAAAGATCTTGAAGTCGATATTCCCGAACTGGATGAAAGCGCGAAAGAAATTCTTTTAAACTACAAGTGGCCGGGTAATGTAAGAGAGTTAAGAAACGTGGTGCAAAGACTGATCTTGAATTGCGGACATAAAATCTCTGCAAAAGATATTAGCAATCCTATGATTCTAAGAAACCACATGATAATAAAAGAAGAAACAAATTTTGACGAAATGTTTTTCGGACAGGTAATGCCGTTGAAGGAAATTGAAAAATTGTTCAGGATAAAATATTTTAATTATGTTCGCGGTATTTCAAATTCCGATTCAAGTGCTGCGGAAAAACTCGGCTTAGCCCCGTCAAATTTCTATAGAATGTGTAAAGAACTTGGAATAAAATAGAAGGTGTTTTTTTTAATAGAGTTTCTGCAAAATAAAAAGTCGGTCATTTCGAACCCGTTTTTTGGGTGAGAAATCTTTCAATTAGAGGATGATTTCACAGATTTCTCCCTCCGGTCGAAATGACAAAACGTTTAGATATCTAATTTTGCAGAAACTCTAATCTTAAAAGACACCTCTTTCTATTAGTTATTTTCTACAACATTTGCATACAAGTTTAGATATTGCAGATTTGTAATTCCTTTCCTATTTTTTAAGTGTCGCTTTGGTTAAATCATCTAAAATTTTTACTTTCCGAATGTAAAGTATATATAAAAGATTTCGATAATAACCCAGATATGGACTGATAGTGTTGACTAAGATCTTAGAGAAAGATGCAAAAGTGGGTGATATGGAGAGAAAAGCAAAAATACTTATTCTTGATTGTTCAAAAACGGATGCTGAAAAAGCCGAATTTCAAATAAAAAATGCTATTGATAATTGTAAGGTAAAAATTGTAGATAACGAAGATAAAATAAATTCCTCCTTAGAAGAATTTAAACCTGACCTTGTCATTTCCGAAGTTAATTTTACCCATTTTGATATCAATTCCCTGGTAAGTTTAAACAATAATACAAGACCAACTCCCTTAATTATTCTTACAAACGAAAAGAATGAGGAACTCGCATTAGAATATATGAAAAGCGGGGTAAAAGATTATGTAATAAAAGAGCATATTAAAAGGCTTGGGCCAGCCGTATTCCATCGACTTGAAGAAAGACAAAAAGAACATGAACTGTTTTTTCTTAAGCAGGATCTTCAAGACTTGGAAAAATACATAGAGAGGTACAGGCGCTGGGAAAGCAACGTGCCGGCTATGGTATACCAGTTTGTATTGCATCCGGACGGGAATAGTTCGTTTACTTATGTAAGCTCGGCATCAAAAAAATTATTTGGCTATCGCCCGGAAGAAATAACAAAGAACGCAAAAACCTTATTCAAAAATGTCTTGCCGGAAGAACTTCTGAAATTGGAAAAAGCAATTACAGAATCGGCAAAAAATCTTGAACCGTTCAAATTTAAGATTTGTTACAAAAAGGATGCCGAGACAAAGTGTTTTGACTTTAGAGCAACACCCAATATAGAAGCCAATGGCGATATAGTTTGGGATGGTATAATGCTGGATATTACTGAACAAAGAAAAGCAGAAGAAGCTTTTAACTATGAACACGAGCTTATGCGTACTTTAATGGATAATATTCCGGATGTCATTTATTTGAAAGATTTGGATAGTAGGTTTATAAAGATTAACAAAGGATATATTAACAAATACGGATTTACATCTGAAAGTGAAATTTTAGGAAAAACGGATTTCGATATTTTTAGTGATGAACACGCAAAAGACGCCCGTAATGATGAATTGGCAATAATTGCTACCGGCGAACCTATAATTGACAAACTTGAAAAAGAAACATGGCATTCGGGAAAAGTAACATGGGTATCAACAACCAAAATTCCTTTAAAAAATAGTCAAGGCAAGATAATAGGTACGTTTGGTATATCCCGGGACATAACAGCCGTAAAAGAGACGGAATTAGCTTTGCAGGAAAGCGAATCTATTTTAAGAAAATCTCAATCAGCCGGCAAAATAGGATCGTATATTTTTTATATGAAATCCCAAACCTGGAAGAGTTCTGAAATATTTGATGAAATATTGGGAATTGATAAGAATTATATAAGAGACTTTGTAGGATGGATTGAGCTTATTCACCCCGAGGACAGACATGAAATTAGTAAATACTATAATGGGGATTTAATAAAAACCCGGAAGAGAATAGAAACGGAATATAGAATTATAAGGAATGATGATGGTAAAGAACGCTGGGTACTTTGCCAGGCCGACGTTGAATATGACAACAAAGGCATCCCTAAAACTATTGTAGGTACTTTTCAGGATATAACCCAAAGAAAGGAAGCACACCAGAAACTTCTTTCATCCGAATCTCGTTTACGTCAGCTTTTATCCGCTACTTCTTTTGTGATTTATATTATAAAAATATCCGGGAGAAAATATAAACCGGTTTGGGTGAGTGACACAATAAAACAGTATGGTTACACGACGGAAGAAGTTCTGGAAAAAAATTGGTGGACTAAAACCGTTCATCCGGATGACATGGGCTATTTCAGGATGCATATACCTGAACTTTTTAACACCGGCAAAGTAATCGTAGAATATAGATTTCGTCACAAAGAAGGTAATTATCTTTGGGTAAGAAACGAAATGGTTATAGTCCGCGGTTCAAGTGGAGAACCTAAAGAAATAATCTGTTCGGGTGTAGATATTACAAAACAAATGAAAATGCATGAAGCGTTTTTAAAAAGTGAATCACAACTTATTAATGCGCTTAAAATTGCTCAGCTTGGATATTGGGAATACGATGTTGAGAAGGACTTATTCACTTTTAACGACCAGTTTTATTCACTGCTGCGCACGGATATAAAAAAAGAAGGAAGTTATTTTATGACTTCGGCTGAATACGCAAAACGTTTTGTTCACCCTGATGATGCGTATTTAATAGGGCAGCAGGATATGCAAGAATCACTTCAGACTTCAGATCCAAACTATAGCAATAAATTAGTACATCGGGTTATTTATGCCGACGGTGAAACAGGTTATTTTGCCGTTAGATTCTTTGTAACGAAAAATGAAGAAGGAGTAACGGTTAAGTCATACGGTGCCAACCAGGATATTACCGAACAGGTAATTAGAGAAAAAGAAAAAGAAGACCTTGAAAACCAGGTAAGGCAAAGAAATAAAGAACTGGAAAAAATGATTAGCGATTTGAAACAAATGCAAGGTACATTAGTACAGTCAGAAAAAATGGCTTCAATCGGGCAACTAACAGCAGGTATAGCACACGAGATCAATAACCCGCTTGCTTTTGTTTCAAGCAACGTAAACAGGCTAAACGAATATTTCCAGGATGCTGTTAACCTGTTAAATGAATGGAGAAAATTCGGCGGATCAATAATCAGGCAATCGGAATACAAAAGTGAAATTGATCAAATTGAAGAACAAACACAGGAAGTTGACCTCGAATTTATTCAGGAAGATTTTGAAATAATGATGAAAAGTATTCAGGACGGAACAGAGCGTATAAAAAAGATTGTTGAAGGATTACGCGGTTTTGCCCATATGTCGGATGCTTCTTTTTCGAAAACTTCAATAAACCAGGCCATTGACGATACACTAACAATAGTCTGGAATGAGTTAAAATATAAAGCAGAAATTCAAAAGGAATACGGCGAACTTCCGCCGTTAAACTGCAATATCGGCGAAATAAAACAGGTACTTGTAAACCTGCTTGTTAATGCTTCCCACTCTTTGGGGGGAAAAGGAATTATCAAAATAATTACTTTTATTGAAGACGATATTATAAATATCAAGATTCAGGATACGGGATGCGGTATTCCAAAAGACAAACTGAAAAGAATTTTTGATCCTTTCTATACAACAAAAGAAGTAGGTAAAGGAACAGGGCTGGGTCTTTGGATTTCGTCCACAATAATAGAAAAACATAACGGCGTGATAAAAGTTGAAAGTGAAGTTGGAAAAGGGACAATATTTACAATAAAATTACCGGTTAACACAAAACCGGTTGATGAAATTGAAAAAGGGATGATACAATGAGTGACAAAAGTAAATTACCGGTTTTGGTTGTAGTTGACGATGAAGAACCGATATTAAGAGCTATGAGAAGTTTACTAAGGCGGGACGGATATCAAATGCATTTTTTTACATCCGGTAGAGAAGCCTTAAAATTTCTTGAAAAGAATAATGCAGATATAATTATATCCGATATGCGGATGCCGGAAATGACAGGTTCCGAAGTTCTGGAGAAATCAATAAAGCTGTGCCCTAATTCCATAAGAATAATTTTAAGCGGGTTTGAAGAAAAATCTATCATACTTGAGGCGTTATCCGCAGGTTTGGCAAAGCATTATGTTATGAAGCCTTGGGAAGATGATCAACTACGCCAATTGATTAAGGGTTCAATAGAACTGCAAAGAAGATTAAGGCATGAACATATACAGGAGTTATTGCTTTCTATTAAAAATTTACCCTCTCCGCCTAATTGGTATTCCAAATTAATGCACTTATTAAAACACGATGATTACTCACAAAAACTTATTGCATATGAAATTGAAAAAAGCCCGGAACTGGTAGCTAAACTATTAAGAGTATCCAATTCTGTTTTTTACGGAATGCGCAGAATGATTTCAACGGTTTATGAGGCACTTACGTTTATTGGTACCGAAGCAACCCTCAATATTGTGCTTGCCATCGAATCATTTGATATAGTAAGTGCCAACGCCGGTCCTAAAGTTGCGCGTAAAATAGATGAGATGCGTAAAGAAGCCGTTATAAGAGCACATATCGCAAGGGAAATAGCTCTTAATTGGAGCAGTGAAAACAATCCGCACGAAGCTTATGTAGCAGGACTCCTATTAGAAATTGGTTTGGTATTAAGATTTTATTCATCTGAAAATAGCTTTATGAAATTTATTGAATTTCAGGAGAAAGAGAAAAGCAGTCATTATGAAATTGATAAAGTATTATACGAAACGGGTCATGATGAACTTGGAGCAGCTTTATTAACTTACTGGAATTTCCCGGAAAACATCACTAATGCGATAGCCAATCATCATGGTTCAGCCAATAACGATCCGTTGACTACTACAGTTCAAATTGCGAATCGTATAGTTCTGGAAGAAGATGCCGTTCCTTGTGATGATGAAATTGAAGAGCTGGCAGAAAAATGGAAAGTTAAATTAAAATACTTTATTGATCGTTATAAAACATCTGATCCATAGTTAGAGAAATAAATGGAAAATTTTATTGAAAATAGAAAAATACTTTACGTAGATGATGAACCTGAATTGCTGAGGTCTTTTTATTCGCTTTTGCGAAAAGAAAAAGTTGATGTAGTTACACTGCAGGATTCAAGTCAAATTAATAACATTTTAGATGAGCACGGACCTTTTTCAGTTGTCTTCTCAGATCAGCGTATGCCTGTTTATGACGGCGTGAAAGTACTGGAAACAATTAAAGAGAAGTACCCCGAAACAGTGAGAGTTCTCGTAACGGGTTATTCCGATTATAAAGACACAATCAGGGCAATTAATAACGGCGGTATAATTTCTTATATTGCAAAACCCTGGAATGATGAAGAATTAAAAAAGAGTATCAATGAATGGGTCGGCCAATTCAACTTAAAAGCACACAACAATTATTTAATGAAAGCCCTGGATGAAGAGAATAAAAAATTAAATGAATTGCTTAACGGAACCGTTGCGCAAACGGTAAGGATACTGGGCGATATAACCAGCAATATATCGCCGCAGGTTGCTGTGCTTGGGGAAAAAGTAAAAAAAATCGGTTATACATTTCTTAACGCATTAATAGGACTTACACCGCAGGAGAAATGGGAAATTAGGCGGTCTATCGATTTGTTTGATCTCGGGATTGCGCTACTGCCGGTTTCTTTACAAGTGTTAATTGAAAAACAAGGACTGGCGATTTTGGATAATTCGCCGGTTGCCAGGAATCATCATTTATTAGCTGCCGGTTTGTTAAAAGATATCCCCAGATTCGGACCGGTTGCAAGAATAATTGAACTCCAGTCAAAAGATTTTAACGGTGGGGGTATACCGGAAAATGTTAATGTTAAGGGACTAGAATTACCTCTCGGCTCAAGATTACTTCATATAATTGTGGACCTTGTTAAAAAAATAGACGGTAAATTATCGGGCAAAGAAATTTTAAGAATAATGAGACGCAATCCCTTAAAATATGATACGGACTTGATAAAATTCATTTTAGGAGAAAATACAAGATTTTCCGCTAAATATGAAGTCAAAAGGATTATGATTCCCGAAATAGCATCGGGTATGATCTTGCTCGAAAATATTAAAACCCAAAAAGGCCAGTTACTTTTAAAAGCAAACGTCCCGCTGACAGAAACTTCGAGAAATATTCTTTTGCAATGGCATAGAAAAGAACCCCTTAATGAGCCTATAAAAGTGAGAATACCTTTGTAATATAGAACAACCAGACTTATTAAAAGTATACTTGGTTTATCAAAATGATAAAATTTTTTTAATTTAATAAAATTCTTTCGCCTTTTTTTCTATAACCGTTAACTACTAATTCAATAGAGTTTCTGCACAATAAACCACTATGGACTACAAGTCCATAGTTTTATTTAAGACTGAAAGTCATTATTCTATTATAAAATTTGATTCATCTTCATCATCTGGTTTTCTGTGATGCTCCAA
>JASFMY010000106.1:0-25412 GCA_050117315.1 Ignavibacteria bacterium
ATAAGAAACTCAAATCGATTATTAACTATTCTTTACTAATCATTGATGATTTTGCTTTTAAGAAAATAGAGCAGAAGATGGCTGAGCTGCTTTATGCTGTTGTTGATGCGAGATATGGAAACGGATCAATTATTTTAACTTCCAATCGATCTATGGCAGACTGGAGTAGTATTTTCCCCGATCAAATTATGGCTAATGCTTTAATGGATAGACTCTGTCACAATGCTCATCAAATCATAATTAAAGGTGAATCTTTCAGAAGAAAATTTAATCCTAACTTCAAGGAAAATAACTGATTTTTTGAAACGCTAAAATGGAAAATTCACTAATTTTACAGATCGCTATTTGATATATTCGGGGTGGGGAATACTTTTGATCCTAATGGGGAGTTTTCTGACCCGTGGACATTCCGGGTTTGCTGTTTCTACTATGTTTATTGTTTGGCCTTTCGATATTTTTCCGTTTTTTTGCGGTAGGTTGCTTCTAAATCATCCGGGGATTGTAAGCACGATGAATTTAACTCTTCAGCTTTTTTTATCAATATCTTATTTTCTTCTTCTTGAAAATGTTCTTTATATACTCTTTTGAATATTTCGAACTCTTTGCTTTGACTATACTTTGATTTTATTTTATGATATAGCCGGTAATATATATGTCCTATCTTTTCTATTTGTCTCGGGAGTTGCGACCCCCTTTAATTTATAGATGAGTCTGCTCCCAAAAGCCTAAAATTCAATTTTTAGGCTTTGTTTTTGAGCTGTTTTCAAAACATTTTTTCATCCAAAATACCTTTTGGGAGGGGACTCAAAAATATAAAAGAACAATTGTATGTAATTCCTGACGATAGGTATATTTTTATTAATACACTTCAAAAGGAAGGAAAAATTGAAGGTTTTAAAACGCAGCTTAGATGTAAAGATTCCAGTATTATTTGGGTGTTAATCTCTGCAAGAATCGTTGATGATGAAACTGATGAGTGCTTCAATTCAATTGAGAGAGATGCTCATAGACTATTACGGACTATAGATTTGATTCTGAATATTTCTGATATTGAATCAGGTTCTTATAAAGCAAAATTTGAAAAAATTCATTTGGTCGATGAAGTACTTAAACCAGTGAAAAAAGAATTTCAACGGAGTGCTGAATTGAAAAATATAAAGTTAACTTTGAAAAATCTTACTGAAAGCTGCGATTATGTTAAAGCAGATAGGTATACCATTACTCAAATATTTATTAACCTGGTAGACAATGCAATAAATTATACTCCAAAAGGAACAATTACTTTATTTGTTTACTGTGTTGATGGTGAATTGGTTGTTGACGTAGCTGATACAGGTATTGGGATATCGGCAGAGTACATTCCAAACCTTTTCAATAAATTCTCGCAAGAGGAGGTGGGATATAGTAGAAAATTTGAAGGTAACGGACTTGGGCTTGCTCTTGTAAAAAATCATTGCGAAATAAATAATGTCGACATCTCCGTTGTGAGCAAAAAAGGAGAAGGATCAATATTTAGCGTTAAATTTTCCGATATCCTTTCAATACCGTCTCAATTTTCTCTGAAAAAAGTAACTATCGATAGAGAGTTATAAAAAAGTTATTTAAGAAAATGTGTCTTTAACTAGCTTTCTCTTGATATAACAGTTTTAAAGCGAACAAAATATTTTTAATTAAACATCACTCTCATCCGGTGTGGTAACAAGTACCGGGCATTTAGCATACCTTATAACTTTCTCTGCAACGCTGCCGAGCAAAGTATGTAAAACCCCTGTTCTTCCGTGTGTGGCAAGCACTATCAAATCGGATTTAATTTCTTTTGAATATTTTACAATCTCTTCGTAATCAATTCCCTTTAGCAGCACTGGAATTATTTTTGCCCCGGCATCTTTTGAATATTTTGCAACTTCTTCATTCAACTGCTCTTTGGCTTTTTCCTGCATTGATGCCATTACTTCTTTTTCGTCAACGTCCAGAGAACGCATAGCCAAAAACGGGGGAGATTTTTCCAAAACATAAACAAGGTATATTTCAGCTTCCCACCTTTCTGCAATGTCTTTAGCATAATCCAATGCCGTTAATGAAAGTTTGCTGAGGTCCGTGGGCACAATTATTTTTCTAATATTTAATATACTTTTCATAAGAAACCAGCCAGAAATTTATTTTCGATTAAGTTTGGGTTTTCATTTGATACCAGGGAATAGACATTGTTGCCTGAAATCCACAAAAATGTGTTGTGGTCGGGTTTGTTTATTTTTACTACGTTTCCGTCAGTCAAATAATTTATTAAATCACTGGAAAGGTCCAATACCTTCATTGAAGTAAAATATTTTCTTTCTACCTGGTATAAATATAGTATTTGTCCTTCTTTTCCTGTATAAACATGATGCGCAAATTTTTGACCTTTATCCTCGGAAACTACTGCTCCGACCAAATTCCAGTCATTAAAAGTGGGGACACTGCAAATATAGTTAACCCCGTTTTTCTTGAAAAATTTTAAAATTTCTTCCGGGTTATTGCTGGCTATCTGCACAGCTAATTCACCATTAATAATACTGTTAAAGTTTCGTTCAGCCTGAACCGCCATGTTAAAATTGCCGGATTGTTCATTAAATAATTCAACAGGATCTACTGTAGAACCATTATTAAAGTAAAAAACAAGGCCGAACAAAATTATCGCTGCAAATGCAAATCGCGGAGATTTAAAGATACTCCAGATGTCAAAACTCTTTTGGGGTTTTGCAGCAGGAACGTTATTTGATTTTATAGTTGCTTGAATAACAGACTCTCTTAATTGCTCCGGAGCTCTCCTACCGGCAAACCGTTCTCTTAATAAATTTTTCACCGACCTTTGTACATTATATTCAAAACGTAATTCATCACATGCTGAAATAGCTTTTTCGATTTCTTTGACTTTTTGCGGATCTGTTATCTGATCATCTACAAATGCAGTAATGTTTTCGTTTATTGGATCCATTTACTTTTATACATAACCTTTTTCTTTTGCGTAATTGTGTAATTTAGCGTACAGCATTTTTCTTGCCCTGTGAAGCCTTGAACGTACAGTACCAACAGGACAATCTATGAAATCGGCAATTTCTTCGTAGTTAAATCCTTCTATATCGGAAAGTATAATTACTGTTCTAAAATCTTCCGGTAAACCCGAAATGGCCGATGAAATATCATCGTCAAGTAATTTGCTGAAAACGTCTGTTTCCGCATGTTGTGTTTTGATATCTGTTGCCTTTATATTTTCATAAAAATTTTGAATATCATCGTAATCAACTTTGTCCGGTTCTTTCGACGATTTACGGTAATCGTTGATAAACGAATTCTTCAATATTCTAAACAACCAAGCCTTGCAATTAGTGCCCCGTTCAAACTTATCAAAGAAGCGAAAAGCCTTTAAAAAAGTTTCCTGAACCAAATCTTGGGCGTCGTCAATATCCCCGGTCATTTTTAGTGCGAAATTATAAAGTGCATCTATATGAGGAAGAGCTTCTTGTTCGAACTCCTTATAATCTACATTATTACCTGAATTATTTGTCTTTTCTTCTGTTATCATTTTATTATTGCCATGCGTATCTATTAAAATTAAACTAAATAAAAATAATATAATTTATTCGAAAAGCAATCCGTTCATTTTAATATTTTTCTGCACATTTAAATTTATCACAAAGCCGTTAAGAATTACGTATTTAATTAAATTTTTTTCTTTTATAATGAAATTGGCCGGTTCATCCACGGTTATTTCATTAGAATAAGAATTTTCATTTGAAATAATGTTGATTGGGAATTTTGAAAAGTTTATTCCTTCAGGTATTTTTTTAACTTTTATACTTGTATATCCCATCTTATGGAGAGAAGAAAAATCAATATTCTTTAGTTCATCGTAATTATCAAATATTTTCTCATAAGTTTTCCCTTTTTCCAGTACCATGCCTTCGCAGTTAAAATCTTCGTAACCGTAAAAAATTGATAAGTCGCCAAAGTCTTCGATATTGCTCGTCAAATAGAAATTCTCTGCACCATTAATATTTTTTTCATCCTGGTTTACTCCGATGTCAACTGTATAATGCTTTCCATTATAATTGTATTTTAGATTTCTGAACAATTTGTTGAAAATTAATTTATCATTTTCAGGGATAGTGTTATAAATTTCAATGTCTGCGTTTTGGTAATATCTATTTGAAATGGATTCAAAGGCAGTCAGCAGGGCAGTGAAGTTTAATTTTCTTACAAACTGCTTTTCACTATCGTTTTTCCATCCGCCTGATTCTATTAAAACCGAACTTGTACCCCATTTGATGAAGTTGTCACCGAAAGCCCTCGGCTCAAATTCATCATCATACCTGCCGATATGTCCGGGAATTATTTTGGAAAGTTCCTGGTATAAATTAACTATCAGTTTCATAGTATTTGAGCGGACTTCATTAATATCACGTTCGTAATTAAAAGGCGGGGCCAAAAAAGAAATTGTTGCTGTTTGAAAACTTCTCCCAGCAGAGTACCTTGTATTCTGATCGTGCAGGTTAAACCCGAATTTCGGTTTAATGCTGTCGCGAACAGCTTTTAAGGTTCGGGATTCCGGGAACTGGAGGCGTAAAGCATCCCGGTTTAAATCAATCTCAAGTGCGTTTCTTCTTTCAAAGTTCTGCGCACCGTCCGGGTTTAACATTGGTATGAAATGCAGTTTTAAGGTTTTTAAAATATTTTTTCTGAAATTGTTATAGTCGTCATTTGCCGAAAAGAAATTAAAAATATCAAACAAAGCCATCGTTGCGGTCGGCTCGTCACCGTGCATTTGAGACCATAATAAAACGTCAACATCGCCGCTTCCGGCTGAGATTAAATAAATATCCCTCCCTTCTAACGATTTTCCGGCAACCCTGTATTTAAAAATATCCTTATCCAGATTTTTAATTAATTCTACTATCGCGGAATTTTTGAATCTTCTGTCCGTAATAGATTTTTCTAAATACTTATGGTGGTTTTCGTAGAATGAATATGTTAAGAAGTTTTGGCTCAATAAATTTCCTTTTAATAAAATGATTAAAGAAAAAATAACAATTAAATTTTTCATAATATTTTTAAAAATTAATGACTATAAGAATAAAAATGAAAAAAGGGCTCGTAAAATGAACCCTTAAATATAGCTAAAAGATATTATGAAAAATAGCTTAGTACATTAAGCCGATATTAAGTGTGAGGTAGAAATGATTCAAATCTTTTCTGAACTTACCGTATAGGTTTTCTACGCCTTCGTCAAATAAGTGGGCGATATAGTAGCGAGCGTTGATACCAACCAAATTGTCTTTGCTCAATCCAAAATTTGCGCCTAGACCTACATAACCGCCAGCAGCGTATTTAGTTTGAGCTTTTGCGAATGCGCTGAAAAATTCCCTGTCGTACGGGGTAGTAAAAACAAGCGTCGGGCCTACACCGAAGCTAAAATACGGTCTTAAATTGTCCGTAATTGACTCATGGAAAAGCCTGTATTGAACGCCGAAATTAACCGGTACCAGGAAAACCCTGTTCTTTTTATTTAGCGTGTATGATGTGCCGAAATAAGGATCAATTATTTCAACTTCCCTTTCGTCTTTTGATTCGGTTATGCCTAGGTCAACAAAACCTGTTATTGTTGTTGTAAATTCTTTTCTTAGAAAAGTGCCTAAGCCGAAACCTCCCTCGCCAAACATTAGATCAACTCCCCATGAATTCGGAGGGAATTGTTCAGGTGGTTTTTTAGGAGCTAATTCACCTATTTTTTGAGCATTTGTAAATAAAAATGGAATAAGCAAAAGTATTATTGCAGTTACTCTCATTTTAATTTCCTGTATATTTATATTTAAGTCTCAAGTTAATTATCTTTTTAAAAAAGTCAATACTATAAAAATTCAATAATCCGCTTATGTATTCTATCTTACAAAATTATTGCCGGATTTGTTCACTTTCAACCGGTGAAATAAATTTCTTAGCTTTTGACAACAATAATTTACTCAGCATGTAGTTAAAATGATTTTAACAAAAACTAAAATAGAATCAATTGATTTAGATTTAGCCATAGATCAAAAATTTAAGAAACGACAACTCAACGAGCTTTTAGTTATTGTCCCGACCAAAAGAAAAGCCAGGAATCTAAAAAAGGAATTTATTGCAAGGTCAGAATCAAAGTCGCTTTCAATGATAAACATAGAAACTCTGGGAACCCTATCTGAAAAACTGCTTGCGGCAGAAAGGTTATTCATTCCTTTAAGTGAAGCTGCAGATTCGGTTTTTATAAAACAAAGCATATCTGAAGTAAAGTTGCAGTATTTTAAATATAAGAATGATGAAATACCGAGAGGTTCATTAGACAAAATTAAAAACGTAATTTCCGAATATAAAAAACATAATATAAGCCCTGAAAAGTTAATGGGTGAAGCAGAAAACTTAGAGCTGAATGAAAAATCAAAAGCGCTGGATATAGCTGATATTTATAAGAATTTTAATGAAAAGTGTAAAAAACTTAATGCCTTTGAAATCGGTGATATTTATAGTGAATTAAATAAGTTGAGCAGTCAAAGATTTATGGAGATATTCAGGGAAATTTTCAAAGATACAGACCTTATAATTATAAACGGCTTTGATGAATTTACCGCGCATGAAATAGAAATAATTGATAAGTTATCGCAAATAAATTCAATAGATACATTTGTTTATTTCGACTATTACAGTTTTAACCCGCTGATGTTTTCACATCTTGACAAATGTTACAATGCTTTGATTAAGAAAGGCTTCAAAGAAATTAATGATACAACCAAAGAGGTTTTACCCGGATTCGTTTCTTCAATTAGGGAAAATTTATTCAAGCCGAAAAAAAATGAAGTTAGCAGGAAATTTTCAGATAAAATCCATTTGTTAAAAACATTGGACCGGAATAATGAAGTAACATGCATTGCCAAAATTATAAAAGAAAAAATAATAAAAGACAATGTTGAGCCGGGTAATATCTGCTTAGTTTTTAACGACATTACCAAATATTCGAGCATTGTAAAAAATGTTTTTAGAAACTGCGAAATACCGTTCAACTTGACCGATAGAATTTCGCTCGACAGGTCATTGCCTGTAACCGCGATAATTTCTTTGCTGGAAGTAATTGATAAAAATTATTTCCATACAAATTTGTTCAAAGCGTTGAACAACGGGTTTATAAAATTTTCTGGAATTGATATTTACAATCTCTACAAAACCGCCTCGGAATTAAAAATTACAATAGGAAGAAATAATTGGACAAACTCCATCAACGATGCGGTAAAAAATATTGAAACGAATGAAGCATTTAATGAATTTGAAGAGATAACTAAATTAAAAAATTACAATAAGGCGAAAAAAGATTTTGCTAAACTTGTTGGAATATTAAACCCGTTTTCTCAAAAAATGAAACCGACTGATTTTTTGACAGAACTAAAAAAACTTTTGCAGAATACAAACTTTTCGGAAGAACTTTTACAATCAAACGGGTCTTCGCAGGAAAGTAATATCAAGGCCGTTACAACATTTTTCCAGACTATTGAAGAGATTTTTTATCTACTTGAAAAAGATAAACCATCGGAGAGTCTTTACAATCTTAATTACTATTTAAACCAGCTAAAAACAGCCAGCAAATCAGCAAGGTTTAACGTAAAGGAAAAACACGGCTATGGCGTTTTGGTAACGTCTGTTAACGAAATAAGAGGATTGAAGTTTGATCATTTGTTTTTAGTGGGTCTTGTTGACGCCGAATTCCCGGCAAAATATTCACCGGAAATATTTTTTTCAGGATCGTTTGCAAAAAGTGAAAATGCCCATATGGTAAAAGAAAGATACCATTTTTATCAAACGCTCTGTAGCTGGTACAAAAGCCTGTATTTAACTCTGCCGAAAACCGACGGGAAAAAAGATTTAACGGAGTCCTCGTTTATCAAGGACTTTCAGAAATTATACGACCTATCGGAAATAAACTCCCCTGAAGTTGAATACAAAATTTCTTCGAGGGAAGAGTTCCAGCAGTTAATCGGTAAAAGCCTTAAAGGGGGGAAAGAAAAATCATATATCGATTATATCGATGAAACCAGCGCAGATATTGAAAAAATTTTTCATGCAATCGCTGTTGAAGAAATAAGGACTGGGAACAATCCCTCCGTATTTAGCGGATTTCTCAACCGCGAATTTTCAGATGGAAAATTTAATTTTAATGAAGAATTTCGGGAAAAGCTGGACGAGTTAACCAAGAAAGTTTATTCGGTTTCGCAGTTGGAAACCTATGCGAAATGCCCTTTTAAATATTTCACCGAAAGAACTCTCAAGATAGAAGAAGTTGAAGAACCTGATGAAGAGATTGATTCTCTTTTAATGGGAAACATAATACACAGAATTCTATTCCAGTTTTATAGCAATATAAAAGGGGAAGATATTGTCGTCAAGGACTGCAGTGATGATGTTTTCCAAAAAGTAAAAAAGAAATTATTTGATACTGCTGAAAAAGTTTTTGCAAGTTACAATTTTGACGCGCAAATAAACTTTATTCAAAGAGAAAGAATATTCGGTTTTACCGGGAAAGAAGAAGATTCAATTCTATATCAATTTTTGGAATATGAAAGAAACAAAAAGGATGATTTTATTCCTTCCTTTTTTGAAGTGAGTTTCGGAATGAAAAACAGTTTTGAATCTGATGAAAATTTGAGCTCCGAAGAACCGGGAAGCATCGGCAATGTTTTGATAAGGGGAAAAGTTGACAGAGTAGATATTTATGAAGATAGAGTGGGCATTGTTGATTATAAATTAGGGGGCTCCAAGCCGACACTCAATGATATCAAAGACGGACTTTCTCTTCAATTGCCGGTGTATTTAAAAATTATAAAAGATATTCTAATTGAAAAATATGATAAACAGTATTTACCGGTTTACATGTCGATCTACTCATTGGTTTATAATAACAAAAAATTCGGCAAACAATTAATCAGCTTAACACGCAAGAAAAATGCAGACATTGAATATCTGGTAAACGAAATTATTGAATTAACATGGACTCATATTAAAAAATATGTTGACAGTATCTCAAAAGGAATTTTTAATTTATCACAGCTTGAAGACAGAGAGAATAAAATTTGCCGGTTCTGTAATTTTAAATCGGTTTGCAGGGTCGCGGATACTTTTGCGGGTCAAATATCTTGAATTGAAAATATTATTTTTTTATTTTTGTTAAGCCACTGCTCAAAGGCGGTGGCGATTTTTTTTAAACAAAAATTCAGGAGTTTAATTAAGTGGCGAATTTCGTTTATTTAAGTAAAGAGAGACTAATCGAAATAGAAAACGAATTGAAAGAGTTAAAGACGAGCGGCCGTAAAAATATGGCTGAAAGAATTGCAGAAGCCAGAGCACACGGCGACTTATCCGAAAACGCAGAATATGATGCCGCAAAAGAAGAACAGGGATTACTCGAATTAAAAATCAGCAAAATTGAAGATTTACTCTCGAGGGCTAGAATTGTTGATACGTCAAATATGCCTGAAGACGAGGTTCACATTCTATCAAATGTTTCCGTGAAAAATCTAAACAATAATAAAGTCTTCAATTACAAATTAGTTTCCCCTGAAGAAGCAGATTTAACGAAAGGGAAAATTGCTATAACATCCCCGGTTGGCAGTGCATTAATGGGAAAAAAACTTGGCGAGATTGTTCAAGCAAAAGTTCCTGCCGGAATTATTAGGTTTGAAGTTCTAGGAGTCAGTTGATCTTGCCGGAAACCGTTTCAATGAGTTTTGCTTAAAAATGAAAACAAATTTAAAAACCATTGAACAAAAAGTACTTAAGTCTATAGACAGTCATTTCTTAATTGAATCAAATGATAAAATTTTATTAGGATTAAGCGGCGGAGCAGATTCGGTCTTCGCCTTTTACTTTTTGTTAAAATTTAAATCCAGGCTGAAAATAGAATTTGCATGCGCACATTTGAATCACGGTCTTAGAGGTATAGATGCCGATGCGGATGAAAAGTTCTGCTCGGAATTATGTCTTGAAAACAATATTAATTTTTTCTCTCAAAAAGTGAATACCGCAGCATTTGCAAAAGAAAATAATTTATCCGTGGAAGAAGCCGGAAGAGAGCTTCGTTATAATTTTTTCAACAATGTTTTCGAAGAAAACGGTTATTCAAAAATTGTAACAGCCCATCATCTCAGTGATAATGTTGAAACAATTTTGTATAACTTTTTTAAAGGAGCCGGACTTAAAGGGTTAACCGGTATTCCTGAAAAAAGAGATAAAATAATAAGACCCTTCTTATCTGTTACAAGAGAAGAAATTGAAATTTATTTAACAGCTAATAGAACAAAATACTGCATAGATAAGTCAAATTACGAAAATGATTATAAAAGGAATTTTATACGAAACAAAATTTTGCCTCTTATAAAAAAGGAAATTAACCCGGCTATTGAAAACACGTTATCGAGCAATAGTGAAATAATTAAAAGTTCGCTTCGTCTCACCGAAAAACACATCCGGGAAAATTCAAGCAAATATTTCTCATACCAGGATAACAAGCTTGAGATTTTAATAAGGACCATTGAAGAAAAAGGATTTGATTTTTTGGTTGAGCTGGCAAAAAATAAATTAAAAGATATTTATGATTATGATATAACTTCGGATGATTTTTTTAAGATTAAGTCGCTGGCAGAAAACCAGGCTGGAAAAAAGGCAGTGTTAAAGAATGGATTGATAATTACAAGAAATCATAAATCTATAATTTTTGAAAAGGAAAAAGATACGGAAATAGGGAAAGAATTCGAACTGGCGGTAGGAAGTAAAATTGAAATAAATGATGTTACAATAGGAATTGAAGTGAGCAATGAAAAATATGAAAAGACGGATAATAAAAATGTAGAATTAATTTCTGCTGATAATTTAGATAATATATTTATATTACGAAGATGGAAACACGGAGATTATTTTTATCCGCTTGGGATGAAGGGGAAAAAAAAAGTGAGCGACTTTTTAACCGATTTAAAATTTCCTTCCAACGTAAAGAAAACTCAGCTTGTTTTAACAAACAATGACCGGATAATTTGGGTGGTAGGTTTAAGAATTGATGAAAGGTTCAAAATAAATCAGTCTACGAAAAAAATATTAAAGTTATGGAAACAATAAACAACAAAAATGAAATTTTAATAGGGAACGAAGTTTTCAAAATCTTATTGACTGAAGATGAGATTCAAAAAAGGGTTAAAGAAATTGCTGATGATTTGACGGAAAAATATAAAACAAAACTTCCGATATTAATTGGAATTTTGAACGGCTCTTTCATGTTTTTATCAGACTTAGTAAAAAAGATGGATATTAAGTGCGAGATCGATTTCTTTAAATTATCAAGCTACGGCGACTCGAAAATATCTTCAGGTCAGGTGAAAATGTTGAAAGAATTAAATGCGGATGTAAAAGACAGGCATTTGATTTTAGTTGAAGATATTGTTGACAGCGGTTTATCAATGAAATACATCTGTGAATTGTTAGGCAGATATGAGCCGGCTAGCATAAGCATAGTATCGTTACTTTATAAGCCTAATTGCATCAAATATGATGTTAAAATTGATTATATTGGTTTCGAAATTGAAGATAAGTTTGTGATTGGTTACGGGCTTGATTATGCGCAGAAATATAGGAATTTGAAATCAATATATGTTTTAAGTGAATAATTTAGGAATTCTTTAAAAATGTTAAATAAATACAGAAAGTTTAATATGGCAGATGCACCAAGAAATGATTCAAACAAGAATAAGAAAGGATTAGGAGGACCTCAAAAACCTGACGGGGATTTTGATTGGTCAAAAGTAATTAAAACTGTTTTCAGCTGGGGAGCAGTAATAATTGCAGCTGTAATTATCATGCAGTTTATGAAAACAGGCACTTCAAATGCAGTTGAAGTTTCTTATGATATTTACGAACAATTTCTCAATGCCGGTAAAATCCAGGAAGCTGTAATTACTAAAGTTGATATCAACGATTACACTTTTGAAGGTACCTTAAAAGAAGAAGAACGAATAATAATAAACAACAGTTCCGTAAGGGTAAAGAAATTTTCGGTCTACATAATAGAACCTGATATTGCTGATCAAAAAAAAATATGGCAGGAAAAAGGAATTAAGTTTGATTTTCAAAAAGAGTCAAACCAGTGGCTCACAGTTCTGTTGAGTTTCTTGCCGTGGGTTCTCATTATCGGAATTTGGGTATTGTTTATGCGCAGAATGCAGGGCGGGACAGGCGGTACGCGCGGCATATTTAACTTTGGTAAAAGCAAAGCGAAGTTAATTTCTGAATCTCAAACAAAAGTAACCTTTAAAGATGTTGCCGGAGCAGATGAAGCAAAACAGGAACTTGAAGAAATTATTGAATTCTTAAAAGAGCCCTCCAAGTTTCAAAAGCTCGGTGGAAAAATTCCAAGAGGAGTTTTATTATTAGGTCCTCCGGGAACCGGTAAAACTTTATTAGCCCGTGCAGTTGCGGGTGAAGCGGGAGTACCTTTCTTTTCAATAAGCGGTGCCGATTTTGTTGAGATGTTTGTAGGTGTTGGTGCAAGCAGGGTAAGAGACCTGTTTGACCAGGGCAAGAAAAACGCTCCTTGCATTATTTTCATTGATGAAATAGATGCCGTAGGCAGACACAGGGGTGCCGGCTTAGGCGGCGGTCACGATGAAAGAGAACAAACGTTAAATGCACTTCTTGTTGAGATGGACGGATTTGAACAGAACAGCGGTGTAATTATTATTGCCGCAACAAACAGGCCCGATGTGCTTGATCCGGCATTATTAAGACCCGGCAGGTTTGACAGGCAGGTGGTTGTTGACAGACCCGATGTTAAAGGCAGGGAAGGAATTTTAAAAGTACATACAAGAAAAATTCCTTTGGAAAAAGATGTAAACTTAAAAACACTTGCAAAAGGAACGCCCGGTTTGGCAGGCGCTGAGCTAGCTAATATGGTCAATGAAGCTGCGCTGCTGGCAGCAAGAAAAAATAAAAAGAAAGTTTCAATGCTAGATTTTGAAGAAGCCAAAGACAAAGTAATGATGGGCATGGAAAGAAAAAGTATGATAATTACCGAGGAAGAGAAAAAGCTTACTGCATATCATGAAATAGGACATGTACTGGTTGCCAGGATGATTCCCGATTCCGACCCGGTTCATAAAGTTACTATTATTCCACGCGGCAGGGCTCTGGGGGTTACCACTTACTTGCCCGTAGACGAAAAGCATACTTATTCAAAGGAGTATCTTGAAGCAACTATAACCTATGCGCTGGGCGGCAGAGCGGCGGAAAAAATAATATTCAGCCGCTATACAACAGGAGCAGGCAATGATATTGAAAAAGCAACCAACCTTGCGCGTAAAATGGTTTGCGAATGGGGAATGAGTGAAAAACTCGGCCCGCTTGCATACGGGCAGAATGAAGAGGAAATATTCCTGGGCAGGGAAATCACAAAACATAAGGATTATAGCGAAAAAACCGCTCAGGATATTGACTCTGAAATTAGAGGCATTGTAAACGGCTGTATGGAAAGAGCTGAAAAAATACTTAACGACAATATTGAAATATTGCACAAACTATCGTTGGAATTGTTGGAAAGAGAAATTCTTGATTCGGAAGAAATAGATAAAATTATAAAAGGCGAAGAACTGCCTCCGTTAAAAAAACGTGACGAAGAAACAGAAATGCCTGAGCACGTTCAAAAATTAATGGACGAAAAGAAGAATAGAGACGCTGAACCTAATACGGGATCTAATGATAACAGCCAATGATGCAGCTACAATAGATTACAAGAACGAGTTATTTAGAAAAGGTATACATCTTTGTTCATTGTCAATACCTGTAATTTACTATTTTATTACAAGGGAATTAGCGTTAAAAATTCTAATTCCCTTAGCAGTTCTATCCACCTCAATTGATCTTGGCAGGTACTACTATAAGCCTCTTGGAGACCTATTCTACTCTCTTTTCGGGTTCCTCCTTAGAAATCATGAAAAAGATTCTGTTAAAAAAAACCTTAGCGGCGCTACCTATGTATTTTTGAGCGCAGTTTTGGTGATTTTACTTTTCCCCAAAATATTTGTCATTACAGGTTTTGCAACTCTAATCATCGGTGATTTAGCCGCAGCTTTGATAGGCAGAAAATTCGGTAAGACAAAATTTCTTGCAAAAAGCCTGGAGGGAACGGCGGCTTTTTTTGTTGTCGGCTGTATTATAGTTTTACTAGCGCCGAAACTGGAAAATAATATTTTGGAATACATAATCGGTTTTGTAGCCATAAGCCTGGGTGCAATTGTTGAAAATATTTCTTCAAGCTGGGCAGACGATAATTTAACTGTTCCTGTTTCCATTTGTCTTACAATGTGGATACTGTATTCTATCCTTTTGCCCGGTATGAATTTAATTTTATTAAATACACCGTTATAATTAACTTATGAAACAATATTTTTTTACTTTTGTTTAATTTTCATTCAAAGCAAAAAATTAGCCGGATAATAAATGAAAAAATTTTTACTGTTTACTTTTTTAATCGTAGTCGTTTTATTTTTCCAATCATGTGAACAAAAGAAAAAAGCAATCGGAAATGAAGATGAAATTTTTGTAATTGCCGATTCTGTTGAATACTATGATTTGGAAGCTTCATTACTGCAAGTGTTCGGGAAAATTATTTACACTCCTCAGCCTGAAAATTTATTCCAAATAAGGAGGCTGCCTTTTGAAAAATTAAATTCTATGAAAAGAAGGAAAAATGTAATTATTGCAGCGCCGCTGAATTCAGATTCCCAAACATCCAATTATATTGAAAGTATTTTATCGCCCGATGTTAAATCGCTCATAGAAATGGACAGCGCGTTTGTTTTTAATAAATATGATCTCTGGGCAAAAGATCAATTGGTTATGGTTTTAACAGCACCTTCTACTGAAAAATTAAACGAAAAAATTTTGGGCAATCACGAAAATCTTTTACATTATTTCCAAAATATCTCTAATAAAAGATTGTTCAAAAGCTTATACAACGCAAAGTATGAAAAGAAAAAAATTGAAGCTGAAATTTTACGCGACCACGGGTTTATAATTTATGTTCAGGCTGATTTTCTTTTGGCAAAGAATATACCTGAAGATAATTTCGTATGGTTGAGGCGCGCTGTAAACAGCGATATGGAAAGATGGGTTTTTGTTCATTACATTGAAAATGCTACTCCGGAATATTTAAACCAAGATTCGATAGCATCCATAAGGAATAGAATTACGAAAAGATTCTACCAAACAATTGACGGTGAAAGTTACGTTGAAATATCGGATAATTATAAAACCACGACAGAAGTAAATTTCCACGGCAGATACGCATTATATACTCAGGGCCTATGGAGAATGAATGACAAAAGTATGGGCGGTCCTTTCCTTTCATATATGTTCTTCGATGAGAAGACCAATAGGATTTATATGCTGGACGGTTCTTTGTACGCTCCGAAATATAAAAAGAGAAAATTAATTCAGCAGATTGATGTTACGTTGCAGTCATTTAAACTTGAACACGAAGTGCCGAAAGATCAGGTCGAAGATTTACTAGATGAATTGGATGAATAAATCCGGGTTTTAATTAACTGTCTAATCCCACTGCTGTAAGGGCTCTTTGCAATGTTCTCTGTGCAATAACTTTTGCCTTTTTCCCGCCTTCGTTTAATACATCCTGAACGTAGTCTGGATTTTGCAGCAGCTTTTTCCGTTTTTCCCTAAAAGGCTCAAATTTGGTGTTGATTTCATTAAGCAGTTCTTTTTTTGCATGTCCGAAACCGTAGCCGCCTTTTCTATAATTCTCAGCCATCTCATTTACTTTTTCTTCAACGGCAAATAATTTATACAAGGCAAAAACATTGCATTTATCCGGGTCCTTGGGAGCTTCAAGCGGTTCTGAGCTTGTTACAATACTCATAATTTTTTTCTTGAGTTCTTTCCCTTCTTCAAAAATACCAATGTAATTATTATAAGACTTACTCATTTTTGCACCGTCAATTCCTGGAACATAAGGAGCTGTGCTTAGCTTATAATCGGGCAAAACAAAAACATCGCTGTTAAAAGTTTTGTTAAACTTATCTGCCATGTCTCTTGTAATTTCAACATGCTGAACCTGGTCTTTCCCAACCGGAACAACATTTGAATCATAAGCTAAAATATCCGAAGCCATCAACGCAGGGTAAGTGAACAACCCTGCATTTGGCGAAAGTCCTTTTGCAATCTTATCTTTGTATGAAACAGATTTTTCCAGTAAGTACATGGGCGAAACACAAAGGAGAAGCCATGTCATTGTGTTAAGTTCGGGAATGTCGCTTTGTTTAAATAATATTGAGTTTTCCGGATCAAGTCCGCATGCAAGGTATGTTAAAGCTGCTTCAAAAGTGTAGTTCCTGATGGCTTCTGCATCATTAACGGTAGTAAGTGCATGGTAATTTGCAATGAAATAAAGAGAATTCTCGCCGTGCTGATTTTCAACATGCTGTTTTATTGCGCCGAAATAATTTCCAAGATGAAGCTCGCCTGAAGGTTGAATACCTGATAAGTAACGTAACTGTTTGTTTTCTTTTTCCAATTTTTTCCCGAACAATTTTTTAAAGTGCAAATTTAGCTAATAATACTTTTTACTACAAATTATCGTATTAGGTTAACAGATAAAATTTGTTATTGATAGTTTTAGAGTATCTAATCGAAATATTTTTTGAAGATTTTTATATTACTATTTTTTACGGATTGCAATTTATTTTCGAAATCATTTACGGAAGAAAATTCCAACCAGGCCGAAATCTCGCTTAACTTGTTTTTATCATTTGGCAATTTTGACCCGCTTGAGTTAAAAATATTTTGATTCGCCAATTCAAGCGTTTTAAGAAAGTCGTAATTATGTTGCAGCGTTTCACCTTCTTTTCTTAAAGTTTTTAAATCTTCCCAAAAATCTTTCTTCGGGAGCCCGGTGGTTTTATTGAAAAATTTATAATCACTTAATATCCACAACTGAATTAGGAATTCTATGTTTATTAATCCGCCGTAACTTTTTTTTATATTAAATACCCTGCCGTGAGGGGATGAGAATTGTTTCCTGACTTTA
Source organism: Ignavibacteria bacterium (assembly GCA_050117315.1). Taxonomy (GTDB): domain Bacteria; phylum Bacteroidota; class Ignavibacteria; order Ignavibacteriales; family Melioribacteraceae; genus JANQIV01. The sequence continues at coordinate 17,135 of JASFMY010000106.1, forward strand.
TTATACATATCAAGCACGATATTTTTTATTCCTGCATTGTCGGTATTTTTTATCTTCTCTTCAAGTAATGTCCTAAATTTTACAAACAATTCTTTGCTGCCGTGAACAAATTTTATTTTATGGAGAGAAGCCAATTCCCAAATTTCCATCCTGTTTTTTATATATGATTCGTATCCCTTTATATCCGTTACTAAAGGAGAATTTTTCCCTTCCGGCCTTAGTCTAAAGTCAACCTCGGTTGCGGGAAGCAATTTTATAATTCTATCAACAAACTTTTGAAATATATTATGAATCTCCGGATTCTTTTCAATATTTTCTGCAACTACTATCAAATCGGTGTCGGAAGAAAAACTCATTTCGGCAGCCCCGAAACTTCCGAGAGCAGCAACAAAATAATTATCGGTAATATTTAGATTGTTTAGCACTTCAACACATTTTAAAGTTATGAACCTGGAAATTTCTCCGGATACTGTTGAGTGGTCAATAAGTTTTAGAGAGAATAAAATGGAAAGTGTAAGTTTCAGATCATTAAAAGATAATTTTTGAAAATCTTCCGGCGTGAGTTTATCAAACACTTTCTTAGTTAAAAGTAAATCGGTAGCAATACCGCTAACTGCAATTTGATCAACAGCAACCTGGGCAAAACTGCAAATGCTTAAAAAATCTTTATGAAAATTTTCGTCTTTAAATTCGTTATACCATATACCCGCAAACTTTGAAGAACTTACAACTTTTACATAATTGTCTAAAACTTTATCCGGGTTGGAAAATTTTTTCAGATGTTTAAAGATTACGTTTTCTATTTCTGAAAATGTATTTATTGTATTTATGCTGAACTCTTTCTGCTGTAAAACTCCTTTACCTGTCCTAAGAAACTCAAATGACTTTTCAGCCTTGTCAATATTGGCAAAACCGGCTTCTTTTAACGATTCATAATCTGTCGTAGAATTTATCTCATCTATATTCATTATATTTTTATAAATGTCCCGTACACTGTTTCTTTTTTCGTTAATATTTTGGAGAAACGTTTCACTATTTTCATAATTCAGAAAGCTTGCAAGTTTATCTAAAAGTTCACCCTCCGATGGGATATCATGGGTTTGAGTGTTGTTCATCAATTGAAGATAATGCTCTATATTTCTGTACTCGTTATAGGCCTGTTCAAAAAGTTCACTTTCTTCTTCGTTTAATAAATTATGGTTGGTTAATTTTTTAATTGCAGTTAAAGTGTTTCCGGTCTGCAGTTCTTTTATCTTACCGCCGTTTAGTAACTGTAAAGCTTGTACCGAAAATTCTATATCCCTTATTCCGCCGGGTTTCAGTTTAATATTGAGTTTCTCGCCAAGGTTTTCTTCTACATTTTTTCTCAAATGTTTAATTTGTTCAACCGGGGATTTTAAAAAAGATTTCGGGTAAATAAAATGATCGAGATATGCAGTGAATTGTTTATAAAGATTTTTATTCCCGCATACCAGGCTCAATTTTAAGAGCATCTGGCGTTCCCAGTCCTCACCCCTTGTTTCATAGTATCTTAAATAATCGGCCATTGTTCTGCAAAGCGGGGACTGCTTACCGTCCGGTCTCAAACGGAAATCTATTCTGTAGATAAAACCGTTTTCAGTCAAGTCTGTTGCGGACTTTGTAAATAACTGGGCAGTTTCGCTAAGCAGCTCGAAAAATTCTTTTTTAACCGTGCCTTCCTCAATTGAGTTTTTATCGTAAAATAAAATTAGATCAACATCAGAGCTGTAATTTACTTCATCGCCGCCGAGTTTGCCGAGTGCGCAAAGACAGTAACGGTTTTTTCCGGTTTTTATTTTATACTTCAAAAGGATTTCATCGAAAGAAATATCAAATAAAACCGTGAGTATTGATTTTGCTAGAAAAGATAATTGTTGTGTAGTTTCAAAAACCGATGAATTATTTAATATATCGTTTATACCGATTCTTAGTAAATGAATTCTTTTATGCGAACGGATAATATTTAATTTCGCTTTGTAAGATTTGAACTTTTCTATTTTGCCGTAAAGTTCCGAGTCGTATTTTTCAATTTCAATCTTTTGTTTGATAAATTCATCGTTAAAAATTAAATACAAATATTCGGGATTCCTAACTATCACATCTGTTAGATAATTGCTGTTTGCCGAGACCGCAATTAATATCTCTACCTGGTGCGGGTACTTCAGCAAATCGGAAAGCAAAGAAATTTTATCAAAAGAAGCTGAAATAATTCGAAAAAGATTGGATTCCGAACTGCGTGTAAAATAGAATCTCCTGTTTGATTCAAGCTCAAGTTCATTAAGTATTTTGTCAAAAACATTAGAGGAAAAATATCCCCCGGTGAGATTAATTATTCCCTTTATAAAGTCTTCGGAAAAATGAAATTTGTCTTGCGAATTTTTCAACTGTTTTATTTTTATAAATAATTAATAGGCTGGTTCAAATTAAGAAAAATCTTTGAAACTAATAATCTATTAAATGTTATAATATTAAGCGAAAATTTAATGAAAAAGCCGGATTTGATATATAGTCCGTTTGATAAAATTTACGTTTCATTGCTTTTCAGACTGACCTTTTTTACTTTAAAGTTTGAAAAATTCTAGGAGAACTTGATGCTAAATAAATTTCTGAAAAAAGTTTTTGGAGATAAAAATACAAAAACTTTGAATTCAATGTGGCCGGTAGTTGAAGAAATCAACCAGCATTTTGAAGAATTAAATAATCTTACGGACGATGAGCTAAGGGCAAAGACTGCAGGATTTAAGGAAAAAATACAAAGCGAAACGAAAGAATTAAGAGATCAATTAGATGAATTAAAAGAAAAGTTAAAATCCGATGAAGATTACGACAGGCACGAAATACATGATGAAATTGAAGACCTGGAAGAAGAACTTGATGAAAAATATGAAGAAGTATTAGATGATATCCTTCCAGAAGCATTTGCAGTTGTAAAAGAAACTTGCCGGAGATTGGTCGGTAAATCATGGGAAGTCGCGGGTAATAAAATCGAATGGCAGATGGTTCCTTATGATGTCCAGTTGATTGGCGGCATGGTACTTCATCAAGGGAAGATTGCCGAAATGGCAACGGGTGAAGGTAAAACGCTCGTGGCTACACTCCCTGTTTTCCTAAATGCTTTAACCGGAAGGGGGGTTCACCTAATTACTGTTAACGATTATCTTGCAAAACGTGACAGCGAATGGATGGGAGAAGTTTACAAGTTTCACGGTTTAACAGTCGGTTGTATTCTAAATACAATGAACCCCGAAGAAAGGATTGAGCAGTACAACAAAGATATTACTTACGGTACAAACAACGAATTCGGTTTTGATTACTTAAGGGACAACATGGCTGTTGCCAAAGAAAACCGTGTTCAACGAGTGCACAATTACTCAATAGTGGATGAGGTTGACTCTGTGCTTATTGACGAAGCCCGTACACCGCTTATAATTTCAGGCCCTGTTGGCTCTACCGAACATAAATTCTATGAAATGAAACCGAGGATAGAACGACTTTTTCGTAAACAGTCTGCTTTGGTTGCATCAATCGTTCAGGAAGCAGAACAAAAGTATAAAAACGGTGAAGTTAACGAAGCAGGGATATTACTGCTGAGAGCGCACAGGGGATTTCCTAAAAACAAGAAGCTTATAAAACTCTTAAGTGAACCTGAGTATATGAAAAAAATGCAGCAGACCGAACTGGAGTTTTTGAGAGAAAATGCTAAGAGAATGCCTGAGATTGACGAAGAACTTTATTTCGCAATAGAAGAAAAACAAAACTCCATAGATTTAACGGAAAAGGGCAGGGAAGAACTCGCCGCCGGTTCACCAGAAGGTCCTGAATTTTTTGTGTTGCCAGATTTAGGAACTGAAATTAGCAAAATCGAAAATGATGATTCTATAAAAGAAAACGATAAGCTGACCCAAAAAGATGAGTTATACAAACTATACAGTGAAAGAAGCGATAGAATACATACTCTAAATCAATTGTTAAAAGCATACAGCCTCTTTGTAAAAGACGATGAATATGTTGTTACCGAGGAAGGGAAGATAGCAATTGTTGATGAATTTACCGGTCGTATTTTGCCCGGCAGAAGATACTCGGACGGACTGCACCAGGCAATTGAAGCAAAAGAAAATGTTAAGGTTGAACGTGATACGCAGACAATGGCTACCATTACGCTTCAAAATTATTTTAGGCTTTACAAAAAATTGGCGGGAATGACAGGTACGGCAGAAACCGAAGAAGCCGAATTTGAGGAAATTTATAAACTTGAAGTAGTGGTAATACCGACAAACAAACCCATTGCACGTATTGACGATAATGATGCAATTTATAGAACCAAAAGAGAAAAGTATGCAGCAATTATTGATAAAGTAAAAGATCTGAGAGATGATAGAAGACCGGTGCTCGTGGGTACCACGAGTGTTGAAGTATCGGAAACACTAAGCAGAATGCTTAAGCGGCAGGGTGTTCTGCATAATGTACTTAATGCTAAACAGCACCAAAGAGAAGCGGAAATAGTTGCGCATGCGGGACAGCCCGGGGCTGTGACAATTGCCACCAACATGGCAGGTAGAGGTACAGATATTAAATTAGGAAAGGGAGTTGTTGAAAAAGGCGGATTATATATTCTCGGTACCGAGAGACATGAATCCCGGAGAATTGACAGACAGTTACGCGGGCGTTCAGGCCGCCAGGGCGATCCGGGGGAATCGAAATTTTATATTTCACTTGAAGATGATTTAATGCGTTTGTTCAGCGGGGACAGGGTTACCGACGTAATGGGTAAACTGGGAATGGAAGACGGCGAAGCAATTGAGCACCCTTTAATTACAAGGTCCGTAGAACGTGCACAAAAAAGAGTTGAAGAAAATAACTTTGCTATTCGTAAAAGGCTGCTTGAGTTTGACAATGTGATGAACCAGCAGAGAGAAGTTATCTATAACCGTAGAAAGCAGGCACTTGAAGGTGAAAGGCTTAAAGGTGATGTCTTTGAATTAATGGAAGAATACATAGAAGAACTGGTTGGTGAAAATTATGAAGCGGGTACTTTCGATGTCATCAAAGAAAATGTAATGCAGTATCTTCTCGTTGATTTAAATTTTTCTCCCGATGAGTTCGAACAACTGGGCCAAAACGGGGTAATAGATAAAATTATTGAAGCGACAAAAGCCTTTTATCATAGAAAAGAGGAAATGATAGGCAATGAGCTAATGGCAAGACTGGAAAGGTACGCTGTGTTAAGGATAATTGATGAAAAATGGAAAGAACATTTGCGCGACATGGACGACCTCAAAGAAGGGATTGGACTTAGAGCTTACGGCCAGAAAGACCCTTTACTTGAATATAAAGGCGAAGCCTATAAACTGTTTGTAAATCTTGTGAATACGATTAGAGATGAAGTAGTAACATTCTGCTTTAAAACCTTCCCGCATGATCCTAATGAAGTTAAAAACGTTAGATCGCGTGCGGCCGCCGGGAGAATTATGGTACAAAAAGATGACGCTGTTAATATGGGAATTAAAAGCGGAGCTCCCCAGGAAAGCGAAGCTGCCCAAAGAGGCAAACAGAAGCCGGTTAAAGTTGAGAAAAAAGTCGGGAGGAATGAACCATGCCCTTGCGGAAGTGGAAAAAAATATAAACATTGCCATGGAAAAGAATCGTAGGTTAAATCATGAAAAAAATTGAAGCCATAATAAGGCCGTTTAAACTAGACGAAGTAAAAGAAGCCCTTTTGGAAGAAGGCATAAGAGGGTTAACAATTACTGAAGTAAGGGGATACGGCCGCCAGAAAGGGCACAAAGAAACTTACAGGGGAAGCGAATATCAAATAGAATTCGTTCCTAAAATAAAAATTGAAATTGTTGTTAATGACGAGCTGGTTGATAAAACCGTAAACTCAATTCTTTCAGTAGCAAAAACCGGGCAGGTTGGCGACGGTAAGATATTTATTTCTCCTGTTGAAGATGTTATAAGAATAAGGACCGACGAATCCGGTCCCGATGCTTTATAAAATAATCAAGATAAAACCATGATCAACAAACATTTTAAGAATTTTATATTTATTTCCCTCCTTGCTATTATTGCAGGCTGCGGTGCGTGGGAAAACTTTACCACATACTTCAATGTTTATTATAACGCAAAAGATAACTTTAACACAGCGCTGGAAGAAATTGAAGAAGCTAAAAAGGAAGAAACAGAACTTTTCCAATTCAAACAGGAAGCCTTAAGTTCGGAGGCCAAGCAGGCTATGGATAATGTTATTAAAAAGTGCAGTAACATTCTCCAATTCAGCAAAGAGTCTTCTTACGTTGACGACGCTCTTTATATGATAGGCATCGCCTATTATTATAAGCAAAACTATTCCAGGGCTCTGAGAAAATTCAGGGAACTGGAAGCTATTCCTGAAACCGATTTAGCATTAGAAAATAAACTATGGATAGCTAAAACTGAACTCCAATTAAGAAATTACGATACCGGTTTAAGAACATTGGAGGAAGTAAAAGATCTAGCACGTGAGCAGGAAAATGAAGACATTCTTAACGAAGCTTACTCATTTGAGATAAGTTTGCTGTCATTTAGAGAAAACTATTTAAGAGCAATAGATGTTTGTAATGAATTTTTAGAATATTCTGATTCCGATGAAGAAAAAGCAGAAGTAGCCTTCCAGCTTGGTAAACTTAACTACGGGCTAAATAAATATGAAAAAGCAGCAGAGGCATTCAAGAATGTTATGAATTACTCTCCCGAATTCGAAGTTGAGTTTTTAAGCAAAAAGGAATATGCGATAATTCAAAAAGAATTAGGCAGCTACGATGAGGCCTTAAGGTCATTAGAAGAAATGAAATATGACGACAGGTTCGTAAAAAACCTTGATGTCCTTGAATTGGAACTTGGTAAACTTTATAGGCTTACAGGAAAAATTGAATTAGCCGAAGATAGTTTTTTAGAAATTGATTCTACTTATGCCGATTCGGATATAATAAAAGAAGCCAGGTATAATTATGCTCTCTTACTCGAAAATGAGGTGCAGGATTATGACAGCTCTTTGTTTTATTATAACAAAGCATCAAAATCCAAAAGAAGTACTCAATCAACCAATACGTTAATTAAAGATAAAGAAGATGAAGAGCTAAGTGATAATATTAAGGACCGTATAAAAGTATTAAGCGATTATTTTGCACTATCTAAAAAATTGTTCAAATTAGAAAAACAGTTAATTTATGCTGATGATCCGACATTGTTTATTCAGGATTCCATAGATTATCATTACGAAAAAACAAGATATGATACTTTACAAAGCAGGTCAAGAAGAGGAGGTTTATCTGATGCGGAAAAAGAAGAATTAGAAGAACTGGCTCCTCCTTCGCCCAGTACAGGGATGAACACGTTTCGAAAGGAAATGCCTGAGTTCCCAACAGTGTCAAAAGATTCAGTGAAAATGTTTTTAAATGAAGCAAAGTATGAAATGGGAAATATGTTTTTCGTAGAGTTGGATTATCTTGATTCATCCTTCTATTATTACAGCCAGGTCTTAAATGAAGATTCAATTTATTCATTTACTCCTAAGGTAAAACTGGCTTTAGCAAGTTATTATTCGTCTGTTGGAGATGAAGAAGCGGCAAATGATTTGTACAAATCTGTCTATAGTGAATACCAGGGTTCCGAGGAGGCGTTACAGGCCGGTAAAAGACTTGGTCTAATTTCTTCAGATGATAACCGAGTTGCAACTATTAAAGACACTACGGAAGTTTTTTATATTAACGCGGAAAACGAGTATCTCCTTGGTAACCTGGATACGGCTATTGAAGAATTTTATGTGCTTGCCGAAAAAAGTCCCGAATCTTATTTCGCTCCAAAAGCTCTTTACGCTGCGGGCTGGATTTTGGAAAAAGAATATAAAGATTATGACTCGGCGGCAGTAGTTTATGATACACTTGTCTCACGTTATAAAAATTCCGAATATGCAAAAAAGGTAAACCAAAAATTATCAGGCTACAAAAAAGAGTTTCAAGAGATAACTGATTCCTTGGATACCAACCAAACAGCTCAAATAGATTCTCTAAAAAAAGCAGATATTGATAATGAAGTAAAAGATGAAACTGCACCTGAAAAACTTCCTGAATTATCGGAGGAAACAATTGCAGATTCGCTAAAAACGGTTACTGTTAAAGATACACTCAAAGAAGAGCTTGATGAAAACAAAATAGACGAAAAAGCAGATATTGATAATGAAGTAAAAGATGAAACTGCACCTGAAAAACTTCCTGAATTA
>JASFMY010000107.1:0-25367 GCA_050117315.1 Ignavibacteria bacterium
GGGTGTGTTGCATAACTTTAGAACAGGGTCGTCACGGACCATTGAAGGTGTCTCAAAAGTATGCTTGTCATCACGAGCGAAGCGAAGTGATCTCTATTTTGAGCTAAAAACGAAAGATTGCCCGCCTTCTCCCGACTCGTCGGGATACGGCGGACAGGCTTCGGCAAAAAACGCCTCGCAATGTCTATTTTAGGCTTTTGAGACACCTTCACCATTCCGTGACGAAAAACCTTGATATTGTTGTTCTCAAAATGAGGTGGCTCAGTCGAGGTATGGACCTCGACTGCCCTGTCTTTGAGTTCTGCAACACACTCTGAATACCGGGGCTATAAAAACAATATATGGTCAAACCCGGAATATTTTCCGGCATCCCTGGCTGGGACCCTTCCGGTGCCCTGTGATTCCTTCCCACGTCCCTGAGACCCTTTTCCGAGTCCCTATAATTCTTTCCAGCGTCTCTAAGACTCTTTCCACCATTCCGATGACCCTTTCCGGTTCCCCGTTAATGCTTTCCATTATCCAGTTGACTCTTTCCGGGATATTGAATTCTTTTAGTTCCACAGGAAGCCGGTATCTATTTAACGGAGAATTTATCATTAAATAATGAAATAAGCAGAAGTTTTACGCAGTACGGAGTAATTATAAAATCAATAATGAAACACCTACGGGGTTTTTCTTTTTGGGTGTAATATCGTCTTCTACTCTTCGCAATCAAAATTTGGTTTGAGAAATTATTGTTTTTGGGCAAGAATAGTTTTTTTGTATTGGTATTCCGAATCTTTTTCAAGAAATGGTTCTTCGTACAGTTCGGCATCGTATAGTTTTCTATTACCTATTTGATTTACAATAAAATGTTTTTCTTTTTTGCCGTCTACTTCCAGGTATTCATAACCGACTATTCCTTTTTCCAGTAGTTTGGACAACATTTTCAGGAATTCTTCTTTCTCCCCGGGCGCCATATCTTCCATATCCAACCTATCAGTTTTCCCCAGGTTCAGAAAATCATTTAATTTAGAAAAGGCCCTGGTTTTATCCGAAATTTCTATGGAATCTTTTTTTGAAGATTCGGATTCCTCAGCACTCTTTTCTTCTTTCTTCGAAATTTCCAGTAATTGTTGATTTACACTTTTTTGATTGTCGATTTTCATTTTCGTCCTCATGGATTAGGCCATTGTAATTATCGAAAAAAACATGCGGGATTTTAATTTACGAACAAAGTAAATCAACACCATATAGGTACAAAGATACAGAATTTTTTCCGTGCCTCCGTATCTCCATGTGACATGTTTTAAGAATCTTATCAGAGAACTATGACGTTACCGTCAAGTTACCTATGACAATAATCTAACCCGTCGTTCGAAATTAAAAGCTTGGGGAATAAGAGTTGTTTTATACTATCCAAAGGAGAAACAAGTATGGTTCATATATCTACAATAGTTGTAAAGTAAAATCAGGACGATACTTTTTTGATATCGAAAGTTTTTTATTGGCATAGGAAGATGTAATCTTAAAATTTATTTCAAACAACGGGTTAATCTAATTTTGAAAAATCTTGACAATTATCTCATTACGAGATATTTTAATGTATGCATATTATAATAACAAGAAAGCGGATACTGGAATTTAGTAAAGAACATCCCGATTCCGCCGAACCTTTGAAAAGATGGTATAGAATAGTAAAACACACAAACTATAGTTCGTTTACTGAATTGCGTAAAACATTTCCGCATGCAGATCAGGTTGATAGATTCACAGTGTTTAACATAGGTGGAAATAAATTCAGACTAATTTCTTATATAGTTTATACTTTAAAAAGAATTTATATCAGGCATATTCTTACTCATACTGAATACAACAAGGGAAAATGGAAGGAACAAAAATGATAAAAGATAAAAAAGAATTGAATAAAACAATTAAGCACTGGCAGGAAGTTTCAAAAATTGTTTCTACTATAAACACTGATGAACAGTATAATAGAAGCGTAAATCTGATTGATAAATTAATCGACATAGTAAGCAAAAAAAGCGATCCGGTTATTGAATCATTAATTGATACCCTCGGAACGTTAATAAAGGATTATGAAGACAGGAATGTTGAAGAAACCAAGGGCGACCCCATCGGAGTATTAAAATATCTTCTACATGAACACGGATTAACCCAAAGTGATTTAACAGAAATAGGAAGCCAGGGTGTTGTTTCCGAAATTCTCAACGGTAAAAGAAAATTGAACCTGAGGCAAATTACAGCTTTGAGTAAAAGATTTTCCGTTTCGCCTTCTGTTTTTATTGAGGACTACTAAATAACGGATTTGTCAGTTCAGAAAGGCTTAAGTAGGGAAAATGACACCGGATGGTGAAACTGTCTCAAAAGTCTCAATTATTTGTCATTCCCGTGAAACCTGTCCTCACGAAGGTGGGGAACGGGAATCTACAAGTTTGAAAATGCTCTGGATTCCTACCTGTCCGCCGTATTCCGACGAGTCGGGAGAAGGCGGGCTTTCGTGGGAATAACAATCATGTAAATATTACTTTTGAGACAGCCTCGATGGTCGGCTGGAGCCTTATAATTTCTTATTCTTTATTTCAGCGAAGCCTATCTTTGATAGTTCTAACGAAGGAGTACAAATTTCTTAGTATCTGTAAATCCACCTGCTCTTAATCTATAGAAATATACTCCGCTTGAAAGATTTACCTTGCCGTTAGGCAGATTGTTTGCATTGAATTCAACTTTATACGTGCCGGCTGGTTTTTCTTCATTTATAAGCAAAGCTACTTCTCTTCCAAGTATATCATAAATTTTTAGCGTAATAAATTCTTGTTCAGAGATAGAATAACCAATGGTTGTAGTTGGGTTGAATGGATTGGGATAATTTTGGTTTAGTGTGAAAAGTTGGTTTAACGGTTCAGTATTAAAAGAATTTATATCAGTTATTATCCCTCCCTCATGATATATTGATATACCTCCTTGGCTGGTTCCAATCCATATATTTCCATAAGTATCTTTATTTACAGCCCAGATGTAATTGTCACTAATGTTCGAATTTGAGATATTGAAATTAAGCCATTTGTTTTCTTCAATAAATATTGATAACCCATCAACAGTACCGATCAATATTGTGTCTTTATGACAATATATATCCCTAATGCCATTAGAAATTATTCCGGAATTATCTGTATTATAAAGGCTCCAGTTATTGTTATCATATTTAACTAGACCTGCTTTAGTTGTTCCAATCCACAAGTTTTCTTCTGAATCAATAGATAAGCAATCTACAGAGTTTTCCGGGAGTTCTGAATTATCCTTTTGAAATATTGTCCACTCACTTCCGGTAAACTTGGCTAAACATCCTTCCCAGCCTTCATTATATGGATATGTAACACTTCCTATCCATAAATTATCTTCCGAATCAAAAAGAATATCGGAAATTATATTTGATTTCAGGGGAGTATTTGTATTATCATATCTAATCCAGTCATTCCCATTATATTTTACCACGCCACGCCATGTAGCTAACCAAATGTTACCATCACCATCTTCTTTTATGGATTCTATCATTTCTTCTTTAAGAATTGAATTAGTAGAGTCAAAGATACTCCAATTAATTCCATCATACTTAGTCAAAGAGTTAGAACCCCGGGCACCTATCCATAAACTGCCCTTTGTTAATAGGAGAAGTGAAAGTAAATAATCATTTTTTAAACCTGAATTTAGGGTATCAAACAGTTCCCATTCGCCACTTTTGAATTCGACAAGTCCTTTTGGTGTAGCAAACCATATATTTTGCGTATTATCTATCTCAATATCTAAAATTTGGTTGATTGGCAACTTTGAATTACTCAAATTATATTTTTTCCAGTTCACTCCATCGTATTTCATTAACCCATAGTTGAAAAAGCCAATCCAGATAATCCCGTCTTTATCAATTTCAAGCGACAGGATAGCATCCTCCGGCAAATCGGAATTATTAGTATTAAATACAATCCAATTAGTGCCGTCAAATTTTACTAAGCCGTTGCCGGTTGCTATCCATAAATTTTCATCATTATCAAATTTCATATCGTATATATTATTACTCGGAATACCCGAGTTGGTAGTGTCATAGACAGCCCAGTCAATTCCATCATATTTAAATAAACCATTGTAGTGTGTTCCTACCCATATTAGGTTTTCTGTATCTTCTTGAATTACATGTATCTCTTTATCAAAACCATCATATTTTTCAATTATATTATCGTCTTCGAACTTTCCTAAGCCCCAGCTCGCTCCAATCCAAGTATTACCTTCTGTGTCAGAGTAAATATCATTGATGGAAGTAAATGGAGCCAAAGGGTTACCAGTTTCATGAGTTACCCAATTTTTCCCATCAAATTTTGAAATCCATCTCAATGAACCAATCCATACATTGCCCGTTGAATCAACTTCAATTTCAGTATTCCATTGATCAAAAGGGAGATTTGAATTGTTCATATGATATACGATACAATTTTCACTATTGATATTAAATTTACCAACACCATAATACTTTGTACCAAGCCAAACGTTATTGGAGCTATCAATAGCTAAGGATAGAATATGATTATCCGGGATACCTGAATTAGCTCTATTGTAAAAGGTAGTTTGCTCAGTATTTTTATTTAATTTGACTAAGCCGCCCCACGTACCTATCCATAAGAATTGATCGTTATCCAAAATATCAAAAACTTTATCTCCATTAGTATAATTTTTCCATTCAGGGTTTTGGGAAAGAAGAGAATTATTATACAAGAATAAACAAATAAGCATTAGTAAAGCTTGTATTGGTTTCATAATATTCCCTTTTACTTAAAAACGAGCCTCGTTTCTTTATAAGGGAAACGAGGCTTCAGTTCATTCAGTTTATTTCATCAACATTAATTTGATAGTCTGGACATTTGTACCGGATATAAGTCTGCAGAGATATATACCAGATGCTACAGAATTACCAAAGTTATCAGTACCATTCCATGTGGCGGTGTATCGTCCTTCGGATTTCATTTCATTATCCACAAGAACTTTTATTTCCTTCCCTAAGATATCGTAAATCTTGAGAGAAACATTCGCCTGTGAAGGTAAACTATATTGAATTTGCGTTACAGGGTTAAATGGATTTGGGTAGTTTTGTTCTATAGTAAATTTCTTAGGTAGAGTAGAATTATTGCCCATTTTTTCCTCATTATAATCTGATGACCGGTCCCATAATTCATCTGCTTCTGATAACAATTTTTTCGTATACTTCATCCAGTTATTTCTGAGCGAATTTGAAACTCCTGTTATTTTATTTTTTTCCTTTACCTCGTTCATTAATTCAGTATTGTTTTCATATGTTAAATCCTCTAACAAATTAATTACAAAAAAATCTCCTTCGTTAAATTTTTGAATTATCATGGGTAATAAATTCCCTTCTTTTTTGCAAAAATCAAGTAGTTCCTCATATTCTTTGGACCTAGCATATTCCCGGGGATCGCTGTATATAATTATATTAGGATCAGTCCAAGTTTCTTTCCAACTAAGATATTTAGTGTTAACTTCGCTAATTACTTCATCTGAAATTCTTTCTACCAAACTATCCAGTTTTTTAATTTCATCTTCAGAAAAAGCAACTTCTTCCTTTACATTATTCTTGTTGAGCGATAAGGATTCATAAGTACCATCAGAGCGATAGTATTTATCCACACTTCCATAAGAACTGCCGGTTAAAGCGTTTCTCGGATGGAACGTTCTCATCAAACTGCCCGGTTTGCTTTCCCAGTCATAGCCATGCGGATTATCATTAGCTGGATTACCAAGGGATAAGTTTGACCATTTAGCATTAACGGAACCATGTGTGTAGGAACCATCCCTTGACCACAAATCAATTTGATTATTGCTTGAAGTTGCACCACTGCGTGTATAATTCCATGATCTATCATTAGGAGAAACATCTCTTACAACAGGGGTATTACCATAATAATTGTCAAAGCTTGCTAAGGGATTGCCAGCAACGTAATAATCAGACCCAGGGTTTAGAGGCCATTCCCAATAAGAAGTAATTCCACCGGACCAGCTTATGCAATTATAGTTTCTTGATGCTGAGGCAGACTTAATAGCATCATCATCCTCTAAGTTGGGGAAATGGGAATGCAGGGCATCATAACTGTTTCCACATTTCATATAAACATCACAAGTACCTGATGGATTATATGAACTGTAGGCAGAAAGCTGAGCCGACCGAACAGAGGGAAGTACTTTTTTTACCCTGGAAGCTAGGTCCCAGTCGAAATCACCATCACCATTATAGTCATCATTGTATGCAATTATTTTACCGGGGAAACCATCCTGGTCTTCTATCCAGATACGGCTGTCACCTGTAAGCTGGCAGGTAAATTGGTTTAGCTCTTCAGCGCTACTGTGATCATGACGCCAACCGGTGTGTGTAAGTGTTACATCCGATGCATACAGGCTGTCGTATAAATATAAACTCGTTGTACCGGAAGTACCAAGCCACCATGACCAGAGTAAGAGATAGTAATAACCGGTATATTGAATCGTGCAGGTAATCTTTGCCTGGTATCCGTCACCGCTATTATCATCGTTCCAAGAACCGTTATTTAGAGGATCGTTAGAATTAAATAGCTCCATCACCGGATCGGAAGCATAAGGATCATCTTTTTTAGTTTCTAACACAACCTCTTGTCCTGCATAAAAATAGAATCGTGTGTAATAAGTATAAGTAAATGACTGTTCAATATTGTGTGAGTAATCGCCTTCGGGATTAGGTAAAACTCTGTAGAGACTTAAACTATTGGTTGAATCTTGTTTTAATTCACTATAATTAGCAGGTAAAACACTATTTTTAACAGTTTTTGCAAAAGCCGAATAATTTGTTTCGGAAATTTCAGCATCTGCTTCATTTGTTGAGAGTCTAATAAAATCAACAGGCGGCACCTCTGGGACGGTTGTACAAAATGTTATAAGATGCTCACCGGATGTCAGTTCTAATCTCTGCGTTTTAATATTATTATTATCGGAAAGCTTCGAGGATTGCCAACCTTCCTTAAGAGGTAAAAGATTACCCATCGAGCTTTCTTTATCGTCGATAAATAACTTAAGACCATTATTTTTCCGAATAGTTTCCGTATTCATTACCCAAGCAGATAGGTAATATTCTCCGGCATATGGAACTTCAATTTCAAATGTTTTCATTGAAAGCTCACCGTCAACACTAAGTTTAGAACTTTTGAGAATACATTCTCCGCCATATTTTTGATCTTCGTCATAAAAGATCTTTTCAATACTGGATGTAATACCAGTTTGTGCTTTAACAACATTTGTTATCAAAAAAAGCAGCATGAAACAGAATATTGTCCTAAAGTAATTCATTTTCCCTCCAACTAAAAAATTGTTAAAAAATTCTCTAATTGGCAGCAATAATCAGATACTTTTTCATTTTCAAAGCGAAAGATATTTGATTATTTTTAAGTGTGTATATAAATAAAAATCCTCAAAGCAGTCCGCTAAACTGCTTATTCCAACATTTTTTATATACGTTCTACCGTTACAGTGCCACCATCGCTGTAACGGTTTTTTTAGTTTAGCATATCCTCCTTTAAATTATGGTACATTATTTTATCCAAAAATAAGCTATGTAATTAATTCTACCCAAACCAAAAAGGGAGTTTCCATACCAAAAACGGTAGCATATTTTTAAATAATAATTTATTAAAATGCATCTCAATAAAGAGTGCAATTATCAAATAATCGTTGGGGAGCAGTATTGAACAGTTTTTTTCTTATTTCCGTAGGAGAAAGATTTAATACCTTTCTAAAATCTCGTGCTAAACTGCTTTCTTCTGTGTAATTAAGGGATAAAGCTATTTCACTATTATCTAAGTTAGTTCTGTAAATCAATCTTGTAGCATAATAAACTCGTATAGTTCTTACAAGTTTCGTATAAGAAATATTAAAAGCTTCTTTGCATTTCTCATGAAGCCAATCTGATGATATATTTAATTTCTTTGATATTTCTTTCCTGCTTAGTTTTTGCGGAAAGTACCGTATTATTATTTTTATTACTTTATTTGCATAAGGTGTTTTTTCAAAACATCCCGGGAATTTTCTTTCAATGAACTTATTCAAATCATTTTGGTTTATTGCGTCATTTATTAATAGAATTATTTTTTCCGTTTCCATTTCAGGAGATAACAACCTATATATTCCTATTTCAGCCGCTTTAAGAAAAAAATCATGATTTAATTTATAAGTACAGACCAGCAAAGGTAAAAAACCGGCAAATATTTCTATTTCCCGAAACTCTATTATCTCCCTTTTGCTACCAGAGTTTAAACAAATAACTGCAGCATCTAAGGTAGATTCCTTCAAAATTTTGTATACTGATTTCTTACTGGCTTCACTGCAAATATCAAATTTTTTTTGAAGCATTTTACTTAGAATGCAATGGCATTTATTTGTTCTATTGCAGTAGATGAGCAGTTTAACCTTAGAATTCATTTACATCCCGTTTAGCTTTTGTTCTTTGTAAACTAGAATAATTAATCTATTTATAAATATTGAATCTGTGGTCTTGTAAGAACTAAGGTAGTATTAGAATTTTCTGAAAAATATTACTTTCTCTCTCAGCTCACTGATATCCGATTACGATAGTAATATAAAATAATTATTTTTTAATAAACATTAAACAATTTAGTTAACAAAAAGATAATGGAATTTTATTCAAACTAAATATAATGAAATATTCAAACTTCTTAAAGTAAGGAATAAGCTCTCTTTATTGTATTTAATAAAGTTTCTGCAAAATAAAAAGTCTGACATTTCGAACCCGTTTTTTGGGTGAGCCTGTCCGCCGTCTTTTTGGCGGGAAATCTTTCAATTAGAGTACGATTTCAAAGATTTCTCCCTCCGGTCGAAATGACAAAACGTTTATATATCTAATTTTGCAGAAACTCTAATATGGTAGGTCGGGTATAAGTGAAATTAATAGTACGATATTACTTTCATACTACTTTTATGGAGCTAAGTATAAAAATGCGACATGAAATAAATTTAGTTTCTGCTTACTGAAATAAGGCCACAGGGACACGGAAAAATCTTTTTTGAATAAGATAATAAGAAAGTAGAAAGGTCTCCGTGCCTCTGCGTTTCAGTGTTGAAATAATTTTAATCCCTTTTAGCCAAAATCTCCTCAATCTGATCCATTGTGTCGTTCATACGTTTGATGGTAATATCAACCGCTTCGGATGTTAACGGATCAACACCGGCTTTTTTAACAAGGTTGATCGGGTAATCAGAGCCGCCGCCTTTCAAAATGTGATAATATTTTTCAATTGCGGGTTCGCCTTCTTCTTTAATTTTTTCTGCAATTGCAGTTGCATAAATTAATGAGGTAGAATATTGATATACATAATAAGTGTAATTTACAAAATGTAAAATGTAAGCCCATTCGTAAGTAATGTAATCATCTACCGTGCATATGCCTTCATCGTGCCCGTAATATCTTTTAACAATATCGTAATAAATTTTGCTCATTATTTCACCGGTTAAAGGTTCACTGTTTTCTACTCTTTTGTGAATCTCCCATTCAAACTCTGCGAATGAAGTCTGGCGGAAAATTGTTGTTCTCAATAATTCAAGGTAACTGCCGAGTAAGAATAATTTTTCGTCATCTGTCTTTGCGTGCTCAACAAGATAATCATTCAAGAAGTTTTCGTTGATTGTAGAAGCAATCTCCGCAACAAAAGTTGCATAACTTGCATTGGGGAAACCCTGATTTGTATTGGACATGTAACTGTGCATTGTATGCCCAAGCTCATGCGCCAATGTTGAAAGCGAATTATAATCGTCAACCCAATTCATTAAAATGTACGGGTGCTCGTCGTATGCAGAACCGTGACTATAAGCGCCGCTTCTTTTACCCGGTGTCGGGTAATAATCAATCCATCTTTCGTTAAAAGATTTTTTAACCGTTGCAACATACTCTTCACCCAAAGGTTTGAAAACGTCAAGCAATAGTTCCTGTCCTTCTTCAACTGTGTATTGCATTTCAACGGATTTAACAATCGGCATGTAAAGATCGTAGTAGTGTAAATCATCCAATCCCAGCATTTTTTTCTTCAATTTCAAAAACCTGTGGAGGGTAGGTAAATTATTATTGATCTGTTCAATTAAGCTTGTATAAGCTTCGTTGGGAATGTTGTTGCTGTTTAATGATGCTTCCAAGCAATCTTTATATTTTCTTGATTTCGCAAAGAACCAGTCTGTTTTTAGTTTCCCGGTTAAGTTGGCGCCAAGTGTATTTTGAAAATCTTTATAGCTTTCAAACTTGGCTTTAAATATTTCAGCCCTGTCTTCCCTATTCGGGGTACCCTATTTTTTACAAATCCCGGGTTGTTCAACGTTACTTCTTCACCGGTTGATAATTTCACTACCGGGAAAGGCTGTTCGGAGTTGCTGAAAATGTTGTAAACATTGGGCGCCGTGTTTCTCAACATTCCCGCTGTGGCAAGAATTACTTCTTCGTTGTCCGATAAAGTATGTTCTTTTAATCTTTGGTTGTCTTCAATAAAGAATCTGTAAGTTTCCAGTTCAGGTTTGTCTTTAAAGAATTGTGCAATTTTTTCATCCGGGATTTTCAGCATTTCCGGTCCAATGTACGCCGTAGCTTCGGAAATTTTTGTACCAAGGGCATTATCTTTTTGAACAAGCTCTTGATTAGTGCTGATGTTCACATCTTCATCGCTCTGCCTTCTTGCAAATACCAGCAGCTTATAGTACCCTTTTAATACTCCGAAATAAGTATCCAACGCACTGTTAAGCGTTTCGGCACTATCGCCGAGTTTTCCCTTGTAGCTTTCAATTTCTTTTACCTGGGTGGATACTTCATCGTAATGCTGTAACCAAGCATCATTGCTTTCATACAAATCCGCTAAATTCCATTTGTACTTTTCCGGGATTTCTTCCCTGCTCTCATATTGTGCAAATAATAAATTCATTGTAAATACCGTTAAAATAACCGACAAAAATAACTTCATATTAAAACTCCCTAATGTGATTTAATTGTAGTATAAAATTAAAAATTAATGAAAAAAAATGCACCTGCCTCGCCGGCAGACAGGTGTAATTATGGCGAACAATCAGTTGAAAAATCCTATGAAGATTCTGCTGAAAATCAGGTAAGCCATATAACCGGAGAGTCCTAATTTTATAATTATTGCAAGCATAGTAAAAAGAAATGAAACAAAGCCGACTTTAAGTGCTTCCGAGTTTTCTTTTCCCGCTATAAGTTCACCTACAACGGCGCCGATAAATAACCCGATGATCATCCCAAACGGCGGGAAAAAGATCATCCCTAAAATCATCCCGATTATGCCGAAAGTTATTCCCTTTCCCGAAGCATTAAAAAGCTTTGCACCGATCAAGGGTAAAACATAATCCAGTACAAATACTACAACGGTAATTATGAGAAGTATAATCATAAGTTTATCCGTATAAGGTTTGTCGTAAAAGTACTGGATGATAAGCAAAGCAATAAAACTTAACGGCGGGCCGGGAAGCGCAGGAACAATACAGCCGATAATTCCAAGCAATGAAATAACAATCGCCGCCGTAATGATTAGAGCATCAATCATATTTAACTTAATTTTAAGAGAATTGAACGGTTAATATAATAATTGATCAACCAATTTTAAAAATATTATTATTGATTTAATCAGCAGGATGACGGCTGTAAAGATAGTTTGTCTTACATTTTTTTAATTTATTCTACTATTTAACCGGCCTTATATTTGAAAGTGCCGGATCTTAGTTTTTAATTGTAGTTACCGGGTAAAACACCTGTCGGCAAGGCAGGGATTTGGATAATTTTATCCCGGCATAAAATCACTTAGCTAAATTATATCTTTAGCCTTCAGATCTGTATTTACAAGAACAATATGTAGAACTTTACTTTTGGGAATTATTCATTTTTAGTTTTTCATAATATTTTTGAAGAGCCCCGTCAATAATAAATATATTTCCGCTATCATCAACTTTAATAAACTGGTGAAGATACATATTCCGGATCGGGGTATATTGATCCGACCATTCGGAAATATCAATTTGCGGGACAATAAAATTGGGGAAGGAATAATTGTTCTGCTGGTTTAGAATTGTGTTCGGATTTTGAATTGTTGAATCACCGTAAACTTTTTGGTAATACTTTTCAAGTGCATCCTCTTCGTCTTGAATTTTCAACAAACCCTTTTCAGTCTGCAAATAATAAATACCGTTTTGCTCAATCAATCCAACGACAGGTAGCTTTAACCAATCATCGTTCATTGACTGTGCATTTAATGCAGAGCCTAAAACAAGCAATATTAACAAAAGATAATTTTTCATGATTATATTATCGACTATTTTATGTAGTCAATTTAGTCAAGAGTTTTGGAAAGATAAAAGAAAAGATAAAAGTCTCTTCCGGCGGTAATTGTAACGCAGATTGCTAGCAATCTGCGTTACTATGTAAGGTTATTTTTTTCGAGCCAATCCTGGTTATAAATTGTGCTGAAATATTTGAAGCCGGAGTCGCAAATAAATGTTACAATGTTTACTTCTTTGTCAAGCTCTTCGGCAAGTTTCAAAGCGCAATAAATATTTGCCCCGCTTGATCCGCCGGATACTATTCCTTCAACATGCGCGAGTTTCTGAGCCCATGTAATTGCAGATTTATTATCAACCTGCATCATGTCATCCAGTTTTTCAAGCTGTGCGGTTTTTATTAAAAATTCGTCGCCAATTCCTTCAATCAAATATCTTGAAGGTTTAATTAACTCCCCGGTCTTAAAATAATTATAAAATACAGAGCCAACCGGGTCGATACCAATAAGTTTTACATTAGGATTTTTTTCTTTTAAATACGAACCCGCTCCAATCAGCGAGCCGCCTGTACCAACACCGGCAATCAAATAATCTACTTTGCCGTTTGTCTGTTCCCAGATTTCAGGACCAGTACTCATATAATGAGCTTCGTTATTATCAAGATTATTATGCTGGTCTATGTAATATAAATCCGGATTTTCTTTTACCAGGTTCTCAGCAAGTTTGTTGTAAGAATTAGGTTCTTCAGGCGGAAGAGTTGCATCAACTTTGATGATATCCACTCCGAGAATTTCAAGCATCTTTAATTTTTCGGAGCTTGTTGTATCACGTATAACAACTTTTAATTTATATCCTTTCTGCAGACAGACAATAGCCAGTCCCATTGCCGTATTGCCGGATGAATTCTCAATGATCGTATCGCCCGGCTTTATCTTACCTTGTTGCTCAGCCTTTTCAATCATGTACTTGGCAATACGGTCTTTAACGCTTCCGCCGGGATTCATGAATTCAAGTTTGGCATAAATGTTTGCTTTTAATCCTTTGGTAATTTTTTCGAGTTTTACGAGCGGTGTGTTTCCGATGGAATCCAAAACACATTTAAAATCTTTTTCCATTATTTCCTATCCGTAATTGAGTAGCCTCGCAGAAAAGATTCAATATCCATTCTTTTGCGTCCTTCGGGTTGAATTTCAAGAACTTCAATTGCTTCACTTTTGCAGCCGATAATTAATTGGTCTTTGTTTTCAATTATCTCACCGGGCTGTAAAGTGCTCTCCCGGTTAATTTTTGTTTTATATACTTTATATATTTTTTCATCGTAAATAAAAAATGCCCCGGGTACGGGAGATAAACCGCGAACCAGGTTATGTATTTCTTTTGCTGTCTTGTTCCAATCAATTTTACAAATATCTTTTGTAATTTTAGGCGCTTTAGTTGCAACCGAATCATCCTGTGATTTAACTTCAACAGTACCGCTTTCAATTAAATTTACTGTTTCCAAAACAAGCTTTGCGCCTTCTTCACTCATTTCGTCGTGAAGGGTTTGAAAGTTATCCAATTCGTCTATTAAAATTTCCTTTTGCAGTAATATATTCCCGGTATCAACTTTTTCTTTTAGGAAGAAAGTAGTTAGTCCGGTTTTTTCATCGCCGTTAATTAAAGCCCATTGAATAGGCGCTGCGCCGCGGTACTTAGGCAAAAGTGAGCCGTGGAGATTAAAGGAACCTTCCGGAGGAACTGTAAAAACATCAACAGGGAGTATTCTAAATGCAACTATAATAAACAAGTCTGCGTTTATCTTTTTCAGTTCTTCAATGAAGTTTCCATCATTTAATTTTTCCGGCTGTAAAACGGGTATATTATTCTCAATTGCAAATTTTTTAACGGGAGTGAAAGTTACTTTCTGTCCTCTTCCCCGCTCCTTGTCGGGAGCGGTTACTACAGCTTTTACATCGTGTTTGCTTTTCAGCAAAGTTTTAAGAGACGGTACGGCAAAATCCGGGGTACCAAAAAAAATTATATTCATTTATTTCTCTTTTCTGTCAATCCAATTCTCAATTTTGATATCTGATATTCTTTCAAATTCATTAATATTTTCAGTTACCATTATCAATCCGTTTTCAATAGCAGTACATCCAATCAACAAATCAACAAATCAAAATCACTAATCATAATACCGGATTTTCTTAGCCTTACTTTTTCTTTACCATATCTATAGACTGAATTAATAATAGGGAAAAGCGAAATTTGATCTGTGAAAATTTCTATTAGTTCAAGATTTTTCCGAGGATTGGAACTATTTTCGGCACCAAAAACTAATTCAGCAAGGGTAATTTCCGAGATGGCACAATTTCTTAAACCAACATTTTCAAGCTTTTCTATAAGATTAAATTGACCTCTAAAGAAATGGATATATATATTGGTATCAAGCAGATATTTCATTATAACTCTTCAGAAGAAATTTTGTTAACACGTGAATCTCTAATTTCCCTGATAATCTCATCAGAGTCTCTAGTATCTTCCCACATACCGTAAATATTCATTAAATCAAAAGACTTCTCTTCTTTAATTTCAATTGACTCAGTCAACTTAATTATTAGCTGTTTTTTTGAATTATTATCAAGTTTACTGAGATACCCCAGATACTTATTTAAGGTCTTAGTTGTGATAGCTAAATTTCCCATTTGGATTTCTTATTAAAATAAATATTTAATTATTCGTTCGCCATCTTAATTTTCACTTCTCTGTGATTGGATAATCAACTTTTACTTTTCTATTCCTAATATCGTCAAGCTCATCTTTTAGTTTTTTTCTTATGCTGTATTCTACCCTATCCGGCATCATTTTGCCTATTAAATGATCGTATTCGTGAAGTATAACTCTTGCAAAAAATTCATCAGCTTCAATTTCCTGTTCTTTTTCATCGGTATCCAGGTATCTCACCTTTACGATTTTGGGTCTTTCAATATCTACTCTCAGATTGGGCAGGCTCAAACAACCTTCTTCAATTACTATTGTTTCATCGGATTCATCTAATATTTGGGGATTGATCATAGCCACAGGTTTAATGTTTTCATAACCTTCTACAACACTTACATCAATAACAAAAATTTTTTCGTTTAAACCAACTTGATTGGCGGCAAGCCCTACACCGTTTGCATGACGCATGGTTTCAAACATATCCATGATAATTTTTATAGTCCTATCGTCAACTTGTTTAACAGGTTTTGCAGTTTCCCTTAAAATTTTATCACCGTAAATAGTTATGGGTATAATTGACATTTTTATTCCGTTCAATTTATTAAAAAGCAAAGATACGGAAGAATTACAGGAAATTAAAGAGTTTGATTGTTTTTGGGTATCCCGGGATAAGGATTGAATAGATTGAATGATTGGTTATTGGATGTATTTTTTGTAAAATTGTTTTATTGTCAAATTGTTGAGCTTATTTCAATACCATAGAGTTCAGTTATACATTCTAGGTAGCCTTTAATTCGACTATTGAACTAATCCAGATTTACTAAACTAAAATTTGATATCCTATATTTTATCTGAGCTGCGGGAAATTTCTCTTTAACACAGCAACTAATCCTTTTTCGTCTGAAGAAAGTCCATTAACCGGAACTTTAGGAGAAAGGACCAATGAAATTCTCCTTCTCTTTTTCCCGTATTTATTTTCTAAGGGAGTTACTACAACTACTTCTTTTTCGGAAGAAGCAAGACTTTGAAGTGTTGACTCTAACAATGAAACAGACCAATTAGGAAGATGTTGCAGCAGTTCTTCTTGTTGGATTTCAAGTATCTCATTGAGATTTAATGAGTGAGATGTAGGTTTTATCATAGTTTTTCAACTCCGTTTTATTTTTGAAAATGCCCTATAAATATATAAAGTGCGACTACAGAAAAAGCAAATTATACATGAATATTATGCAATATCCCTAAATTAATTTTGATTTCTTGCAATTTTAACCGAATTTATTTGTATCTTGACATTATTTCATCTTTCTCAATAGTCAAGAGCAAAAAGAGGAGTCCTAAAATGCTGGAAATGCTTCCTATGAAAGACCGACAAAGGTTTTTCAAGGAGTTCAATGCTATCAAAGATGAACCTGATTACAGAACAATTCCTGCGTTATTATGGAGACTAACTTTATTAGAATTCGATTTGAAAGAAGGTCATTACCTTCCGCAGATTCTTTTTCCATTCCACTAATGTAAATTGCCATTTCCGCAGATATTTTTTTCATTCCGACAATGCAAGCTCTCATCCCGTGAAATTTTTTCCCATTCCGGCAATGCAGCGGTCATTCCGTGTGATTTTTTCCCATTTCATTGATGCAAGCTGTCATTCCTGTAAATCTTCTGTCATTCCATCAATGCAACAGACGTTTTGAGAAAATTTTTCTCATTCTGCCATTTTTTTTGCTATTCCGTTAATGTAAATCGTTATTCTACTGCTGCAATCTTAATCATGTGGAATCTTTTGCCATTCTGTCGATTTTTCTTCCATTCAGTCAATGTAAATTGTTATTCTGCAAATTCGGGAAATGTACCGTTATTGTGAGAGTATATTATTTCAGAACAGAAGTCCCGGATTATATTTCAATAAAATATTCTGCTAATCAAATATCAATTCATTGCCTTTGTACCAATAAAATCTTCGGGAGATAATGCCTTATGTGTTACCTTTAAAAGTGCAATAACTCCTTTAAACCATGACCGTTGATCCATCCGCGTACCGATCGAAGTAAAAGCGTTGGTGATAGGCAAATAATTTATTTTGCCTGACAATTCTTTTTTACCGTTCACGTAATGTGTCATCACTCCATTTTCATAAACAAGCACGGCATGATGCCACTCTCCCACCTTATGCAACGCAGTTTCCCTAACCAGCGTCAGTGAAGACGTATCGCTTTTTATAAACGTATCAAGATACCATTGATTACCTTCCGTCAAGCGCAGTTCAATTAAAACACGACGGTTGTTGTTTGCCGGGTCCTGTATATGTACAAATCTTTGTTCAATGTTTCCCGGGTAAGATGAATCCGGTTTAAAGATTACTTCGATAGTAAAACTTTCGGCTCCCTCAAGGGGGTTTGATTTAACAAGCAGCCCGTCATCAATACCGTCGAATTTAATAGCCTTTTCATATTCACCCGATTTAACAACCACGGGCTCTCCAAATATTGTTGCTTGATTTCCTTCAATGTTATCGAGATTATTAAGATTCCACGTTACTGAAAAAGGGTCGTTATTTGTCTGCGTAAACGTTTGGGATGTTAAAGCTATAAAACACCATAATGTGAATAAGAAAATTTTCATGAGTTTCAATTTCCTTCTGCTTTTAATATTGTCTTTGCTGATTTATATAATGATAGAAATATTTTATATAGCCACAAAGAATATTCAAACAACGCCTTAAAATAGAATTTTTAAATTTTACTGCAAAAAGCCGTTTCCCCAAAAAGAAAACAAGCCTACCCCGATGGTAAAATTAAAATCTCACTAATTACCTGATGTGAGTTTTCACTTTTTTTGTATTTAAATCTTATTATTTACTTATTTTATAGTACTATTCTGCGGGAAGTCTGCCAGTTTAAATAAATCATATCAAAAACAAATAGGTCTAAACAAATGAATTTTGAGGTTGAGAAATATTTTAGGTCCTTTCTTATTTTATCAATATTCATAATATGTTTTCAGTCCGTAACATTAGCGCAATTCAATCTTCCGCGTATATTCAGCAACGGGATGGTTTTACAAAGGGAACATGTAATCCCGGTTTGGGGAAATTCTTATCCCGATAGCAATGTTATAGTAACCATTACAAGCAACAGTGAAACAACACAGGCAGACAGCAACGGCAACTGGTTTGTAGAATTGCCTGCAATGAATGCCGGCGGCCCTTATTCTATGACCATTGAGTCAGGCGGACAGCAGATATCCATAACAGATGTATACATCGGTGATGTATGGCTCGCATCCGGGCAATCCAACATGGAACTTCAGGTCAGTAATGCGGATAGTGCTTCTGCAACAATAGCCTCTGCTAATGATCCTGAAATACGTCAATTTAAAATACCAAAGGGATTATCCGATGAACCTTCGGATGAGCTGCCGTCCGGGAGTGTATGGACCCCGGCAACATCACAATATGTCGGGAATTTTACTGCGGTCGGATACTTCTTTGCACTAAATTTGAAACCGCATATTGACGTGCCGATCGGAATAATAAATTCATCGTACGGCGGCAGCAGAATTGAAACCTGGATGACCGATGATATGCTTGGTTTTGATGAACAGGATACTGTTCTTGCCGGCGGTGAAGCTGAAAGGCAGCCGACCGTTGCATATAATAAAATGATTCACTCGATATTGCAATACCCTATTAAAGGTGTAATTTGGTACCAGGGCGAATCGAACGGGGACAGTATGGAAGATGCTTTGGCTTATGGTGAGTTATTTAAAACCTTTATTGAAGGATGGAGGAATTTATGGAATGAAGGAGACTTTCCCTTCCTCTGGGTTCAGTTGCCGAATTATGGAGAAATTTATGACGAACCAGCTATTTGGGATGCCTGGCCCCAGCTTAGAGCAGGACAGAGTTCTGCATTATCGCTTCCGAATACAGGGGAAGCAGTAACAATAGATGTCGGAGATGTTGATATTCATCCGACTTACAAACAACCTGTCGGTTACAGGTTATCTTTAGTAGCCCGCAAAATTGCATACGGGGAAGATATTGTTTATTCAGGCCCAAGATACCGCAGTAATTTCTTACGCGAGGATGGGAAAATAGAAATTAACTTTGATTACATAGGAAGCGGTTTAACAGCAAAGGGTTCGGAATCCGGTGAAGTAATCGGTTTTGCCGTTGCGGGAGACGACGATCAATTAGCCTGGGCGAATGCCGTAATAGACGGCGAACAAGTATTAGTCTGGAATGATGAAATACCTGAACCTGCTATCGTTAGATACGCATGGGAATACAACCCTGCCGGTGTAAATCTCTATAATGCCGAGGGTCTGCCGGCTGCCCCTTTCCTGGCTAATGTTAACCCGGGATTCAAAATAGCTGTGTTTGAATCTGCGCGTACTGCAATTGAACAAAATCAAAGTACAACTCTTTCATGGCTTGTATTTAACGCTTTATCCGTAACACTTGACGGCGAGCATGTTGATACCTCGGGAACAAAGGTAGTATCGCCGGCTGAAACAACAACATATACATTAATTGCAGTAAACCGCGACGATGAGACAGAAACAGATACGGCAAAAGTTACTATAACGGTGCTTGATCCAAACCAAATTAACCGCGCAACAAACAAAACAGTGTCTGCTTCAACTTTCGAAGCTTGCTGCGGCGATGAATTGATACCGGAGCTGGCGGTTGACGGTGATATGGAAACCCGCTGGAGCAGTGCTTGGCAAATCGGTGATGATTCAACCCTGCCTGATCCAAACCTGGATGATGATCCCGATGATGAATGGATTTCCGTTGATCTTGGTGAAGCTATTGATATCGACCGCATTATACTTTACTGGGAAGCAGCTTACGGTTCCGAGTATGATATAGAACTTTCTTATGACGGATATATTTGGAATACTGTTTATGAAGAACGCAGTGGCGACGGAGGAGAAGATAATATAACGTTCGACACCCTGCAAAGCGGACGTTTTGTAAGAATGCACGGAATTGATAGAGCAACACAATATGGTTATTCTATTTATGAAATTGCAGTTTACGGTTTAATTGCAGCCAAATCACCTCCCGAGGTTGATGTGGAACCGGAATTAGGTAATGTAGTTGCTTCAGGTGAAGATGTAAAACTTATAGCTGAAGCAACAGATACCGACGGGACTGTTGAGCAGGTTTCATTTTATGTAGACGGTGAGTTAATTGAAACTCTGGATTCTTCTCCTTTTGAGACTTCCTGGACCGCAGGTGAAAACGAAGAATATGAGATTACTGCTGTTGTTACCGATAACGACGGGCTTTCCGTGCAATCAGAACCATTAATAATATATATTAACGACGGTACAACGACCCGGTTTGAAGCTGAGGATGCAGCATGGACAGGCCAGGGAACCGTAACAAATTCAGGAGAAACAAGCGGCGGAGCATACCTTGAAATGCGTGATGCATGGACTCTTACATTTGATAATATAAACGTTCCAGAAACCGGTGACTATCTGTTAATCATCGCGTACCAGCTTACTTTTGAGTCTCCCAAGACACAATTCCTTGTTGTTAACGGGGATACGCTTGAAGCTGTCGAATTCATAGCTTTTTCAACATCAGCATGGTTAAAACGGGGAATAGAAATTCCGCTTAATTCCGGCGCTAATACAATTGCATTTCACGGTTATTGGAATTGGATGAGTTTCGACTATATTGACATACCGGGAGCAACAATTGTTGAGGTTGACGAAATGCCCGTCGTTCCGAGTTCATACTCGCTTTCAAATAATTATCCCAATCCTTTTAACCCGGCAACCAAAATAAACTACAGCATCCCGGAAAAAACTCATGTATCATTAAAGGTTTTTGATATTCTCGGTAAACAAGTTGCTACCTTGGTCAATAAAGAACAAAGTGCGGGTTATTATAAAATTGAGTTTGATGCATCAAAGTTTGCAAGCGGAGTATACTTTTATAAATTACATGCCGGTGATTTTATTGAAAACCGGAAAATGATCCTTCTCCGTTAAAACTACGAAGAACGAGTCCTCCTACGCTAAAGAAAGTTACGGAGGACAGGTCTTGTTGAAATGATTCTCTCATAAATATTGTAAGCCCGTTAATCGGCGGATTTTTTTATTAAATTGTGCTTTCTTTACGAACCCCTCTCCGTCTCTCCACTTTCGCAAAGGGGAGAATGCAAAAGTCCTCCACTTCGAATGCAATGCTGTCAACTTAAGGATTGACATTCCGGTAATCTTTTAAGCCGGAATCTAATTTATAAAAGTGGATTCCCGATTAAAGCATTCGGGAATGACCCCTATTATTATAAATGCAGTCTTAAGTTGACAGCATTGCTTCGAATGAAGGGGAGGATTTAGGAGGGGTTCCATAGCTACTTAAAAAACTTAATCAAGTTATAAAATTTTCCATCTATTATTACATTTGCTGCATACGTACTTTATTAGAGTTTCTGCAAAATAAAATATCTAAACATTTTGTCGTTTCGACCGGAGGGAGAAATCTTTAAAATCATCCTCTAATTGAAAGATTTCTCACCCAAAAAACGGGTTCGAAATGACTGACTTTTATTTTGCAGAAACTCTATTCTACTCCGCCGACAGCATTTGTTAGAACAGGATCAGCGTAAACAGTATTTTCATCCAAAAGGATTGTTTCTATTTCATTGGCTTCAAGTAATCCTTTTGCAATATTCGCTTCAACAGGATTTTGATATGTCTTTAATACTATAAATTGCTCGCTCATTGAAATATTCTTTGTGTGATGAAGCAAGTTATAGAAAAGGAATTATAAAATCATCCGTTGATTGAACTATTGCGCTTAATCCACAAATAATAAAACGGTATCCCCAGCAGAACAGTTGCTATTGCTATTGTTGATTCTGCTGGACGGTTAATAAAGGCAACTACCATAAGCAAAAAACTGCAGGTTAAAAAGAAAACCGGTACGAAAGGATAACCCCAGACTTTAACTGCAGTATTTTCCCCGATTTTTCTTTTCCGTGCAATAAAGATACCCGCCACTGCAAGTAACGGGAAAATACTTAATGAAAATCCAAGATAAACAAGCAACTGTTCAAAGGAACCAACAGTAATCATCACAATTGCTAATGTACCTTGAATCAAAATTGATTTGCCGGGCACTTTAAAACGGGAATGCACTTCAGATGCAAATTTAAAAAAGTGTCCGTGTTTTGACATCGCATAATAAACCCTGGGCCCAATAATTATATAAGCGCTCAATGACGACAAAAGCGCCAGGCTGATTATTATTCCAAATGTTTCGCCAATCCATTGCCCGAATGCATTTACCGAAGCCGCTTCTACAACTGTTATAACACCTTTAATTTCGTTAAAAGGGACAGAATAAAATATAAATAAATTCAACCCGAGATAAATAACCATCACTATCACCGTCCCGGTAAGTAATGAAGCGGGCAAATTTCTTCGCGGGTTTTCAATTTCGCCGGCAATATAAGAGCTTGCATTCCAGCCGCTGTACGAAAACATTGTAAGCATCATTGCAGTACCGATAGCCATGCCTTCAAACGAACCGCTAAAACTAAATGTAATTTGCGACCAATCACCTTTGCCAAATAGAAACCCGGCAATTGCCAGCCCCAGAACAAGAATTATCTTTAATAAGGTTAACCAGTTTTGGACTTTGGAACCGATCTTAACCCCGGTGTAATGAACAACGGTAAACACAATAATTATTACAATTGCAGATACTTTTATGAAAAAACTTGAATTCATTCCGCCGAACATGTACGAAGAAAAGCCGATTGCAGAAGCTGCTACGGGAACCGAAAAACCGACAATAAAGCTCGTCCAGCCCGTTAAAAATCCTGCGAGCGGATGATAGAGGGTTCTTAAATAAATATACTCACCGCCGTCTGCCGGCATCCGTGTTGATAATTCCGAGTAACACAATGCCCCGGCAATTGCCAGCATTCCGCCGAAAAACCAGCAAAGTATTACCCAGCCTGAGTCCGGCAGATTACCTGCCATTATACCGGATGTTGTAAAAATCCCGGCGCCAATCATATTTGCAATTACAATTGATGTTGCGGTAGTAAAACTTATTTTTCTTTGAAGAGAATTATCAGCCGGGTTCACTTCTTCTTTCATAACGTTTCTTGCGGCAAACGGTAAATTAAGATATAATCCCTTTCGAGGAAAGTTTCAACTCTTTCCAGTTTAAAATCAGTTTCTTCCATATATTTTTTTGTTTTCTCTTCGGTATAAAAATGGCTATAATTTCCGCCGTATTTGTCGGGATCCCTATCAACAATAACTACAGGTGCGCCGGGTTTTAAACTTGGAATTAAATTTTTAAAGAAAGTTACGTGGTCGTCAAGATGGTGAAAAACCAAAACCATAATTACCATATCTAAACTTTTGTCTTTTGGGAATAGCGGGTCTTTTTCTTCGCCTACGATTATCTTGATATTTTTAACGCCTTCCCTTTCAGCACGTTCTTTTAGCTCTTCAAGTTCATCTTCATCAATGTCGTTTGCATAAATAAGCCCCTTGTCACCAACCCGTTTTGACAAGTGAAAAGTAAAGTAACCGTCCCCGGCACCCGCTTCGCCGATTACCATTCCCGGTTTGATTCCTACTGTATCCATTATTTTTTCCGGCTGCTGCCATTTGTCGCGACTGCTTTGGCAGAGAACTAAATTTGGTATTAAAACAATTAATAAGAATAGAAATTTGAAATGCTTTTTGAATGATTTCAGTTATTACCCCGGCTTAACTTTAATTGCGATTAGTATTTATATGACGAAGAGAAAATCCAAATGTTATATAAATTCAAGTGTAATTAAAAATGAATATTGGAGTTTGTAACAGAATAAATTATTCCACTTTCCATAAACCTACAACGCAACACATTTGTTTATCGTAATTCTGAATAGCATGGTCTTTCGTAGTGAAATAATCAAAAAACTTATTATCTTCAACAATTCTATGAAGAGGTACTTTCGCCTTATCTTCAAACATTTTTATGAAATCATCATTATATTCTGTCCCAGAAACATACTCCATCAATCCACAAAATATCTTAATCACATTATCATCATTAATTTTCGATAACTTCTCAATATCTTTTAGGTATCGATAGATATCTTTTGGTCTTGTCTTAAATTCAAATACTACCTTAACATTACTTTCCAATGTAAGTATTAAATCATTTGGCCCTACATCATCTTGTATCCGGTGTTCAGCTATCCAATTTTTTACTTCTTCTCCAAAAATCTGATAACTATTTTTCACAATTGCTCTTCCGACTAAATAAGTGACTGCTAATTCAGGTATGAAAAATATTCCTTTTTTATGCAGATCAAATAATTGCAAATCTTCACCTCGAATGGCAGAAACTATTGTATCTTTAAGTTCAATTAGCTCTTTATTCATGACTCACCTATTGTTTTGATTTCATTTATTATTTTGTCAAAAGCTTTATTGGCATTTCCTAAAATTTCTTCATTTTTTATTCTCAAGAATTTTATGCCAAATCCTTCAATATACTTTTGCCTGGCTTCATCATATTCTTTGTTTTCCGGCAACTCATGAATTCCGCCGTCTATTTCTAATGCTAATTTTAGTTCTGGGCAGTAAAAGTCAATCACATAATGATCAACAGAATATTGTCTTAAAAATCTATAGCCGAGCTGTCTTTTCCTGATGTGTGCCCAAACTATTTTTTCGGTATAGGTCATGTTATTGCGGAGATACCGGCGTTTTTCTTGTTGGGATTTTTTGTTGTAGTGTTTTGTCATTGATTGTGTGCCCGCCTTTCGGAACCCCTCCTAAATCCTCCCCTTCATTCGAAGTGGAGGACTTTTAAAACCCCCTCCCCTTTTGCAAAGGGGAGGGCCGGGGTGGGGTTCCACCCTAGTGACAAATTTTTGATACTTTTAAACTTAAGCAATAAATATTAACTAACAATAACTTTTCGGGATAGCATATTAAAAAAGTGGGACCACAATTTAAGAAGTAATGCTTTTCACCTACTCCCACAAGTTCGGATTAGATATATTCACAATCTCAAAACCGTCAACACTTCCACCCTATTCTAAAAGTAATGAGAGTATTGAAAATGTCATTGCTTTAATGCCGTAGAGACGACTCGCCGTGTTGTCTCTACGATTTCTCCTTACTAACCCTTCGATATGTAATCGAATAAATTTTTACATCTTCAACATAAAAAACGGAGTCAGCCGTTTAATTATGGTAGAAAAAATGCCCCAAGAGAAGGAAAAACACCGGAGGTGTTTCATTATTCAATACCGCCA
>JASFMY010000108.1:0-24934 GCA_050117315.1 Ignavibacteria bacterium
ATCACAGAAAACCAGATGATGAAGATGAATCAAATTTTATAATAGAATAATGACTTTCAGTCTTAAATAAAACTATGGACTTGTAGTCCATAGTGGTTTATTTGTAGTGTTCGGGGTATTCAGATATTTATTCGTGTCGCATAAATCCGGTGAAGATAAAAATATTGTTAACGTTATTTTAACCGCTAAACCGATGCTTTTTAATTTATTTGTATATATATTATTCATAATAATAGTGGTATACTTAATATGATGAACAAAAATCTAATTATATTATTTGTCACTGTATTCTTACTGTTAAATTGCTCAAGTAAAGAAACACAAAAAGAAAAAACAGAGCCGGAAGTAAAAGAAAAAGAAGTAGTTGAAGAAGTATATGAGCCTACTATCTTTATTGATGTTGATAAGATCTATTGCTGGGTAGATTTAATGCCGAAAGTTAACGGGCGTAATAAATTTCATGTCACCGGCGAAATAACCGTACATGAATCGGATGATTACGAGTTGCAAAATCTTCGTCTTGAAAGGATTAAAATTTTTCAAAACGGGAAATTGATATACATAATAAAACCGACTATACAGGAGAACGAATTAACTGCAGATAAAGATGAAAGAAATTTTTTATTCTCTACAATAAAAGGATTGACTTTATATCCCGATTTTGATATCGAAAAAGAAATAAATGTTGAATTTATTTTCCGGGACAACTCCGATAGCTATACTTATAAAGTTTTTGAACAATCAATAGAAAAAGTTCATTAAAATATGGAACTGGATATAATTTTCATTATAATACTTTTGTTATTAAGCGGCTTCTTTTCAGGTTCGGAAATTGCTTTTGTTGTTGCAAATAAACTAAAGATAGAACTGCGGGCAAGAAAAAATAAATTAGCCGCTAAAGAAGCGCATTATTTCATGAATCACCCGCATGAATTTTTCTCAACAATTTTAATATCCAACAATGTTATTAACATCGCTTTCGCTTCTATTATTACGGTTTTGCTCTTTGAATATTTTCAGTTTTCCGATCTGACTATATTAATAACTTCGTCGCTGCTTCTATTATTTTTCGGCGAGCTTATTCCCAAGTATATTGCAAGAGAAACTTCGGATATATTTGTTTTAATCTCGTCCGTACCTATAAGAATTATTTCTGTTTTGTTGTACCCGTTTGTAAAAATAACCTCGATGTTCTCAAACAAATTGACTGAACTTGCCAACTTTAAAGAGGAAAACATTTCGTTGATATTTAAAAAAGAAGATATCCAGGAACTGCTTGAGGAGAGTACGGAGGCAGGTTCAATGGAAGAAGATACGACCGACATAATAAACAAAGTAATGGAATTGGGAGATCAAAAAATTTACGAAGCTATGAGCCCAAGAACAGACATAATAGGAGTTGAATACAATACGCCTATTGACGAAGTCATAAATGTTTTTACTAGTTCGGGATATTCAAAGATTCCTGTTTACGAAGAAACCATTGATAATATTAAAGGATGGGTGCATGCTTATGATATGTTCAAAAACCCGGATGACTTAAAACAAGTAATGAGAGATATAATTTTTATTCCCGATACTAAGAAGACACTTGAAATGTTAAACGAGTTTTTGGATAAACGTGTATCAATCGCTGTTGTTATTGATGAATTCGGCGGAACAGCCGGTCTGGTTACTGTTGAAGATATTATTGAAGAAATGGTAGGCGAGATAACAGACGAACACGATACTGAAGACATTATCTGCAGAAAGATTGACGAGAATAATTATCTTGTCAGCGGAAAGGCTGAAATCGATTTTCTGAACGAACAGTTTGATTTGAAGATACCTGACGGCGAGTATGAAACTATCGGCGGTTACATTACAAACTCCCTGGGAATAATCCCGCAAAAAGGGGAGTATCATACAATAGATAATTATTTAATCTACGTTGTTAAATCCGACAAAACAAAAATTGATTTAATAAAAATAACTGTCTTTGCAGAAAATGATCTGTAACTCCTTAATCTTTTTGTCTTTTATTGCATCTCAACATGTTTAACTGTTGGCTGGGAAGGTGAAACGGAAGGCGACTTGTAAAAATGAACAAGCCTGTAATTTTTTTTGACGGTGTCTGTAATCTTTGTAATGCTTCAATAAATTTTATTATTAAACATGATTACAAAAAGGTATTCCGGTATGCACCCCTTCAATCTGAAATTTCCAAAAAACTTTTGAAAAGCAGTTCGATTGTAAACGGCATTGATTCCGTAGTGCTGTTAAAAAATAATGAAATCTTTATAAAATCCGATGCTGCTTTTGAAATACTAAAAGAGTTTAGACCGTTCTGGAAAATGCTGCTTGTGTTTAAGCTCCTTCCCAAATTTATTAGAGATCATTTATATGATTACATTGCAAAAAATAGATATAAATGGTTCGGCAAAAAAGAGGAATGTATGGTTCCGACCAGGGAATTAAAATCACTATTTTTAAATTGATAATTTATTACACCTTTTAGCGGGTACAATATAATTAATTCAAAAAAAATCTTAAGGTATATTACATAAAAAATGTAAAGGAAATGGTTAAACCTGTTGAAATAAAACCGTTAGACGATTACCGTGTATGGGTAAAATATTCTAATGGAATTCAAGGTATTGCGGATTTAAGTAAATATGTCGGCAAGGGAGTTTTTTCTGCCTGGTCGGATTGATATACTTTCTTCGATCTAACTAACTCTTTTCCTTAGCAATAAATGTAATTTAGCCTTATTTTCATAACCTCAACTAAATCATTTTTGTATTGCTGAATTTCCAAATAACAAATAAAGATAAAAATTCAAAAGCCAGGGTAGGGGTTTTAGAAACTTCGCACGGAAAAATTGAAACCCCGATTTTTATGCCTGTCGGAACTCAGGGAACCGTAAAAGCAATTACCCAAAAAACTTTAGTTGAAGATATAAAAGCCCCTATTATTTTGGGAAATACTTACCATTTATATTTAAGACCCGGAACAGAAATTCTTGAAAAAGCCGGTGGGCTTCATAAATTTATGAAGTGGGACGGTTCTATCTTAACCGACAGCGGCGGATTCCAGGTTTACAGTTTGACTGAATTAAGAAAGATGAAAAGTGACGGCGTTGAATTCCGTTCCCACCTGGACGGCTCAAAACATTTCTTTACTCCTGAAAAGGTTGTTAATATCCAGCGTTCAATTGGCTCAGACATAATGATGGTTTTGGACGAGTGCACGCCTTATCCTTGCGAGTTTGATTATGCGGTAAAGTCCACACAGCTTACTTCCGACTGGGCGGTTTTGAACAAAGAGGCTTTTGAGAAAAGTAAACCGCTTTACGGTTACGATCAATATTTATTTGGTATAATTCAGGGTAGCGTCTATAAAGAGTTGAGGGAAAAGTCTGCAAAAGAT
Source organism: Ignavibacteria bacterium (assembly GCA_050117315.1). Classification (GTDB taxonomy): domain Bacteria; phylum Bacteroidota; class Ignavibacteria; order Ignavibacteriales; family Melioribacteraceae; genus JANQIV01. Next base: position 3,409 of record JASFMY010000108.1, read on the forward strand.
TTAATGAAGCTGGATTTTGACGGGTATGCAATCGGCGGTTTGGCAGTCGGTGAACCAACCGAAGACATGTACAAATTAACCGATTTTACTACTGATTTTATGCCTCAAGAAAAACCAAGGTATTTAATGGGAGTTGGACGCCCGGAAAATATTCTTGAATCAATTGCACGAGGGGTTGATATGTTTGACTGTGTTATGCCCACGCGTAATGCTAGAAACGCATATCTTTTTACTTCCCGTGGAATTGTAACAATTAGAAATGCTGTGTATAAAGATGACTTCTCAACGCTTGACCCGGATTGTGATTGTTATACATGTAGGAATTTTTCAAGAGCTTATTTACGTCACCTTTTTAATACAAATGAAATTCTTGGTTTGGAATTAGCGTCAATTCATAATGTAACATTTTATTTAAATCTTATAAGAGAAGCCCGTAAAAAAATAATCGAAGGCAATTTTGTTGAATGGAAAAATAAAATAATTAGTAAATTAGATGTAAACATAATCAAAAACATGGAGGAATAATGCACTTATTATTGGCGATGGCGCCTACACCTGAAGGCGGCGGTGGTGGAAGTATGGTTAGTACATTGATAATGTTCGGTGCTATTTTTGCGATCTTTTATTTCATGATTATAAGGCCCCAGCAAAAAAGAGCTAAACAAAGAGAAAAATTACTTTCTGAAATCAAAAAAGGCGATAAAATAATTACAAGTAGCGGAATTTACGGCACTATTTCCGGGCTCGACGAAAAAACTTGTTTAATAGATGTTGGCAACAACGTTAAAATGAAATTTGAAAGAAGTGCAATTGCATCTGTAGTTAATCCTAAAGAAAAAGAAGAAAGTAAGTAGTTGAAATTTTATTAAATTTTAAAGAGACTATTGTTAGTCTCTTTTTTATTTTTAAACATATATTCAGATACCTCAGTTTAATAATTAATTATAATTTCGAGGTCAACTTGAAAACCATAAGTGCAATAATTTTTCTGCTACTCTCGGTAAGTACACTGGCACAGTCAAAAGTTTATAAAGCAGATATTGAAGGGGATATTGATTTAGGGTTAGCGCCCTACGTAAAACGCACAGTGGAAGAAGCGGAAGCAAATGCGGCGGATGCAATAATTTTCAGAATCAATACTTTTGGCGGCAGAGTGGATGCTGCAACACAAATTAAAGATGCGATTATCAACAGTTCCGTTTTAACAATTGCCTTTATTGATAAGCGTGCAATCTCTGCCGGATCTTTGATAGCTTTATCCTGTGATAAGATAGTAATGGTGCCCGGTGCAAGTATCGGCGCTACAACGGTTGTTGATCAGTCGGGAACCAAGCAATCTGAAAAAGCTCAATCGTATATGCGTTCGGAAATGCGTGCAACTGCGGAAAGAACCGGGAGAAGAACGGATATTGCGGAAGCAATGGTTGATGAAAGGGTAGTAATAGAAGGTTTAGTTGACAGTACGCAATTAGTAACGCTGACTTCAAAAGAAGCTTTAAGCTATGGGATTGCCGATACAATTTTGGTATCAATAAATGATGTAATGGAATTATATGAACTGGAATCTGCAGATATAGATCAAATTGATTCCAACTGGGCTGAAGAATTAATTCGCTTTTTAAGCCATCCGATTATTTCTTCAATTTTAATAATGGTGGGATTACTCGGAATGTTTACTGAAATTAAAACCCCGGGTTGGGGATTGCCGGGTACTGCGGCTGTTATTGCACTTGCACTATTTTTCGGCACAAACTATATTTTAGAGCTCGCCTCTATAATTGAGATTGTAATTTTTATTATAGGTGTTGTATTATTGCTGGTTGAGTTATTTGTAATACCGGGATTCGGGATATTCGGAATTTTGGGAATTATATGTGTCATAGGCAGTTTGTTTATGGGGCTTATCTCCGATTGGCCGACTGTTGACTCTAGCATGATTAATAGTGCTGTAATTCAATTAGCCGTGACTTTTATAGCAACTGCAATTTTGTTTTACTTTATTGCAAAGTTCCTTCCCAAAACAAATATTTTTAACAGCCTCGTTTTGAAATCCGAGATTTTGGAAAAATCAGGTTATACAACCGAAGAGAACGTTAAAGAATACATCGGTAAAGAAGGAAAAGCATTAACCGACCTCCGGCCTTCCGGCACTGTTGATATTGAAGGCAACAGGGTGGACGTTGTAACCGAAGGAGGATTTATAAAAATAGGAAGCAAAGTTGTTGTTATAAAAGAGGAAGGTTCAAAAGTAGTAGTTAGAAAAAAATAATTTTCTTACTTCAACTTTGTCATACAATTACAGTAATAAGGGTATGTTGGTGAGAACATTGTAAAACATTCGTAGGTGATGCAAAATTTGCATCACCTACATTGGGAATATGGTTTTGATAATCAATATGAGTTAGTGCTAAGATAGGGTACTAAGTTAAAATGAGATAACGTGCTAAGTTATTAAGATTGAAGACTGTAGAGAAATTATCTAGGTTTTAATTTCAAAATTTGGAGATCTCAAATCAGGATTATAAGTAAGTTCTATTTCCTTTGCTTTTGTCATAACACCGGAATCACCGTTAGTTTTTTCCTCCATCAGTTCTGCTCTTGCCTTTGCTTCCATCGCCGCAGCCTGGTTGGCAACACTTCTATCCTGCGATGAAGGCTCGCTAGGGGCTAAAGCTGCTCTTCTAATCTGCTGTGCTTTTTTTATTGTTGCTTCGGGGTCGTCCATTGATAATGAGGGCCTGAAGTTTTTATACCTGACGCAGCGGCTACATGAGCTTGTTCGTGTCCTTTAACCTCAGCATCTTTTTTCTTCAGTTCTTCAACTTCTTTCTTCTCTTCTTCTGTCAACTCAAAAGACTTCTGTTCATCAGTTTTTTGAAGAGCATATAATCCATAATTGCTTACCGAACTAACATCCATGTAATCCCCGAGACACATTTATCCTTACGGAATTATCGGCAATATTTTTGCAAAGTTTAATAGCAATTATATTTTTATATTTTAGTATACAAGAACTATTTTTTTTAAGATTTCAAAATATACTGGTAAATCAAAAATCATAAACAACAGTTTTTAGGAAGAAATAATGAAAGAAGAAAAAGTTAATATTAATGGAGATATTATTTACGTTCTAATAAGTGATATTGATGAAAAAAAAGAAACTGTTGTTCTAATTCATGGACTCGGCGAATCGCATGTTTGTTTTGCTGAAGCATTTGAAATGCTGCCGGATTTTAATATTGTTGTTATGGATTTGCCCGGTTATGGAAATAGTGAACCTTCGAAATCAGGCGACCATAAAACAGCTACTCAGGCAGAGAGAGTTTTTAAAGTATTGACAAAAATAAAAATCAGAGATTTTTGTTTAATCGGTCATTCATGGGGTGGTGATGTTAGGACATTGATGTGTAAGCAGGATAAAGATATGAGGGTAAAAAAGTATATTAATGTTGAAGGAGATGTTCATACAGGTAACGTTATAATGTCAGAAATTGTGAGTGAAAAATTTAATAAACTCCCACTAGGAGAGTTTAAACAATGGTTAAAAGGAAAAGGGTTCGCTGTTGAATTTCCATTTAAATGGAAAATAGCTGCTGGTCTTAGATATTTTGCCTCTGTTAGAATTTGTGATCCATCAGTTTACGGACAAACAGCAACGGAAATTTATGGTATGTACAAAACGATAGATGAAAATGGTGTAATTGAATGGGGAAGAGATTTTCAGAAGTTAATTATCCCACATGTCTATTGTTGGGGATCAAATAGCATTAATGACCCAGGTGCAATACGTTTTATTCGGCAAATAGAAAATCACCTCTTTGTTGGAGCTAGTCATTGGTTGATGATGGATTCAAGAGAAGAATTTTACAAATTTGTTAACTACTTTTTTAATAAACAATAGTATTCTGTTTTATTATGTCCTGAGACTTCCAAAAGATACTACCCAGTTTTTACTTTTTATTTTGCTTTCAACTTCTTAATTTAATACTGCGTAGATTGTAACGATTCTAATTGCTAAGATTGAAAAATTTTTAGACGATCTGGATAGAAGAAATTTGGGAAATTAAATATTGAAGGTAAACGATTGGGCTTAATTACATGGTTATTCTCAAAACCAGCCGCTTAATACTTCGCAAACTGACCTCAAACGATACAGAATTTATAGTTGAGTTATTAAACGAGCCTTCATTCATAAAATACATCGGCGATAAAAAAGTAAGAACTACAAAAGACGCTGAAAAATATTTGCTTCACGGACCAATAAAAAGTTATGAGCAGCACGGGTTTGGTTTATACCTGGTTGAGCTGAAAGAAACAAATGAACCTGCCGGTGTTTGCGGGTTAATAAAAAGAGAACATTTAGATAATGTCGATATTGGTTTTGCATTTCTCAAAAGGTTTAACGGAAAAGGTTTTGTAACTGAGTCTGCCAAAGCAGTTTTAGATTATGGTAAAAGCGAATTCGGTCTAAAAAGAATTGTAGCAATAACTCAACTGGATAATATGGGATCAATAAGAGTTCTGGAAAAAATCGGGATGTCGTTTGAAAAATTAATAAGGCTACCCGATGAGGATAAAGATTTAAAGCTTTATTCCGTTTCATTCAATTCTTCCATTGAAACGGATATGCCGTTGAATTCTTTCTAAACTACTAAATTCAGCAAATGATTAGGGGCAGAAGAAACTTTTCATGAGAGGAGTATCAAGAAGTTTTTATCGAATTAAGAAGGTAATTGAATAATTGCTGATTGTAAGTCAGACAACCTCTCCATGAAGGAAGGTTGTCTCTCTTATCTTTATTATCTATCCGTTGTTTTCCAATAATTCTTTTCTTGTGAAGAAGTGGGATATTTCTTTTGCAGCGTTTTCATCGCTATCTGAACCGTGAACAATATTTCGTTCCATTGAATCTGCATATAATTTTCGGATGGTTCCTTCGTCTGCTTTTGCCGGGTCGGTAGCGCCTATTAATTTTCTGAAATCTTCAACAGCATTCTCTTTTTCCAAAGCGATAGGTACACATGGGCCCGAAGTCATGAAGTCAACCAAAGCATTGTAAAAGGGTCTTTCTTTATGTATTTCATAAAAGCCGCCGGCAGAGTCACTTGTAAGCCTTACCATTTTTAACGCAAGTACTTTAAAACCTGCGTCCTGTATATGTTTAATAACTGTTCCGATTAAGTTTTTCTTAAGACAATCCGGTTTTAGTATTGCAAGAGTCCTATTACTCAAATTACCTCCTTATCAAAATTGCAAATTACAGATTTCAAATTCCAAATTTATCTGTCTGCAGGCTGGTTAAGAATTTAATAATTCCTAATCTATTTCTTGGCTTTTTTCTTTTTTGATTTGCTTTCTTTAGATTTTTTTTTTGCTGTTTTTTTCTTATCTACAGCTTTTGTTTTAGCTGATTTCTTCTTCGTATCTTTTTTCGCAGTTTTCTTTTTTGCTGCTTTCTTTTTTTGAGCTTCTTTAATTAATTCTTCTGTTTCTTTTTTTGCTTTAAGGGCGTATTTCATTGTTATGCCGATTTCTGCCGGACTTTCAACTACATGTATGCCTGCTTTTTTCATTACTTTCATTTTTTCTTCTGCAGTTCCTTTACCGCCGGAGATAATTGCGCCTGCGTGACCCATTCTTCTTCCCGGAGGGGCAGTTTGTCCTGCAATAAATCCAACAACCGGCTTTTCAACATTCTTCTTTATATAAGCAGCAGCTTCTTCTTCAGCAGAACCGCCTATTTCGCCGATCATCACAATTGCTTCAGTGTTAGGGTCTTCATTAAATAATTTTATGATATCTATAAATTGAGAACCGACAACCGGGTCGCCGCCGATACCAACACAGGTTGACTGCCCGATCTTTAAATCGGTTAACTGTTTTACCGCTTCATAAGTTAAAGTGCCGCTTCGGGAAACTAACCCGACTTTGCCTTTACGGTGAATAAATCCCGGCATAATTCCTATTTTGGCTTTACCCGGTGAAATAAGTCCAGGACAGTTAGGGCCTATCAACCGAATATCTTTATCTCTAATAGTGTTAAAAACATTTACCATGTCTTTTGCAGGAATACCTTCGGTAATACACACGATCAATTTAATGCCTGCATCTGCCGCTTCCAAAATTGCATCTGCCGCAAAAGGAGGGGGCACAAAGATTGCAGAGGCTGTTGCTTTGGTTCCTTTTACCGCATCTTTAACAGTATTGAAAACAGGCAATCCTTCAAATTCAGTTCCACCTTTACCTGGAGTAACACCGCCGACTACATTAGTACCGTATTCAAGCATTTGCATGGTATGGAAAGAGCCTTCGCTGCCAGTTATTCCTTGCACTATAACTTTTGTTCTTTTATCGAGAAGAATACTCATTAGTTATTCCTTATTATTGTTAAAACAGATTTTTATGTAATTAACTTAGCAAAATTAGATAAAAGTTATTACAAATAATTTTGAATTTTATCCAAACACTATCTTTTGAATAGCAACCTTTCATAAAAAAATTCCTCAACTCACCGGATGATACTATAAATTTTATAACAAGCAAAAAAAAGGAATTTGGTTAACGCCAAAGATAATGTCTCTTTTATTGTAAATAAATAGGATGATTAATTATTCAGAATGAACTTGCTGATCTGTAATAATTTTGATTCTTCAAACTGGTTTGCCATTAGCTGCATGCCAACAGGTAAGCCTTTACTGTCGAACCCAACGGGAATACTTATTCCCGGTACACCTGCTAAGTTTGCCGATGTTGTATAGATGTCCATCAAATACATTTCCAAGGGATCGTTTGATTTTTCACCAATCTTAAAGGCAGTGGTTGGAGCAGTAGGTGTTAGAATTACATCAACATTTTTAAAAGCATTTTCAAAGTCTTCTTTTATAACTCTACGTACTTTCTGGGCTTTTCGATAATAAGCATCATAATATCCTGCAGATAAAACATAGGTGCCGAGCATTATGCGCCGTTTAACTTCTTTACCGAATCCTTCCGTCCTGGAATCTGCAAACATATTAATAAGCCCTTCAGCTTTTTCAGAACGGTAGCCGTACCTTACGGCATCGTACCTTGATAAGTTTGATGATGCTTCAGCAGTCGCCAAAATATAATAGGTTGCAATCGAATATTCATTGTGGGGAAGATGAATATCTACAACTTCAAAACCGTTTTCTTTTAAGAAATTGATTTTGCTTTCGATTGCATTTTTAACTTCTGTATTTAATCCTTCTGCAAAAAATTCTTGCGGTATTCCTATTTTATATTTGGCTGTTTTACTTAGTTCGTCCTCATATTGCAATACCGGCCTATCTGCACTTGTTGTGTCACATTTGTCTTTACCTGAAACAACGGATAATATTTTTGCAGTATCTTCTATGTTATTTGTAAAAGGTCCTATTGAATCAAAGGAAGATGCATATGCAGTTAAGCCGTAACGGGAAACTCTTCCGTAAGTAGGTTTTAAACCGATTACTCCGCAGAATGAAGCCGGTTGTCTAATTGATCCGCCGGTATCGGTTCCCAATGCAGCATCACAAAGTCCGGCTGCCACTGCCGCAGCAGAACCTCCGCTCGACCCGCCCGGTACATATTCTTTGTTAACCGGATTCAAAACATTGCCGAAAGCAGAGTTTTCATTGGATGATCCCATTGCAAACTCATCACAATTCGTTTTACCTATTATAATTGCATCTTCATCCAATAATTTTTTTACTGCGGTGGCGTCGTAAATTGAGTTGAAATTTTTCAGAATGTTCGATGAACAGGTTAGAGGTTTGTCTTTAATTGCAAGCACATCCTTTATTGCAATCACCATACCTGCAAGTTTACCGTGGTCTCCATTTTTAATTTTGGTCTCAATATTTTTTGCCGTTTCCAGAGCATCTTCAAAAATAAAATTAAATGCATTTACATCGCTTTGTTCTTTAATTCTACTTAAGAATGAAGAAACATTATCAACAAGCGATAACCGGTTATTTTTTATCTGGCTGAGTTTATCGGAATGATCTCTATATAGCATTATTTATTAAAGTTGTTTTATTCAGTGTCAGTGCTCGGTTTCTTTTCAACAGTTTCACTTGAGTTTTCAGAAATTTGAATATCATCTTCAACTTCTTTAACTGCTTTTTTAAATTCTTTCATTCCTTTCCCGATTCCTTTTGCAAATTCGGGAATCTTTTTTGCGCCAAATAAAATTAAAATAGCGATAACAATTAGAATTATTTCTCCAGCGCCTAAGCTGCCGAACATAATATACCCCTTTTTTTAGTTTAATAAACTTTTTGCCATTGATTCAAAAATAAACCTGCCGTCATTTTTTCTGAGCACAGGATCACTACATCTCTCGGGATGAGGCATCATCCCAAGTATATTCTGCTTCTTATTGATTATGCCTGCAATATTGTTGATCGAACCGTTGGGATTATCTTCAATTTTTATTGAACCATCATTTGACGAGTACCTGAAAACTACCTGGTTATTGTCTTCAAGTTCTCTAACGGTTTCTTCATCTGCATAATAATTGCCGTCGCCATGAGCAACCGGAACCTTTATTACTCTTTTAGGAATACTGTTTGAAAAGGGAGTGTTAAGGTTTTCTATTTTCAAATAAATATCTCTGGAAACAAATTTCAGCGAATTATTCTGCTGCATTACACCGGGGAGTAAACCGCACTCCAGTAAAATTTGAAAGCCGTTACAAATCCCGATTGTTACACCGCCTTTTTCTGCAAAGTCTATAACAGAATCCATAATTGGAGAGAACCTTGCAATTGCACCGGTTCTAAGATAATCACCATAAGAAAAACCTCCGGGCAAAACAATAGCATCAACTTCACCTATAGTTTTTTCTTTATGCCATATGTATTTGGCTTCGTATCCTAATAATTCGTTTATTGCATAATAAGTATCATGGTCACAGTTAGAACCTGGAAATACCGCTATTCCTATTTTAGGCTTCATCATATTTTTCTAGTTTGTATTCGAAATCTTCCATTATCGGATTTGACAACAATTTCTCAGCGTATTCTTTTATTTCCTTTTCAGCCAAGTCTTTATCGTCGGTCTTAATATCAAACTCAATATACTTGCCGACCCTGGTTTTTTGAACATTGTCAAAACCGAGTAGTTTAGCGCCGTGTTCTACGGCTTTACCCTGCGGATCAAGAATTTTAGGTCGTCTTTTTACTATTACAGTTGCTTTAAACAATTTTTTCTCAGTTTAATTCTTGTTTTAGTTTAACGTCTTCTGGATTTTTATTTTTGAAAAGATAATAAAAAATATTTTTGAAAATACCGAATAAAATTATAGAAACCAATATATAAAAAATAATAATACCCTTTGTAATATATGTTAACGCTATTGCTGCTACTAGTGTTAGTAATAATAGAACTTTAAACTTATTTGTTAATTGAAAGATATTGGGAAGTGCGTCATATTTTATTTTGCTTACCATTAGTAGTGATAGCATTGCAACCAAGATAAAGAATAAATAAAACTGTAAACTGCCGTTGTAAAAGGAATCTTGAAAGTTATACGTAAAAGCAACCATGGTTAAAGCAGCCGTTGGAATAGGTAAGCCGGAAAATTCCTTTTTATTTTCGTAGTCGTCAAGCTGAATATTGAATCTTGCCAATCTGTAAGAGCCGAAAATCAAAAGCGAAGAGCTTATCACCATCCCGATAATTCCGTAACCGCTTAAAAAAGCTTGGTAAACTAAGAAAGAAGGTGCGGCTCCAAAACTGATAATATCGGAAAGAGAATCGAGTTCAACTCCGAACTTGCTGCTTGTTCCAATCATCCGCGCGATTATACCGTCGATAGCATCGCAGATTGCCGCTCCAAAAATTAAATATATTCCTAATTCCGTTTTGTTTTGGGAAATAAAAATAATAGCAAGAAATCCGCACAACGCATTTAATGAAGTGAAGGTGTTAGGAAAAATAGCCTTTGATAAATTAAAATTTTTCATTTGGTTAACTCGAATAAAATTGTTTCACCTGCTTTCACTTTGTCTCCGATATTTACAACTGGTTTCCAGTTTAGTGGCGCATATATGTCCGACCTGCTCCCAAATTTAATCATTCCAAACCTTTTTCCTAATTGTACAGTATCATCTAAATTAAGTTCGCATACAATTCTTCTTGCCATTGCACCTGCAACCTGCGAAAATAAAACTTTGCCGTTTTCATTTTCAATCCCGATTAAATTTCTCTCGTTTTCAATATATGCTTCACCTTCAAAAGCTTTGAGAAATTTTCCCTCTTTGTGGTTCAAATATTTTATCTTGCCTGAAACCGGAATTCTATTTACATGAACATCCAAAGGGGACATAAAGATTGAGAGCATATTAACATTTTCAGTAATAAATTCTTCCGGTACTAGTTTGGAAATTGAAATTACTTTACCGTCAGCAGGAGCTATAATAACATTGTCCCTTTTAGGAGTATTTCTATCCGGATCTCTAAAAAAGTTTAATGTAAATATAACCACAAAAACGCTTAGCAAAATTAAAATATATTTTGCTAAGTTGTTATTTATAAATAATGAAATTACGATAACTATAAAAACAATCAAAATTACCAAAGAAATAGTACCGTAGCCGTATTTTGTAAACATTGTATTGAACTATAATAAAGTTTTAACGTTGTAACAAATGTAATATTTTTTTCATTTAATTTCTTTCGTTATATTTTCAGATTAAATTTCAAGGAATAATAATTACCGGAGGTAATATGAAAGGTATGCAGGGAATGATGAAGCAAGTACAAAAGATGCAGCAAGAAATGGAACGGGTACAGGCCGGACTTGTTAATAAAACTGTAACCGAAGAAAGCGGAGGCGGAATGGTTAAAGCTACTGCCAACGGAAAAAAAGAAATTATTTCACTCGATATAAATGAAGACATAATTAAAGAAAATGATAAAGAAATGCTCGAAGATATGGTTGTTGCTGCAGTCAACAAAGCCCTGGAATCAGCCGGTAAAATGGCAGAAGAGGAAATTGCAAACGTCACAAAAGGAATGATTCCACCGGGACTAAATATACCGGGGTTTTAGTTGCAGATAGTTGAACCATTACAAGTAGCTATTGAAGAATTGAGCAAACTACCGTCTGTTGGAAAAAAAACTGCCCAGAGGCTGGCTGTTTTCTTATTAAAAAGTGATAAAGAAAGTGTAAGCAGACTTGTTGACGCTTTAATTAATTTGAAAGAAAAAACAAAATCGTGCAAAATTTGTTTTAATATTTCTGTAGACGACGTTTGTGAAATATGCCGAAGCAGCAAAAGGGACGGAAGTTTGGTTTGTGTAGTAGAAGATATAAGCGATGTAATTGCTATAGAGAATACAAATGAATTCAACGGATTATATCATGTGCTTGGTGGTGTTTTATCACCCTTGAGCGGTTCCGGGTATGAAAATCTCCGAATAAAGGAATTAATTGAAAGAGTAAAAAAAGAAGATATAAAAGAAATTATCCTTGCCCTAAACCCTGACACTGAAGGGGAAACAACGTCATTATTTCTCGCCAAACAATTAAGAGAATTTGACGTAAAAATTACCCGTATTGCACGCGGCCTGCCTATCGGGGGAGATTTGGAATTTGCCGATGAAGCAACTATAGGAAGAGCGGTATTAAATAGAATCAGTATATAAATGAATAATTGGTATAAGGAATGGTTTGCTTCTGATGAGTATTTAGAGCTTTATAAACATAGAGACGGGAAGGATGCCTCCAAAATTATTGAATTAATTCTTGCCAGTATAAGTATTCCTCCAAATGCACTGATACTGGATTCGGCTTGCGGTGCCGGAAGACATTCAATTTATTTAGCCGAAAGAGGTTATAACGTAGTAGGATTCGACTTAAGTGAGAACCTGCTGAATGTTGCAAGAGCAAACTCTATAGAAAAGAAGCTTTTAATTAATTATGTAAGAGGCGATAAAAGAAATATTTATTTCAAGAGAAAATTTAATCTGATTGTGAACCTATTTACAAGTTTTGGATATTTTCAAAGTGATAAAGAGAACTTTGCTTTTATAAATAATTCACTAAATTTTTTATTGGACGGTTCCTTTTTTGTTATTGACTATTTTAATAAAAATTATCTTGTTGAAAATATCGTTTCTGAAACTAAGAGAAACAGGAATGGTAAAACTCTTATTGAAAAAAGGTTCATTGAAAACGACAGGGTGATAAAAGAAATAATTATAAAAGGGAAAAAAAGCAGTAGAAAGTTCGTTGAATCCGTAAAGTTATATAAATATAGTATTATAGTTGAACATCTTCAAAAAATAGGCTACAAGATTAATTGCATATATGGCGATTATGAAGGAAATTCATTTGAGAAAAATAAATCGGAAAGATTAATACTTATCTGTCAAAAATGAAATTAAAATTTTTAATAATATTGCTTCTTTTTTACGGCTGCGGTTTAATGGAAACAAGGGACCCGGAGGAGCCGGAAACAACAAGGTCCAATTTCATTTCTCCAACTACTCCTGACATTTTATTTAATAACTTGGTTGAGTCCTTTGAAGAGAAAATTACTGAAAACTATATATCATGTTTTGTTGATGCTTCTTTTTTAGATGAGCAATATCAATTTATTCCTTCGGCAAGTTCGTTAACACGATTTTCTGATTTATCAAATTGGGATATTGAATCAGAAAGACAATACTTTAACAACTTGAAATCTTCGACAGAAGAAGATTCACCAATTGTACTATCGTTGGAAAACGAATATGCGGATATTCAAATCGATAATGCAGTTTATGAATATGATTATTCTCTTACTTTAACGACAGACGATGAGTCGCTATCAGCGGAATATGAAGGTAGTGTTAGGTTTACGATTCAAATAGATAGCAGGAATTGGTGGGTAGTAACTAAATGGGAGGATTTTGAAAGTGGTACAAATCCCAGTTGGAGCGAGTTAAAAGGAAGACTTTATTAAGAATTATATAATCATATTACCATTTATTTTTATTCAAGGTTGCTTAAATCCTTTTGCGCCTAAGCTTGATAATGAATTATCCGGTGAATCGGGTATTATAAGTGATCAGTCAAACGTCGAGGGAATATTTCAAAATTTCAGCTATGCGTATTCATTCAAAGATACAACAATATATGGAGACCTATTGGATAGTGATTTTTCTTTCGTATATAGAGATTATGATAATGGAGTTGATGTTTCCTGGAGCCGAGAAGAAGAAATGAAAGTAACCAACGGTTTGTTTTTAAATTCAGAAGGACTGGACTTAACCTGGAATAATATAGTCGCATTATCTACTGATTCAACAAATATTATCCGGAGTTTTAATTTATCAATAACATTTAACCCGACCGATATCATTTTTATTGACGGCAGGGTTAATCTGGATCTTGCAAAAAATAGTGGTAAATGGAAAATATTGCGTTGGATTGATGAATCAAATTTTTAACTTTGCTTTATGATTATTTTTTATTTAAAAGAAGCTTTCAATTCATTTAAAACTGCTAAGCTTGCAACTATTATTACTGCAAGTTCAATTATATTGGGTATATTACTGTCAACTGCTTCATTAGGAGCGATAATTTTATCCGAAAAATTGAATAAAAAGCTATCCAGTAATATTGAGGTAAACCTATATCTGAAGGATGTGATCTCTCAAGATGAAATAAAACAGATTGAAGCAGAATTAAAGAAAAACAATGAAATTGTTCATGTAAATTTTTTAAGTAAAGAGGATGCCAAAAGAAAGTTTATTTTAGATACTGGGGAAGATTTTTCATCTTTGCTTACAATAAACCCGTTGCCTGCTTCTTATTCAATAAAATTATCATCTAGGTTGTTAAAAGATATTGAGCGTATAAAGGAACTAACTGCTAAGTTAAAAGAAATTCCAGGGGTTGACGATGTTGTGTTTGATTTCCAGTATATAGTTAAAATTTTAGAAATGCTTAGTTCAACAAAGTTTTTTCTTTATTTTTTTTCTGTCTTTTTTATTGGACTTTCGATTTATTTGGTCTATTTTACAAATAGACTCATTATCGAAAACAAAGTAGAAAAGTATAAAATAATGAAACTAGTTGGTGCAAAATTATCTGCTATTAAAATACCAATAATTATCTATAGTTTAGTTGTTACCTTTTTTTCGAGTATTATCTGTTTGTTAATTTTAAATTTCTTTATATATTTTGTAAACACTATTTATTATAATACTTTACTAAAAAATAATATTATTTATATATTTGCATTCCAAGTTTTAGCCGGTTTACTATTAGGTTCTATGGGTATTATGGTAACTGTGAATAGATTAAATAAATCACTAAATGAAAATTGAGATATTATGAAAAAGATACTACTATTTCTTGTATTTGGTTTGTTCTTTTCTATGAATTTATTTGCACAGGAAGATTCATTTAGATTGGGTGCTGCTGGGAGTGGTTCTTATAACAGGCAAGGGGGATTTTTTGATTATTCTGACCCCACTACAATAAATTTTACCGTTTCAGTGTGGGGAGAAGTAAAGTATCCGGGGAAATATTTGGTTCCTGTTTCAACAGGAGTTCAAGACTTACTTTCGTATGCTGGAGGTCCAACTGTTAATTCTGACCTTGAAGACCTGCGATTGTATAGTATTGATTTTGAGACTAACAAAGAGAAATTAATTAAATTTAGTATTAACGACTTATTGTGGGGAAAGGATTTGCAATATTCTGAAAGGAATATACCTGAATTAAGAGCAAACGACATTTTACTTATTCCAAGAAGAGACAGATTATTTTTTACTGAGTGGTTTGGTATAGTAAGTCAGACTATCTCCTTGGCTATTTCATTAACAATACTTATACTCAATATAACGGATTAATTATTTCGGAGAATGAATTGGATAATAAAAGTAAAGGTTTGGACCATAGATCAATGTTGGATGAAGAATATTCAATAAAGGATTACATTCGAATTATTTATGAGAATATCTTTCCGATTAGTATTATAAGTATTATTATTTTGGTTTTATCAATAGTGTATGCAATCAATTCGATAGATATTTATAGTTCTACAACTTTGATAAATCTTTCAAAACCAAAAGGTGATATTCTACAATCTCCTTTGTTACCGGAATTTAATACTTGGGGAAATGATCGGTTTATTGCTAATGAGATTGAAATCTTAAAGACTTATACTATACGTAAGAACGTAGCTGAAACATTGATTGATACATTTACTTTTGCGAATAATAATATAGATGATTACTCTATAATATTCAAAAGAGACTCGAACTATTCCAATACATTTATCTCTCGTTTATTTAACCACTACAATAATAATACGGAGAAATTATTAAAGACAATTGATGAAATTGCTAAAAGTTTAGAAAATAGGGTTAATGTTGAACAAAAAAGGGGATTAGATATAATTGAAATAACCTCTGAATCACCATCGTCTTATGAAGCGAAACTGATTGCTAATACATACGCCGATGAATATAGAAAATTAAACCTGTACTTTAATAGGCAGCAGTTGATTACCGTTAAAGAATTTCTATCTGCCCAACGCGAACAAAAACTTGCAGACCTTGTTTTCGCAGAAGAAAATTTGCAAAATTATCAAGAGAAAGGGGGCATCATTCAGCTAGACGAACAAGCCTCTGCATTAATTGAACAACTAACGAGTTTTGAATCCCAATTAAAAGCAAATAATATTGAGCTTACAGTCACTGAAAAAAGTTTAAAAAAATATAAAGAAGAATTAGCTGAGCAAGATCCCCGTATTAATGATTATCTTGAAAGTTTATCTACCGAACCTTATCTGAAAAATTTACAAGAAAAAATTGCCGAATTACAGACACAAAAAGATCTTGCTTTGGCAAACAGTCAACAAAATAAAATTAGTTCCCTAATTCAAGAATATGATAATAGGATTAATGAACTGCAATCAAGAGTAGACGAAAAGTTGAATGTTTATAAAGCAGGAATATTTGCTTCATCTCCTGAAGAAATAAAACAGTTGACTCAAAAAGTACTTGAAGAAACAGTTAAATATCAATCTTTATTATCTTCTTCAAAAGAACTTGAAGAAATTGTTAGTGATTATGAGAAGAAGTTTAATGAATTGCCAAAACGTTCAATAGATTTGGCAAGACTACAAAGAGAAAAATCAGCTTATGAAAAATTATATCTTTTAGTGGAAGAAAAGTACCAGGAAGCATTGATCAATGAGCAATCAACCCCAGGGAATGTACAAATAGTTGACAAAGCAAGAATATCGGAACTACCTTCAAAACCAAATAGAAAACTAATCGTACTTATTGGCCTTTTCCTGGGTTTATCCGCTGGTATAGCATTTGCTTTCATAAAAAACTATTTCAATAATAAAATTAAAACTCCCGAGGATATTAAGAATTTAGGTGTTGAAGTTGTTGGGTGGATTCCGCAAATGAATGTTTCAGATTCTGAATTTATTTTTGCAGAGCAGCCTAATTCAATCCCAAGTGAATCATTTAGATCTTTGAGAACAAGAATTCAGTTTACGATCAAAAATAACAAAAAGATTAAAAAGATTTTGATTACTTCTTCGAAAGCTCAGGAAGGTAAAACTACGATAGCATCCAATCTTGCAGGTAGCTTTGCCCTGGCTAATAAAAAGACTGTTGTTCTCGATTGTGACTTAAGAAAGCCGAGGATTCATAAGATATTTAATGAGAAAAGAATCCCCGGATTTACCGACTTTTTCTTTGGGGAAACAACTTTCGACAGTATAATCAGAAAATCAAAGGATATAGATAATCTGTTTCATATTACTGCCGGTACAATTCCCCCGAATCCATCGGAGATTATTAGTTCCGACCAGATGAAAGAATTCTTAGAGAAGCTTTCAAATGAATATGACTATATCATAGTTGATTCGCCGCCTTCAATCGCAGTTACTGATGCAGAAATAATATCACGGTTAGTTGATGTCACCATTTTGGTTTCATCAGCTGAAGTTACTGAAAAGGATTTATTGCAAAAATCTGTGGAACTATTAGGTAATGAAAACTTTATGGGTGTGTTGCTTAATAACTTTAGTTATAAGAAAAGCGGTTACGGTTCATATTATAAATATTACTACTACTACTCGCATCCAACTAATGGAGATGCAAAACAAAGAAAGAAAAAGAAAAGAAGCAAAAGTTTAGCATGAGTAGAAAAGTTGCTGTGGTAACAGGCGGAGCTGGGTTTCTAGGTTCTCATTTGTGCGATAAGCTTTTAAGTGATAAAATTTCAGTTATCTGCATTGATAATCTTTTAACAGGTAATATAAATAATGTTTCACACTTGTTTACAAATGAAAATTTCACCTTCGTAAAACATGATGTAACGAACTTTATTCATGTTCCTGGGCAAGTAGATTATGTCCTCCATTTTGCATCACCAGCCAGTCCTATTGATTATTTAAAGCTTCCTATTCAAACTTTAAAAGTCGGCTCACTAGGTACACATAAAGCGTTGGGACTAGCAAAGGAAAAGAAAGCAAGATTTCTTTTGGCCTCTACATCTGAAGTTTACGGTGATCCGGAAGTTCATCCTCAAAAGGAAGATTACTGGGGAAATGTTAATCCCATTGGGCCAAGAGGAGTCTATGATGAAGCTAAAAGATTCGCTGAAGCAATGACTATGGCCTATCAACGGTATCATAATTTAGAAACAAGGATTGTGAGAATATTTAACACCTATGGGCCTAGAATGAGACTTGACGACGGCAGAGCATTACCTGCGTTTGTTTCTCAAGCTTTAAAAGGTGAAGATGTAACCGTTTTTGGCGATGGAAGCCAAACAAGAAGCTTTTGTTATGTCTCAGACCTGATTGACGGAATATATAAACTACTGCTCTCTAATGAAAAAGAACCTGTAAACATTGGAAACCCATCAGAAATAACAATCAAACAGTTTGCTGAAGAAGTAATTAAATTAACAGGCTCTAAGAGCAAAATTATCTACAAAGCATTGCCTGAAGACGATCCTAAGGTAAGGCAACCTAACATTGAAAAAGCCAAAAGGATTCTTAAATGGGAGCCAAAAGTGGATAGGAAAGAAGGTCTAAAATTAACCCTGGATTATTTCAAGAATCAACTGTTCGATTAAACTTCACAAATAATTTTTTTTAACTAAAAATTCATTTTGCTCGGTCAACAAAACTAAATATTTTTAATGCTTGTCTTTTGTGAAAATATGAGGATTTTATGGTTGAAATCATAAATAAAAAATCGTCTGTAGTGGATTATATTGCCATCATAATCGGCTCAATTATTATGGCTCTCGGCATTGGTGTTTTTTTAGTAGATGCTAAAGTTGTACCGGGGGGTGTTAGCGGTTTAGCAATGTCGGTTCATTATTTATCAAATAATACCATTCCAGTTGGGCTTTCAATCTGGATATTAAATGTCCCTTTGTATTTATGGGGAGTTAAAGAGTTAGGCTCAAGGTTTGGATGGCGAACTTTTATAGGCTTTTCTTCAAATTCATTTTTTATTGATTTTTTTAGAGGAGAAATACCTGGACTTAAGTTCATTCGTCTACAGGATACTCAGGCAATAAATGACTTATACAAAAATGACTTTTTATTTCTTGTGTTAATTGGTGCAGTTCTTTTGGGATTAGGATTAGGAATTATTTTCAAATTCAAGGGGTCTACCGCCGGCTCTGATATAGTAGCAGCAATAATGCAAAAGAGATTCGGTATTAAGCCCGGTCAAGCTATAATGTTCACGGACTTCTTTGTTATTGCTCTAGCAGGATTCATAATTAGCGTAAAAGATTTGGCGGTTGACAGACCTGCCTTTTCGTTAACACTTTATGCAATGTTTCTATTATTTGTTTCATCCAAGATTATAGATATAATTATTGACGGATTTGATTACGCCCGTATGGCCTATATTATTTCGGATAAATATAAGCAGATTTCGGAAGTAATAATGAATGATTTAAGTAGAGGAGTAACCGCTATCAATTCACACGGGTTATATAAAAATGTTAAGAGAGAAGTATTAGTTACAGTTGTGACCTTAAAAGAATTAGGCTTACTTCAGGAAAAAGTTAAAGAAATAGACCCTGATGCTTTTATTATTGTAACCAACGTTCATGAAGTGCTCGGGCAAGGTTTTCGAAAACGGATTTAGTAGGAAGTTTTTGTTTTCAGTGCAAATAAAAAAGGCGGTGAACTCACCACCGCCTTTCTCATATCTTGATACTTGTATCGCATGTCTAATCTATTAATACATTCCGTCCATTCCACCCATACCGCCGGGAGGCATGCCGGGCATTGCAGCTTTTTCTTCTTCTTTCTTTTCGTAAACTACAGCTTCAGTTGTAATCAATAATGAAGAAACAGAAGCAGCATTTTCTAAGGCTGTTCTTGTTACTTTAGTAGGATCAATTACACCGGATTTAATTAGATTTTCATATTCTTCGTTTGCAGCATTGAATCCGTAATCGTCTTTTCCTTCAAGAACTTTATTAAGTACCACAGCACCTTCCAAACCGGCATTGTTGACTATTTGTTTCAAAGGTTCAGCCAATGCTTTTTTGATTATATTGATACCTGTTGTTTGATCCAGGTTATCTCCTTCAAATTCTTCTAAAGCACCGATAGCTCTAACTAATGAAACACCGCCGCCTGTTACTATCCCTTCTTCAACAGCAGCTCTTGTAGCATGTAAAGCGTCTTCAACTCTAGCTTTCTTTTCTTTCATTTCTATTTCGGTGGCAGCTCCTATTTTAAGTACAGCAACTCCGCCGCTTAATTTAGCAAGTCTTTCCTGTAATTTTTCTCTATCGTAATCTGAAGTAGTTTTTTCAATTTGAGATTTAATTTCATTGATTCTTTTCTTTATATCTTCGGCTTTTCCAACACCTTCTACAATTGTTGTGTTGTCTTTATCAATAACAACTTTTTTAGCGGAACCCAGATAGCTAACAGTTGCATTTTCTAATTTATATCCTCTTTCTTCACTGATAACAGTACCACCGGTAAGAACAGCAATATCTTCCAGCATAGCTTTTCTTCTGTCGCCAAATCCAGGAGCTTTTACAGCAGCTACTTTTAACGTTCCTCTCAACTTGTTTACTACCAAAGTAGCCAGTGCTTCACCTTCAAGGTCTTCAGCAATGATTATTAAACCTTTACCGGCTTGAGCAACTTTTTCAAGTACAGGCAGTAAGTCTTTCATTGCAGAGATTTTCTTGTCGTGAATTAATATGTATGGATCTTCTAATACTGCTTCCATTGCTTCAGAGTCGGTTACAAAATATGGTGATAAATAACCGCGGTCGAATTGCATACCTTCAACTATATCTAGTTCTGTTTCCATTCCTTTAGCTTCTTCAACAGTAATTACACCGTCTTTGCCAACTTTTTCCATTGCGTCTGCAATTAAATCACCGATTGACTTATCGTTGTTTGCAGAGATAGCGCCAACTTGTGCTATTTCTGATCTGCCTTCAACTTCTTTACTAACAGATTTCAAATAGTCAACAACTTTTACAACAGCTTTATCAATACCTCTTTTCAGGTCCATCGGGTTAGCACCTGCCGTAACATTTCTTAAGCCTTCTTTGAAAATAGCTTGAGCTAAAACGGTAGCTGTAGTTGTACCGTCGCCTGCAACGTCGCTTGTTTTTGATGCAACTTCTTTAACCATTTGAGCACCCATGTTCTCAATAGGCTCTTCCAATTCGATTTCTTTAGCAACAGATACACCGTCTTTAGTTACTGTAGGAGCCCCGAATTTTTTATCTAAAATTACATTTCTGCCTTTAGGGCCTAAAGTTACTTTAACTGCATTTGCTAATTTATCGACACCAACTTTAAGTCCGCTTCTGGCATCACCACTAAATTCAATTATTTTTGAAGCCATAATAATTTCTCCATTTTAATTTATAAACTTTTTATTGAACTATACCGTAAATATCATTTTCTCTCATGATTAAATATTCTTGACCGTCGACAGTAATTTCCGTTCCGCCATATTTACCATAAAGTACTACATCGCCGACTTTTACAGTTAACTCAACAAGTTTACCGTCTTCGTATTTACCGCCGCCGACTGCTACAATTGTACCTTCAATAGGTTTTTCTTTAGCGGTGTCAGGTAAGATAATACCGCCAGCAGTTTTTTCTTCAGCTTCTTTCGGCTTCACGATTACTCTATCAGCCAAAGGTTTAATTTTGAAGTCTGCCATTTTTTCCTCCAGTTTTTTAGTTTTAATGATAGTATTAGCACTCAATTTTGATGAGTGCTAATATATAAAAACTCTCTTTTTTTGTCAATAATTGAAAGTTAATAAAATATTAAAAAAAGATATTTGTAGCTTTTCTCAGTCAACAGTAACTCGAAAACCAACTTTTCGCAAGATGAATTCTTTAAAAAAAAGTAATAATAGACCAGACACTAGTATACCGTTCAGAAAATAACATATCAATTTAGATTGATATCATCCATTTTATATTTCCATTTAAAAATTACAGGTTCTTGATTAATCTCATCAATACCTTTGTATATCCTG
>JASFMY010000109.1:0-24772 GCA_050117315.1 Ignavibacteria bacterium
CAATATTTAGGTTATGAAACTTTGTATAGTTATCAAGTAATTTACTCAATCCCTGCTCAAGGTCAACAACATCAAGTTCTACGGGTGTTAACTCGTAGATAATATTTTTCAAATCGTCGCTCGCTTCTGCAAGAAAATCAATAGTATTGTTCAACAGCTTATTGTTAATATTTTCTTGTGACTGTGCATTCTCGATATTGAATTTGGCAGTGTAAAGCACAGGCATTAACAAATCGTGCAGCTCGTTGGAGATTCTTTTTCTTTCTTTTTCAATTGTTTCAAGGAATACTGTAGAGCGAACTTTTTGTGCAAGTACTTGGTTTTTAAGTTTTTGTGTCTCTAATTCTTCCTTCATGGCAAGAAGCCTTTTGGTAAGAGGCAGAAGATACCATCTGAAAAGCGATATAACTAAAGCAAAAAAGAGTATACTAGTTATTAAACCCCATAACACAGGACTATTAAAGTCGAATAGATAATCTCTCATTGTCCGCCCTAAAAATTACAAAGAAAAAACCGATGAAGATTTCTACGAAAATAGAGAAGTAATAATAATTCTTGAGAACCATTGGGTCTATTATCCCAACAAATAAATAAGTAAAAGTGAGGATAATTAAGCGAGTAATAATAATTAATATAAATATACTGAATCGTCTTTCTAACAGTTCTAACATGAAGAGGTGAAGAAAAGTAAAAACCAACGAGAAGTAAGTCAAACTTGTTAGTAGGGAATGGTATTCCCACTTATCAGTAAGGACCCAGCCCAATGCCAACATCAAATATAGTAGTAGAAATAGATACCACCTTTTTTTGAGATATTTTTTTTCAATGATATGCAAAAAAATAATATAGTTTGCCGTTATATAAACTAAGTACATATTAGGGACAATAAAAAAATAAACTAAATATGCAACTATATCTGTAAGACCAAAAACTAAGAAAAAGAAAGCAAACTTAGATTTGTGCTGCCTAATTATCGGCAGTAACCAAATAAGTGACGATAAATAATATAAATATGTTAAATTGTATTCCATTATCTTAACTAATTAAGGACAGAATGGTGGACATGCTATACCGCGAACATCCTCTCTAAGGTTAGCAGCAGCAACATCGTTGCTTCCTAAACTTACAACACCGCTTTCGTCCTTTGTAAATGTTATTATTTTTGTTCCTGCTTGGTTTATGTAGTTAACAACATAGTCTACTGTATACACAGTATAGACTTCATCATCCGGTGCTTCATAATGGTTAGGATATAAGGCGTTTCTATCCTGGTCAAGTATATAAAGCTTACCGTCTTTAATGTTGAACATAACATGTGTCTCCGCTTTGTTGACAATTCTTAACAATTGTCTTGCGGGAAATTTAACAGTTTCCTGTTGTGCCGCAGCATTTGAATTAAACAATAAAAAAAGAAATACAACCGTAATGATACTTTTAGCCATTGCATCACCCTCTAGTTTGTTAGTGAAAAAGATTAGCGTGATAATTTAATTATTTCTATAACTTAAAAGTAATTTGTTTTGGTGATGCAACTCATTGGAAAATCATAACTTTGAATATTAGGACTGGTTTAAATTAGTTTATTATCCCGGTAAACGCAAACAATTTTTATGGTCAAAATGATGCATTTTTAAAACTTTTTCTATGTAACACAGATTGTAAACAATCTGTGTTACAAAACTATAAAACTTTTGCTCATTTTATTTCGGACAACGGGTTAATGATAATCTGTTATGCTTGTTTCATAAGTACCCTTCCCCAGTTTGGCCAAAGAGTAAGTGAGAGACTTCCGTTTTCCGAAGTGAAAAATTCCCCGGTCATTTGATCCTTGTAAGCTCCCGAAGAAAAGCCGTCCAGGGTTATTTCAATTTGCACAGGGGCTTTATTTGAATTAACTGCAATAAGAATATTTTCCTCTTCAAATGTTCTCAGAAAAACAAATTGTTCGTGATTGACATGTATCTGTTTGTAAAAGCCATATTTAAGCGCCCTAGATTTTTTTCGAACAGCTATCAACTTTGCAATAGTATTTTTTAATTCAGGATGAGGCGCAGAATTTAAAGCATCGGATATTTCGATAGCCGGGCGGAGAGCTCTATCGCAATTACCGTTTTTCTTCCCTTCAATTCCCCATTCACTACCGTAATACACTGATGGAACCCCGGGCATTGAAAAAAGCAAAAAATAAAGAGGGTATAAATGTTCGGGATGGCTTAGGCTGTTTACTACACGGTTTACGTCATGGTTGTCTGCAAAATTATAAAGAGAAAATCCTTCATAGATTCCTCCTTCACCGAACTGTCTGTTCAGTGAATATGCAATTTCAAAATAATTTTTGTCCACATGACTTGAGTAAAGCCCTTTGTAGCACTCATAATTAGTAACTGAATCAAGCATATCCGGGCTTACCCAGTTTCTATAATCACCATGAATAACTTCACCCATAAGCCAAAAATCCTTTTTTATACTTTTGCAGAATTTATTGAGCTGTTTAAGAAAGGTTTTATCAAGGCAGTCGGCAACATCTAGCCTAAGTCCGTCAATATCAAATTCGGTTATCCACATTCTTATAGCTTCAAAAAGATGATTTACAACGTGAGGGTTAAGAAGATTCAATTTTACCAGATTATAATTACCATTCCAGCCCTCGTAAACAAACGGATCATTATAACAGTTAGTCCCGGCAAAATTGAGTCCGCCGAACCATTCACGGTATGAAGAGTTTTCCAAATTTATTTTTACATCTTTAAATGCCCTGAAGTCTCTGCCGACGTGATTAAAAACCCCGTCCAGAATTACTCTTATGTTATTTTGGTGGAGTTTATCGACTATTTGTTTTAGAGTATTATTGGTGCCCAACCTACGGTCTACTTTATAATAATCAGCAGTATCATAACCATGTTCGGATGATTCAAACAGCGGGCCGAGGTAAAGAGCGTTAATCCCCATATTGTTAAAATATCCTATCCACTCATTCAGCTTTGTCAGTCTTTCAACAGGCTCTGATAAAAAGTCGTTTTTTTCGGGAGCACCGAACATCCCTAATGGATAAATATGATAAAAAACAGATTCGTTTGACCAGTGCGTTTGCATATTTATTCTCCTACAAATTGCTATACCGATCGGTATAGCAATGATCAAAAATTTTTAAGAAAAAATTCCATGCATAAACTGATGAACCAGCTTGTGTACAAGCTCATTATCAAGTTTTGCATAACCTTTAAGAGCAATTCCTATATAAGTATTTATTATCCCGAGAAATGAAGAGGCGTATGCTTTCTCTCTACCCAGCATGTTGCCGTGGTCCTTTGAAGCATTTATAAAAATATCTTCGATCACCTTTTGTTCAAGTTCAAGATATGGCTGGATTATTTTGGAAGGTTCACTATCCTTCGGCGCAAACCACATTCCCATTTTGAGTCTAAAAAATTGATGATTTTTTGAAGCATAACTAAAAAAAGTAGTAACCGTATCTGTTAGTGTTTTACTAATATCTCCGTTATAAATAGAAGCCTTGTAAACAGCAATGTGCATATTAGCAAAGTATTCTCCAATAATTGCTTTAAGTAGTCCGCGTTTATTCTCAAAATAATGATATAACGTCGGTTTTGTTATACCAGATTTATCAACTATCTCCTGAACTCCTACTGCATCGTAACCTTTGGTTGCAAAAAGATTTAATGCAGTATTTAATATGATTTCCTTTTTCGACATAATTTTATAATTCAAATATACCGATCGGTATATTTTTTGTCAAATTAAAATTCCATTCAAAAAAATTTTTATATGAAAAAGCAGACGTAAATAAAAATCGCGGCTAACAATTATCCCGTCAAACATCAATCCTGTGGGAGCAGAATTTCTTTAACAAATAATTAATAACCATATTTCTGAAAATCATATTATAATTAACAATCTATTTTTGCAGCATATCAACTGCCTGTACAACGAATAAAACAAACATTGGAAACATGGAGAAGTTAAAATGAAGAAACTATTACCGTTATTTATTTTGTTAATTCCTTTTATCAGTAATGCTCATGGTAATTTGGACGAACAGCGTAAAATCATCTTCCCGAATATTCCGGGTTATGTAACTATGAAATGTGATCTGCACCAGCACACAGTATTTTCGGACGGGCATGTTTGGCCAACGGTACGTGTTTGGGAAGCGCTCAAAGATAATCTTGATGCGATTGCCGTAACCGAACACTTAGAATATCAGCCGTATAAAGATGATATTCCGCATCCTGATAGAAACCGCGCTTACGAAATTGAAACAAAAGCAGCAGAAAATAACGATTTAATAATAATAAACGGCTCGGAGATTACACGCGATATGCCCCCGGGACATTCTAATGCAATTTTTTTAAATGATGCAAATAAACTTATTATTGACGATCCGATGGAGGTTTTCAAAGAAGCCAAAAGGCAAGGCGCTTTTGTTTTCTGGAATCACCCTAATTGGGTACGGCAGAGAAAAGACGGTATTGCTACGTTAACAAACATGCACCGTGAATTAATAAAAAACGGGCTGCTCAACGGTATTGAAATTGTAAACGATATTACTTATTCAGACGAAGCTTTGCAAATTGCTCTCGATAACAACTTAACTCTTATCGGTACATCCGACATACACGGCCTGGTTGACTGGCGTTATAAAATACCCGAGGGAGGCCATCGTCCCGTAACACTGGTATTTGCAAAAGAGAAATCTAAAGTTGGGATTAAAGAAGGTCTGGAGAATAGGCGCACTGTTGTTTATCATAATAACATCCTAATTGGCCGAGAAGAATATTTAGTGCCTCTTGTTCAATCTTCCATTTCTATAGAAAAAACAGGCTACAAAGGCGAAAACCTCATTTTCGGCGTAACATTAAAGAATAATTCAAGCTGTGAATTAATATTGCAGAATAAATCGGATTTTACTTTTCATAACCACAGTGACTTGGTGAACATAAAGGCACAGTCATCAGTAGAACTTCAAGTAAAAACTCTGGAAAAATTATCAAAAGTTCCGCTAAAATTCGAAGTACTGAATGGCGTAACGGCACCTTCGGTACATCCTGAAATTATGCTTGAAATTAATGTAAAGTAAGAACCTTGCTTAAGAAATTTTTTCAGCCTTAATTATGTCTGTTTCTAAAGGAGGAATTATTATAAAGCTGAAAACGGTGAATGGAGAAAGAATAGAAATATTTTGTATAAATCAAAACAATTGGAACTGTATTTAGTTAGATACCCCGTCCGCTTAGGGTGTGTTGCATAACTTTAGAACAGGGTCGTCACGGACCATTCCGTGACGAAAAACCTTGATATTGTTCTCAAAATGAGGTGGCTCAGTCGAGGTATGGACCTCGACTGCCCAGTCTTTGAGTTCTGCAACACACCCGCTTAAGGCGGGGTAGTTCATCAAATCAAATATTTAATTAAAACAAACCCGCCGATGAGCAGAACTGTAAAGGCAATTGCAAGCAGATTGAAATATTTATCAATAAAATTCTTTATCTGTTCGCCAAATTTCCAGATTAAGCCTGCTACCAAAAAGAATCTTGCTCCCCGGCTTATGATTGAAGCAATTAGAAACATTATAAAATTAACGTCAAAAGCTCCGCCGGAAATTGTAAAAACTTTATAAGGGATGGGGGTAAAACCGGCAGTAAATATAATCCAGAAGTTCCATTCATCATACATGTTTTTTACATTAAAGAACAGCTCTTTTGAAAATCCCGGAACGTTTTCAAAAAAGAATACCGCAAGAGATGAGAACTGTCCGTCGCTGTTCCACCACAAAACATGTCCTATGTAATAACCAAGCATAGCCCCGGTGACGGATGCAATTGTACAAATTAAAGCAAAGTAAAAGGCTTTTTTACGCAAGCCTAAAACCAATGCTATTAGCAATGCATCGGGAGGAACGGGGAAAAATGATGCTTCTGCAAAAGCTAATATAAATAATGCTGCAGCACCGTACGGAGACTCAGCCCAGCTTAAAACCCAGTCGTAAAGTTTTCTAATAATCTTCATGAAATGTTTTCCGACGGAAAATTAAATGGCAAGTATAGTGAAAACAGAATTCAGAATCCAGAATCCGGCGTTTAGAATTTATCACATTTGTAAAAATTTGTTATAAGCATATCAAGGCATTACAAGTCCATTCTTCAACTATCATATTTTTTTATCTGCTGATTGGATTCCGGCTTTTGTATTCGGAATTCCATACCTGCTGCCTCAAAATTATTCCGGGATAATCTTCTTTTAATATTTGGTTAATAGTTTTAATTTACCAGTTAAATTAAAAGAAGGTACATAAAAAACAACAGCAAGCTGATCTAGCTGCTTAAACAGGCTACCACAGTAGATTTTAAGAATTAAAACAATAAATAAAATGTATACTATTTTTTATAATCAGGAAACTGATAGAATTAGGTCGGGTTGGAGAATCTTGATTTTCCATTTAATGCTAATTGGTTTAATGTTTTTATTTGGAATTATGTTCAATGTTATTGATGCACCTTTATATCAAGCCTTTTTTGGGCGGGTTTTCTATGCAATTGCAATATTAATTGCCCTGGTTATCTCTGCAAAATTTATTGAAAGATTGCCGCTTAAAAATTTCGGATTGTTTAACAATAAATTCTGGACAACGGACTTATTATTCGGAATTTTTCTCGGCGCTTTTTTAATGTCTTTAATTTTTTTGATTTTTTATTCCTTTAACTGGGTTGAAATAACCGGGTACCGCATTACATCACGGGAAGGAATCGACTTTACTTTTTCTTTTTTCGGCGAGCTAATTAAATTTACCGGGGTAAGTGTTTCCGAAGAACTGCAAACAAGAAGTTATTTACTCGTTGTAATTGCTCAAGGATTTGCTTTTAAATCAATAGGTTCAAAGAAAGCAATTGTTATAAGCCTTTTGTTTACCTCTGTTCTTTTCGGACTCATGCATTTGGGGAATGATAATACATCTTTAGCAAGCACGTTAAATATTGCACTTGCAGGAATATTACTTGGTATCGGCATGGTTTATACCGGAAGCGTTGCTATACCCCTGGGAATTCATCTAACATGGAATTTTTTCCAGGATGTTATTTTCGGAATGCCTACAAGCGGCTCTGTTCCTGAAACGACTTTAATTCAAACCAGACTAACCGGACCGGAGCTTTTTACAGGCGGCGCATTCGGACCTGAAGGCGGGTTAATAGCAACTTTTATAATGATAGCCGGCTGCGGCATAATTGTTTATTGGATTAAATACCGGTACGGATACTTAAGTATACAAACAAGTTTGGCAGAGTTCCCCAAGGAAAGTAACCCGGATTTTTAATCCGGGCTACCAGGTTTAGACCAAAACTTTTACAACGACTTTTTTAACCGGCACAGACTCGCCGGCTTCAATTTGAGGCATGTGCGCATCGTGAGGGAAAAATACTGCAAACTTATTTGCGTCCGCTTCAATAAATTGTCCTTCCCCTGTTAACCAGATTAAATCTATTTCTTCGTTATACGGTTCATCTTCTGAGGTATTATCTATGTGAGTATAACCCATTTTTTCAATCCCGCTTGCTACAAATTGAACATCTGCATATTTTTTGTGGGCTTCCCATCTTCCCTTTTCAAGAGGTTTTGAATTATACGACTGCACCATGGCAAAAACTTTGTCGCCGTCAATTTCAATTTTCTGCGGTTCTAAATTTGTGAAATCATTTTGCTGCAAAAACTTCAATGCTTTTTCAAAATTTTCACCCAACCCGAAATATTTGTCTGCATTTTTGATTGAATCAAATACCATTTTTTCTCCAAAAGATTATTAGAAATTTTGAAAGCAATATATGAATTTAGCTTATTAAAAAACCTGAGATGTGAATTTGAATTTCAGGATAATTTGGGTTAAATTTTAATCATGCAGCGAACACTTATCATCATCGGGATTATAATTCTGCTTGCCGGAATTACCTGGCCGTGGTTAAGCAAAATCCCTTTCGGCAAACTTCCAGGCGATATTGTAATTGAAAGAGAAAATTTCAAGTTTTATTTTCCTATTGTAACTATGGTGCTGTTAAGTGCAATTCTATCTTTAATTTTATGGCTTTTCCGTAAATAATTTTTATAGCAAAACAGATTGTTAACAATCTGTTTTACAAGAAGGTAAAAAATGACACGCAACGAAATAAAAGAATTAAAACTTCTAAAAGAAAAAATAAATAACCTGGAAATTGTAGAATGCAGAATGGTTCACGAAAAAGTGAAATTTGATGAAAATAAAAATCCTATCCGGTTAAACGCCGAGAATTTCCGGAGAAACTTATTATGCCCTGCACACATCCGCAATAATAGGATCGGATGCGGGCATACCATGGTAAGATCACACCTGCTAAATATAATATACTAGTTGCAAATTGGTTTTGGGATTTTGCCATAAAGTCCTCTCTTTTTAAGAGAGGATTTAGGTGAGTTTAAATAAAAACAAAGTCCCAAAACCAATTTGGCTTGTGTATAGATCAGCTAAAAAGCATTTCTGAAAACAATAGTAGAATTGAAGAATTAAAAACAAGGTTGATAAAATTGGAGACCGATATAGGGGCAGTTGACCACAAAAAGGGCCACCTTGAAAAAGAATATGCGCTTCTAATTGGAAATAACAGCGACGAAAAACAGTTGAATAAAGTTAAAAAGAAAATAAGAAATACTATCAACCTGCATAATAGATATTTGGGAAAATGTACCGAATTCAGGGATGATTTGATTACTATAATAGACCAAATATTAATAAAGCATAAACCTAGAAATCTATTACGTAGAATTGTTAATGTTGGAGACTTCTGAAAAATAGTTATCTTGTTAAATGCCATTCCCACGAAAGTGGGAATCTACAAGAGTAGCAGAAGATTCCCCTTTCCACGCATAGGCGTTAACTTAACCCAAGTTGATAGGCAAAAATCTAAGTTGGTTCAAAAAAATAAGTTATAATTTCTTCGGGGATCAACAAGAACAAATACTTGGCGGCAAATTTATCAACATGGGTTAACTATGAATGTAGTCTCCGGCGTCCCGGTGATTAAATTCTTTTTGTGGAGTTTTACGCCGTATGGAATTTTCCCGGCATAATTAAACGGGTTTACGGTTGTCGAAATTTGGGTAATTACCGGTAAGTGGAGTAAACCCAGATTATGCATTAGAGGATGAATAAATCCTGTAATTATTTATAAAATAAGAGATTTTGCGGCAATTCCGGTTTTAACCTTTTCTAATGCATAATTCGGGGTAAATATTATTTGAAGTCCCGTAGGACTTCCATTATGCTAGAAAATAATAATCATATGCAATTCAAGCTTCGTAGATGCTTCATTAAATATAGTTCTGCCGTATTGATTGTTTTTACGACAGAATAACAATTTATGCCGGTATTTAATAATGAAACACCTACGGTGTTTTGCCTCTTGGGGGGAATATCCTTTTTCTACCATAATTAAACGGCTATAGCCGAATGATTTGTTTAATTCTATTTGAATAACTTATTGAAAATGTTCCTTGAAGCAACTTGTCTATAAATAATTATTAAAAATTCCCATTGGAGCGACAGAAACTACGACTAATTGCATTAAGTTCACGCCTATGCGTTTCCACGGGAATGACGTTATGAATTTTTCAGAAGTCTCTGTTGTATAACTCGTGAAATTAGTGGGCTATATATACTTGTTGCAAATTGGTTTTGGTATTTTGCCGTAAAATCCTCTCTTTTTAAGACCTGCCCGCCGTACGAGACTTTGGGAGGCGGGGAGGAATTAGGTGAGTTCTAAAAAAACAAAATACCAAAACCAATTTGGCTTGTGTATATAAAAGTAGTTATTACCTTACACAAATCGATTGTTAACTCAGCAGATTACCTTTTGATCTATATAAGTTTTTGTCTATTTGAGTTAATGCATTTTCTAATTGTAATTCCAGATTCAGTCCATTGTTTATTTTATTTAATTCTTCCCTTCCCTTTTCAATTAATAGGTTATAGCTTGTAAACAAAGTTTTAAAATTCTTTTTTTGATTCAAAAAATTTTTCACTTTATCAGCCTGGACGGTAAAAGTTTTTTTCAAAATATCAGCGCCTACTGCAGCTTTTTTACCGCCGAGTTTGTCTATCATTTTATTCTGGGAGTGAATAATTTCATCAATTTCTCTTTCCATAAAAATAACTTTGTATTCAAAGTCATCGGGCAAAAAAGGAATAAGCTGCGCAATTACTTTTATCGCTTTTCCCTCGGCTTCATCTAACCACGAGTTATCTTTCATCAAAGATTTTACCTTTTCATATTCGTAATAACCTTTGGGATTATTGTCATCCGCACAACGCACATTATCGGTTAAAACTTGTAATCCGCCGGCTCTCAAAATCTGCATCATCAAAGAAGTACCGCTACGGGGAAGCCCGGAAACTATTGTAATCATTCTTTCACCGCCGTTTTTTCACGCAGTTTTTTAATCGCTTCCAAATGTATATCGGCTTTTTCTTTATCCTTTAATTGGATGTCATATATGTAAGCCAAGTACCTGTGTGCCGCTATTAAGCCCGGGGCCATTTTTAACGATACCCGGAATGCTTCTATTGCACGGTCGTACATTCCAAGCTTTGCCAGCGCCATTCCCAGCATTAAATGTGCACGGGGAAAATGGTACAAAAGTCCGACTGCATTAAGCGAATATTCTGCAGACATTTCGTACTCTTTTTTTCTGAAATATACTTGAGCCAAGCCTAAATGAGCTTGCGGATTTTCAGGATCGTTTTCCAGAGCCTTTAAAAATGACTGTTCGGCATCATTTCTTCTGCGCACTTTTAAATAAACATTACCAAGCTGTTGATGAAGCTGGGGCAATTTGGGATCAGCCTTTTGAGCTTTATCTAAAAATTCCAAAGCGGTTTTATAATTTTTCTTGGCATATTCCAAAGTCCCTTTCAGCAAGAATAATTGCGGGTATTCCCTTTTCCCTTCTTTCGGTTTTTTATGATTCTTAATCCTTTGGAGTTGTTCCTGCATAAATTTTATTTTTTCTTCAGCCTTAGGGTCTTTGTTCTCACCGCTTTTAACTTTTTCCTTTTCTTCTTTTATCTTTTTCTCCGAATCTTCTATATGCTTTTTCAATTGATTTATTTCTTCTATAGGTCTAATTTCTTCTTCATAATGGATTATACTTTCTACTACTTCCGAAGCTTCATTAATCCTGCCGAGTGAATCCAAACATTTGGCTAAACGGTAAGCATACCTAACCGTATTTTTCTTTTTCTCGTTAAGATCTTCCAAAATAGGTAAGGCTTCAGCAAATTTATTTTTATTCATTAAAACCCTTGCCAGGTAAAAACGGGACTCATTGACGGTATTTTCGATTCTCTTCTCAACGTTCTCATCCGGTTTGTCGATGTATCCCAGCTCAATTAGCTGCTGCATTGCCGCCTGTTCGGCAATCGGATCCCGCTGGGCATCTTTAGGATGCATCCCGCAATCACCTTCAATCTCTTCCCAACTGTCAATATATTGAGGTTCAGGTATGTGCAAAAATGATTGCAAAAGAGGTTTCCCCTCCATGTCTTTTCCGATAGGCAGCCCAAATAATGTTAAAATTGTAGGTACAATATCAAGCAACCCGGCGCCGTATATTCTTTCATCTTTATTTATACCGGGTCCTTTCATTATAAATATTCCGTAATTGCGGTGCTCCCATGCAGGCCCGGCAGGTTCTTCCGGTAACATTTTGGGACGAAGGTGATCGGAATGGAACCCGTGATCGGAAATCAATATAACCGTTGTATTATCACCTGCCAATTGCAGTAGTCTTGAAAGCATCATATCGTGATAAATATATCCGCCTTCAACTACATCTTTATAAAGGTCAAATTGTTCTTGAGAGACTTTATCCATTTTAGGAGGATGAAATTTCATAAACCCGTGGCAATAATGGTCAATTGCGTCGTAATAAACAGCGGTAAAATCCCATGGTTCGTTTTCAAGAATATATGTAGAGGCAGCATGAATTGTTGAACAATCCGCTGTTATTTTGGCAAGAGAACTTAACCTTCTGTCTTTATCCTGGTCAACCTTTGACGCATTAGGGACAAAGGGTAATATATGCGCTTCCGTTAATTCCTCGGGATGAATTCTTAACTTCTTGAATATTTCTTCTTTATTTGCAGGGTGAACAGTGCCCGGAGCCAACGGCCAATCTTTCCCGTATTCAACCGTTGCCCGCTGGTAAAAATTTGAAATGCTTATCCCGTTGATAGGCTCAGCCGGGTGACTGGGCCACCAGCCTATAACATTGGTTTTGAAACCGGACTGCGAAAGCATATTCCAGATTGCTTTCACCTTCCGCGAGGTAATCATAGAGGGTCTTACACCTTTACCGTCCGGGGCAGGTTCTGTAAAACCTAAAATTCCATGTTGATCCGCATGTTTTCCCGTTGAAATGGAAGTCCACAGCATTGGAGATAAAGGCGGATCAAGCGTAGCAAGGTTAGCCATTACCCCGTTGTTTATCATGCTTTCCAGGGCGGGCATCATTCCGCTGTCAAGAAGGGGATTTATAACTTTCCAGTCCGCTGCATCCCAGCCTATCAACAGTACCTTTTTGGCTAATTTATTCGGCATCCGGTTTCTCCCCTTTGTTTTCCAATTCTTTTCTTTTTTTGCGCCACATTTCCAGTCCCCTGTAACCTAAAGCTAACAGTCCCAATGAACCTTCTTTTTCTATTGATCTATAAAGATCATCAAATGATTCGTAATTTTCTTTTTGCAAATTTCTATTATGTTCCATTGATTTAATTAAATATTATGAAAAGATAAATTAAGATAAGAAAAATAAGAGAAAAGCGAGGCAACTTTTCTTTTACGCTGAATATTTTTAGTTAAAATGATAAATCAATTATATATGTTTCTTTAAAAACAATAAAATTCCGGAACACCGGAAGTTGTTGGATATGAGTAATAACCGACTATCCGTTGTTCACATTTTTGTAGTATAAACTGCATGATTAAATTCTGAATTTGACTCTTTGAGGTACTCGCGAGATTCTTTGAAGTGTGATATTGCCCTTAAATAGAAATTTTAGTTAAACGATTTGAGCTGTTTTAAATATATGCAAAAAAGAATAATACTTACTGCAATTTGCTTATTGCTGTTAATTGAAAAATAGAGTTTCTGCAAAATTAGATATCTAAACGTTTTGTCAATTTCGACCGGCCTGCCTCGCCGGCATGGCGGGAGGGAGAAATCTTTGAAATCATTCTCTAATTGAAAGATTTCCCGCCAAAAAGACGGCGAACAGGCTCACCCAAAAGACGGGTTCGAAATGGCTGACTTTTTATTTTGCAGAAACTTTAATCTATACAGCCATAGTGTGTCCGGCGGCTTCATTGAAATGCTTTTTATGCTGCCTCCTGTCTTCTGAATTCTTAATTCCAACTTCTTAATTCTTTATTATTTGAGCGATTTGTGGTATTTTGGTTTTGCAATTATTCAATTATATTTTACGCTCATGCCTAAAATTT
This sequence comes from Ignavibacteria bacterium, assembly GCA_050117315.1. Classification (GTDB taxonomy): domain Bacteria; phylum Bacteroidota; class Ignavibacteria; order Ignavibacteriales; family Melioribacteraceae; genus JANQIV01. The sequence continues at coordinate 13,539 of JASFMY010000109.1, forward strand.
TTGATAACATCGAAGAATACCTTTCCCAAGCTTTAAAAACTACAATTGATCTTTCTTACAAAGCAGATTTCTGCGTAGGCTATTTTAATTTAAGAGGATGGAAACAATTAGCTGAAAAAGTAGAAAAATTTGAAGGCGGGACTGATAAATGCTGCAGGCTTTTGGTCGGTATGCAGAAAACACCTGAAGAAATATTAAAGCAATATTTTGCAACCAATGGGGAAGAAGTAATTGATAATGCTAATGCTATTAGACTAAAAAAAGAATTAGCAAAATCATTTAGAGAACAACTTATAATTGGCACACCAACAGAAGCTGATGAAAACGCATTAAAAACTTTAGTAAAACAAATAAAAAATAAAAAGGTTGTTATAAAGCTTTTTTTAAGACATCCATTGCACGCAAAACTTTATTTACTTTATAGAAATGATCAAATAAGTCCGTTAATAGGCTACCTAGGAAGCAGCAACCTTACATTATCCGGTTTATTAAAACAAGGCGAATTAAATGTTGATGTTTTGGAACAAGATGCTGCATTGAAACTTAGCAAATGGTTTGAGGATAGATGGAACGATCAATTTTGTATGGATATTTCCGATGAAATAATTGATATAATTGAATCAAGCTGGGCTGCGGAAAAATTGTATGAACCCTATCATGTTTATTTGAAAATGGCATACCATCTAGCAAGAGAAGCAAGAGCTGGTATAAACGAGTATAGGCTGCCAAGAGTTTTTAACGATAAACTTTTCGAATACCAGAAAAAAGCTGTTCAAATCGCAGCTCATCATCTTCATCAAAGAAACGGAGTAATTGTTGGTGATGTTGTCGGTTTAGGTAAGACAATTATTGCATCTGCATTGGCAAAAATTTTTGAAGAAGATTTCTTATTCGCCCGTTCTCTAATAATTTGCCCGGCTAACCTTGTCGAGATGTGGAACAACTATAAACAAGAGTATGAACTTAAGGCAGATGTTATTTCCATTGCTACTGTTCAAAAAATCCTCCCGGACTTGAAAAGGTATAGAATAGTTATTATTGATGAAAGCCATAATCTTAGAAATAGGCTTAGTAAAAGATATAACGCAATTAAAGAATATATCGGACTTAATAACAGCAGCGTTATTTTATTAACGGCAACACCTTACAATAAAACCTATCATGATCTTTCAAACCAGCTAAGATTATTTATTGATGAGGAAGAAAATATCGGCGTTAGCCCGGATAAATATATTGAATCAATTGGCGGATCTTCCGAATTTAATGCGCTGCACCAGGTTGGAATTAAAACAATATCGGCATTCGAAAAAAGCGATATGACTGATGACTGGCGTGAGCTAATGCGAAAATATATGGTAAGAAGAACAAGAAGTTTTATCCGTGATAACTATGCTGAACTTGATATCACAGACAGCAGGAAATATTTATTAATGGCAAACGGGGAGCGTTCTTATTTCCCTGAAAGAATCCCGAGAAAAGTTGGATACGATTTTAAACCGAATGATCCAAATGATCTATACGCAAAACTATATTCAAGAAAGATTGTAGATATACTTGATGAACTTAATCTGCCCCGTTACGGGATGGCAAATTATTTAATCAAGGATGCATCCGTTCATGCAAGCAGCAATGAATTAAATATAATTGAAAACCTTTCACGTGCGGGTAAGAGATTAATGGGATTTGCAAGAACTAATTTATTCAAAAGACTTGAAAGCAGCGGGCACGCATTTCTACTTTCAATTATTAGGCACATACTTAGGAACTATCTTTTCATTTATGCTATAGAGAATAATTTAGCGTTGCCTATTGGTTCGCCAGAAGTATCTGCAATGATTGAATCAATTGACGAGTTAGATATAGAAACCGATATAAGTAACGAGTGGGCTACAAGGATTGATGATGATTTCATGAAAACCGCCGAAGATTTATATTTATTGTTCAATTCAACAATGAAACAAAAATTTGATTGGATAAAACCGCCTCTGTTCAGAAAAAATTTACTGCAAGCCCTTAAAAGCGATTGTGATGAATTAAAGAAAATCCTTAAGATTGCCAAGAACTGGAATCCGAATGAAGATAAACAATTAAAAGCATTATATCATTTATGTAAAAAGACACATAAAGATTCAAAATTAATTTTATTTACTCAGTTTGCCGATACAGCAAAATATATTTATGAGAATCTTAAAAACTGGGGTATTGATAAGATAGAATTAGCAACCGGAGAAAGCTCCAACCCCACAACATTAGCTACAAGATTTAGCCCGGTTAGTAACGGCAAACCGGAAATAAAAAACACAGATAGTGAAATACGAGTTTTAATTTCTACCGATGTTTTAAGCGAAGGACAAAACTTGCAGGATGCGCATATTGTAATAAACTATGATTTACCCTGGGCTATAATCAGGCTTATTCAAAGAGCCGGGCGTGTTGATAGGATTGGACAAAAATCAGAAAAGATAATTTGTTATTCTTTCCTACCTGAAGACGGGCTTGAACAGATTATAAATTTGAGAGGAAGACTCAGAAGAAGAATTGAAGAAAATGCAGAAGTTGTTGGCTCGGATGAAACTTTCTTTGAAGGTGACCCGGTAAATATTTCAGATCTATATAATGAAAAGGCCGGAATACTTGATGATGAAGACGAAGGCGAAGTGGATTTGGCTTCGTATGCTTACCAGATATGGAAAAATGCAACAGATGAAAATCCGGAATTGAATAAAATTGTTCCGGACTTGCCCGATGTTGTTTATGCAACAAAACATGAAGAGATTGCAGACAAAGGGGTAATAGTTTATGCACGTACTTATGACGATAACGATATTCTTGCTTTAGTAAATAATAAAGGAGAGCTTGTTACAACTTCGCAATTGCGAATATTAAAAAATGCTGCATGTTTACCCGGCACAAAACCCCTGGAGAAAATACCGAATCATCATGAACTGGTAAAAAAGGGACTGGACTTTATTAAAGTCTACGAATCGAAAATCGGCGGGGAACTGGGAAGAAAAACAAGCGCAAGATACAGGGTATATCATAGGTTGAACCGGTACTATGAAGACAACAGGGAAACCCTTTTTGCAACAGAAGAATTAAAAAGAACTATTGACGAAATATACAAATACAAGCTGCGTGAATTTGCCAAAGAAACTTTTAACCGTCAATTAAGATCGGGAATTAATGACCAGGATTTGGCTGACCTGGCAGTTTCTTTAAGGGATGAAGGCAAACTTGTTGTTATTGAAGAAGACGAAAAAATAAAATATAAAGAGCCTCAAATTATTTGTTCTTTGGGAATTAAATAGGATTCTGTTATGAGCATTAGCCGTTCCGAATTCAAATCTTTAATCCGTTCATTCAATTATAAAGAACTATTTATTAAACTTGGCTGGGATAACGTAAAGTATGATAACGTTATTAAGGTTGACGATAACAACTATAACTTAACAGGAATAGTTGAAAAACGCGGATTCATTGTAATAGCCTGCACAAGCGCAAACGGTTTTCCGGATGCAAATGTTAGAAAAAAAATAGACAAACAAATAACCCGCCATTTTTACGAACACCTTTTAATATTTCACGATAACAGCAGTAAACAAATTTGGCAGATTGCAAGAAAGGAACCGAATAAACCAATACAGGTTAGGGAAATTACTTATCACAATCATCAAGAGCCGGAACAGCTATATCAAAAATTAAAAGGCCTGCTGTTTACTTTAGATGAAGAAGAAAAAATCGGTTTAGCCGATGTTAAACTGCGTGTTACCGAACAGTTTAGTCAAAACGCGGAAAAAGTTACTAAAAAGTTTTATGCCGAATTTAAAACTCAGCATACCGCTTTCCAGAGTTTTATTGAGGGAATTAAAGATAAAGCAAATAAGGATTGGTACACATCTTTAATGCTTAACCGCTTGATGTTTATTTACTTCATTCAGAAAAAAGGTTTTCTTGATAACAACGCCAACTATCTCAGCGACAAGTTAAAAGAATCAATAAATCGAAAAGGGAAAAACAAATTTTACAAATCTTTTTACCGGAATTTTCTGCTTGTATTGTTTCACAAAGGATTAGGCAACCCTGAACACGATGGTAAATTATTAAAAGAGATAGGTAAAGTGCCTTACTTAAACGGCGGTTTATTTGATGAGCACGAACTGGAGAAAAACAATAAAGAACTTGATATAAAAGATAAAGCATTTGAAAGGCTGTTCAACTTTTTTGATGAATATAATTGGCATCTCGATACAAATATTACTGCAAGCGGTAGAGATATAAACCCCGACGTAATAGGTTATATATTTGAAAAGTATATTAACGACCGCGCATCAATGGGCGCTTATTATACAAAAGAAGACATAACCGAATACATCAGTAAAAATACAATTATTCCCTTCCTGTTCGACAAGGTTAAAAAAGATTGTGCAAATGCATTTAAAGATGAAAGCAGCCTCTGGCTAATGCTGGAAGAAAACCCCGGCAAATACATATACGATGCAGTTAAACACGGAATATACAAAGTCTCCCCCTTGCCCGAAGGGGGAGATACAGAGGGGGTTCGCCCGCTCCCGCCCGAAATAGAAATAGGCATTGACACAACGAAACCAAACTTACTTGAACGGAGAAAAGACTGGAACAAACCCGCACCAAAGGAATATGCCTTACCAACCGAAATTTGGCGTGAAGTAGTTGAAAGAAGGCAGCGTTACTTTGAAATAAGAAATAAAATTGAAAACAATGAGATAAAAGAAATAAACGATTTTATAACTTACAACCTTAACATACGCCAGTTTGCACAGGACGCGGTTGAGCAATACGAAGGTTCAGATTTTATAAATGCTTTTTACAAAGCAATTAAAGAAATAACAATACTTGACCCCACTTGCGGTTCCGGAGCTTTTCTTTTTGCAGCGTTAAACATTTTAGAACCGCTTTACGAAACATGCATAAAACGCATGCGCGAGTTTGTTGAACAGGCTGATGAAAACAACAAAAAACAAAAACACCCGGTTTTTAGAAAAGTGCTTGCCGATATTGAAAAACACCCGAATGAAAAATACTACATTTATAAAAGCATAATACTCAACAACCTTTACGGCGTTGATATTATGAAAGAAGCGGTTGAGATTGCCAAGCTGCGATTATTCCTTAAACTTGTTGCAGAAGTTGAGCCCGACGGTAAAAAAGAAAATTACGGTTTAGAACCTCTGCCCGATATTGATTTTAATATACGTCCGGGCAATACTTTAGTTGGTTATACCACATACAAACAGATTGAAAGTGCTTTTGAAGAAACAGAAGCCACCGGCAAATTCATGTTTGGAGAGGAAAAACAATTTCTTAAAAAAATTGAAGATGAAGCTAATATTGTAGCAGACCTTTACAAAGAATTTAAAGAAAAGCAGAACTTAATAGAAACCGATTTTAATGCACTAAAACAAACAAAAGCTGAAGTAAGAAAAAGGCTGCGAAATTTAAATGATATATTGAACAAATATCTTGCTTATGAATACGGAATAAATGCTGATGATTTAGTTGACCAGGCCAGATATAAAAAATGGCATGATACACATCAACCGTTTCACTGGTTCGCTGAGTTTTATGAAATAGTACATGAAAAAGGAGGTTTCGGAGTCATTATTGGGAATCCTCCTTATATAGAATATAGTAGTATTAAGAGGATTTATACAATAATAAAGATGTCAACGGTTGATTGCGGAAACATATATACTTCTATAGTCGAGGCTGCGTTGAAGTTAGCATGTGAAAGTAAAAATATAGGTGTAATTACTCCTGTATCTGCACTTGCAAGTAGTGAACGAATGTTGGCTTTTCGAGAATTACTTTTTAAGAATGGGGGATATTTTTCTTCTTTTGCAGGTGATACAAACCCCGGCATATTGTTTGAAGGGGTAAAAAGACAACTTGCCATACTTATTTTTAATAATTCAAAAAAAATATATTTATCTAAATATATAAGGTGGTATTCGTATGAACGTGATCAAATTTTTAATCTTCTAAAATATCACATAACGCATAAAGATTTATATAAGAAAAATTTCCCAAAGTGTTCAAATGAAACAGGAATAAGCATAATTACTAAAATTGCTCAGAAACGAAAGTTGATTGGATTTGATAAATCATACCCATCAAAATTTTACTATCACCGAGCATTCATTTATTGGTTGAAAGCATTTTCATTTAAACCCTATTTTTATAATGAACGTGATCAATCTGATTTGTCAACAAATCAGATGAGAATTCTAGCAGTAGACTCCGAAGATAAAATGAAAATAATTACCTCGTTTCTAAACAGTTCGTTGTACTATTATTATACTTTAGCCTATTCTGACTGTCGGAATATTAGGTCTGAAGATGTGACAATGTTCCCATTTGGTCTTGATGTAATTTCAAAGAAAAATAGTAAGACACTATGTAAATTATCTGAGATTTTAGCTGTTGATCTTAAGACTAACAGTATTAGAAGAGAGATAAATTCAACAAGAACAGGTAATGTGCGGTATGATGAGTTTTATATCAAAAAATCAAAACACATAATAGACGAAATAGACAAAGTATTGGCAAAGCATTACGGCTTCACGGAAGAAGAATTAGACTTTATAATAAACTACGACATAAAATACCGTATGGGTAAGGACCTAAACAACGGGGAGTAAAAAATGGAAACAACACCTCACACTGAATCAATTAACAGCATAATTGACGGCCTTACAAAAGGGGATATTGTTTTACCGGAATTTCAAAGAGACTTTGTCTGGGATTTGGCTAAAAATTATGACCTATTTGATTCAATGGTCAGAGATATTTTTATCGGATCAATTATTTACGGAGTTCCTTCATTTGAAGTAACTACACGTGAATTAGATATTAGGCCGCGAAAAGGAAAAGGCTCAAGAAGAAATCTTGAATTAAAATCTTTTACAAAAGACGAAATTGAAGAAAAAGTAAAAACAGAACATTTCAGATTAATCTTAGACGGCCAACAAAGAATAACATCAATATACAGGGCTTTACTTGATATTGACGAAGTCTGGTTTATTTGCAAATATGATTCCGAATTATCGGGAAACGGTGATGTTTCCAACTTAGACCTCGAAGATATTTTGTATGAATTTACCGGCCAGGAAGATGAAGAAAGGTTATCAATCAAACTCTCCGACGTATATTCTATTATGAAAGAAGGATATTTTGAGGATGACATTAAAAAGAATTTTTTTGATAGATTAAAATATCATCAATCAAAAGATGGTGAAGAAATCAAAACAGTTTTTAGAAGGTTCTTAATTATTACAAGAAAAATTCAAGATTTATTCAAGAGGGAAAAACTTGTTTCATATTATTTGCTGAATACAAGTACGGAAAAATTTGCGCTTTTCTTTGAAAGGAGCAACAGCAAAGGAATACAACTTAACTTTATAGACATATTAGCAGCAAAATTGTATGTGGGATTTAATCTCAGGCAAAAGATAGAAGAGTTTGAAGAAGAATATCCCGAATTTGAATTAAACAGGGAAATCATAGTTAGAGCTATTGCATATATAGTAACCAGCGGAAAAGAAATAAATAGATCGAGTATATTGGCCAAACTGAATGCAGAACATTTTGATTCGTGGTGGGATGTAGTTTGTACGGCTTTTAAAGATACACTCGAATTCTTAAGCAAAAATAATTTCTTGATAAATCAAAATTGGCTCCCCTATGAAAATATGATTATTCCTTTAATGATGTTTTATCTTGAAATCGGAAAAGATTTCTCGCAAATGGATGAAAGGCAATTTGATTTTATAAAATATTGGTACTGGGCATCTATTTTTTCTCAAAGATACACTAGTTCTTCAAATGAAATGATTATACAGGATTCAAGAATACTTGAGAAGATTGCAGTAGGTAATAAGATTACTGATAAAAGTTATTTTCAAAAATTAAGATCAATTATTACATCAGCAGATGACTTATTCTCTTATTCAAAGAAAGGAAGTGTTATTTATAAAGGGATATTAAACTTAATAAATTTTCATGTACAAGGTTTTATAGATTGGAAGAATTCCAGCAAACTAAATTTCAATAGCAAATTAGATGATCATCATATATTCCCTAAAGAGTATTTACGTAAGAATAATTCTCAATTACTCCCAAATATGATTGATACTGTGGTAAATAGAACGCTTATTCCTAAAATTACTAATATAAAAATAGGTTCAAAGAAACCATCGGTATATTTACAAGAACTCTCAAAAGATAATCCTAACTTAGAACAAAGTCTGACAAATCATTTAATTGATCCTCTACTAATTGGTGGTACTTTAGATGATGAATATGACGAATTTATAAATAAAAGAGCCAAAGCGATATTTGAAATAATAGACAACTTGTTGATAACCAATCAGTCTGAAATTATCAATCAGTACTACGAAAATCCACAGACAACAAGTTCAGCGGGTAAAATTTCAATATTTGCTAAATACAACAACACCGAGATAAATGCGGAACTAGATTTATCTGATTATAGCGTAATCTATAATGACCAAATTTTCAATTCCGTATCAGGCGCAGCTGAAGCCGCGAAAAAAGATATCAGTGGGAATAGCAGTAATACCAATGGATGGGAATTTTGGAAATATATAGACGAACAAGACCAAGAAAAAATAATTGACAATCTGAGAAAAAACTAAAGATGAACTCTTTTATTTATAATTTTTTTTGCTGATTAAAAGCATAGAATAACAATAAGCAAGTACCTAAACAACGGGAGTAAAAATATGCCCGAAGACCAAAACATAGAATACAAATCAACCTGGCGGGATGAATTCCTTAAATGGATATGCGGTTTTGCAAACGCAAAAGGGGGTAAATTATATGTCGGTAAAGATGATAGCGGCAATGTGCTTGGTCTAACAAATTCAGCAAGATTGATGGATGATTTACCAAATAAGATAAGAAACGGTTTGGGTATTTCTCCGCAGATCAATTTGCTTAATGAAAACAACAACGACTTTATAGAAATTCTAGTTGAACCTCAAACTGTAGCTATTTCTTATCACGGCAGATATTATAAAAGAATTGGCAGCACAAACCAGGTACTAACCGGCTCTGAATTAACCGATTTTCTATTACAGAAATCGGGAAGAACATGGGACGATGTTGTTGAAGAAAGAGCAAAACTTGATGATATTGATGAAATTACTTTAAAGAAATTTATAAATAGTTCAAAAGAAACAAACCGTCTTCCGGATGTGGATGGTTTATCAACTTTTGAAATACTTGAAAAACTTAGATTAACCTCCGGAGATAAATTAAAGAGAGCTGCAATAATTTTGTTTGGCAAAGATCCTAACAAATTCTACCCAAATGTATCTGTAAAAATGGGCCTTTTCTTAAGATCAGATGATGACCTAGTATTAGAGACTTATAAAGAAGGCAATCTATTTAATTTATTAAATACTGCTATTAATGATGTTTTTTAGAAATCCTATAGACTTCAAAGGGCTTCAAAGAATAGAAAAGGGAGAGTATCCTGTTGCAGCTATAAGAGAGATGTTGTTAAATGCACTTGTTCATAAAAATTATCTGGGCGCTACAATACAAACAAGAGTTTATGAAGATAGGTTTAGTATTTGGAATGAAGGGGCTTTGCCTAATGGTTTGACAATTGACTCACTTAAAAAAGTTCATCCTTCATTACCAAGAAATCCAATAATTGCAGATGTTTGTTATAAAGGTGGTTTTATCGATTCTTGGGGAAGAGGTATTCTAAAAATTATTAGCGCATGCAAAGAAGCAGATTTGCCTGAACCTAAAATTGAGGAATCTTTTGGCGGACTTACGGTAACTATCTTCAAAGATAAGTTCAGTGATGAATTTCTAAAGAAATATAATTTAAGTGACAGACAACTTAATGCTATAAAATTTGTCAAAGAAAATGTGTCTATCAGTAATTTTGATTACCAGAAAATAAATAACGTTGGTAAAACAACCGCTACTGAAGATCTAAGAAAACTTGTAGAATTAGACATTTTTAAAGAGCCAGTTTCAAAAGGCCGGGGGGCAAAATATATTTTGAATAAATAATTGGCCGTTAATTGGCCGGATTGGCCGTCAATTGGCCACTAATTGACCGAATAACGGAAAGGGAAGGCCATAAAGTATTTCCTTAAAAAAGAAAAAGGCTCCGATAAAATCAGAGCCTCAATCCGACCGAGCATTCCCAGTCCCTTTAACTTTATACGAAAATAATGTACGTTGGTTTACATGTCAAGCAATAATTTGGTTTCCAAAGTTGAATCCTTTGGTAATAAAGATTTTTTAAATAATAGGCCATTAATTGACCGGATTGGCCGGGAATTGGCCGAATTAAATAATTATCCAAAAGAAAATATCTGTTAGAACAAAAAACAAATGATTCAGGGGCAAGATTTTTTAGGGAATTTAGACTTAATGAAGGAATATAAAATCGGATTTTTATGTTCCCGTAAAGTCCCGGCTGAAATTATTCTAAAAACCTACGACTGGGCTATTGAACAAAGGGAAAAAGGAAATTGCGTAATGTCCGGTTTTCATTCAAAAATTGAAAAAGATGTTTTTCATTATCTAAATAAGGGGGATCAACCAATAATTATTGTACTTGCCAGATCATTAAAGCAAAGATGGGAAGATGGAATATTAGAAGGGTTAGAGAAAAATAAATTATTGGTGATTTCAACATCGCCAAATGTTAATAGAATAACACAAGAATCATCTTCCCAAAGAAACAAATTTATAGTTGAAAATTGTGATGAATTGGTTGTGGGTTATGCCAATCCTAAGGGAAAATTATCAAAATTGTTAAATAGCTGTATAAAACCAAGGGGTCAAATTCAACCAGTTTGGAACAGTTAATAGTGCTTAGCAACCTTGAAAGTCTTAATGCCGAATTTATAAGAATTGAAACGGAGCCTTCGGAAAGAATAATAAAATTAAACACTGCTGCAATTAACCAGATGAAATCATTAACATTAACAAGTTCAATAAATAAGATACTCTAATGCAAAGCATCAGAAAATGGTAAATCTTTACAAATTATTAACTCCTTTACCTCTAATGGGTTAGGAATAATTACAATATTCTATTGCATAATCCGGGTTAAACTCATATTACTACCAATTTCACAGAACAGGTTTATTCGTTTTTTCATCAAAAAGAGCATTTATCAAAAAAAGTTCTTATTAATTAGAAAA
>JASFMY010000110.1:0-24685 GCA_050117315.1 Ignavibacteria bacterium
TATACTTGTTGCAAATTGGTTTTGGGATTTTGTTTCTATTTCAAACTCACCTAAATCCTCCCCGCCTCCCAAAGTCTAGTACGGCGGGCAGGTCTTAAAAAGAGAGGACTTTATGGCAAAATCCCAAAACCAATTTGGCTTGTGTATATGCAATAATTGCCACTGTCAACGCGCACAAGGCCAACAAAGTGGCAACTGCATCGCCCCATACGTTAGCCACACTTTTTAAATTTATTCAAACTCACTAACATATTTTTCATAAAAGGATGCAATATTTTTATAGGCTTTCTCAAGTATTTCTTCCTGGGGTAAGAAAACTATCCTGCAATGTCTTGTGCCGGTAACCTGCCCGAATCCTGTGCCGGGAACAACAACTACACCTGTTTCTTTTATCAATTCTTTTACAAAATGTTCATCGCTGTTTTTTATATCTAATTTCGGGAAAGCATAAAATGCGCCTTCCGGTTTTACGCATGAAATTCCGTCAACAGCGTTTAACATTTCATAAGTCAGATCTCTTCTTCTGTGCAACTTTGTCATTGCTTCTTCAAGGTGCGATTGATCGCCTTCAAGAGCTGTTTGAATGCCGTATTGTTCGGGATGATTTGCACATAATCTGGCGCGGAGAATTTTATTCACTGCTTCGATGTAATCTCCCAGCATTGATTTATCGCCGCTTACAATTCCCCATCCGATTCTGAAACCGGGAACCATATAGTTTTTTGACAATCCCCCGAAAGTAACAACAGGCACGTCTTTGTTGATTGAAGCTATTGAGACGTGTTTACGTCCGTCAAACAAAAGTTTGTCGTAAATTTCATCTGCCAAAATTACGAGCTTATTTTCAAGTGCAAAATCGACAAGTTCTTTCAGTGTATCGTAACTGCAATTTGAGCCGGTCGGGTTGTTCGGGTTGATTATAATAATAGCTTTTGTTTTTTTATTCACCTTACTTTTAATGTCTTCAAGATCAGGCTGCCAGCCGTTGTTTTCATCAAGAAAGTAAGGGTTTTCCATCATTTGCAATTTGCTTGCGATGGCTGTGTATAAAGGATACCCCGGTGTAGGCGTTAATACGTTTTCACCGTCGTTAACAAGAGCTGTTAAACAAACGTCAATAGCTTCACTTGCCCCTGTTGTTACAAAAATATCCTGCGCATTTTGAATTCCTTTTTTTTCCGCCTCTTTTTCAATCGCTTTGACCGCACCTTTTATTCCCGACGACGGCGAGTAACCGTTGTTATTATCGAGCATTGCTTTATAGGTAGCTTCAAGCATATGTTTAGGAGGGTAAAAATCAAATTGGTTGGGATCACCGATATTTAAATACAACATTTCCTTCCCTGTCTTCGCAACTTCATTAGCCAGCACAACTATGTCTCTAACAGCATAAGTTATATTTTCCGTTCTAACTGCAGGATGAATTTTGAATTGTTTCATTTCACACTCCTGACTAAAAATTAAATAAGTAATTCATTCGATATTTTTTCTTCTTAATCTTACTCGTAATCTTAATCTAAAAACGATTAAGGTGGGTAAGATTATGATTAAGAGTATGAGTAAAATCAATACTTACTCTATTCCCGGTTTTAGAATAACCCCGATATTTTTCTGTCCGTTGATTTTAATAGTTATCGGTTTATTAAAAGTAACGTGCCTTGTATAATCTCTCATTTCAACATTTGATTGTTCTTCCAACCAGCTCCAGTCAATGAATCCCTGTTCCAGGTGATTATTCACCGTAAAATAGCCGACTTTGAAAGATGTTAAGTTTTGGAAAAAATGAGATCCTTGTGACGGGGCAACGTTAAAATCTTTAAAATTGGATTCAACAATTGCATTAGCGCCGGATATCTGTTCCCAGGTTACCGGGATACCCAGCCATGGATCCAGTGTTCCCCAGCGTCCAACACCAATTAAAATATATCTTTTATTTTGATTTATTAATCTTGAGTTCAGTTCACCTATTTCCCTCGCAACTTCACGTGTTCTTGACCTGTCGAAATGGTTTATATCAACAAAAATTATATCGTAAATATTTTGTATCCTTCCGTTGCCGAGAACATTCTCGCTTTTGCATATTATATCGGATTCCTCATGAACCTCAATGTTTAATTCTTCCTTCTCATCATTAATTACAAGCGGCCTCATTTGTAAAATTCCAAATTCTTTATTCTTTCCTTTTTCCGTTGATAAATTAGCGGCAAATTCAATTTCAACCGGTGAGCCCATACCCCACGCACCCATCTCCATCAGAAGTTCTAGAATTTCAGGCAACGGGAATATCCTGTATTTTAAAATCGGGGCAAGGGTAAATAACCGGCTCCCCGAACGTGATGTCCCGTCGTATATAACGTTGTTTTCACTTGAATATGTGGAACCGACAAGAGGCAATGTATTGTCATCTTCCGCAGAACTCAAGTAATATTTTCTCACAAATATATCATCAGTAATCAAAAGATTGTCGTTACTTTCTTCGAGGTCCAAAGCAAAGAATTCCTGCTGGCTGTAATTAAGAATATCTTCAATGGTAGCATACTGCAGCAAATGCTTAGGATATTTAGGACAAAACCTTACTGTTGATCCGCCTTCCACAATTGTTTTGCCCAAACCGAAAGCACACTGTACAATCCCATCTGATGATTTAAGCGGAGGTGCGGGATAAAAATTATATGATTTTGCAACTCCTGAAAACTCGGGATAAAATCTATTTTCGTGACGGTTGCCGACAAGCTTTTGAATTATGACCGCCATTTTTTCTTCTTCCAGCCTGTATGAAGTAACCTGTATGTAATCTTTAGTTTTCTGGAAAAAAGTTGACGCATAAACAAGCTTGATGGTGTTCAGCAACTGGATCAGCCTTACCTCTACATCGGTGTGTGAATTCGGAAGCATATAGGTTTCGTAAACCCCGGCAAAAGGCTGCCCTTGCGAATCTTCAAGTAAACTAGACGATCTTACAGCCAACGGGTCTTTAACAATGCACAAATAATCTCTTAGTTGACTTACGAGTTCGGAAGGAAAATTCTGCGAATGCAAAAACCTCTTTATTAATTCTTTATCGTCTTTGCAATTTAATGCAAACTCTTCTAAATTATTTTCCGTTAAAAAACTGTCGAAATAATCTGTAGCAACTGTTACAGAAGGAGGTACAAAAATATTTACTCCGGGAAATTGTTTTTCAATATCAAAGTTGCTGAGCAAATTATTTATAAATCCTAACCCCCTTGCTTTTCCTCCTATTGAGCCGCCGCCTATTCTTGCAAACGACATCCTTTTTTCAAATGATTCCCTGTTAAAATCTAAAATAACTCCCCGCTGCCTTGAACTCCTGAAATTCCTAACCGAATTAATTAAGTATTTTCTTAAATCACTAATTGAAGGATAGTCCGATACTTTACGAGGCCGGAATTGCTGTGCTAGCCAAAATTCTGTTCTTGCCTTTAACCAATTGGAAAAATGATTTTTTTCGGAATGATAATATATACTTTCGTCCGGGACCGTCTGCAATGCCTTTTGCAGTTCCTTTAGGTTTTTTGCGCGGCCTACTTCTTTTCCTTCTTCTATTCTAAAAACAAAATCGCCAAAACTGAAATTCTCCATCATAAAGTGCTGTACTTCATGCAGTAATGTAGGAGAATCTTTTAATACGAATGAGCAACCTATCTCGTAAGCTTTTCGCTCATTTTCAGGGGTTTTTGATTGAAGCAAAATCGGCAGATCAGGATCTTTTGATTTTACCTCTTTAGCAAGTTTAATACCTGCTTCACTATCCTTCTCTCCATCTCTTAAAAAATCAACATCTGAGATTATGCCGAGTATGTACTCTTCATATTTTTCATAATAATGCATTGCTTCTTCATAAGTAGAAACAAGCAGTATTTTCGGACGTGCCCTCATCCTTAAAAATTTATGGGAAAGATTAATCCCTTCTGAAAGCAGACTCTGTGATTGATTTAATACTTGTGTATAAACATGCGGGAGATAAGAGGAATAAAACCGTATGCTGTCTTCAACTAAAATAATAACCTGAACGCCTATACTTTGTGTGTCGTATTCTACGTTGTATTTATCTTCAAGATATTTAATTATACCCAGGATAATCCTATAATCCCCCTGCCAGATAAATATTTTATCAAATATATCCGATTCGGGATGTTTTATTAAATCGAGCATTTCACGGTTATTATAACCAAGCAGAACAATAGGTATGTCAATTCCGCCTTTTCTAACTTTTTTAGCAAAATCTATAGTGTGCATATCTTCAATATGCTGGGTGGTAAGTATTAAATCGAATCTTTCTTCCTGCTCCGTAAGTTCAATAGCTTCAGCCCCTGAAGAGACCTGGATAAGTTCCGGGGAATGACTCAAATTTAGGTGCTGGAATTCTTTTCTAATTAATTCGTAAAGCCTGTTGTCTTCTTCAAAGATATACGAATCATATAAACTTGATACAAGAATTATATCCCTGACTCTGAAACGCATCAAGTTATGGAAGTCTTGAAACTTTTTGTATTTACTTGTCTTAATAATATCAGAATTGAATTTGTATTTTTTGTTCTGCATGCTTTACGAATTTTCCAAATTAAACAAAAAGATAAATAATTTATTATAGTTTTTCTAAACAAAAAAGGGCTGCCGCATGAGACAACCCTTTAATAATCTATGACAATTCAAATTAAACAATACCTAAATCAAGCATTGCATCGGCCACTTTTATAAAGCCTCCGATGTTTGCACCGTTAACATAGTTACCGGGCGTACCGTATTTCTTGGCAGTTTCAACACATGTTTCATGAATGCTTTTCATAATCATTGCCAGCCTGTTGTCAACTTCTTCTCTAGTCCAGCCGTAACGCATGCTGTTTTGTGCCATTTCAAGACCGGAAACCGCAACACCGCCTGCATTGGCCGCTTTGCCCGGGCCGTATAATAATTTGTTTTCAAGGAATATGTTTACAGCATCTAAATCCGACGGCATGTTGGCACCTTCGGATACAACATAAACACCGTTGTTAATTAGGTTCTGGGCATCTGTTCCGTTGATTTCATTTTGAGTTGCAGACGGGAAAGCACAGTCGGCTTTATGATTCCATAAAGGATTATGGTCTGCATTTGGATCAAAAGAAGTATAAACAGCATTGGTATATTTTTCAGCGTATTCCTTAATTCTTCCCCTTCTTACGTTTTTAAGATCCATAACGTAAGCTAATTTTTCTCTGTCAATACCTTCTTCATCATAAATATAACCGGATGAGTCTGACAAAGTGACAACTTTACCACCTAAATCAAGAACCTTTTCAGTTGTGAATTGAGCAACATTACCGCTACCGGAAACCAGGCACACTTTTCCTTCCATTGTTTCATTTTTGGTAGACAACATTTCTTTTGCAAAATAAACCGCACCGTAACCGGTTGCTTCCGGTCTAATTAAAGAGCCGCCCCAGTTAATGCCTTTACCGGTTAATACACCTGTAAATTCATTTCTGATTTTTTTGTACTGTCCGAATAAGAAACCTATTTCTCTGCCTCCAACACCTATGTCACCGGCAGGTACATCTGTATTTGGGCCAATGTGACGTTGTAATTCAGTCATAAAGCTCTGGCAGAATCTCATAACTTCGGCATCACTTTTACCTTTAGGATCAAAGTCTGACCCGCCTTTACCACCTCCCATTGGAAGGGTTGTTAACGAGTTTTTAAATACTTGTTCAAAAGCAAGAAATTTCAAAATCCCCAAATTAACAGAAGGGTGAAATCTTAGTCCGCCTTTGTAAGGTCCAATTGCACTGTTCATTTCAATTCTGAAACCACGATTAATCTGTACTTCGCCTTGGTCGTCTACCCATGGAACTCTAAACATTATTACTCTTTCAGGCTCTATAATTCTTTCCAGAATTTTTGCTGATCTGTATTCAGGATGTTTTTCTAATACCAAAACTAAAGATTCAGCAACCTCTTGAACCGCTTGATGAAATTCGGGTTCCGCAGGATTTTTTGCTTTTACATCGGCCATCAGATTTTTTACATATTCTGACATAATTACTCCAGATTTTAATTAAGTAATTTGTTGGTTAGTTTTAAGGAAAAGGCTGCTTTATTATCGAGCATTTTTTTATCTATTTGTTTATGTAAATTGATGTGACTATTGGCAGCAGCGTCTCGGCTTATTGAAAAATTTTTGTTGCGGTAAGATTTTATTTTCTTATTTAACAAATTTTCGTTCCGGCTTATATATCATCATAAAAAAAGACTATATAATATTATTTTCGCATTGTCAAATTAAAGGGACTAAAAGTATTACGCAAGTAAAAAAGAAAAGATTAACAAATTTCTTATAAGACATGGTAGTATTTAATAAAAGACTCAAAGATTACAGATGAATGATTACCGGTTTTTGATTTGAGAAGTTGAATATGAAATGTCAATTAGTCATTTGTTGTCAGAGGTAGTCATTTATTGTTTAATAAATAACTACCCATGACTATAAGTGTCAATTTAATTTCTATTTTAGTAATATCATCTTTTTAACCTCAGTAAAATTATCTGTTACCAACTTATAAATATAGGTTCCACTGGCAAGATCAGCTCCATCAAAGTTATAAGAATAACTTCCCGCCGATTGTTTTTTATTGACTAATGTAGCGATTTCGTTTCCGAGCATATCATAAATAGTTAACCGAATATTAGATTCCTCGACTCTGCTAGGAATGACATAGCTGATAACTGTAGCCGGATTAAAGGGATTCGGGTAATTCTGATTTAAAACAACTTCGTTTGGCAGAGATTTCATTAATGAAATCTCTATAGTATTTGAATACTCATAACTGCCGTCAAAATCTATTTGTTTTAGTCTGTATTGAAAAGTTTGATTAAGATTAAGAAGAGTAAGATTATCAATAAAAGAATAATCTTTCGGCGAGTTGCTGTTGCCGTGACCATTTACAAATCCAATTTTTTCCCAAGTGTTTTCACTTTTATCTTTTATCGTTTTCCTTTCTACTTGAAAGCCGTAATTATTCACTTCAGTTGCTGTGTTCCAATTTAATTCAACTGAATTATCACTAATTAAAGCTGTGAAAGTAGTTAATTCGACAGGTAAAGAACCTGCATCGTCCCAATATTCGTATGCACCAATATCCGTAGTCCCGTTGCGGCTTGCTCCCCGCTGATCAGTAGTTGGAGCGCCGTTACTGCTTGAACCAGCATCTATAGCCACACTGCCGGAAATTGTTTTCAATGTTGGAGTACCATTTGTAGTATTATTCTCTGCTAAGGAAGGTGTACTGCTTACCCCTGTACCAAAAAGATCAGCTTGTGAACCTGAAATATCTCCAGTTGCATTCCATGTTTGGCCGGAAGAAACTTCGACAATATTATAACCATTGTCAGTAATTGTGCCACCATAATTTTCAACATCCTGGTCAGAGGCATTAGCAGTATTATTCGCAATGATTGTATTTTGGATAGTCAAAGAGTTACCATCCACTTCAAGACCGCCGCCGCCATTAGAGGCGCCACTAGAATTATCACATATAGTGCAATTCATAATTGTAGCCGTACCACCAGTGAGATTTATCCCGCCGCCATATGTGCTTACAGAATTGTCAGCTGTATTATTATAAATCGTGGAATTTTCAATATCTGTGGTATTAGAAGAAGCATATATCCCGCCTCCATGATATCCTGAATTTCCGGATATAGTTGAATTCGTAATAGTTAAAGTAGATTGGTCTGCTTCAATTGCTCCTCCCCTTACATTAGATACATTATCATAGATGTAACAATTTGTAAACGTAACATTTGCTCCGCCATTAACTTTAATTCCTCCTCCATAGTCACTTTCTCCACTGCCTTCGGTTTTACCGTTACGAATAGAAATATCACTAAATGTAACTGTTACTGCTGAAGACATTGTAAAAACTCTCCGGTCGGCAGAATTAGAAGTTGATGCCGCCTGTACAATTGTTTGATCGGCACCTTGACCTTGAATGGTAAGATTTATTGCTATTGTGTATCCGGATATACTCGCATCACCTGCTTCATCAGCATCTGTCCAGTCGAACGTTCCCGTTAAATCAATTATATCATTACTTGAAGCTACAGTGTATGCTTTATGAAATGTTTTAAAGGGACTCCCGCTCGAACCAACGCCGCTATCATCATCACCCGTGTTGGCATTAACGTAAATAGTCGATTGGGAAAAAATCGTAGAGGAAATAAAAAACATAAAAACAAGTAAAAGTCTTGCTACCATGATTCGTTCTCCTTATGCTTTATCAAATCAAAATCTTATTATCATCTTATACTTTTATGAAATTTTATCCTTATTCTAATATATGATAACTCGTTTTAATAAAAAAGGTAATAAAATCAAAAGAAAATTATGAATTGAACAAATATGAAATCCCTCTGAAAGGAATTTAAGACAAATCCATCTTACATACAATATTTATTTTTTAATCTCATATTACTAATAATTGAAGTCAACTAAATAAATCAAAAACTTTTTAAAATTTGTAATTTGAACCCAGCCAACCTGCCCAATTAAGATCCCAATACCAGAGGATAATTAAATGAATCAGTTATAAGTTGAATAGTGATTTTCTCATTTTCACCATATACTTCCAAAAGTTTCTTGGCTACATCGCGAGCAATTTCAATTGTTTCCGCTACTGTTCTCCCTTGAGCAACAAGCCCTTGAATATCATCAGACGTAGCTAAATAAACACCTTCAGGTAATTTTTCAATATGTATATTTACTATGCTTTCCATTTTATACTATTTTTTATGCGAATGAAATATATAAATGATTATAATAATTGTCGATTCTAAAAAAGCTGATTCGATAAATGATTGCTAACTCAAAATAGTGCAATCTATTTTGCAATTTTTAATTTATAATTTAAAATTTGTTCCTTTACAAAATTGGGATTCGGTGAGCCGTATGTTTTTTTGTTTTTGAGAGGATTTTCTGTTTGTAGAATTTCTAAAGCTGATTCATCAAAGATAGGATTTAATTCTCTAAGGTATTTTACTGAAATTTCACTGAATGTAGTTTTATCACCTTCCATTTTTTTTACAAGACTGCCTATAATAGAATGTGCTTCTCTAAAAGGAACTCCTTTAATAACAAGCCAGTCGGCTAAATCGGTTGCTAGTGAAAAATCATTTTTTAATTCTTCTAGAAATTTCGAGGAATTTACTTCCATCGTACCGATCATGCCGGTCATTATTTTTAAGCTGTTTATTAATGTGAAATAGGAATCAAATACAGGTTCTTTATCTTCCTGCATGTCACGGTTATAGCTTAACGGCAAACCTTTCATTGTTGTCAGCAAAGAAATATAATTGCCGGACACTCTTCCCGATTTTCCTCTAATTAGTTCAGCCATGTCCGGATTTTTTTTCTGCGGCATTAAAGATGAGCCTGTTGTTAATTTATCCGATAATACAATGAAATAAAATTCAGACGACGACCATAAAATTAATTCTTCGGATAACCGGCTTAAATGCATCATACACAAATTAACGGCATTCAGAAAATCCAAAAGGAAATCACGGTTGGAAACCGTGTCTAAAGCGTTTTCGGTTGGTTTTGAAAAACCCAATTCTTTTGCAATAAATTCGCGGTCGAGAGGCAAGGTTGAACCGGCTAAAGCAGCAGAGCCCATGGGGCATTCATCACATTCCTTAATTACATTTTTAAATCTTTCGGAATCCCTTTTCAGCATTTCAAAATAGGCCAGTAAATGAAACGCTAAAGAAACCGGCTGCGCCCTTTGCAGATGGGTGTAGCCGGGAATAATTGTTTCAATGTGCTGCTCAGCCCGGTTTAATAAAACCGAAAGAAATTCGTTAATGCTGTTTATTATTTCTTTGCCGGTTTTAATTACCCAGAGTCTTTCAATTGTGACGACCTGGTCGTTCCGGCTTCTGCCGCTGTGCAGCTTACCTGCGGTATCACCTATTAATTCGAACAAATATGCTTCTACAGCAGAGTGGATGTCCTCAAATTTATTTTCATCTAGGATAAGGTTACCGGATTTCCATTTCGATAATATTTCATCAAGTCCGTTAATAATTTTTTTAGATTCATCCCGGTTAATGATGCCTACTTTGGCAAGCATTTTAGCATGAGCTTTACTGACTGCAATTTCTTCTTCTATTAGTATTTTATCAAAACTCAAAGAAGAAGAAAAACTCATTGCAGCATTATCCAGAGCCTCTTCAAATCTTCCGCCCCACAGCATTAAGCAACTTCTTCCACATTTTTATCCTGGTAAATCTGGTTTATTGTTTTATAAGGCAACCCGTAAATTTTCAAAAATCCTTCGCTTGCTTTGTGGTCAAAATGATCTTCAATTTCAGAAGAATAAGTTGCTAATTCTTTTTGGTACAAACTGAAATCGGATTTTCTTGATAAAATATTTATGTTGCCTTTATATAATTCCATTTTGACTTCACCGCTTACTTTTTCCTGTGTCGAATCAACAAAAGCCATTAGTGAATTGAAAAACGGCGAAAACCATAAGCCGTCATAAATTAGATTTGCTACTTTGTTATTTACATCCTGCTTAAACCGGAATGTGTCTTTATCCAAAACCAACTTTTCTAGTTCATTGTGTGCTTTATGCAGAATGGTTGCAGCCGGGGCTTCGTAAATTTCTCTTGATTTTATTCCTACTACCCTGTTTTCAATCATATCGATTCTGCCTATGCCGTGTAACCCGCCAAATTTATTCAGATGTTCAAGCATTTCAATCGGATCATTTATTTCACCGTTTAAACATATCGGGATACCTTTTTCAAAAGTAAGAGTAAGTTTTGCCGGTTCTTCAGGTGATAATTTAGGGTCGGTTGTAATTTGATAAGCATCTGCAGGGGGGGCATTGGTTGTATCTTCAAGTTCACCGCATTCAACGGCAACTCCCCACATGTTATCATCAATTGAATACGGCTTTGCTTTAGTTATGCTGAGCGGAATTTTGTGTTCAACGGCGTAATCAATTTCTTCCTCGCGGTTTTTAAATTCCCATTCCCGCAACGGTGCAATAATTTTCATTTCCGGGGCAAGGGTATTTATTCCGACTTCAAATCTTACCTGGTCGTTGCCTTTGCCTGTACATCCGTGAGCAATTGTATCTGCATTTTCCATTAGTGCTACATCAACCAAAGATTTTGCCAACAAAGGCCTTCCTATTGCAGTTGCCAATGGATAAACTCCTTCGTATATGGCTCCTGCTTTTAATGCTTTCCAAATATATTGTTCAATAAACTCTTTCCTCAAATCAAGAATAACTGCTTTGGATGCCCCGGTCTTAATTGCTTTTTCTTCAAGACCTTCCATTTCCGATTTCTGCCCCAAATCACCCGTAACCGTAATTATTTCCGCATCATAATTTTCTTTAAGCCATTTTACCATTACGGAGGTATCTAAACCTCCCGAATACGCAACTACAATCTTGTTTTTCATAATATGCTTCCTGTATTATTGAATCTTACTTAATTTTTATAATGAGCCTGTAAAAGTGTGATATTATTATTAAAATTTCATCGTCATTCCTGTAATCTTTTAAACCGGATCAAATTTTTGTTAATAAGATTCCCGCTAAAAACATGCGGGAATGACAATCAGTTATGATATCAACATAACTTGATTTACATTTTACTTCTGGTTCATTTTACTGTTTATAAACTCTTTTATTTCTCCTATATATTTTTGAGAACTCGGAATAACCAGTACGGTATCGTCTCCGCCGACTGTTCCCATTATTTCCGGTTTGTTGAGCCTGTCGATGTAATGGGCTATTCCCTGTGCCCTTCCGGCCAATGTTCTTATTATTATCATTGTTTCATTGTTATGTACACTTAAGATTTCGAAACCGATTAGTTTATCAATTTGTTTCCCGGTTTCGTTTGCATTGAGAATATATCTCGGTTCATTCTCAACAAAGGTTCTTACAACACCAAGCTCCGCAAAATCACGGCTGAGAGTTGCCTGGGTAATGTGAATATCTTCTTCTTCGAGCATCTTAATCATTTGTTCGTGATTCGAAATTTTTACCGAATGAAGTATCTCTTTAATTTTATTTTGTCTGTTTAATTTTACGGACATAGTTCTTTCCTGTTATATTTGCTGTAATACTTTCTCAAATATAACGGTAAATTCCACAATATCATTTTTAGAAATGATTAAAGGCGGAAGAAGTCTTAAAACAGAATCACCCGAATTTCCAACTACTATACCTTTGTTTAACAGAATCTTTGCAATTTCTTTAGCGGATACTCCTTCTACGAATTCAACTCCTACCATCAATCCTTTGCTTCTGACTTCTTTGATTTTTTCGGTAAAAATTAGATTGATTGATTTTTCAAGAAGTTTTCCCGATTCAATAACTTTATCAAGTAAAAAGTCGTCAACCAAATCAACAACGGCATTTGCCGCAGCAACTGCCAAAGGATTTCCGCCGAAAGTTGATCCGTGGCATCCCGGTGTAATTGTTTCCGCTACTTTTTCGGACACAATTGTAGCGCCTAGCGGAATACCGTTTGCAATCCCTTTTGCAAGCGTAATTATATCAGGTTTAACATCATCCCACTGATGAGCAAAAAATTTCCCGGTTCTGCCAATTCCTGTCTGGATTTCATCCAAGATTAAAAGCAGCCCGTATTCGTCACATATCTCTCTAAGGGATTTCAAATAACCCGATGAGGGAATAATAACGCCGCTTTCGCCCTGGATAGGCTCAACCATAATCGCAATGGTATTATCGGTTATGGAATATTTTATGTTATCAATGTCGTCATATGGAATATAATTAAACCCTGGCAGCAAGGGTGAAAATCCCTCCCATGTTTTAAACTGGGCGGTTGCGGAAAGGCTTCCCATTGTTCTGCCGTGAAATCCTCCTACAGCAGTTAAAATATTTGATTTACCGTTGCCCCATTTTCTTGCAAATTTAATTGCAGCCTCGTTTGCTTCAGAACCGGAGTTTGAAAAGAAGACGGAATGAAGCCCGGATTTTTTCACCAGCTTTCGGGCCAGTGATTTCTGGTCATATGATTCAAACAAATTGGATACATGCCACAGTTTATTTAATTGTTCTTCAACAGCTGCATTAATCGTAGGATGGTTATGTCCAAATCCTGTTACGGCAATTCCGCTTAGAAAATCAAGATACTTCTTGCCTTCTGAATCAAACAGATTAACACCATCACCCTTTTTAAATTCCACAGGGTAACGGGCATAATTTTTAACCAAAGGACTGCCGTTCGATTCAGCTTTGTGCTGTTTGTACAACCCAGGTTCCTTTGGTATTTGTGCTTGCGGTATCATTAAATAATTCCTCCAGTTTGTCCGATCCGATCCAGACTTTTTTTATTCCTTTTTTTAATAAGCTTACACAACTGTTTAATTTTGGAATCATTCCGTCGCTGATTTGCCCGTTATCAATTCCTTGCAAAATATCCTGTTCATTTATCTCGCTTTGTATACTACCGTTTAATTTAACGCCGTCAACATCAGATATGAAAAAAACACATTCCGCATTTATTGAAGCGGATAGTGCTTCTGTAAAAATGTCGGCATTAACATTCATTAAATTCCCGTCTTTGTCCCTGCAAATACTTGATATAACCGGGACAACATTGCCGGCTGTCAAATCAAGCATCCAATCTGTTGAAGAAACTTGAATAGGGACCCCTACAAAACCCAATTCCTCGTTTGTATTTTCAGCAACAAACGATCCCCTGTCAACTCCGCTTAAACCGGTTGCCTTTATTCCGTTGGCATTTAGCCTGCTTACTATCTGCGAGTTCAGAAGGCCTCCCTGAACAGCCGCAACAACTTCCATGGTTTTGTCGCATGTAACACGCTGGCCGTCAATAAATTCTGATTTGTGACCAAGGGCATTTAGCCAGTTTGTAATACTGATGCCTGCCCCGTGAACAATTATTACCCCGTCAAAATTTTCCTGCAATTTTTGGATATTGTTTATCCATTTATTATCATTTAGAAATTCAGCAATAGATTTTCCGCTGAGTTTAACTACTGCTATTTTCATTTCTGTCTCCTTTATGTTCTGTATTCGGAATTAATTTTTATGTAATCTTCGGTGAAATCACACGTCCACCAGGTTGAAGATTTTGAACCGCCGTTAAGATTTACATTTATCTGGTATTCCGGAAGTTTAAGTATTTCCAGGGCGGCTTCTTCATTCAATTCCAAAGCATAATCAGGCTTAAGTATAGGAAGATCGTTAAAACTGATACTCATTTTTGAAGGATCAATATCGGCACCGCTCATTCCGGCTGCGGACATAATTCTTCCCCAATTAGCGTCGCAGCCGTAAATCGCGGTTTTAACCAATGCCGAGTTTGCAATAAACTTTGCAACTAAATCAGCATCGGTTTCAGTATTTGCCCCGGTTACGTTGATCGTTACTACCTTAGTTGCCCCTTCACCGTCCGAGACAATTGCTTTAGCCATCGTAACACATAATGCGGAGAGTGCTTCGAAAAATTTATTTTCATCTTCTGAATTTTCTTTTATCTCAATTCCCGATAAACCGTTGGCCATTATGGTAACCATATCGTTAGTACTTGTTTCGCCGTCAACGGAAATTTTGTTAAATGATTTTGAAACAGCCTTGCTAAGCAACTTTTGAAGAAAATCTGTTCCTATAGCTGCATCGGTAGCTATAAAAGCGAGCATAGTAGCCATATTAGGCATAATCATTCCGCTGCCTTTACAAATAGCGCCTATAGTAATAACACCGGATTCAAGTTCAACCTTAACAGCATAAGACTTAGGTTTTGTATCGGTAGTCATTATTGCACTGGCTGCATCATGCCCTCCGTTGCTGCTCAACAACCCCGAGATATCGCTAATGCCGTTCAAAAGGTTATCCATCGGCATCTTTTCTCCAATTACACCTGTTGAACTTATCAGTACTTCATTTTTCTCCAAGTTAAGCATTTGAGCAGTATGCACCTGCATCACCAATGCGTCATACATACCAGTATCCCCTGTACAAGCGTTGGCATTACCTGAATTAACAACAACAGCTTTAACAGGCTTTTTGCCTTCAATTACTTTTTGAGAAACAAGTAAGGGTGCTGCTTTAACTTTATTTAATGTAAAAGTTCCTGCGACAGTACAGGGTGTTTCCGAATATATTACCGCCAAATCTTTTCTTTTTCTTTTTATACCGCAGTGTATTCCTGCAGCTTTAATTCCCTGGACTGATGTAACCGTTCCATTTTCAATATACTTCAACATTGTCCCCCTCAAATTTTAATATTCCTAATTTTTCATCCCAGCCGAAAAGTTTGTTCAAATTTTGAACAGCCTGCCCGGATGCTCCTTTTATTAAATTATCTACTGCCGTACAGATAATTATTTTATTATTTTTAACGGAAATATTTATATCACAGAAGTTTGTACCTATTACCCATTTCAAATTCGGGGGTTCATTTCTTAATCTAACAAAAAATCTATCTTTATATGTATCCTCATATTTCCGTAACACCTCATCTTCCGAAACACCATCTTTTAAGTGGACTGAAGAGGTTGAATAGATACCGGTATCAACCGGCAGCAAATGTGTTGTAAAGGAAAACGGTGAATTAAAACCGGCTTTATTCAATTCCTGTAAAATCTCTGGTTCATGTCTATGTTTATTTACATTATATGCTCTAACATTACCGTGCATTTCCGAAACCATTAATTCCTGTTTCGGCGATTTCCCGGCACCGCTGGTACCAGAATACGAAACAGAACTAACAGAGAGAATTTTATCACTGTAATCTTCAACCAACGGCAAAAGACCTAAAAGTACTGATGTTGGATAGCAACCGGGATTAGCAATTAGATTTTGGTCTGAATAATCTAACTTCGAGTAATCAGCTAAACCGTATATTTTTTTATTTAATAAGTAGTCCGAGGAATGCTCAAATTTGTACCACTCTTTATATAATTCTTTATGATCCAGTCTGAAATCACCACCGAGATCAATAACATATTTCCCTTTTTCAATCAAAGCAGGTATATATTTTAGTGATTCTCCGTGCGGAAGCGAAACAAAATAGACATCGTGATGGTCATTTAACTCTGTTACGGAGATTACTGTTAACTCATCAACTAAGCTATGTAATTCCGGGAAAATAGATAGAACCGGCTGCCCGGCAGTTGAATTGCCGTAAATTTTGATTTCTTCTATGATTGGATGATTAGTACAATATTGTAATAATTTTTTACCTGTATAACCGCTGCCGCCAATAATACCTACCGATATCATTTTTTTCCTTTTAATTTTTGTTTTGAAATATGTAAAAGCTTAATTGATGACCTAGAATGGCCTATACGGTCGGATACGCCTTATACGACGTGACGGGTTGTGAACAGCGATATTTGCATTTGAAAATTTCATTTCGACAAACATAATAAAAGGGAAACTGCATGTCAAGATAAATTTGGAATAATTTTCAAAATATTTTCACATAGCGCATAATATGCAAATCAAATGTATATTTATACATTATGAAAATTGAAAGAAGATTCCTAAAAAATCTGTTCGGACTGTAGATTAAGTTTAGTAGAGACATCCCATGGGGGGATATCTCTACAATCATAATTTCATTTAACCAACAACATCTTCCTCTTTTCTACAAAATTACCTGCGGTTAACCTGGAAATATATACTCCGCTCGCCAGCTTCGATGCATTAAACTCCACCGAATAAACCCCGATTATTTGTGTTTCGTTTACAAGTGTCTTTACTTCCCTTCCTAGTACATCATATATTTTTAACGTTACATTCCCGGTTTCAGGTATTTGATATTTTATTGTCGTTGTAGGGTTAAACGGATTCGGGTAATTCTGCTCAAGACTGTACTCTGTAATTGCGTCCAAGCTTACTTCTACTTCGTCGCTGTACTCATAAGCGCCGTCAAAGTCTATTTGTTTTAGTCTGTACTTAAACGTTGTGCCGCCGGTTGGGGTATCTGTGAATGAATAGCTTTTGGGTGAGTTGCTGTTTCCGTGTCCGTTAACAAAGCCAATCTTTTCCCACATCTCACTTCTCACATCTTGTGTCTCACATCTTTCTACTTCAAACCCGTAATTATTCACCTCTGTTGCTGTATTCCAATTCAGTTCAACCGCATTATCGAGAATTAGTGCAGAAAATGATGTCAGCTCTACAGGTAAAACACCATTAAGCTCATATGCTCCAATTGAAGGAGGATCATTTCTCAAATAAGATCGCTGATCTGTTGTTATTGCCGTTACCGTTTCCGATACTGCGCTTCCGTCTTCAACTGCTTTCCAGGTAGTACCACTGTCCTCACTAAACGCATATTTTGTTGTTCCTGCATCATCGTAACACCCTAAAAGTACACCTAATCCGTCCGCTACTGAACCTGAAGACGCCAGGAGGATTGTCTCCGTATCCCCGCCGTTATCGGCTAATACGGGTTGATATGTGGCATCTTCAACTATCTCCGCGTAACTGTCAAATAGCGTTGAGCCTTTACCGCTTGTGTAGGTGTATTCTATATTCCCGCTTCCGCCTCCCCAGTCTGTATCTGTTAAAGGAGAAATATTGTAATTGCCGTATATGGTAGTAGCTCCACCGTCATAATCATCATAACCATCCGTATCATAGTTGTAGGCTATTATAGAGTTAGTAGAATATAATTTGGAACCACTACTACTTATACCGGCACCCCAACCATTATTGGTATTAATGTTGTTACCCGTTATCGTACAGTTGTTTAAGTTTATTGTTGCATTACTACTACCAATGATACCGCCGCCGTTTGTGCCGGCGTAGTTATCAGCTATAGTACAATTGGTTAATGTACTTGTGCCGTAATTAAAATAAATACCGCCGGCGTAGTCGTCAGCGGTGTTACCGGATATTGTACACCGGTTTAATGTACCTGAAGAATTACAATAGATACCGCCGGCGTAACCCTCGGAGCTGTTGCTGCTCACCGTACAATCTGTCAAGGTAAATCCACCACCATAGATACCGCCGCCCAAAGCTTGACCTGAACCATCTAAACTGCTGTTACCGCTGACTGTACAATTTGTCATAGTAAAATCATTACCATAGATACCTCCTCCGTAGTATGCCTTTCCATCTGATATCGTAAGACTGTTAAAATCAACTGTTCCGTCAGATATATAGATACAGCCGCCATGTTCATTAGCTCCTGAGACATCACCGCCCCGAATTGTCATATTGCTGATACTTATGGTTTCACCATCGGCATCAATATAAAATACACGGAAAGCAGATGTACCCGGTGTAGTTACTTGAACTGTAACATTATTGCTTGTTGCGGAATTTACTCCATTAATAGTGACAGCATCGGTTATATTAGGCATCGTCGCCGAGATAGTTACATTATCACCGGATGATAAATTAAAAGCAATATCGTCATCAACATCTGTTGATGTATTAGATTGTGTTATTGCCCAGCTAAGTGTTCCTGTGGTTCCCGTTCCGTCGTCAGTTGTTTCCGTAACGGTATAAGTGCTTCCTTTTAGACTTAAGTTGAAGGAGATAAAAAGAAATGCGATAAAAAAATAATACTTAACTGTAGATTTTGTTTTCATAGTTCCTCTTACTTTATTATGAAATTATGATTATATATACTTGTTGCAAATTGGTTTTTGGATTTTTTTTTATTTAAACTCACCTAAATCCTCCCCGCCTCCCAAAGTCTCGTACGGCGGGCAGGTCTTAAAAAGAGAGGATTTTATGGCAAAATCCCAAAACCAATTTGGCTTGTGTATAATATTATTAACACCTTGCAGTCTCATTATGCAGCTCATCTACAATTTTTATCGAATTATTCAAACAATTCAATAGAGATCAAATTAAATATTTATCAACATAGTGGAATTAATCATTTCTGTCTTATTATAAACCGGTTAAAATATTGTTAATCTTAGCGGTAGTAATAATTTTGGACTAATCACTAGATGATATGAAAAAACTGAAACTATAATTTGTAAAAATAAGTTAAGACAATCTAACTTTACCCACAATATATTATTTTATAAAATATACCCGTTGTGTGAAATAGAAATAAGATTCGGAAAAACTGTTACGCCGCGGCGCACAGGTAAAACAGTTCATAAAAAGAATAATTTTTCGAACAACCCACGACTTAAGAGGATGTGTTGCATAACTCAATTAGAGGAAAACAAAATCCAATAACATATTATTCATCTTTAGAGTACTCTGTTTTATTTTTTCTTTTCACTTTTGTTTGCCTTTAACCTGGATTAATATAAACTTTAAGAAGAGAATTCTGATAAACTGTCAAATAGTTAATAAATGGAATTCTCATAAACTTATCTAACAAATTCAATGAATAATTAAAGGAAGATTGAATGAGTATCAAGTATTCACTCAGACCCAACCACTTAACAGCAGATCCCGATGACTACATGGCATCTGTTACACCCCTGAGAACGGCAGAACTAAATGACGTTATTCAGAGAATGATCGAAAGAGGCTCAACGGTAACCAAACCTGATATTGTAGGAGTCTTTGCCGATTTCCAGAGAGTGCTTGAAGATATGCTTGCAGAAGGTTCAAACGTTAACCTGCCGTTTGCCAACTTTACCACAAGTCTCAAGGGAGTATTTGTGAATGATGAGGATACTTACGATCCCGCAAGACATAAACTCTATCCGGCCTTATCGGCAGGGGTGGAGCTAAAGGATTTCTATGACGGAAAAATGACTGTTGAAAAAGTAAAAGCATTTACTCCCATGCCGCTTATTGAAAAGTATGTTGACCTTGTTACCGGCGAAGTTAACAGTATTATCACAGCCGGAGGTATGGGGCAGCTTAAAGGTGACAGACTTAAGTTTGACAGCGAGGCTGAAGATGAAGGTATTTATATTACAGCAGCCGATAACACTGAAACCAAAGTAACAACCACAGGTGTTAACAAACCTCAGAGTCTTATGTTTATGCTGCCTGCCTCACTTACAACGGGCGAATACAGAATAGAAGTAAGGGCACGTATAGGTACTGATGAATTACGATCGGGAAGATTCACCCACACCTTATCTGTTGTATAATTTCGGGTAACACTTCCGGGCTGTCCGCTTCAGATATATTTGGGGCGGACTTTTTTTTTATAAAAGAGAATTCAAGCCCTGTAAAAAGAAAAAGTATAGGGCGCAAATTTTAAAAGTATAGGGCTTCGAGTCAAAAAGTATAGACTATGAAGGGTAAAAGTATAGCCTGTAAATAGTATAAAGATAGCCTATATTTGCACCAAATATAATTTATACTTGTACCAAACCTAATCTATACTTTACTAAACCTAACCTATATTTGTACCAAACCTAATCTATACTTTTACTGGACCAAGCCTATAAATTTTCAAAACCCAGCCCGTATATTTAAAATTAACAGAGCTCAGACTCAGGAACCCGAAGGAGATTGACCGGAACCTGAGTTACGGGCGAGACGAACAGCATACTAACTGTCTGAGGAATGGGACGGGTAAACCCGGATTATGCAATAGAGAAAGAAGGAGTTTAGTAATACATGGATTTTCTATGAGTTACAAATAATATCAAAGATCAGAAAAAGGTTGAATGAAAAATTGAGACAACCTTTTTATTTATTATATGTTATTGGATTTTGTTTTGCTCTAATGCATAATTAGGGTTAAACCAAATATATCCTCCATAGTTTCAACGAAGGAGGAACATTTTTCTCGTTTCTATAAAAGAGTTACTGCAAAATTAGATAGCTAAATGTTTTGTCATGAAATTATACTCTAATTGAAAGATTTCTCACCCCCAAAAACGGGGTTCGACAAGCTGAATTAATGTCAGAAATGACAACCTATAGCTGTCATATCGAACGAGCCGTTTTTTTGGCGAGGAGATATCTTTCTTTTTCGCGGGTTATAAGATTTCCCGTCAAAAAGAAGCCGGGCAGGCTCACCCAAAAGACGGGTTCGACCGACAGTCCACACTTTCTCGACAAACTTTTTATTTTGTAGAAACTTTAGCATATAAAATAGAAAGGCGGAAAACATTTCCGCCGTTGTAATATAAATATGATTGGAACCTATTTCAGCAACATTAATTTCTTTACCGACACATAATCCTCGGCTCTAAGTCTATAAATATATACACCGCTCGCCAATTGCGACGCGTTAAACTCAACCGAGTAAACTCCGCTTGCTTGTGTTTCGTTTACAAGTGTCTTTACTTCCCTTCCTAGTATATCATATATTTTTAACGTTACATTCCCGGTTTCCGGTATTTGATATTTTATTGTCGTTGTCGGGTTAAAAGGATTAGGATAATTCTGTTCCAGGCTGTATTCGGTAATGGCACTTAAGTTTACTTCTACCTCATCACTGTATTCATAAGCACCGTCAAAGTCTATTTGTTTTAACCTATACTTAAATGTTGTTCCGCCCGTTGGAGAATCTGTGTATGAATAACTCTTTGGTGAATTGCTGTTACCGTTGCCGTTTACAAATCCAATATCTTCCCACCCCCCTTCGGTTCCCCCCTCGGAGGGGGGAATGTCGGAGACAAGGGGGGTGTTACGTTCTATCTCAAACCCATAATTATTAACTTCAGTAGCTGTTTGCCAGGTTAATTCTACTTGATCCTCGTTTACATTTGCTTCGAATGAAACTAGCTCAACCGGCAATGGGGACGTTTCACTAGCTATAGTAAATTGACTGAAGGATGTTACTCCATCAAATTTAACTGTTGTAGATGTTGCTTCAGAACCGGAAGCGATCAGAGTCCAATCGCCATCCGCTGTACTTTCTCTTCTATACAATCTTAGATTTGAAGGTGTTGCCTGGTCCTGCTCACTAATTTTTCCTTCAGGCAATGTAAATGTTAAATCTGTTGAAAAGCTACCCGGTGTTCCATAAACATTCAGTACATAATATCTATCCAACATATATCCGGCAATACCGGCATTTGTATTTGGTGATCTTTCTATTTCGTTAAAAACCAAATCTACTTCATTGTCAAATCCGTTTGTAGTTGTTAAAGTTAGATTGCCGAAATTATCAGTCCCGTTTGTAAATCCTGCGCAACTATTACAAGAACCGCCGCCTGTAGGAACTGTTGAAATTACCCAATCACTATTTGGGTCCATATTATTTAGCGTTCCGTTACTTTCTCCGGACAATTCAGCAGCAGTGGTTGATCCGGTTCCGTCATTTAATTGCCAATAACCTATAAGCCCGCTTTCGCTTCCGTCTAATATTTTATGAATGTTTTCACGTATCTGGGTTGCAGTTCTTGCAATATTCCAGATACGAATTTCATCTAGTTTACCTAAAAATGTTCTATTGGTCGAACTATTGTTGCCAATAATTAAATCGTCAGAAGTTGTGGTAAGGGTGCCTGTATAAGATAGGCCAACTTTATAATTTCCGTTAATATAGGCTTTTACATCACTGCCGTCGTAAGTTACGGCAATGTGTGTCCATTCATTTTGCGGAATTTCAGTACCGGGAAATGTAAAATCTTCTACGGATCCTCCAATCTCTCCGTACCATCCCAAAAGACTATTACTTTTATTAATATATATTGAAGGAGCGAGAGATTTATCTATTATACGGGGAAATGATTCTCCGCCTTGGTAATAAATCCAGGCTTCAATTGTAATTTGGTTTTCAATATTAAGTATTGAGTTATTACCGCAATTTACATAGTCGTCAACACCGTCAAATTCCAATGCATATCCCGGTTCTTCATCAGGTGAAACTCCGTATAAAAATGTTTCTTCAGTAGAGAATTCCGAACCGGCAAAACAATTATCAATTGCCTGTACACTCCAGTAATATCTTTGACCAGGCGATAAATCTTTTATTGTCCAGCTTGTATTATGATTTGTATTACCTAAAACCGGAATTCTTCTAAGACCATTTGATGCATCTGCCATCGGTGCCATAATTTCATCTCCGCCGGGTGTTGTACCGATACGTAAGTTATAAGTTAACCCGGCTGAAGGCGTTTCGTTATCAGTTGCTGCATCCCAGCTAAAAGTTACGGTTGAACCATTAATTGAACTTGACAGATTTACCGGAGAATTTGGGATAGAATTCGCAATCGTATAATTATTCTTATAGATTCTGGAAGCTTCATAACTACTCGTTCCTCCTGTTAAAAGAATGTCTAAATCGCCGTCATTGTCATAATCGCCCCAGGCTACAGAACTTCTCTGTACAGCTGTTAATGAAATACCGGAATCTGAAAAACTATCATTCCCATTGTTTTTATATATTTTGGAGATTTCCCCAGAGCCGCTATTTCCTGTTAAAAGAATATCCAGATCGCCGTCATTATCATAATCGCCCCAGGCTGTAGAGCCTCGGATAACACCATCTAACAATAAAGTGATATCTTCAAAACTGTCATTTCCATTGTTCTTATAAATTTTTATAATCTTTTGCCAAGAACTGTTCCATCCCGTTAAAAGAATATCAAGATCGCCGTCACAATCATAATCACCCCACCTTGCTGAACTTTTCCAAACAGCCAATAGTGAAATACCGGAATTTGAAAAACTATCATTGCCATTGTTTTTGTATATTTTTGAGATTAGTCCGGAATCGCTATATCCTGTTAAAAGAATATCCAGATCGCCGTCATTATCATAATCGCCCCATTCAGCGGAACCTTGTTCAACACCTGTTAAACTAATACCGGAATTACTAAAAGTTCCATTTCCATTATTCTTGTATATCTTCGAAATTCTTCCGTTTAAAGTACCACCGCATAAAAGAATATCCAGATCACCATCATTATCATAATCACCCCACTTTGCTGAACTTAGATTAACACCCGATAGCGAAACCCCGGAATTTTCAAAACTTCCGCTGCCTGTATTTTGGTAAATAATAGAAAAAGGATTGGGATCATTACTTCCTGTTAATAATATATCCAAATCACCATCATTATTATAATCGCCCCAGGCAATAGAACCTTCATCAATTCCAACCAATGAAATACCTGAATTCTCAAAATTTCCATTGCCCATATTATTGTAAATAATAGTATAATCCGTATTACTAGTTTCATACCCTCCTGTTAATAATATATCCAAATCTCCATCATTATCATAATCGCCCCAGGCTACATCGCTAAGTGATACATCGGTTAAATTAATCCCCGAATCTTCAAAAAACGGTATCACTTCAAAACTATTTTCTACTGAAAATTCAGATCCCGAGTACGAGGCATCAATTGCCTGAACACTCCAATAATAAGTTCCAATCGGTAAGTCCTTTAGTGTTATCTCCAGATTCTTTCCAATATTACCGGACATTACAACTTTACGATATCCATCGGAACCATTTGACATCGGATTAATAATTTCGCCGCCTCCCGGTGTTGTACCGATACGTAAATTATATGACAAACCCAAAGTAGGCGTTTCTGTATCTGTAGATTCATCCCAACTTAAAACTATATCAGTTCCCGGACAAAAAGTTGTTCCATTTGAAACCGGATCTGTTGGAGAACCGGGGGCATCATTACTACTTAAACAATTATTTTTATAAAGTTTTGTTATCCGTGTTCCCGACATATCCCCGGATATCAATAAATCCAAATCACCGTCGTTATCATAGTCTCCCCATTTTACATCACCGGCACTTA
>JASFMY010000111.1:0-24494 GCA_050117315.1 Ignavibacteria bacterium
CCGTACAACAGAAATTAATGGAACGGCAAATCGAATAATCATCAAGTTTGATGAAGGAGATTGGAATTCCGATACCCATCTAACGGGTATTTTTACCCAATTAAAAATTGCCAAAGAAGCGCTAACTTCAGCAATAAACCGTTCAAAAGCTCAAAGCAATCTTGATGAAAAAGACGAGATAAGAGACAGCAAAGTAAGGGGAATTTATTATTTGCTTCAAGGTTATCTCCATTATCCCGACGAAGAGATACAAACAGCAGCCGAAAATGTTGAAGAAGTATTCAACCGATACGGAGTTGAAATAGTTAAGGACAGCTATGTAACGGAAAGTTCCTTAATAAATTCGATGCTGGAAGATTTATCAACAGCCGAAATGCAAATTGAAATAGCAAAGCTGCCGGGTTTGGCAAATCTTATAGAAGAGTTAACAACAGCTCAACAAGAGTTTGAAACCGTACGAGTTGAATTTGAGAGCGAACAAGCCGAAGAAGGCACGGAAGAAAACGCTACAAAGCTTAAAAAAGAAGCAGCATTAATAATTAACGAACAACTTATAGTCTATTTGCGAGCAATGTTGCAAGTAGATGAAGCAGCATATGGTTCTTTTGTCCGCGCTGTTGGTCAAATAATAGACGACACCAACGAAGGAATTAAAAAGCGAAGAAAAAATCCCGAACCGGAACAAGAGAACACTTAACGTTATAAACCTACGAGGCCTTTAATAAGTCGGCCTAGGTATGGAACTGCAATACCAAATAAAATTGCAATCAGCAAGAGATATAAATCAACAATAAAGTAGGGATTAATAAACAGAAGATGGAATCTCTCAAAGAGATTCCATCTTTAGAATAATTGATATTAGCCACATTGTTGTTAGACTGCCCTCAACTCAATCTTTTCTTGACAGTAAAAAAAGAACGTATATATTTAAAGTATATACAAAAGGAAAATGAAATGAACACTGCAAAGGTTTTTAAAAGCGGTAACAGCCAGGCGGTAAGATTGCCCAAGGAATTTAGGATAAATCACGATGCAGTTTATATAACTAATGTTGGCGATTCAATAATGCTTATCCCCAAAAAAGGGAAGTGGAAAAATTTTATTGAAAGCCTGGAACTCTTCTCAAACGATTTTATGGATGAAAGAAATCAACCGGTTGTTGAGGTTAGCGAAGAATTATGAAATATCTTCTTGACACCAACATTTGTATTTAGTTAATCAACAACAAATCTCTAAAAGTAATTCAAAAATTTTTATCTATTCCATCCGGCGAAATAGGCATTTCATCTATCATATTATTCGAATTGTGGTTTGGAGTTTATAAAAGTTCATACCCGAAAAAAAATGCTAATGCATTAAATGAATTTATCTCGGAATTACAAGTTATTCCTTTTGATTATTCATGTTCGGAAATATGTGGTAAGATAAGGTTCGAACTAGAAAAGAAAGGAAAAATTATCGGTGCAATGGATTTGTTAATAGCTGCAATTGCACTGTCGAATAATTTGGTCCTGGTGACAAATAATACAAGAGAATTTAAAAGAATAAAACAACTAAAAATTGAAAATTGGGTTTGATCTATAAATCCCCGAAATCTTGAAGATTTCGGGGATTTATATGCTCAATATTCTGATTTAGTTTTCACCATAAATCTGTATAAGTATGTCTACAACTTCCTTGGGGCTTCCTTTTGAAGTCAAATCAAGAGCAAAATAATATTCGTTCCCCTGATGTTCAATAAGCAAACGTTTTTGAAAACTTGACATGAATGAACCTTTTGCTTCGCCAAAACGGGTAATTTCATTGTAAGGAAAAACCATTGTTATTGCGCCGCCGTCAAAGGTGTAAAGTGGGCCGTTTACATTCAAAGCTTCACCTAAAAGTCCCTCCGCAATCTGGCCGATAATGCCCGAACCTCTTCCGTCGGTTGTAAACACAATACTGTCATCGCTTAAGATTAAAAAACCGTGAGTAATATTTGTATCGGTAATATAACGTACTTTGTAAGATTTCATTTATTCACTCCATTTCTGAAATCTATAAACTTATTTTAAGATTACTTATGAATTCCTATAAGAATTTATTGCCCACCTTGCACACAATCGGAATATCTTTGAAAAGAGTTCATATATGCTTCTTGGGCAGCTTGAATAGCTTGAGTATTACCGGAAGCTTTCGCATTTTCAAGCCTACTTTGTGCCTGTATAAATTGGGAATACAGTTGCTGGCATCTTTGAGTAACATTTGAACCTGGAGATAATGATGGTGGTTCCTCTAGTGTTCTTGCATCGGGAGTTTGCAGCCTGCTAAAATGAAATTCTACGTTTGGCTGTTGATTTCTTATTGGATCAACTTTTTGTTCTAATTGCCACCATTGCGTATTGTTGTGTAGAAAGTTAATCAGAAAAATCATTTCATCACCATAATGTGGTAAGGATACATCAAAATCAAGAATCCCATTTTGATTAGTATAACCCATAAGTGACTGGTTCAGAAATAAATTATTTCCGCTTTTGGGATAAGTAACATAGACAGGTACATTGGGAACTGGATTGCCCCGGAAGGTTACTAAAACTCTAAAACTATAAATTGATGATAGTAATTCTAATTCTACATAAGTATCATTGTTGGCCCAAATATTTACCGATTGTCCTTTTGAAAGTATAAATCTGTTAGGTGTGTTTGGATTATTTATTGCTGCATAAACCCAGTATCGCGACGGATAGGTAATAGGAACCATGAAATTATACCTGTAGCTTTGTGTGGTTTGGTTTGCAAATCGAACGGTACGCGTGTAAATTTGCTGCCCGACTGGATAAGCTCCAATAATCTGGGAACCATTATGAATGTATAAAGTTGTATAAGCAGGTGTAACCCTGTAGTTTCCGGACATCATATAAACTTCGCCGAACAAATTTGACTGAGAAAAAATTGTTGAAGTTGATATTAAAAGGATCATCAATAGACTAACTACTGGAAATAAAAATTTCATTTTATCCTCCTTAATTGCATTGTTTTCTAAACAACGAATTTCAAATGATATTCTTAGATTAATTTAATTTATATAACCATTCAGAAATTCAATTTAGAGAGTAGAACAAATACGGCTTCAATTGATTAAAAATATTCTAAGCCGGTAAAGAATTTATTTAAAATGTAAATGAGCAGAAAAAGGGAAGTAGCAAATAAAATGAGATTAAAACTAATATTTTATAATTTGTAAAATGCTAAACTTGAGCCATAATTTCAATATTTACAATTGCAATTTTCTAGCTATATTCTAAATTAATAAATAATATTTTCCAATTTGTAAAACAGATATTATATTTATCAAACAGCTCTTTACCCATTTGAGTTCATTATGATTGATGTATTAATTATCACAGCTGTAATTTTTATTTCGTTACTCGGAATTATCGGGTGTATTGTGCTTGCGCTTCCGGATCCTCCGTTATGTTTCTTTGCATTACTCATTGTTCAATATTTTCCTGTTTTCCGCAAAGCAGCACCCTAGACATATTTTAGAATGATTCGATATAACTCAGTTTGTTCATCATCCATTTGTAAGAGGAATGATTTGTAATGTTTTGATTGCGGCAGTGGAATGTTTAGTTGATACATATTATGTGTAAGTTCTGCTGCTCTTTGAATAGTTATCTTTGAGTTTTCTTTTGTAATATTCTTTCTAATTCTTCACTCAACTTATCTAAAAATCTATATATATCATCAACACTCTTTCTGATACCCATAAAACAAAGATAATCGATGGTTTTTAGTTTACTGCCGGGTTGGTATAACCGTGTTATCACAAGATGACGAAATAGTTCTTCCTTTAGTTTTCCAAAACCAATTTTATCATAAATCCTTCCGAATACTAATTCCGGACCTTTTACTTGGATTTGGGTATTCTTGATTGTACTA
Source organism: Ignavibacteria bacterium (assembly GCA_050117315.1). Lineage (GTDB taxonomy): Bacteria > Bacteroidota > Ignavibacteria > Ignavibacteriales > Melioribacteraceae > JANQIV01. The sequence goes on from JASFMY010000111.1 coordinate 3,922, forward strand.
AGATAACTTTTAATTTAATACATCATCTCTCTCTACGAATAGCTTTATAGTGGCTTTTTGTCCATGAATATATTGACGGGCTCTTTGATATAGAAACTCTATTTTTTCCTCTGTTTTTCCCGACCCAAATAGTTTATACTTACCTTCCTTCTTTGAAATCACCTTTACACCGATACTGTTATTCCTATTCTTACTTTTTTTAATAAACATGATCTAAAATAGGCTTGCAGAAAACAGGAGAAGGAAATAAAATGAACACAGCAAAAGTCTTTAAAAGCGGTAATAGCCAGGCAGTAAGATTACCCAAGGAATTTAGGATTAATCACGATGCAGTTTATATAACTAATGTTGGCGATTCAATAATGCTTATCCAAAAAAGGGAAGTGGAAGAATTTTATCGAAAGTCTATCGCTCTTCTCAGACGATTTTATGGATGAAAGAAATCAACCGGTTGTTGAGGTTAGAGAAGAATTATGAAATATCTTCTCGACACCAACATTTGTATTTAGTTAATCAACAACAAACCTCTAAAAGTAATTCAAAAATTTTTATCTATTCCATCCGGCGAAATAGGCATTTCATCTATCATATTATCCGAATTGTGGTTTGGAGCTTATAAAAGTTCATACCCGAAAAAAAATGCTATTGCATTAAATAAATTTATCTCGGAATTACAAGTTATTCCTTTTGATTATTCATGTTCGGAAATATATGGTAAGATAAGGTTCGAACTGGAAAAAAAAGAAAAAAATATCGGTGCCATGGATTTGTTAATAGCTGCAATTGCACTGTCGAATAATTTGGTCCTGGTGACAAATAATACAAGAGAATTTAAAAGAATAAAACAACTAAAAATTGAAAATTGGGTTTGATCTATAAATCCCCGAAATCTTTATTTATCCCGTTTGCGGGAAGATTTCGGGGATTTCATAATTAGAGTTTCTGCAAAATAAAAAAATTGTCGGGATGAGAAATCTTTCAATTAGAGTATGATTTCAAAGATTTCTCCCTCCGGTCGAAATGACAAAACGTTTAGATATCTAATTTTGCAGAAACTCTATTTATAAAAATTCCATCTTGATAAATGGTTAATTATTCTTTACTTCTTCAGCCAATTCATTTGCAAGCTGCTCGTTTATCGCTTTCGCGGCACGCCTGCCTTCTCCCATTGCCAGAATTACTGTTGCAGCGCCAAGTACAATATCTCCGCCGGCATATATTTTATTAATGTTTGATTTTTGCTTTTCATCAACTATAATATTGCCCCATTTGTTTACTTCCATTTCAGGGGTTGTCTGGCTTATAAGCGGGTTGCTCCCGTTGCCGATTGATACAAGGACGGTATCTACTTCCATTATGTATTCGCTGCCTTCAATTGGAATAGGACGTCTTCTTCCCGATGAATCCGGTTCTCCCAATTCATATTTTAGCACCTCCATTGCTTTAACCCTGCCGTCCTCAGTCCCCAAAATTCTTTTTGGATTGCGTAAAAAGTGGAACTGAATTCCTTCTTCCTTGGCGTGTTCAATTTCTTCATTTCGTGCAGGCATTTCTTTTTCGGTTCTTCTGTAAACTACATAAACATTTTCGGCGCCCAGTCTTAATGCCATTCTTGCAGCATCCATTGCAACGTTGCCACCGCCCAAAACAGCAACGTTTTTTGATTCGTAAATCGGGGTATTTGATTCTTTTTTATCATAAGCTTTCATCAAATTGGCACGGGTCAAATATTCATTAGCAGAAAATACACCCACTAAATTTTCGCCTTCAATTCCCATAAAATAGGGAAGCCCTGCTCCTGTTCCCACAAATACTGCATCGTAGCCGTCCTTGTTAATTAGATCGGTTAATTTTCTTGTTCTTCCAACTACAAAGTTTGTTTTTATTTCTACACCCATTTTTTTGAGTGTATCGATTTCCTGGTCAATGATTTCGTTCGGTAAACGGAATTCCGGAATGCCGTAACGCATGACTCCACCTAACTTATGAAAGGCTTCAAAAATTGTAACATGGTGGCCTTCCCTGCGTACATCAGCAGTAACAACAAGCCCTGCCGGCCCTGATCCAACTACGGCAACTTTTTTACCTGTTTCAGGTTTTATAGACGGCACTTTCACATTCCCGGTTGCTCTTTCCCAGTCTGCAACAAATCTTTCAAGCCTTCCTATTGCAACGCCTTTATCAACGTCTTTCATAGCAGCGCCTACTTTACAATGTTGCTGGCATTGAGTTTCCTGCGGGCATACTCTTCCGCAAATTGAAGGGAGCAAACTTGTTTCTTTGATAGTATCGATTGCAGCCTGGAAATCACCGTCTGCGATATACTTAACAAAACCCGGAACATCAATAGCAACGGGGCAGTCGTCAACACAAGTATTTTTCTTGCATTGCAGGCATCTCATGGCTTCAAGTCGTGCCTGCTCCATTGTGAAGCCGAGCGCAACTTCCTCGAGGTTTTGGGCTCGTTCAATAGGGTCCTGTGCAGGCATTACCTGTGAAGGGATTTTTAATCTATCTTTCGGTTTTAATTCGTCTTTTTTTACTATGTATTCGGCTAACCATTCTCTCGCTTTTTCCGCAATTACTTCAGGATTTTCGTGGCTCATTTAGATTCCTCCAATTTAGCTTCGAACTCTTTTTCTAAGTTGCATTCGTGCTCTTTTTGTTTTTCAAACTCATGGTATGAAGTCATTCTCGATACCATATTTTCAAAGTCTACTTTGTGTCCGTCGAATTCGGGGCCGTCAACACAAACAAACTTTGTTTCGCCGTCAATACTCACCCGGCATCCGCCGCACATGCCCGTACCGTCAACCATTATAGTATTAAGCGAAACCAGGGTGTGTACACCGTACGGTTCGGTAGTTTTGGCGCAGAATTTCATCATTACGGGAGGGCCGATAGCAACAGCTAAATCCGGTTTGGTGTCTCTTTCACATAATTCTTTAAGAGGTTCCGTAACAAGTGCTTTTTTTCCGTAAGAGCCGTCATCTGTGCAGACAATAAATTCATCTGCAATAGCTTTCATCTCTTCTTCAAGAATTAATAATTCTTCTGTTCTTGCTCCTATAATTGTTATTACTTTGTTGCCTGCTTTTTTCATTGCCTCTGCAATCGGGTGAAGCGGGGCAACACCAATACCGCCGCCTATGCAGACAACTGTTCCAAAATTTTCAACATGGGTAGGTTTGCCTAACGGGCCAACCAAGACGGGGATATCGTCACCTTCGTTTAAAGCAGCTAAAACCTTTGTAGTTTTACCAACTACTTGAAAAATAATAGTAATCGATCCTTCATTCTCATCGGCATCAGCAATAGTAAGCGGAATTCTTTCACCTAGGTCTTCATCTGTTTGAAGCATAATAAACTGCCCCGCTTGCCTTTCTTCAGCAATTAACGGAGCTTCTAATCGCATTAAAAAAACGTTTTCTGCAAGTTTCCTTTTGTGAAGTATTTTTGCCATAGTTAATTTCCTCAATAAATAGGTTTACAATCGAGTCACCGAAATATTGTATTTCAGTATACTGTAATTAAGATAATATCATCTTAAAAATTATTGAAATTTTTTCATCTGACAAAATATTTCTATTATTTATTAGAAAATTATTAGCAACATAATACTTACTTTACTTTTACATCAAAACTTCTTAGAATGATATATCAAATCTTTTTTTACTCGCCTTCACCGGAAAACCGAAGTGTTCGGTTTAAGATGAGGGTTTAAGTGTTGTGATTTTTCATTCTTATTGTGGGCGAGTGTTACGGCGAGTTTCGCCTTTTGTATTATTAAATGAAGCCGCTATCTTTGATTGTTGAGGCTTCGGCTTTTCTCACTAAAAAATAATTTAATGAGGGAGAAGAAATAGTGGTTATAGGAATTCCAAAAGAGATACTTTCCGGCGAAAACCGGGTTGCCTGTGTACCGGATGTAGCTTCAAAATTAATAAAAAAAGGCTTTGAAGTTAATGTTGAAAAAAATGCAGGGTTAAACGCTGGATTTACGGATGAATCATACTCAAGTGCGGGCGTCAAAGTTATTGATTCTGTTGAAGAATTATATAATAGCTCCGATATCATCTTAAAAGTACAAAGACCGGTAGAGCATCCCCAATTAAATAAAAATGAAATTGACTTAATGAAAGAGGGTACATTGCTGATAACCTTTATGTATTCGCTTCATTATCCCGAAGTTGCAAAAGCATGTGCGGATAAGAAAATAAACGTTATTGCAATGGAGGCCATACCGAGAACAACACTTGCTCAAAAAATGGACGCACTCAGTTCCCAGGCAAATATTTCCGGGTATAAAAGTGTAATAATGGCAGCAAATGAGTTAGGCAAAATTTTCCCGTTAATGATGACTGCTGCCGGTACAATTCAACCTGCCCGTGTTGTGATAATGGGTGCGGGAGTTGCCGGATTGCAAGCGCTTGGAACTGCAAGAAGGCTGGGAGCAATTGTTGAAGTTTCGGATATTCGTCCTGCAGTAAAAGAAGAAGTTCAGAGTTTGGGCGGTAGATTTATTGAAGTTGAAACCGACGAAGACATGCAGGATGAAGGCGGCTATGCAAAGGAAGCTTCAGAAGAATTCTTGAGAAAGCAGAAAGAATTAATATTTAAACACGTTACTAACGCTGATATTGTAATTACTACTGCACTTGTCCCGGGTAAAAAGGCTCCTATTCTCCTAACTGAAGAAATGGTAAAAAAAATGAGACCGGGTTCCGTAGTGCTTGACATGGCTGTTGAATTCGGCGGTAACTGTGAAGTAAGTGAAAAGGGACAAACAGTTAAAAAGCACGGTGTTACTATTATCGGTGAACCCAATCTGCCGAGTTTAGTTGCTGTTCATTCAAGCGATGTTTATTCTAAAAACTTACTTGCCCTGCTTGAGCACATTAGCAAAGAGGGTAATATAGAACTGGACTTAGAAGAAGAAATTGTTAAAGGTTGTTTAATTGTTCACAATGGTGAAGTAATTGATGAACGTACAAAAGCATTGCTTTGATCAAAAGTCAGAGTTCATTGAGGTTTTGTCTTATATACACAAGCCAAATTGGTTTTGGGATTTTGCCATAAAGTCCTCTCTTTTTAAGAGAGGATTTAGGTGAGTTCTAAAAAAACAAAATTCCAAAACCAATTTGTAACAAGTATATCTTGATACTTAATTCTTATATCTAAATAAAAGAGGAATTAAAATGGAATTAGATTTATTAATGCAGATATATGTATTCGTTTTGGCTATCTTTGTGGGATTTGAATTAATCACAAAAGTCCCGCCAACACTTCACACGCCTTTGATGTCCGGCTCTAATGCAATTTCCGGGATTACAATTGTTGGAGCTTTGTTGAGCGCCGGTTTAGAGGAATTTACCATTAGTACAATTCTCGGATTGATAGCTATAATTTTTGCAACAATAAATGTTGTCGGAGGCTTTCTTGTTACCGATCGCATGTTAAAAATGTTCAAAAAGAAGTGAGTGAAATATGCAAATAATATCATATTTAATTTATCTCGTTTCATCAGTTTTATTCATTTTCGGAATAAAAAAATTAAGTTCGCCGAAAACTGCTCGGCAGGGTAATGCACTCGCTTCTGTAGGTATGCTGCTTGCTATTATAGTAACGCTTCTTGACCAGAAAGTTTTAACATACGAATATATAATTATAGGATTGGTTGTCGGCGGTTTGATCGGAACATTGATGGCCACAAAAGTGCAGATGACCGGGATGCCCCAGATGGTAGGTTTACTTAATGGATTTGGAGGCGGCGCTTCTACACTTGTTGCTTTATCCGAATATTACCGTGTTGTAAATACGGGCGGTCTATTTACAACTAACACTCTTATAACAATTGTGCTGTCAATATTAATAGGTTCTGTAACATTCACAGGTTCGTTAATCGCTTTTGGAAAGTTACAAGGTATAGTAACGGGAAAAGTTGTAAAATATCCCGGGCAGAATGCAATAAACATATTATTAATATTGTCGATTGTTGCAGGCGGAGTATTGATAGTATTAAACCCGTTAAACAGTGATTTTCTTTTAGGAATTGTTGCTGTTTCTTTAATTCTTGGTGTACTTGTTGTCTTGCCGATCGGTGGCGCAGATATGCCTGTAGCGATTTCACTATTAAACTCATACTCCGGTTTAGCAGCTTCGGCGACCGGATTTGTTTTAAGCAATAATATGTTAATTATTGCCGGTGCTTTAGTTGGCGCTTCGGGTATTATACTGACATTGATAATGTGCCGCGGAATGAATAGATCGCTTATGAATGTATTGCTCGGCGGTTGGGAAGATGCGGGTGCCGCGCCAGCCAGCGGCGGTTCGGAAGTCAAAGGGCAGGTAAAATCGGTTGATGCTGAAGAAGCAGCTATGATTTTTGATTCGGCGCAGAATGTTGTCATCGTTCCCGGTTACGGTATGGCTGTTGCCCAGGCCCAGCATGCCGTTAGGGACTTAACAAATATTTTGGAATCAAAAAATATTAAGGTAAGATTTGCAATTCATCCCGTTGCAGGGCGTATGCCGGGACACATGAATGTACTGCTGGCCGAAGCCCAGGTTTCTTATGACAAACTTTTTGCACTTGAAGACATAAATGATGATTTCAAAAACGTAGATTTAGCGTTTATAGTTGGTGCAAACGATGTTGTTAATCCGGCGGCACGCCATGACCAATCAAGTCCGATTTACGGAATGCCGATTCTAAATGTTGATTATGCCAAAACAGTAATAATGAACAAAAGATCGATGAATGTTGGTTATGCCGGGATTGCGAACGAGTTATTCTTCTACCCGAACACACTTATGTATTTTGGAGATGCAAAAGATGCAATAACCAAACTGGTAAATGAAATCAAAGAATTATAATTTTTAAATCACGATAAACAATTTTTCTCGATGGAGGCTGCTTTTATAAGCAGCCTTTTTTGTTATGAATTATTAGTATAATTTTTCTATGGATTTTTATAATTAGAATTAGCATATTTTGGCTGATAGTGAGCGGAAATATACAATTCATATCCTTTTCCCAAAATTTCTGGAAAATTAATTAATACAAAACATTAAAAATAAACGGCATACAGACCGTTGGATAAGGTTATTACCTTTCGGAGGAATGACTATCATGAAAATGATATTTGCAATGCGCAATAAAAAAAGCAGTTTGAAAATTTTTCAGGAAGAAAGCGGAGAATATTTGGCAGTAAAAAAATTTTATTTGTTAGGCAGGTTTGTTATAAGAACATTGAGAGAAAATATTAAAGAATATGACGATGTGGAGGAGAAGATACAATTGTTTAAATCCGAAACTATGTACGATGATTTTTATTCAGATTATAAATAGTAAAAGAGAAGGCTGCATCTGCAGCCTTTATTTTAATAAAATTAATTTTTTTGTATCGGTGAATTCACCAGCACTCATTTGATATATATAAATTCCGCTTGCAAAATTAGAACCGTCAAATTTAACTTCATAATAACCGGGAGCTTTATCTGCTTTAACTAATTCGGTTATAACTTTTCCTAAAATGTTATACACCTTGATCGTTACGAAAGCGCGTTCCTTAATTTGATAATTAATTTTTGTAACAGGATTAAAAGGATTAGGATAATTCTGGTATAATTTAAAGTCGGAGGGAATAATGATATTCTTAATATTTGTCATAGGATCGACGGTAATTTCAACTTCACTACTTGATGCCGAACTTGAAGAATCATTTACAGCAATTACTTTGTATTTATAAGTTTCTCCGGGTTCAACATCAGTGTCATGATAAAATCCTGAATCCGGTGGAACCTCGTTTAACATTTCGAAAGTTTCACTTGTACTTGGTTGTTTTCTATAAACTTTATCCAGACTGTTAATTGTAGAGTTCCTTTTCCATTCCAGCAATACGCCTCCGCTATCAGTTTCTTCAGCCGTTAGATCACTTGGAGGGTGAAGACCATAATGAATAGAGTAAGGATCAGTAAATTTAGAATAATTCTTACCGTCATAACTTTTGATAATATATGTAACAACCGAATTCTCGTCTACATTTTTATCATCAATTGATGTACTCATCGTTGAGCCTAATTGATCATATTTATTATAATCAGAAATATCGCTTGAATCCGATTGGACTTGTTTACCAACATGATATTCCATAGCAGTCCCGGAACTATCCCATGCAATCCTGACACCTTTTTGCCCCTTTACTAGTCTTACAGATGAACTGTCCGGACCATCTTCAAGGGCCGGCGAATTAGTAGCAATTGTTCCGTTATCTCCAACAGCCCAAATTGCACCGCCGCTGTCGGAATAAACTTCGTTAAAGTCTTCTGTTGTGCCTGTTTCAATAGACTGCCAGTTAGTACCGCTTTTATTTCCGCGAATCAATGTCCCGTCATCACCACCGGCAATAAATCCAGAATCAGAAAATACAACAGAGTTTAAATTTTTGCTTGTCCCGCTTGAAGTGCTGCTCCAAGAATCTCCATTATCTTGTGAGCGATAAATTTCCCCTCCTTGACCTACTGCAACCGCGACACCGCCTGAATCCCCAAAAGTAACATCTTTGAAATTAGTAAGAGTACCTGCATCCTGGTAATCCCATTCTGAGCCGCCGTTAGTTGTTTTATAAACTATACCGTTTGACCCAACAATCATGCCTACAGATCCACTATCATTAAAAACCACACTATTAAAATCATCATAAAGAAATTCTGTGGTTTGGTAACTCCAATTATCGCCGCCATCGGAAGTGTAAAGAATTGTTGAGACATCACCAACAGTCCATGCATGGAATTGCTTTTCTGTTTCTGAATACCGGATATGAACATCATTAAGATTTCTTGATGTACCCGGATTTTTAGTTTCCCATGTGTCTCCGTTATCTTTAGAAATTATTACTGTTCCGTTTTCTCCAACTGCAATAATTCTTGACAGTGTTCCGTCTTTATTAAGCTCCCAATTTACCCGATTAATTTTTTCACTACCAACTTGAACCGGTTGAAAGTTCTCCCATCCGTCCCGTGTCCTTAAAAGAACACCGTTATCTGTTGCTGCCCACTCGGTTGAGACAAAAGGCCAATCGTTGAAATCTTCTTTTGCAAAGCCATAAAGATCATCATCCCAATCAGGATTGATCAATCTCCAGTTTTGACTTTGTGAATTAGTTACTGATGATGAAAAAAGTAGAACTGTAACAATTAATAGTGTTATCCCTCTCATAAAGCCCCCTTAAGTATGTAATTTATATTAAAAAGTTTTTTGTTTTGAAGAATAGTACTGGACGACAACTATAACATAAGAAAAAAGGATAATGATATGAAGTGATAAATATTAAGTTTGATTTAAGACACAACTAAAAAACTTATATAATTTTTGATGCTGAAATTAGTTTTTCCTTTGTCCCGACATCAATCCATTCTGAATTATTTTTGAAGCAGTTAACTAATTCAAGGGAGGCAGTTTTTAGATAAAAATCAATTATTGAAAAAATTTTTTCTTTCGGGAAATATTTAAAAACTTTCGGATGCATTATTTTAATTCCGCAATAGCCGTAGAATCTCTCAGATTTTGGTTCTCCGTTTTCAGTATTTCTTTTTTTTACATCTTTTCTTTCACCGGTTATTTTATTTTCCCAAGCTGTAAGTTCATTGCTTTTGTCGAAAAGTAAATATCTGTCGCTTTCTCTTTTATTAACGGCAAGTGTTATTGCCGCATTTGTTTCAATATTGTATTTGTATAGTTCGTTCAAATCGATCTTGGAAATTATATCCACATTATGAACAAGAAAAGGTTTTCCGTCATCAAAGAACCATGAGGCTTTCTTTATTCCGCCTCCTGTATCAAGCAAGCAGTCTCTTTCATCTGATATTGTAATATCAATTCCAAAATTTTCGTTTAATTCAATGTAGTCTATTATTTTATCCGCAAAGTGGTGTACGTTTATTATTATGTCATTAAAACCGGAAGCTTTTAGCTTTTCTATAATTATGTCAAGCAAAGGCTTATTGTTCAGCTTAACCAGTGCTTTGGGAATATTATCTGTTATAGGTTTTAGCCGGGTACCGAGACCGGCTGCCAGTATCATTGCTTTCATGTTATTGGTTGCAAGTTCCAGGTTTCAAGTTGCAAGTTAGAGTTAATCATATTTCTAATTCTACTATTTGGTTTAATAATTCATTTAAACATGGAAACGATTTTATTTTTTTGAAACGGGATAAAATTGATTTTAAATTTTCTATTGCCTGCGGTATTGCTTCTTCAAAGTGAGGCTTTTTTTCTATTTTTCCCCTGAACCCGAATGCCCCGAGCATCTGTAATAATCTAGTAAGAGAATATCCGTAAAAAAATTCAATGAATACTTCTTTGTTAATTTTAATCTTTTCGTTCAATTTATTTATATAGTAGGATAATAAACTATCCCGTAATTCGGAAAGGTCGACATTTGCATCAAATAATAGTGATGCAATATCGTATTGCAGAGCACCTTTTCTGCCGCCCTGATAGTCAATAAAATAAGGTTCGTTGTTTACAAGCATTATATTTCTTGATTGGAAATCCCTGAACAAAAAATAATTACAATCGGTGCTGAGTAAATATTTAACTAATGAATTAAAATCATCTTCCAAATCCTGTTCGTAAAAATGAACTTTGCTTAATTTTAGGAAATAATATTTAAAGTAGTTTAAATCCCACATTATCGATTGCTTGTCAAAACTTTGGCGTGGATACATAACAGATAAATCCAAATCCGTAAGCCCTTTTAGTTGCAGTTCAATTAAGTTATCTATTGTTTTCTTATAAATCTTAATTTTTGCTTCAATAGATTTTGTGCTGTCGTTAAAGAAATTGCAAAGATTTATATCTCCCAAATCTTCAACTAGATAAATGTTGTTTTCAATGTCTTCTTTATAGAGAGAAGGTACTCTTAAATTTTTTTTCGAGAAATTTGTTGTGATGGTTATAAAGGCTGTGTTTTCTCTCGCGTCATTGTTGTATACGCCGATAGCTGTTTTCGATTTACTTTTTATTCTATAATATTTCCTGTAAGAGCCTGTTTCCGGAATATCTTCAAAAGCAATAATTTCTTCACACGACCAGTTTTCAAACAGTTGTTTTAATTTTTTTATATGTATCATATCAAAAAGGAATTACAATATTTATTAGCGGTGTTGTTGATTCGGCGCTATAAACATTTTCATCTTTTTCTTTATGCAGATCATGAACAAATTTGCCTACAAAATATCCGGCAATAGCACCCATAAATACATCCGATGTCCAGTGGTTGTTGTGATAAATTCTTGAAAAACCTGTTATAAATGCCGGCACATAAGCTATAACTTTTAAAGTATTATTAGTAGTATTTTCTGCCAGAATTGTTGAAAGAGAAAAAGCCGAACTTGTATGTCCGGAAAAAAACGACATATAATCATTATTGCGGAATGAAAAAGGATGGAACTCAAATCCGGATTTAGCTAAAAAAGGTCTTTCTCTTCCAAACGCATACTTCGTAAATGTTGTCAAAATTGCGGTATACAAAAAAGCTTCTGTTATTTCAAAAGCTACAATCCTGTTGGCTTTATTATCTGCGGAAACACCGTGAGTGTAAAACCCAAGGGCAGCAATTAAGGGGACAAACGGTTCACCGTAATATGTTCCGAACTTCATTAAAAAATTATCCGAGTTGTTTCTTTTGGTTTGAATGTAATATTTTATATCGTCGTCATAATTCATTATTAAGTAAGTAGATAAAGAAAATAGTCCCAATGTTGTCCAATCTTTAGTGTTCCATTTAACAGGTCTTTCAAATATTTTGCCTCCGTCTTCTATAAATTGATCGAAATTATATTTATTCTGTGAATTTATACTTGTACAGAATATGAGCAAAAAAGATAGTATGATTTTCAGTCTGAAATTTTTCATCTATAATTTTTCATCGGGGTCTTTTTTACTCGGTCTGAATTGAATTATTTCAGCCTTTTCCGCCGTAATTAATCCGCCGCAGTTTGCTTCTTCAAATATTTTTTCTACGATTGGTATAAACTCTTTGATTTTTGATTCTGTATCAACTATTTCAATAACCAGCGGCAGATCATCGGAAATTGATAATATTTTGGAAGAATGAATAACGCTATTTGCTCCATATCCAAGTATGCCTTTATAAACTGTTGCTCCTGCAAGTTTATTTTTCCTAGCTTCCGTAACAATTTTTTCATAAGCCGGGACATGGCTGTGCTTATCTGTTTCACCGACAAATATTCTTAATAATTTTGCATTTCCTTCAATTTTCATTTTTATCTCGAAATTAAATATCCAATGTAAACACCGACAAGTGTAATTGAAACATTGAGCAGTATATTTAATCCGGCAAGAAAAAATTCAGCATCTTTGAATAAGTTAAATGTTTCAAGTGAGAAAGTAGAAAATGTAGTTAACCCGCCGCAGAATCCTACACCAAGCAAGAATCTTAGTTTCCAGTCAATAAGTAGTTTTTCATCAAAAGCAAAAATTATTATCCCTAAAATTAGACTTCCCAGAAAATTTACAGCTAAAGTGCCGATCGGAAAATATACAGGGAATATCTTTTGCAGCAATGATGAAATCCAGAATCTCATTCCGCCGCCTAAACCGGACCCGATTATTACAAGTAAGATTTTCAAGTTTTACCTTTTCATTTTAAAAAACGAATTAGAAAGCATACAACATTTTCTAAAATCAGAAGTCTAATTTATTAGATTTTCTGTAACAATGTGCAAAAGATATTAGTCTAAAATATAAAAAAACTTGGGAGGAATTCATGAATTTTACAAAATCAATTGAGACCGATAGAAAGTTATACTTAATAATTTTTTTAGCAGCTGTAGGATTGTTTTTTTACAGTAATTTATTTGCTCAATCAAGAACGATTCATGAAAAAACATTTGATGTAAGTCCCGGGCAGTTGCTGGAACTGGAAACCAGTACAGGAGACGTAAATATTAAAACATGGAGTAAGAATGAGCTGTATGTCAAAGTTCTCGGTAACAGAAAAGCCGAAGATAAAATGGAGTTTGATTTTTATGAAACCTCTGACGGGGTTAAAATCAAGGCAGAGAAGGAGGGAGGCTGGACTTCATCATGGTTCAATTGGGGAAGAGGTTTTGACCTGAAATTTATAATTAAATTACCTGAAGAATTTAACTTAAATGTACGTACTTCCGGCGGAGACATTGATGTTACCAATTTAGAGGGTACTGCTAAACTTCATACATCCGGTGGAGATATTGAATTACTTAATTATTCTGGAGATGCTTCGTTGCATACTTCCGGCGGTGATATAGTTTGCGAAAATTCCGGCGGTAAACTCGATGTACATACATCCGGTGGAGATATAAACCTATCGTCAGCTAACGGTGAAGTGTATGCCAGTACTTCGGGTGGAGATATTGAATTAGATTATACAGGTAATAATGAAGGGATTGAACTTAAAACATCCGGCGGTGATATCATGGTAGATGTGCCGTCGGATCTTGAGGCAGATGTTTACTTAAAAACAAGCGGAGGCAGAATTCGCTGCGATGTTGACGGGATGAAGGAAATGAACAAAACGAAAAGCAAACTTTCTGGAACATTAAACGGCGGCGGTAAATCATTTGAATGTAAAACATCCGGCGGTGATATAAAAGTACGGACTTTCTAATATTGGTATACATTTCTTAAGAAGGCGGTTATTTGATTTTTTAGAAATCAAATAACTGCTTTTTCCTTTTTGACACATTATAAATCCAGACTCTTCGTTGGAATAAACTCCTATTTTCGGTAACTTTATCATTTCAAAATTGTAGAATACAAAAATTTGTACGGAGATAGATTATGCAGTTCGACTGGAATCAATTTATTGATCACACCTTAAACATTACCATGCTGGAAAATTATGGCGTAGTTCAGGGGGATAAAAAAAGCGAACACCCCACTTTTTACGAAATTGTTTTCAAAACCGGTAAAATGATCGGTGCTTATGACGAAGGTATTTTGCTTGAATCTGTGAGGGAAGGCAGAATGTTTAAAATTTTTGTACCCTATTCATCAATAAAATGTGTTGAAATTTTTTAATATGAAAACTACAATAATACTCTTTTTATTTATCGTCCCGACAATCATTTTTTCAAATGATTTCATAATTAAGAGCCTTAGAACCTACAACAGTTCTAAAGAAGCATCGTTTCCTTTAATTGATTTTACCACTTCCGACGACAATAAAATTACCATCGAGTTTGATGTTGAAGCGGAAACAAGTCCTTTTTTAAGTATTGTGTTCAGATTTTGTGACAGGAACTGGGTTCCGTACGACAATATTTTTTTGACTCCTATGGGTTATAATATAGATTACAGCATTTATTTTGAGACAATTCCCAAGGCTAATTCCGGTGCTAACTATCACTTTAAAGAGGAATATCCGAATAACGATATTAAGCTTCCGTTTTCCGGTAAATGGATGTATTATATAACTGATTCGCAGGATACATCCATTGTTTATGACTGGGGAAAATTTATTGTTGTTTACCCGGAAATGAATTTGGAAACGTCAGTCAAAAGGTCGAGATTGGAGAATTCAATTACGGACCCGGCTGCTCTCGGAAGAACATTTACAATTACAACCAATTTTAATTTACCTGAATCTTTGTTTAATACTTATTTGGGAGAAGTAGAAATAATCAAAAATCTTGAAATCAGTGACCCGATAAAAATAGAAAGAGATTTATTCAGGGACAACAGGTTTTATGATTGGGACGGGGCAAATAGTTTTTCCTTTATTGCAAAAGATATTTATCCGGGTAATGAATACAGGACAACTGACTTAAGAGATAAAAACAAATTTTCACCGCCGGAAACAGTGGCACAGTATGACGGAGTTGAAGTAAACCGCTTTTTTGACCCTGGCGGAAGGGATATCAACGGCTCGTCACGAATTATAAATTTCAAAGATACTTATGCCGACTATATGGATGTATTATTTAGACTGCGTATGCCGGACGGTTTTAACGAAAGAATATTTATTGTCGGTTCATTTACGGATTGGGAAGTATGGCCGGATTTTGAACTTCTTCCCGTAGAAGGAATTTACAGGCTTTATGTTGAACTTAAAAGAGGGCTATATAATTACATGTACGTTACGGCCGAAGAAGATGATTACAAAATAACTAATGTTAATAAATTGCAAATAGAAGGAAATTTCTGGGAAACAGAAAATGATTATAGGATTTTTGTTTATTACAAAGAAGAGCAATTAGGGGGATACGATAAATTAATAGGTTATAGTAAAATTAGCAGCAGGGGATTATGAATAAAATAAAAATTGGAGTTATAGGTACGGGACATCTTGGGAAAATTCATACCAAGCTGTTAAAGGAAGTAGACAACTGCGAGTTGACCGGGATTTACGATGCTGATCTTGAAAAGGCTAACACTGTGGGCAGTGAGTTTGATGTTGAGGTTTTTGATAAGGTTGATGATTTGTTATGTAACATTAATGCGGTTTCAATCGTTGCATCTACAAGCGCACATTATCAATTAGTGAAAAGCGCATTTGAAAAGGGAGTACATGTTTTTGTTGAAAAGCCGATTACTTCCACCATTTATGAAGCTGAAGAAATTGTAGCGATGTCAAAAGAAAAAGATTTAGTACTTCAGGTTGGTCATATAGAAAGATTTAACCCAGCTCTGGTTTCGCTGGAAAAATATAAACTGGAGCCGAAGTTCATTCAAACTGACAGGCTGGCATTATTTAACCCGAGAGGAACCGATGTTGCCGTTGTTCTTGATTTGATGATTCATGATATAGATATAATTTTAAGTCTTGTTAAAAGTGAAGTGAAAAATATAAATGCAAGCGGTGTAGCAGTAGTTTCCGATCATGTTGACATAGCCAATACAAGAATAGAATTTGAAAACGGTACCGTGGCAAACGTTACGGCGAGCAGGATATCTCAAAAGAAGATGAGAAAGATGAGAATTTTTCAACGTGATGCTTATTTGTCGCTGGATTTTATAAGCGGTACTTCCGAAGTATTAAGGCTGCTTGAACCGCACGACGAAAATGTAAATAAGTTCATGAATTTCGGGGAAATAGGTGTTGGCGAAAAGAAAAAAGTATTGGTCTATGAAAATCCCGAAAGACCTGAACTGAATGCACTAAAACATGAACTGCAATTATTTGTTAATACAGTAATAAACGGCGAAAGACCCGTAGTAAGCGGAGAGGATGGACTAAAAGCGTTAAAGGTCGCTGATGAGATAATCAAAAAGATTGAGGAGTCTAAAATAAATTGAAAAAGATGATATTAGTATTGAGTTTGGTTGTTTTTATCGCCGGGTGCGGAGTAATGCAAACAATTGCAAACTTTAAAAAGCTGCAATTCAAAATTGACTCGGCAAATGAGCTGACACTCGGAGGAATAGACATTAGTCATGTTACAAAATTAGAGGATTTTAATGCAACTCATATTGCAGCGTTATATAAAATTATTTTCGATCAAAAAATACCTCTAAGTTTTACATTAAATATTGCGGCAAAAAATCCAAATGAAGGAAGCGACGGAACTACCGCGGCAGATATTACATTAAAGTCAATGCCGTTTACTCTTTACATTGACGAAAACGAATACCTTACTGCCAATATAAAACAGCCGGTCGTTGTTCCCGCCCAAAATGAAGTTACTATTATCCCTATTCAGGTTGACCTGGATTTATGGGAATGGGTAAAAGGAAATAATTTCAATAATACATTAAAACCTATATTGGCATTGGGGGGTGTTAAAGGAATTACAACTCATCTTAAGTTAACAACAAAACCTGTAATAGGAACACCCATCGGAGATATTGAATATCCCGGGACTATAACTATCGTTGACCATAAATTTAATTAGGAACATTTACCTATAACTACAGTATCAAAAACTGATATTATTGATTTGCAATTTTGATGAATATAAAACCCATAATTATATTTTTACTTTGTACTATTATGTATTGTCAAAATGCAGATACTCTTTCTACGGTTAATGCAGATACTTTAGCCTCAACAGTTCCGGATTCGCTTTCGAAGAATAAGAACAATGATATTGACGATGTTGTATTTGCAAGCTCATCAGATTCACTCTTTTTTGATATAAGAAACAAAAAGATGTTTGTTTACGGTTCCGGCAAATTGAAGTATAAGGAAACCGAACTAAACAGCGGACTAATTAATGTCAATTTTCAAACAAATGATCTCGAAGCTTTCGGAGTAAAGGATACTGCCGATACCACATGGAAAAAATTAATGGACACCCCTGTACTTACCGAAGCCGGAGAAACATACAACGGCAATTCAATTAAATATAATTTCAAAACACAGCGTGGATTTATTTCAGTAGCAAAAAACGACAAGGGCGATTCCAGGTACGAAGGTGCTAAAGTAAAAAAGGTAGACAAAGATATATATTTTATAGAAGACGGCATTTATACAACATGTCCTCAAGACCCTCCGCATACACATTTTTACGCAAAAAAAATGAAAGTAATTCAAAAAGATAAAGTAATTGCAAAATGGGTTTTTATGTTTATTGCAGGCGTGCCTGTCCCTCTGCCGATTCCTTTTGCAGTTTTTCCTACCGAAGCAGGCAGAAGATCAGGGGCAATTATTCCTTCTTACGGAAGTGATGCGGATCGGGGTTCGTACTTTAGAAATTTCGGATATTTTTTTGCACTAAGTGATTATTATGATTTAGCATTAACAGGCGACTATTACACGAAAGGAGGATATGGAATACACAGCCGTGTGCGTTATAAAAAGAGATACGAATTTGACGGCAGCATCAGTTTTAATTATTCAAAAGAAACTGTGGGAGAAGTGGGTGACCCGGACAGATCAGAAGTGAAAGATTGGAATTTATCCGTATACCATAACCAAAAATTTAACCCTACAACCAGCCTAGATGTTAATCTTCAATTTCAATCCGGCAGTTATTACAAAAATAACAGCACTAATTATACTGAACTGTTATCCAAAAATATTACTTCAAATGCAACCCTAAGCAAGCGATGGGATGAATCGGGCAACAGTTTAACTATAAACTACTACCGTAATCAAAATCTTGAATCCGGTGATATTACAGAATATTTGCCAAACATTACATTCAACAAAAAACTGGTTTACCCTTTCAAAAGAGAAACCACAACAAATACCAGTGATCAATTATGGTATGAGTACATTAGCTATTCTTACAGTGCAAAACTGAAAAACCGGAGAAAAAGAGCCGACGGTGAACTTGAAATCAACAACGGAGTTCAACACAACGTTAGTTTAAGCGCTTCCCCCAAACTTGGTTATTTTAACATTTCACCCAGTATAAGCTATGAAGAGCTATGGTATCCAAACAGAATTCAAAAAGAAAACTTTATAATCGAAAACGAAGAGGACGGTGAAATTACCAGGGAAGATTCCGTTGTTGATAGAAAAATTGACGAGCTGAGTTTTGTTAGAACCTTTAGTTTAAGTTTATCTGCAAACACCAAGTTATACGGTATCTGGCAGCCCAATATCTTCGGAATTGAAGCATTCAGGCATACTCTTACACCTACAATCAGTTATAACTACACGCCTGATTTTTCCGATGAGTTTTGGGGATATTATGACTCTTATACGGACAAAGACGGAAATAAAGTTAAATACGATAAATTCGATGATGGTATATTCGGAGGTGCTTCAAGCGGCGAAAGCCAGCGTATAAATTTTTCTTTGGGTAATGTTTTTGAAATGAAAACGGCCAAGGATCCTACCGATACGTCTTCACAGCAGCAGAAAATTCAACTCCTTAATTTAACAGCAAGCAGCAGCTACGATTTTGCCAAGGACAGCCTTAATTTGGGTAACCTTAGCCTTAGTTATAGAACTCAAATTGGCGACCTGCTAAATCTAAGAGGAAGCTCTACTTATACTTTTTATGATTATCAAAACGGAAGTTATGTAAACGATTTTCTTGTTTCAAAAGGAAAAGGTTTATTTAGAATGACTAATTTTAGTTTTTCTGCATCAACAACACTGAGCGGTGAAAAAATACAGGGTGAAGAAAGAAACGGTGAAAGTCAGCAAGATCAACAACAGGCTGATGATGAAGATGATGGTTTGGGCAAAGCCGAGAGAACGGATTATATTTCGGACCTTGAAAAACAGGAGTCGGATTTTACAATACCGTGGAATTTAAGCCTGGATTTTAATTACAGTATTTCGAAAAGTAACCCGTTAAATGTTACACGTAGTTCGGATTTAGGTTTCAGTCTTGGGATGAATTTAACCAAAAACTGGAAAGTAACTTTACGCGGAAGTTATGATATTGAAAATGACGAAATCTCTGCCCCTTCGGTAACTATGTACCGTGACCTAGGCTGCTGGGAAGTTAATTTTTCATGGAACCCCTTGGGGCAGTACAGAGGTTATACTTTTAACATAAGAATGAAAGCTCCTGAACTTCAGGATATAAAAGTTGACAAATCCGGCGGAATATACTCCGGTTTTTAAACTAATAAAAATTCCCATGATCTTATAAAATTAAGAGGGTTTTGTATCAAAATAATATGATTAAGCAGTATTTAATAGATGGAAATAATGTAATCGGCAAAAGCAAAACACTTTGGCATGTTCAGAAAAAAGATAAGCAGCAATCGAGAGAGCTGCTTGCTTTAATGGTCGACAGTTATTTTGCAGGAAAGAAAATCAAGGTGATTTTATATTTTGACGGATATCAAAATACGGCAATAACCTCTAAATCAAAAATAAATTATTCCAACAACAAACCGGCCGATGATTTGATACGAAGGGATATAGAAAACTTAGATAACCCGAGAATTTGTGCTGTTATCAGTTCTGATCATAGTATTCAAAATCTTGCTAAAGCATGTAGTTGCAAAGTAATTAAAAGCGAAGATTTTATTAAAAAGATAGAAACAGAACATGATAATGAATCCGAACAAGCAAGGATAAAAAACATTGATAACGATGAGATAAAAAAAATGTTCGGGATTAGTTAAATGTTATGAGTCCCCTCGAAAAAGGTAAGAGAAAAAACCTGACAAAAAAATAAGATCGCTGAATTTAAGAGAAAATTCCATAACGGGAAATAAAAGTACGTGGATATTTTAAGACCACAGTGTTTGCATATTCAATGGCGGTCTCGATCAACTTTGGAAGAATAGAGTTTCTGCGAAATTAGATATCTAAACGTTTTGTCATTTCGATCCCGATGTTTTTTATCGGGAATAAGATTGATTCAAAAAAAATAGCCGACTTAATGAGAAGTAATCATTTCCCGATTAGTTATGTTTATTCCAAGGGAATGAGATCAACAAGAGACCTCTTAAGAAGAAGAACACGGTTTATGAAAGTAAGAGCAGAAGCATATGCTCACACCTACCCGTTGTATCTTTTAACGTAGGCGGGCCTGTCCACCGAAGTTGTTTCTGAAGCGTCCTGAAAAAGGTTGACTGTATTATTAGATATTTTTGTTAAATAAATATAGTCATTCTTATAGTTTTATTCTATCGATCAGCTAGCTGATCG
>JASFMY010000112.1:0-24081 GCA_050117315.1 Ignavibacteria bacterium
ATCTTTATTGCCCAATTTCTATATGATTTGTTTCCGCTGTTATTGACCATCATAAAAAATCCCAACAAAAAATCTTTTGTCGATATTTTTTTCGGCTGCCTATTGTTAAATTTGCTTTCCTTTGATAATTTCTCCAATGGAATTTTATCTAATTTCTCTTCTACAAAACTTTTCCTTTGCTTTGTGCTATTTGCTTTCATTGAATAGTCCTTTTGGTTTGTCCTAAACAAATTTACTGTTTTTGAAGCTAATAGCACTTTTTTAAGTTGACGCCCAGGCGAAGAGTCGGGCTTTTCCATTAGCCATTTTTTGTAATACCGTCAGTAGTAACTGTGCTATTAGTGTACACCGAACTTGTGTTCTAATTGCATTTTCATTTTCACCGTAAAAATAATGTAACTGAAAATTCTGTTTCATTTTCTTAAATAGCAATTCTATTTGCCAACGTTTCTTATATATAAATGCTACTTCTTCTGACGTTATATCAAAGTTATTTGTTATAAATACAAACTGACGATTCTTTTCATCACAGTAATATATTCGACGTAATTTAACTCTATTTTCCTCTTTGTTTTCTTTATAGGTTACTTCTATTATTTCTTCTTTGTAAACACCAAATTCATCTTTCGGTAATATCTCATCTCTAATAACTTCTAATATTTCACATACTGCGTTTTTCTTCTGTCTACTTACAAAATAAATCTTCTGTTGACTCCATTTTGCAAATTGCTTATAGTAATTATACGCTCTGTCAAAGACCAACATACTATGGGCTGGCACTGTTATTTGTGTTAAAAAGTTTTTGTCGTGCACTTTGGCTGCTGTTATTCGAACAAACTTACTAACTGATTGTACTGCATCTATTAGCATATGAACCTTTAAGCCCCCTTTCCTTTTTCCATCATTTTTCGGATTTCTTCCTACTCCTTTTAGTATATCGCTAAATACCCTAATTGTCGATGAATCTATTATCAATATCTCTTTGAACGTTAATCCGTATGTTCGGCTCTCCGAGAAAAAACTCTTATATTGTTCCACAAGTTTATAATATAATGCCTCAAAAAATGAACTATCTCTTCTTCTTAATCCATCTCCGGCAGAGCTTTTGGCTGGTGCTTTTTGCAATCCCAGATGATTTAATTTTCCACTTAATGCCTTTAATCCCTCGCATATTTCTCCCATTGAATCACAGCGGCTTCATATACCAAAGAGCATTGTTCCCAACTGATCCCAGCTTTTGTACGATTTATAATAATAGTCGCTCTGTTTCTCTCTTACTAAACTTATAAATGTTGCTTTATCTATAAGTTTTAATATTTGTCCAAATATCGGCTGACCGACAAATTTTATTTCTCTATCTTTACTCATGTCGTTTTTCCTTTTTGTTTTGGCTAAACAAAATTACGACATTCGGGGGCTACTTTTTGTAGCTCCTTATATTTTTTTTGTCGGTTAGTAGTGAAAATTTTTAATAATGATAAATCAACCATAATGTAGAATTTATTATGATATTATTATATCTTTCGAATAAATGATTTTTTATGACAACAGAAACTAATCAAAACAGTTTTTTAAATAATATTTTCAAAATTGCTGATGACCAGTTCTGGTGCGTTACTATTAAGGGAAATGGCGAACAGGTTGATTTTTCAGACTCTGTTGAAACCGTAACAGGCTACGAAATTGATGAGCTAAAAAAACTGCCCGGTCAATTCTTCTGTTTAATACACGAAGATGACATTCAATTAGTAAAAGACACCCTTTCAAAAATAAATTCCAACAAAGACCTAACAAAAGTAAAAAACACTTATAGAATCAAGAAAAAGAACGGTGATATATGCTGGCTAAAAGAGTCGATGTTCATTGAACGGGACACTTATAAAGATATAAAAAAAACATATAGCATTTTTACGGATATAACTGAATTAAAAAATTCCGAGTTAGTTTTCAATAAAACCAAAGAAGAATTAGTTGAGTTAAATAAAACTAAAGACAGATTTATTTCTATTGTTTCACACGATTTAAGAGCTCCGTTTACGAGCCTTCTCGGTTTTTCGGAAATCTTAATGAATGAGCCTAACCTCCCTTACGAAGAGAGAACCGAATATTTGAGTTACATTTTTGATGCATCAAAAACTCAATTGCAGCTTATCAATCACCTGCTCGATTGGTCTAGGCTCCAAACAGGAAAGATTCAAATTGAACCCAAAAGAATTAGTGCTAAGACTTTAATTTCCAATGCTGTTTCTATTTTAACAGGTGCGGCAATGAGAAAAAATATTGAAATAAAAACAGATATAAAAAATGATTTGTACTTGTCTGCTGATGAAAGATTACTGGGACAGGCAGTATCGAACCTGCTTAGCAACGCAATAAAATTTACTCCTGAAAATAAAAAAATTTATATAAACGCAGGCAAATTCAAAGAAGGACTGGCTGAAATAGTTATCCGCGATGAAGGAACGGGCATTAAAGAAGAACACCAGGAAAAACTATTTAAAATTGATAAAAAATATTCAACTGAAGGAACCAACGGTGAAAAAGGAAGCGGGCTTGGTTTGACACTTGTAAAAGAAATTATTGAAAAACATAATGGTGATGTATGGTTTTATTCAAAGCCGGGTGAAGGCAGCGAATTTCATATTACCGTGCCGGAGGCCAAAGATTTGGTGGTAATTGTTGAAGACGAGAAAGTTTTGCTGGATTTATATAAAATGCTTGTTAAAAAAGTTCTGCCGAATTTTGAAATTATTGAAGCCGAAAACGGTTATGAGGCTTTAACAATAATTGTTGATAGAATTCCATCGCTGATAATTACAGATCATGATATGCCTTTAATGAACGGCATACAGTTGGTAGAAGCGATGCGTAAAAAAAGTACAAACAATAAAGTTCCCGTCGTTGTTATATCTGCAAAATTTAATGATGATATAATTAAAAAATATAAAGAGCTCGGCGTAAATACACTTCTTAAAAAACCGTTCGAACAAATAGAATTACTTAATATTATTAAAGAATCTGTTGAGTAATCTTTTAAAGAATTTTACTATCTTTGTAATGTAAATTTGTTAATAAGTTCATTGAAATTATATGTCAGCAGATAATAGAAATTGGTTTGCATTATACACAAAGCCAAGACATGAATTTAAAGCAGAACAAGAATTAAACAGATTAGAAATTGAAAACTACCTTCCCAAAACCACGAGGACAAGACAATGGAGTGATAGGAAAAAGAAAATCACTTTACCGTTGTTTAGCGGTTATATTTTTATTAATGTAAACGAGAAAGAAAGATACTATGCTCTTGAACTCCCGTATATTGTCAAAACAGTGAGTTTTAACGGTAAGCCATCGGTTATTCCCGATTCGGAAATTGATAACTTAAAAAGAATGCTTGCAGGTAATCCGGAAGTAAATGTTGTTGACGAACTAAAAGAAGGGACAACGGTAAAAGTAGTTGAAGGTCCTTTCAAAGATGTTGAAGGCATAGTTTATAAAACTCCAAATAACGAAAGGATACTTGCCATTGTTATTAATTTGTTAAAAAGGTCGGTAACTGTTTTGCTGCCGACAGAAAGCGTTATCAAAGTGAAATAATTACAGATACTCATCATTTTTTTTGTTATTTTATTTTAAAAATTCGCATATCAGAAAATATTTTATGCTAAATCAATCTGAGTTATCTAAACTTAAAGCAGGTGATAAACTAAGTCACTTCCTAATCATTACTAAAGTAGAAGAGCGAATTACACGCACAAACAAACCTTATTTAAATCTTGAGCTAAGGGACAAATCTTTGCAGCTATCTGCAAAACTCTGGGAAAACATTGAAAACAACAAATTATTTTTGCAGGAAGGCAAAATTGTAAAAGTCACCGGTTTAATTGAAGATTACCAGGGCACCCTCCAAATTAAAATTGGCTCTGTTACTCCGCTTAACGAAACCGATAATGTACAGCCATCGGATTTTTTACCTAAGTCGGGGAGAGATTTTCAAACAATGGAGCGTGAATTAACAAACAGGATAAGCAGTATTAACAATGAACATTTAAAGAAATTACTGAAAAATATTTTATCGGGTGAGAACTATAAATCTTATGTTAATGTTCCTGCCGGCAAAGCATGGCACCATTCTTATATTCACGGATTATTGGAACATACACTGGAGATTATAAAGATTTGTGATGTGATGTGCGATATTCACCCCGAGTTAAACCGTGATCTCTTAGTAAGCGGGGCTGTACTTCATGACTTTGGTAAGACGCAAGAGTTAACCTACGAACCTAGTTTTGATTATACCGATAAAGGCAAACTGCTGGGACACATTGTTTTATCTGCGATTGAAATTGAAAAGGCAGCCAAGAAGATTTCAAACTTCCCTGATGATTTGAAGGATCAACTAATTCACCTTGTTTTAAGCCACCAGGGCAAGCTTGAATACGCAAGCCCGGTAGAACCAAAAACAATCGAGGCTATTGCACTTTACCATGCAGACGAATTAAGCGCTAAAATTAATGCATACAAACTAGCTGTTAAAGCTGAAATAAGCAGTGATTCAAATTGGACTAAATATTTGCCTCTCGCAGGGACGAGCCTTTTTATTCCCAAAGAAGATTTGAATAAAGACAAAACATTGTTCGATCAATAAAAAAGGAAAACTTAATGAAAAAGTTAAGCTTTGTAAATTTGCTTGTCTGGGGATTTGTTTTATCTACTCATAGCTTAACTGCACAAACTGCTGAAGAATTAATTGAGACCGGGGATAGTTTATGGCGCAGTTATGAAAATGAAAAAGCTCTTGAAACCCTTATCAAAGCCGAACAACTTTATCCTGCAAACTGGGAAATTCTCTGGCGCATAAGCCGAAGCTATGTTGATATAGGCGAGCATATGCCCAACAGTACGGATGGACAAAAAGAAGCTCAATTAGAAATATATCAAAAAGCATTGGCATTTGCAGACAGTGCTGTTGCACTTGCACCGGATGAATCTACGCCATATTTAAGAAGAGCTATTGCAAACGGAAGAATTGCATTATTCAAAGGAGTGTTTTCAGTTGGGGGTGTTGTATCGCAAGTAAAAGATGATTGCTACAAGGCAATGGCATTAGGTAAAGGTGGGAAAGAAATTCAGGCTATTACACATTATGTCCTTGCACGCACTCATGGTAAAGTCAGTGAAAAATGGTCTGTACTTAGAGCTCCCTTGGGATTGGGATGGGCTGTACTTGATTCTGCTTATATTTATTACGACAAAGCGCTCGAGCTTGATTCATCTTTCTTAATGATTTATTTAGATTATGCCAAAAGACTTGTAAGCGAAGATGAGTATGAAAAAGCAAAAGAAATTATTGAAGCTTCTAAAAATGCCGTAATGAAAGATGAAGATGATGAAAAAAGATTGGAAGAAATAAAAGAACTAAAGAAAAAAGTTGAAGAAGAATTGGATTGAGTTATGAACATAGAATTCAGCCAGGCATTAATAAGTAAATTAAAAAATGCGGAAAAGATTGTAGTGTTTACAGGAGCAGGGATCTCTTCGGAAAGCGGAATTCCTACTTTTAGAGGTAAAGATGGAATCTGGAATAAATTGAAACCTGAAGAACTCGCGAACTTCGACGCATTTCTCAGGAATCCTGACATGGTATGGGAATGGTATCAGTACAGAAGAAAAATAATTAACGAATCAAAACCAAACCCGGCGCATTCTGCAATTGTTGAATTGGAAAAATTTTATGACGTAAAAGTCGTTACTCAAAATATAGATAACCTCCACTGCAGAGCCG
The DNA here is from genome assembly GCA_050117315.1 of Ignavibacteria bacterium. Lineage (GTDB taxonomy): Bacteria > Bacteroidota > Ignavibacteria > Ignavibacteriales > Melioribacteraceae > JANQIV01. The sequence goes on from JASFMY010000112.1 coordinate 5,786, forward strand.
GTAGCAAAACTATTTACGAACTGCACGGAAATATTGAAAGAAATTTTTGCATTGACTGCAATACGTTTTATACTTCAAAGGATTTTGAATTTGCCGGGAAAGTTCCTAGATGCATAAAATGCGGGGGGCTTGTAAGACCTGATATCGTCTGGTTTGGCGAAATGCTTCCGCAACATATTTTTACCAATGCCGAAACAGCAGCCGAAGAATGTGATATTTGTTTTATTATAGGGACATCCGCTATTGTTTACCCTGCAGCAAATATTCCTATTTATGCAAAGCGTATGGGCGCTTATTTAATTGAAGTAAACATTACGCAAACAGAAATAACTAGTTATTGCGACACCTCGCTAATCGGCAAAGCTGGTGAAATAATGACACAGATTGTAAATAAGATAAAAGAAATTCACCAATCTAATGATGAATAAATACATAGCAATACTAAGAGGTATAAACGTAAGCGGTCAAAAGAAAATTAAAATGGCCGATTTGAAATCGCATCTCAGCGAATTAAATTTTAAAAACATACAGACTTATATCCAAAGTGGCAATATAATTTTCGAATATGAGTCTGATGATATCATATTTTTAGAAGATGCAATAAAATCAAAAATAAACGAGAAATACGGCTTTGAAGTCCCAACAATCGTTATAACACAGAATGAAATTGAATATGTTCTTGCCAATAATCCTTTTATAAATGAACAAGGCAAAGACCCGGAACGTATCTATGTTACCTTTCTATCTGATTTCCCTTCAATAACGAATATTGAAAAATTGGAAAACTTTAACTACAGCCCGGAGGAATATATTTTAGACGGAAAAATCATTTACTTTTTCTCACCGCACGGCTACGGTAAGGCTAAAATGAATAATAATTTTTTTGAAAATAAACTTAAAGTGGAAGCAACAACCAGAAACTGGAAAACAGTAAACAAGCTATTCGAAATGATGAATAGCTGAAGCAGTAATCAAATTTCAATCTCATCTTCAGCATAAGTAGATTCTGTTTCAAACACTTTAACTTTCACTTTGTGGATATTTGAAGGAAGCCCGTTTTCTTTTATTTTTCTTAAAATATAATGGCAGATATTTTCCGCCGTACTTTCAAAATCAACAACAACCCTGCGCGAATCCAGTTTTTCCAGTACTTCTAAAATTTCCGTGTCATGTTTGTTGACTATAAACGAATGGTCCAGTTCTTGAATAACCGGTTCTACAATTTTTTTTAGATCATAATAATCAAGCACCATTCCGTTTTCTAAAATATCTCCTGTTAATTCAACTTCCATTTTATACGAATGCCCGTGCAGATTTTTACAAAGCCCTTTATGCAGTTGAAGCCTGTGCCCCATTTCCCATCTGAATTCTTTTGATATCTTCATCACACTCCTTTTGTGTCCGGTTCCCAAATAAATTTATGCATTTGCAATTGGAACCTGACTTTTAATTTATCTTCCAAAATCCACTCTACCAACTGAAGTGGTTCCAGTTTGCCGAAAACAACAGAAAATAAAATCTCACATTTATTATTCAAATCATGTTCGGCAATTATTCCTTTCGACCATTCATAATCCTCTCTCGTTCCAATTACAAATTTAATTTCATCATTCGGTTTAATAAAATTTATATTTTCGTAAAGATTTTTCTTTCTCATTTTACTTGAGGGACATTTCAAATCAAGAATTATTTTCACCCTTTTATCAACCGGTTCTACCGTTAAACTCCCCCCGGTTTCGAGCATTACTTCAAAGCCTTCATCGCATAACTTTTCCATGAGCCCAATTGATTCTTCTTGAACCAACGGTTCCCCGCCTGTGACTTCAACGAGTTTGCAATTATATTTTTTTACTTCTTCAATTATGGAATCAATCGACGCATCGTAACCTTCGTAAAAAGCATATTCTGTATCGCAGTAAGTGCAGCGCAGATTGCAGTATGTTAATCTTATAAAAACACACGGCAAACCGGCCTTACTACTTTCGCCCTGTACCGAATAAAATATTTCGTTGATTTTAAGCATAATCAGGCTTTTTAATTGAACTGCAAAAATAAACATATATTAAATCTTATTAAAGAGATTTGTTCTTATTCGATTGCAGTAAAGAATGAAAATATTACATACTATCTATAAAATATTTTGAATTTGACAGGTTTTCTTATAAATACTATATTTGTAGCTCTGTAAAATTAAAACTAAGGAAAAGAATGGCTCACCATAAGTCTGCAAAAAAAAGAATTAAGGTTAATGAAACCAAACGCTTAAGAAATAAAGCTGCCCTGTCAAAAATTAATACCCTCATTAAAAAAGTTCACGGTGCCGAAAATAAAAGCGAAGCTGAAAAGATTTTGAAAGAAACCATATCGGCAATTGATAAAAATGTCGGTAAAGGCAGGCTCCATAAAAATACAGGTGCAAGAAAAAAATCATCATTAACAAAATTTGTAAATAGCTTGAAAGATTAAAATGCCGCACTACACGGCATTTTAATCTTTATCAATAATTAAATCATTACCTTCTATCTGCGGCAAATAAAACCTGACACGTATTACATTCCCGTTAAAATCAATTTCTCTTTTGACCCGTTTATTTATAAGAATTGAATGCTCAATATTCACTTCATCGTCAATTTTTGAATTCCTAATTTCAGATAATCCACTGATTTTTACGTTGCACCCGATATCGCAGTTACCAAGAATCGAAATGTTTCTACCAATCAAAACATTGTCGCCTATTTTAACATCACCGTCAATAACCGAGTTATCTGCTATTTTTATATTCATTCCTAATTCTATGCTGCCGTTTAATTTGGTATTCCTTCCTGTCGATAATCCGTAATTCGGTTTTACACCCTTACCGATGGAGACACCTTTGCCGATTTGAATATCAAGGGGCAACCCTTTTTTATCCATTTGAATTAGTTGTTCAATTACATTCTCGTGAATGTAAAAATCATTAGGGTCTTCAATATAAATCAGGTCTTTAATTTTATTGTAAGCCAATGACTTGGCAATCTCTTCCATCTCCTTTAAAACTGACTTATTATTGAATCCCATTATTATATGATCTTCTTCCGGTGCTATTGCTCCAACATTAAGTCCTTCTTTGTTAAAAAGGTCGATCAAATCGGTTAAGTAAATTTCTTTTTGAATATTATTGGATTCAATTTTGTGAATCAGTTCAACCAAGTAATTATATTTATAAGCAAATACGCCTGAGTTAAATTCTCTATTTTCAAGCAACTCTTTTTTTGTATATGAATATTTTCTTCCGTTATACTCTAATTCCCTTTTCTCATCTGCTTTTAGACTTAAAATGTCTTTGTATTCCAGTATTTCTATTACTTTGTTACAATCCTCGCCGGAAATTCTTCCTTCGTCATCAAATTCCTTCACACGGATAATCCTTCCGTAATAATTCTCCAGAATATTTCCTTTAAACATTCCCGTTAAAACCATCATATCATTTTGTGAATTCTCAAACTCGCTCTTAAACATTTTTAATGTTGTATCGTCAATCAATCCCATATCTCCGGGTAAAACATAAACATTACCGTCATAATTTGGATCCGGTATTTTTTCCAAACCCACCTGTACGGCATGTCCGGTTCCGTTTTGTTCAGACTGGTATGCAAAAGAATTATTTTCTTTCTTGCCAATCGAGTTTATTACTTCCAGAGCTTTAATGCCGACAACTATTATTGAGTTCGGATTTGTCAGGCCGGATTTACATGAATTATAAACTCTCTCAACAGTAGTGATTCCCCAGAGTTTATGAAGCATTTTTGAAGTGTTTGACTTAATTCTTTTCCCGTGGCCGGCAGCCAAAATAATTGCAGTATCTTTTTTTTCGCCGTCAAAAGAAGAGGAATTTTCTGTAATTGCTCGGTGGATTTCACTAATATTGTTCATCGAATTCACTTTATCAATATGATATGAATTTTTATGAAACCTAAATTACGAATTTGATGTCATATATCTAAATTCATAATTTAAGTTACTGTTAATTTAGAATAATATAAGGGTATAGTTATGCGTTCATCTATTGTTTTGTTTCTTTTATGTCTTTTTACCTTAATTAGTGCTGAGAATTTAGAAAGTAGTAGAAACAGAATAGGAGTTGGTTTAATTTTAGGAGAACCGACAGGTTTTTCCGGTAAATACTGGATTAATGAATTTGAAGCAGTTGATGTTGGAATTGCATATTCATTTATAGGAAACAGTTCTTTCTCATTGCATGCTGATTATTTGTACCACGATCTTGATATGATAATTGACAAACATGAAATCCCGGTTTATTACGGTTTCGGTTTTAGATACAGGGCTTTAGACGACGACGCAGCGATCGGTGCACGGGGCGTAATGGGAGTTCTGTGGTATGATAAAAAATACCCGATTGACGTGTTTTTCGAAATTGCTCCGGTATTTGAATTGTTTCCGTCAACTTCATTAAGCTTTGATATTGCAATTGGAGGCAGGTATTACTTTAAATAGCCAATGAAATGAATCATTATTAGATATCTCGGAAACCTTACAAAGATACAACTGATGACTCATCCGATAATAAAACAATTGAGATTTTGTTGAAGATTTTAAAAATGAAATAGTCTTAAATATAAAAAAATCAGAATGTTATGCTTGAAGCGGGTCATTTACAAATCTTTCAAAGATCATTTTTAATTTCAATAGAAAAGTAGAGGGATAGTTAGTTGTAATGTTAAACTGCTTATTGAGAAATATTTAGACAGGGAAGTATATTTTATTTCAAACAAAGAAGATAGAACTGGATTCATCATAAAACTAATAAAAAACAAATATTTACTCTTGTTACGTTTTTCTATCCGGTTGCAACTTTTACCTTCTTTCACTTTCCTTACTTCACATAAAGTGCCATTAAAATATTTAGTTCATAGGATAGTTAACTAAGAATTTAATTTGCTCAAAATTGTAACTGAACGTTACGAACAATATTTAAACATGCGCCAATATTTTTACAAACTTGAAAACCGCTGGCCGGATTCACCTTTTGGGAGTAAGTTTCAAACAGTGATAAAAGATACCGCATAAAAACATGTGTTTGGGGCTGTCGATTATATTCCGTTACATCCCTAATTGATAAAATCATTCTCTTTTATAATTGTTATATTTGCAAACCTCTGATACATAAAAGAACTTATGAAAACGAAAAAAAGCGAAATTACAAAACTGAGAAACCTCGGCCCTACATCGGAAAAATTGTTAAATTCTATAGATGTTTATACCTTGGATGATATAAAAGAATTAACACCCGTTGTAATTTTCCATATATTAAAATCAAGAGGTTATAATGTGACGCTAAATATGGTTTATGCACTACAGGGTGCAATTATGGATTTGCATTATCTTGAAGTGCCGGAAGACATAAAAAAAGAATTAAAAGAGGAAATAGAAAGAACAAAATAATGTTAACAGCAATTTTAAAAATAGAAGACACAAACAAACTTTATAGATTAGCAACCGTACTTGCCGTAATAACAATTCTTTATAATTTGATTGAAGGTCTTATCTCCGTTTATTTCGGGTATGATGACGAAACTCTTGCCCTATTCGGTTTCGGCGTTGATTCCTTTGTTGAAGTAATTTCAGGCGCAGGAATTTTACACATGCTAACGAGAATAAAATTAAACCCAGATACAAGCAGAGATAATTTCGAAAAGACAGCGCTAAAAATTACGGGCACGGGTTTTTATGTTTTAACTGCCGGAATTGTTGTTACTTCTATTATAAACTTAATTACTTCACACGCACCGGACACAACTTTTTGGGGAGTTGTCATTTCATCAATATCTATCGTCACCATGTGGGTGCTGATTCAATTTAAATTGACTGTCGGCAAGAAACTTAATTCAAATGCAATTATTGCAGATGCCAATTGCACAAAGGCGTGTTTATATTTATCTATAATTTTGCTTGCATCAAGTTTGGGATACGAGTTAACGGGAATCGGCGGAATAGATTCTATCGGGGCACTGGCAATTGCTTACTTTACTTTTAAAGAAGGGAGAGAATCATTCGAAAAAACAAAAGGCGGCCACTGCGGGTGCGACGATGAGTGCAGCGCCTAAGCTTATCTTATTAACTCTGTTTTAAGCAATCAGGTAGTTTAGATTAGAGAATTTATACATTTTACTATTCTCCAAAATTTAAATAATTCTTTACGAACTTAGCGTTTATTTCCTTTGCGTTTTCTGCGTGGACCGAAATGTTTTGTTTCACGCAAAGCACACAAAGTTTATGCTAAGAACGCAAAGACAATAGTTACTCAAACCTTTTCATAAATTCGTATTAAAATTACCTTTCCTATCCATTACTTCGAACCAATTAATTTTTCGTGTAGCCAGCATAATTATTGCCAGAATTATAAACAATGCAATATTGCCCAACAGTAACGACAAATCCTGTAATTGTAAAATCACATACATGAACCCGTAAAAGAAAACTAATACCCCGCTGATCACAAAGCCTATCCTCGAATCGGAATAAATGCTTCTCACATAAAATGTTATTAAAATTAAAACCAGAAGGCTCGATATCAAATATGAATACTGAAACAACATATATTCAGAAAGGGAAAGCAGTAAAGAATAAAATATAACAAGCACCAGCCCGACAAATAAGTATTGGATCGGATGGATCACTTTTTTACTAAATACTTCAATCATGAAAAAAGTAATAAACGTAAGAATGATTATCATTATTCCGTATTTTGTAGTTCTCATGGTTTTTTGATATTCGTCAACAGGCAACAACAGGTTGACTCCAAAAGCAGAACCAAAAATGTTATGCTGATTGTTGTGCCACATCTGCGGGTAGTTTCTATTGAAATGATTTATTTTCCATTCAGCGCTAAACCCGTTTTCATTAAGCGTTCTTTTCACCGGCAAAAACTCTCCTGTAAACCCAGGGTTATTCCATTCGGAGCTAACAATTACCTTCGTCATCTTTCCAACAGGAAGAAAGTTAAGAGATTTGCTCCCCCTTATTGATAAATTAATTTCAAACTTTGCGTCAGTGTTATTTCCTACATTTACGAATGTATGAACCCCGCTTTGCAAAACACCTTTGTCTCTTAAGCCCGGCACTAATTCGTATTCCTTTCCATTCAGCTTAATAGAAATATTTTCTTTGATACCTTTCATATCACTTATGTTCAAAGACATGAATTGATAGAAAGAAGATTTTTGATCAATCATGTTTTCAATAAAATTTGTTTTTGAGAAACTGCCTTTGATTTTAATATCGGCATTATAAAGTACAGTTTCATAAATTCCACGGTTTCTAATTTCGGGGGTAACATTGCATTCGTAACTCAAATCATTCGGCAGGATATGCACCATGTTACGGTATTGATTTGTTTCACCTAAACTATTTTCCTTTTGTACTACTTCTTCAATTGTTAAAATGGGGCCGGTAATAGTCTGCTGGTCAGCCCAACTCCGGTTAATATCATTAATAGCTTCGTTTCTGTATTGAACTCTCTCGTCAATTAAGGAGCCTATCATTGAGAGGGGTATTAGCAGCAAAAGAATTATCACAGCAATTATGATAATCCTAATTATAATGGATTCTTTTTTCATAATACCTTTTTTAATTAATGTTTAAGACCTTTTCAGCAAGCTTTGAATTTTACGATGAGCTGAATTGCTTGCAAAGTAAGAGAGATGGACGTCTTCATCATCATATTTTGTGTCAATAATATTCACAAGCGAATGTACTGTAGAAATCAATTTCGAATCTTTAACATTAATTTTAATCGAATGTTCCACAAAACTTGATTTGTAAAATTGGGCGAATAAATTTTTTAAAGATGAAATATTGATGCCTCTTTGCGCAGAAATTATTATAGAGTTTTCATATTTGTTTGAAACGTAATCAATAGTCTCTTTGTTTTCCAGGGCATCAACTTTGTTGAATATTTTTATCTGCTGCTTTTTGCCGCATCCCATTTCTTTAAGTGTTTCTTCCACGACGTTGATGTGGTCTTCAAAAAACGGGTGCGAAATATCAATTACGTGCAGGATAAAATCGGCATCGCGGACAACGTTTAAAGTAGACTTAAAAGATGCAACAAGGTTGTGCGGCAGTTTTCTTATAAAGCCTACCGTATCACTGATCATTATTTTTTGATTTTTCGAAATATCATACGAACGGGTTGTTGAATCCAAAGTAGCAAACAGTTTATCTTCAGCAAGAACTTCTGCATTTGTAATCAAATTTAACAAAGTTGATTTGCCCGCATTTGTGTATCCGACCAACGAAGCATTCACAAACTTTTTACGCTGCAGGCTCTTTGTTACATTCTGCGATTCTATTTTCTTTAATTTTCTTTTAAGCTTGCTTATGCGTGTTCTAATTAATCTTCTATCTGTTTCTATCTGCGTTTCGCCCGGCCCCTTTGTACCGATTCCGCCGTACTGTTTGGAAAGGTGTGTCCAGGCTCTTGTTAAACGCGGGAGCATGTATTGAAGCTGCGCAAGCTCTACTTGGGTTTTCGCTTCATTGGTTTTTGCATGAGATGCAAATATGTCTAGTATTAATCCGCTCCGGTCGAGAATTTTTTTATCGAACAATCTTTCTAAATTCCTTACCTGTGTCGGGTTAAGGTCATCGTCAAAGATGATTAAGTTAACATCATTGAGCTCAACCAGTTGATTGATTTCTTCGGCTTTACCTTTCCCGATAAAATATGTCGGATCAATTCGTGCCTTTTCTTGGGTTATTTTAAAGACTGTTTCAGCGCCTGCAGTATCTGCAAGCAATTCAAGTTCATCAAGGTGTTCGGAAGCTAATTCCTTCGTTGTATCACCGGTAATCAAACCTATTAAAACCGCGCGTTCGATTTGTTTATTGTTTGTTTCAATCATTTAGCAAATTCCACCATATCTTTCTTTGCGCTTCTTGCGATAAACATTTCTATTAAAGCCAATATCAATGCCGCTATTAAAAAATATTTCCATAATTCCGAGCCAAAACGCGACTGGTAAATTACGGATTTAAAATCACTTTCCGGGTCAATCCAAAAATAATTTTCACCAATATTCTTTTCCTTTAAAAAGTTTTCAACTCCGTCTTCATCAAAAATTTTTATTTCGGATTCACCTGCATCAATATTAACAACAGCGAAATCTATTAATTCATCACTATTGTAAAATTTATAAATCCCGGTTTGTTTTGTACCGGCATACTTATAATAATTTTTATTACCCAACGAGTCAATATTAATAAATTCATTTTCGCCAAAAGGTTTTTCAAGTTTAAGCAGGTTGCTGCTTAAACCGGATAACTTAACATCAACCGGCATTCCTGCCAAATAATTGTTTTGACTCGAAGTATTGGATGAAATGTAACCGACGCATTTATTCATCAGAGGTGCAAAAATTCCTTTTATAGGGAAATCGCTCCATGCTAAATTAGGCGAAATATTAAACACCATTATCTTGCTTCCTGTCTTTTCAAATAAAAAAGGTGAACCGTCAATAAGTGATATAATTTTACTCTCTCTTAACTGCGCCGGGAATTTGAAATAATATTTTATTTCGGGTGATTCAATTGCCGACTTATTTTCATCGATGAATAGACTTGAAAATAGGGGATGGTTCAGATTTATATTTTCAATTGAAGTTGTAACCTCTTTGTTTTCAAACGAACCTACTGCATTAGACGGCTGTGTTATACCAAGCTCTTTGCAGAAGTTCGAAAAATTAATCACGTTTGAATTAGAGCCCGGCATAATAATAAGCTTTCCGTTTTCTTTTAAGTGATTCAAAAACTCTTCATCATTTACAACATTATTAATTCCGATGATAAAGAAAACATCATACCCTGGGAGTTGCAGACGGTTACGGTTTATAGAGTTTGCTGAAGTAACATTAATGCTATTCCCTGAATTTTTTAACGCCTGCTCTAAAAAGAAAATATCATTTTGATTGTCGTAGAAAATTAACACATTAACCTTTTCCTTAATAAGAATGGAAGTATAAGTGGTGTTATCAATTATAATATCGTCATCTTCGAGTTCGGTAGTAACTTCGAGCAAACCTGCCGAGTTTATAGTTGTTTCCAGAATAATTTCTTTTTGCTGGTTCGGCGATAATGAAAAACTTTTTTGCGAAACCCTTTCCCCGTTGATAAACAAAGACAACGTGGAATTATTAACCGGCTTGCTCCCGTTGTTGACAACTAAAGCAGAAAATGAAACCGGTTTGTTTATTTCAAAAATCTGGTTGTTTGTTTTAAGTCCGCTAAGAGTTACGTTACTCAGTTCACCGTCTTCAAATGGGACTAAATACAGTTTTGTGTTTTCATCCAACTTCACTTCAGATTTTTCATTGTCCGTTAAATTTTTCAGCCTATTCTCCTGGAAATCGCTCAACACATAAATTTCTCTGTTAAATTTTTTTGACTGTCCCAATATTTTCGAAGCAGTAATGAAAGCATTCTCGAGCGATCCGGAGACCGGAAATAATTCAATATCATTTAATTCTTTTTTAGCCGGTAGTAACTTTGATGTTGTAAATTGCTGAGCCGGTACGCCAACAGTTATTATGCTTAACTCGTCACCTTCTTCAAATTCGTTTAATATTTCTTCTGTTATTTTTTTTGCCCGGTTGAAAAAAGAACCTTTGTCAGTAACCACCGACATGCTGTAAGTATTGTCGATAATAAATACTGCAGAAGTTTTAACAGATGAAGACCCGGCAATATTGAACGAGTCAACGGTAGGTCTTGCAAAAGCCATTACAAGAAAAATTATAATCAATACTCTCAAAAGCAGTAGAAGCCACTGCTTCAATTTTATGTTTCTAATTTTACTTTTCTGAAGTTCCTTTAGAAACGACAGAGTACTGAACTCAATTTTTTTTAATTTTCTTAAATTCAAAAAGTGAAGTAGTATCGGAACAGAAGCAGCTAGCAAGCCCAGTAATATTGTGGGATTTAGAAATACCATTAATTAAAACTTTTCTCCAGCATTTTATTGTAATGATTTATTAACAACGAAGTGTGAATATCCGATGTAAATTTTTCCAAAACTCTTTTCCTTCCTTTCTCAGCCAATTCCTTTCTTTTAACGGGTGAACCGATTAAATGTTCCATTTTACAGGCAAGGTCTTCGGCGTTTTTATTTTGAAAGTATAACGATGTTTCGTTATCAATTGCAATATCTAAAATACCATCCGAGTTTGAACAGATAGTTGCAGTTTCCATTGCCATTGCCTCAATCAGTGCAAGCCCAAATGCCTCAGCGTGGGATGGAAAAACAAAAATATCAAGAGAAACCAGCACATCATTTGTATCCTTTCTGAATCCGGTAAAAATTATTTTTCTATTCAATTTTTTATCGGCAACCATCTTTTTGATTTGATTAGTATATTCTTCTTCGTTTTTACTTGGCTCACCGACGATTAAAAATTTTATTTCCGGATATCTTTTTGAAACTACTTCTGCAGCATTTATAAATTCTTCGTGTCCTTTGCCCGGCGTGAATCTTGCCATCATCCCGATTAATAATTCATCACCAATATTATATTCTTTTCTAATTTTATTTTTATCACTTTTGATTGGATCAAATTTTCTGACATCAATTCCGTTCAGCAGCAACTCAACTTTACTTTCATTAACAGGGCAGGTATCAACTAAATTTTTTTTGATGACTGTACTTATTGCGAAGATTTTATTTACTCTATTGTAAAGCCGTTTGTGAAGAAAATCTTTTTTAACAATAAACGAACCCACATGTTTTGTAAGGCATAAGACGGTTTGTGAAGAAATTATTTTTAACGCTGGTACCAAAATCCATAAATCCTTTGACAGGTGCGAATGAATTATGTCGTAACCGTTCCTTAGTATTTTCGAAGTTTTTAATATTGCTTTTATATTAAAGTAGCCTGCTGAATCTACAGTATGAACCTTGAAATTATTTGCTACAGACTCATTAAATATCCTGCTGCCTTTTACACATAAAATCTCTGCATTAATATTTTTATTCAACAATAAATTCATTGTTGTTATTGCATACATTTCCAAACCGCCCCAGCTACGGGAAAGGCAGGTAATCAAAACTTTCATTGGTAAATTCTCTTAAGGCTTGCTGATTTGAAGTAATGCATTAATATTTCGTCAAAGCGGTAGCCGATTTCACTCATTACGGCGGCACCTATCTGGCAAAGCCCTACCCCGTGTCCCCAGCCTGCGCCTGTAATTTTAAATCGTTGCGGGATTTCATTTTTAACATCTAATTTATCTACAATAAAAGCAGAACTGTATAAATGCTTCTCCGCAAGAACTCTTCTTATTTCGAGTTCTTTACCGATTATCATTTCTTTCTGGGTACCGACAATTTTTAGTTTTATAATCCTCCCCGACTCTCCTCTTTCTACCGGAATTAAATCTTTGATTAAACCGAAATCAAAACCGGTTTTTGTATTTATGAAACTGCCGATTTCTTCCTGCGAATATTCAACTTTCCACCTGTAAAAATCCTGAGTCTCGAGGTCAAAGTCCTGCAAGACCTGTTTTAAAATATTTTCGTCGGATGTATTACAGAACGCCGGCAAATCTGTTTCAAGCCAATTGGAGAAAACATCTGAATCTTTCAAATTAATTGTATCAATATCAGGCTGGTATTTATAATCATAAATTGATTGCAGGTAAGGGATTTCTTTGGGTTCCCATACATTTTGGAAAGATTCACTGACACCGCCGCAGCATTTTGAATAACGTGCATCACAAACGGAATCTTCGTAATAAAGAACTATTCCCCGTGTATCAAGAACTGCTTCTATCGCATTTTCGTTTTGGATTTTTGCAATACCCTGGTACCTTTGACAATGGTCGTCCGAGCACACATCAAAATTTTTATGGTCCTCCCTGTTGTACCATTTTATTATTTCATTTTCTGAAATAATTTGCTCGCTGTTTTTATCTTCAATATTATTTTTATCCTGCTGTATCTGGGCAAGCAGCCAGCTTCTTGAAATTATGGCATGTGCTTTAAGCAGTTCCGAATTTGAATTTGCACTCATCTCCGATGAGATAACACTGCTTAAATATTCTTCGAGATGTATAATATTTATTGCCGCAAGTTTATCATCTTCTATTATTATTTTTAAATTACCTTTAAATTCCTGGTCTTCGTTTCTTTCCCAGTGAAAATTAATTCCTATTACAACATTTTTAAGAATAAAGCTTGTCCCTGAGTCTAGCGAATCGAAAATCAGCTCATTATCAAATTCTTTTTGAAACCGGTTATTTTTTAAAACAATTTTTCCATCTGTTAATTCAGCGGAGAACTCCCCCCTCAAACTAAGTGAGTTATTAATCAAGTACTCTCCTTTTAGGCGAAATTCAATTTTAGGAGAGTATAGTATTCCTACGTGAATATGGGGTTCTTGCACTTTAAAAAGTCTATTAAAAAATATTTATTGAATCTAATTTGATAAAAAATCTTGCTTTATGACAGGATTAAATTCTAGGAACCGGGAATGCGCTAAGTTTTCTTTTTGATTCGAAAGAAACGTATATATTGTTGGGTGCAGTTATTATTCTTCTTTGGTTGAGTTTATAGTTATAAAAATTTCTTTGGCAATCGTATCAATCAAATTCGGAGGGATGTCATGTCCCATATTTTCAATCCATTTCGTTCTTGCACAAGGTAAGATATCCGCCATTTTTTTACTATGATCAATAGGAATAAAAGGGTCATTCAGTCCATGCATTATCAGAACAGGCATTTTTAAACACTTCAATTTTTCATATCGTGAGCCTGAACGATAAGTTGCTTCGTGATGTTGACTTGAAGCATTTGGATTATATCCTCTTCGTTTTTTCAGATTGTAGAGAACCTGTTTTGCTGTTTCTTCTACATTTATATTATATTTTGCATTTCCCTGAAGAATTACTCTTGATGATAAGTGTAATTTTATTGTATTCTTATCACTTGGAATTATCCCATATCTAATACTTGTTTTGACTAATTCAAATACTATTTTAGTTGAAATAGGAGGCAATTTATTATCTAAAATATCTCCCGATGACATTAATGAAGTCAAAGAATTTGACCTCTCCGGAAAATTAATGGCAAATTCTTGAGCAACCATTCCTCCCATTGATATTCCAAGTAAATTAGCTTTCTTAATCTTCAGAGAATCCAGAATAATAACAGCGTCATGTGCCAAATCTTTTAGGGAATAAGGTTGTTCTTCCCAATTTTCAATCCAATCGGATAGTCCTGTACCCCTATAGTCGAACCTAATTATTTGATATCCCGAATTAACCAATTTATTTATAAATGTTTGAGGCCATCCTAATGCGTCATTCGAGATACCCATGAATAATAATATTGCCCCTTTGTTTGTATCAGGGGACGAGATCGATTCATACCAAATGTTTATGTTCTCATTTGTTATGTATCCCGATTTCCCTTTTACAAATTCGGGGATTTCCGAATTTAAGACATTTTCAATTATAGCATCGCTATTATCCGGTAATTTTGGAACTGAAAGATAGATGTATGATATACATCCAATAACAAGTGTAAATATTACAATGCCTATTATCTTAAATGTTTTTTTCATTATTAGTAATTTCTCAGTTTAAATTCATTGTACACAACGTTTGACGTTATGGCAAGTTAGGAGTTACGGATTGCTTTACTATCCGACGAGACAAAAGCCTGGAGCGAGCTACAATGCTTAAATTTACTATTTTCACCGCCGTTTGTTACGTTGTGTGGTGGGCGTAGTTTATTTTGTTTTATACCAATATTTCTCTCCTTTTTCAAATTCTTCAATTCCCTTTTTCTTTATAATCCTTAAATTTTTTAGATGTGCAACGCCATGATTTTTAGATAGAAAATTCAATTTTTCACAATTTTCAAATTCTAAACATTCCCAACATCCTGTTAATTTATTTTTAGTCACACATTTTTTAATCTTACATGTCGGATTTCCGCCGCCGTCTCTACAAGTTTTATTGCATCTCATTTTAACCATTGCTCCAAGAACAAGGTAACAATCATTATATTTTTGATACACCTTAAAAAATGGATACTCTGATAATAATTCTGCAGTTTTGTCGAACTTGTAGTTTCTAAGTTCCTTTCTTAAATCTCTAGCTAAGTCAGCAATTATTCCCGTATGATTTGGACATTCACCACAATAAAGTCCGCAATATGCAACATCATTTTTACTTATCCCTCCACCTCCTCAATCACCTTGAATTTTGTAAAAAAG
This sequence comes from Ignavibacteria bacterium, assembly GCA_050117315.1. GTDB lineage: Bacteria > Bacteroidota > Ignavibacteria > Ignavibacteriales > Melioribacteraceae > JANQIV01. Next base: position 21,055 of record JASFMY010000112.1, read on the forward strand.
AATCCTAGAAGTGTCCCAAAAATCACTAAGCTTAGAAACGTGTTGACCAATTGAATAATAATCAAAGGAGTGGGATAATTAATTGTCATCCATTGATTAAATGCCTCTGGAACAGATTTTATCATCCCGATTATCAATCCGAAAACGAATCCTTTTATCCATCCTTTTCCCGGTAGACACAAATAGCAATATTTAAAAAGTATTATCCAAAATATCATTAGCAATATCCCAAAAATCATTGTGATAAATATCCAATTACCCAATCCGCCTACAAAATCAAACGTTTTAATCGAACTATGTCCTTCAAACCGTTTATTAATCTCCGCAACAATTGGATTCATATAAAATACGTTTCCAATTATCATCTGAATGACAATAACAATTGTCCCCCACAAAAATGCTTTTTTAGTATTAAATCGTGTTTTCATTTTATATTGGTCTAGTGTTGTGTCTAATTGTTTAACTGTTATTTAAATTACGCCCAACGGGAAGTATATACAGTGTTGGCAACTGGCCTTATTCAATAGTTCCAATAAATTGTTTAGCCGTCATTGTCGGTAGCTTTGAATTTTTAAAATCTTTTAGATTTCTGGTAATAATCAATTCTTGTCCGTTTTCAATTGCTGTAAAATATTGAAGTCCATCTTCAAAATCAGAGAAAGTCTCATCATTCAAAGCCAATCCAACGATCTTATCATCCACTGATAATATTTTTACTATCAATCTAAGTTTTCTTAATATTGATTTGGCTTTATTGGAATCCATTTGTCGCAATAATGCATAACTAGTATTAGCAATTGTTAAAGATGATACGGTTAATTCGATTTGCTTTTTGTCCGCAAGTGAAAATAGAGTTGCTGCTTCTTCAAAAAATGGTTCTCTCCGTGATAATAAATCAATCACAATATTTGTATCGACGAATAGTTTTTTCATTTATACTTTTTTTCTAAATAATCACGATACTCTTTTTTGTAATCAAAGTCAGCAGGCAAATCAATCACACCACTCAAACTCTCAACAAGTGGAGTTATTGAAATCTTTTTCTCCTCTTCTTTTTGTTGTTTAGTTATGCTATCAAGATAAGATTCAATCATTTTTGAAAGGCTAATCTTATGATTACGAGCATATATTTTAGCTCTCTCGATAACATTATCATTTAATCTTAATGTTAATTTAGTATCCATAATCTTTAAATTAATTACGTGCAAACATAACAACTCAATACGTCATTTGCAAGATTTTGGTTTCTCTGGCTTGTTGCTAACGTTAGTATATAATCATTGTTTTTATACTGCTGAAATGAGGGTATAAAAACAATTGTTTATATTTTTAATTTATGAAAAGTCTTGATTCATTCAAATAACTTATCTACTGGATTACTTATCAATAGCATTTTTGAAATATGAGCATAAATTTCAGTCGTTTTTGAGCTATTATGCCCCGGTAATTCCTGAATGGATCTCATATCCGTATCTTGTCCAAGTAAGTGTGCGGCAAAACTATGGCCAACATATGGGGTGTAACTTCTGTTGTCCAGCAATAAGCGCATAAGCGGGATAAATACGAAACCATCTCCCTTAGTCTACGGGGATTTAATGCGATTCTTATTTTGTTAAGTGACTCGAATTTTCTCACACCTTTTATTCACCCGGCTCTTTGTTTTATATTTACTGCCGTTACTGATTCCCGAATTGCAGAATAAGCATTCAGTGACGGGATTATTTCATTTTTATCTTTTGCTGCCTTTTCTCAAAACCCAGCTAAGTACCACCGTGGAAGGTGGCAGCAATGAAATCGTTTTACCAAAAATGAAAAAAGCTGCGCAATTGCTCAACCGTCAACTTAATACGAAATATTTATTTTTTAGCAATAGCTCCAACTTTTTCATAATGAATCCCTACGGGGCAAGTTGAAGAAAGGATGATTGACACACACAACTATGGGCTTTCCCGGAAAGGGATCCTGTGGAAAAGTCCGGGAATTTTGGGGTAATATTAACCTCTTTAATAATGATTTAACGACAAACTTATGCCCCAGTTTTACAGGTAGAAAATAGATTCTTCCCCAAATATTATTGAACTTAACAATTGTGCTTAGATATACCTCTGTTCTTTGTTCGGCTTCCTTTTTCATGACCGATATTCTGTAGTATAAATGCTTATCGTCTGAACCCATAACTATTTCATTCTCATTTTTTTCTATTATTGGAACCGGTTCAGAATTGACTTCCGAGTTTTTCGCAACGTTGTTAAATCTACCGGTTGTTAGATCAAACGGTTTTACGATAAGATAGTACCGTATTCGTAACGCAATATTAATCCAATTAGGAAGAGAAAGTATCTTTTCTGTTATTTCTTCAATAGTGTCCTCATTTTTTTTCTTAATCATGTAAGAGTCATAATAGTCAACGGTGGATAGATCCTTCAAAATCAATGTCCCGGCAGGTAATTCCTTTATTTTATTAATTTTTGCCATGATTATTTCCTTTCAATATTGATTTTCTTTGCTCTTTAGATGTTCCCATTAATAAAACGGGAACATCACATATAGGAGCATGTTCCCTTATTGGGAATTTTTGTTTCATAACACCTATATCTGTCGGAAATTATTTACCTCTCCTATTCTTTATCAACATATAAATAGCGTGTGGCAGCACAAATATTGTAAATCCTCCAAGTGGAATCATGTAAACACCAATAAGTATTACAATAAGATATGACCATATAAACTGTCCGGGTATTTTTAAATTGTTCATTTCAATATATACACAAGCCGAAAAAAATATGCGGAGGACTGTTTAAAGAAGAAAAAAAAAGTTAACTTGATAAATATGAAAAACGAGTTAACAGATAGCGAAAAGAGGGAACTAAAAAAATACCATAGAACAATCAAGGATGGGAAAAAAAGGGGGAACAAAAAGAAATAAAAAGTAATACAGGTAGATCACGACTTAATATAAATGGGATTTAGAATCCCCAAAGTCAAGAAATATTATACCACGAAGACGAAACGATAAATGCTGAGGCA
>JASFMY010000113.1:0-23909 GCA_050117315.1 Ignavibacteria bacterium
TCTATCGATCAGCTAGCTGATCGATAGAATAAAACTATAAGAATGACTATATTTATTTAACAAAAATATCTAATAATACAGTCAACCTTTTTCAGGACGCTTCATCGTGTATATACACAAGCCAAATTGGTTTTGGGATTTTGCCATAAAGTCCTCTCTTTTTAAGAGAGGATTTAGGTGAGTTCTAAATAAAAACAAAATCCCAAAACCAATTTGCAACAAGTATAGTCCGGCTTAAAGCCTGCCCCGTAATGTATTAATACGGGGATTACCGGAATGTCAATACTGAATTGACTTGACACTAGGGACATTGCGGTGAACACTCCCTTAGTACAAAGTACTGTAGCCGACCGGCTTTTCAAAGTAATAAGGCTGACCGCAACGCGGGCAGGTTGAAGCCGGCTTGTTTCTTACTCATGTTTTCTCTTTTTACTTTTATCTTTTATCTTATTCAAAACCAAACCTACGACTTATTAACTAACTTCAAACATAATTAATTAACATTCGATTAAAAGAATATATTTATTTAAATACTTTCCAAGATTTCCATTTTTAAATAACATTCTCTTACGGTTACTGATTTGCTCCAATACTCACATAATAGAAAATTACATTTATGGAATAGATTCTACCTCACCGGGAAAACATTTTTAACTTATAGAATAGCCCTTCACAGAACGGCGAATTCAGTTGACCCATATTATGCAATAGAAAAACAAGAAATTAGAGATAGCTTTAGTTTCAATGAGTTACAAATAATATCTAAGATCAAAAAAGGGTAAATGCAGCGGCAAAAGTCCGGCAAAACAACGAAAAATTAAAATTGAGGTAACCGGAAGCAGATTCATAACCGACAAAAGAGATTTCAAATTGGTTAAATATTGTTTTAAATCAATCAAATGTTGTTTCAAATTGGTTGAATGTTGTTTTAAATCAGTTGCAAGTTGTTTTAAATCAGTTGCAAGTTGTTTCAAATCAGTTGCAAGTTGTTTCAAATCAGTTGTTAGCTGTTTCAAATTAGTTGTTAGCAGTTTCAAATTAGTTGTTAGTTGTTTCAAATCAGTTGTTAGCAGTTTCAAATCAGTTGTTAGCAGTTTCAAATTAGTTGTTAGTTGTTTCAAATCAGTTGTTAGTAGTTTCAAATTAGTTGTTAGCAGTTTCAAAATAATAGAAAGTGCGTTTCCGGCTCATAATTTAACTTTTGTGAAATACTGTTTATATTTGAACCAAATGCATCGGGGAAGAGAAAATCGAGTTTAACTAAGGATTAGCTGAATGAGTGATGGTAACCCAAGTTGATAAGTAAAATTCGGCATATTTTCCGAATGCCAATTCAAAATAAATCCAAAAAACTAAAGAGGTACTTTATGGCAGAAAGAATCAATTACCGGCTGCAAGACAGCGAAGCTCTTTTAGTTGCCGTTGATTCAAACCGGGAAGAAAAGGATTCACTGAAATTATTTACAATGAATTTTTAGATGCAAAAGAGAATCTGCGCCTAAAAGAGCTTGCACAGCAGAATTCCGTCAAAGAACTTGAAGAAATGACGGTTCAGCAAAATGAGGAGATAACTGCCGTAGGCAAACTGATAAAAAAAGTACGGGACGCAGCCCGCAGTGCTTACGGCAACGACAAAGATGATTTGAAGCTTTTTAAGATCGGCGAAGCTATTCCGAGGTCGATAAAGAAACTGCGTCCCATGTGCGAGTATACAATATCGCTAGTTGGCGAAAAAAGCGAAGTGCTGTTAAGCAACGGACTAACGCAGGAAGATAAACGCTTCGTTAGGCAGGCTGATTTCAACTGATGCATCGCAGGAAAACGCGAAAAAGCTTAAAACAGCAGCTACGGAAGCACGGGACGAAGCATTAAAAGAATTAAATGACAAAATGTACAGGATACGAAGTTTTGCAAAAGTTTGTTTCGCGGGGAATAAGGAACTGCTGCTTCAGTTTAAACCGATAGCCAAGGGCTCAGGGGGTAAAAGTAAAGAAGCAGAAGAAACCCAAACCGGTGAGCAGGCGTCAACATAAAATGTTCACACGAGAATATTACGAGCAATGAGCTCGACCACTGTTACTGAACCCTCAACAGCGGGCAGTTAATTCAACGAGAAAAATGAAAAGATAAAAGATAAAAAAAGTTTTCGGAACGAAGTCCCATAGGAACAAGTGGAGATCCCGATAGCCGAAGCGTATCGGGACAACTGTCCGCCGTAACATTTTTTGTGAAAACTGGCCATTGATGTGCCCTTTAACTTAATCTTTTTCATTTTATCTTTTATCTTGACTCCGTTTCAACCTGTCCTCCGAAGCCCAACCGCCACTAAAGTTATGGTCGGTAAACTTTGGCGAAGGCGGACCTGTCCTTCGAAGCCTTGGCGAAGGAGGAATTAATGCTTGAGTATAAAAAGCAGTTTCCATATTTTAAGATTAATACTTAACCGAATATTTTCTTTGACTGTAAAAACCTACAAAGAGGGAATGGTAATTAAAAGCATAAGTAAGTTAGAGTTTCTTAGTAATATAAGAATCGGATTAAATCCCTGTAGAATAAAGGGTGAAGCATTTATCCCGCTTATGCGCTTATTGCGGGACAACAGAAGTTACAACTCATATGTTGCGCCATAGTTTTGCAACGCACTTGCTTGAACAAGGTACAGATTTAAGGTATATTCAAACGTTGCTTGGTCATAACAGTTCGAAAACAACTGAAATTTATACCCATATTTCGAAAAAAGCTATAGGCAGAATAAAAAATTCCATTGATGAATTTTTTGAAAAGGATTAATATTGGTATAAGAAAAATAAAAACAATTGTCCATATACCGCTAATTCGGTGGAATAAGAACAGTAGTATATACATATACGTTGTGTGTCAGCTTAAGAAGACCGTGCATAAACTGAAAAATGAGTAATATGTAGATACACATTTTTATTTAATGGGTTTCCTGAAAGGGAAATATCATACTAATCATTGAACATATAAAAGCAAACAGTTTAACATTAGGAGATAAATGAATAATATAATTCTAAATGGGACTCCATATGAAATGGGGGAAAAATTAGGAAAGATTTTTAAAGAAAGCAAAATAGAATTTTTTGAAAAGGGTAAAAAATTGCCTTCACAGCATAAGAAAAATAGAGAGTATTTAATATACAAATATTATAAAAGCGGTTCCCAAACAATAAACACCGAACCAGAATATATCTATGTTCCAATAAAACTGAGCAAATTTCAGCAACAACACGGAAAAGAAAGTACAAAATTATTAGAGAAATACTTTCCAGAGGCAAGTGAGGAAATTAAAGGAATTACAGATACACTAAACTACAATTACGAATTATTTGCTGCGTGGATGATGTGTATGGGGTGCTGTTACACTCTGCATAAAAATAATGTAGTTGAAGTAAGGGGATGTACTGCTTTTAGTTTTACTTATAAAAATAAAACTTACTATGGACGCGATAATGATTTGCCTCCTTCGTTGAAAAAAGTTAGTCATAGCCTTTATTATGAACCTGCTAATAAAAATAAATTTGTTTTAAACACTTCCTCTTTCATAAATGGCGAAGAAGGTATGAACGAGTTTGGATTAGTTGCAGCAATGACCTTTGTTATTCCAAAGCAAGGAGAGGTTGAGCCCGGATTTAATTCTGTTTTTTTAGTGCGATATATTTTAGAAAATTGCAAAACAGTGCAAGAAGGTATCATTGCATTACAAAAATTGCCAATTGCTTCAAGTTGTAATATTCTTCTGGCAGACAAGCAAAAAGAGATGATTGTTGCAGAGTGTAATCCGAACAAGATTAATTTGAGAAAACCAGATACAAATCAAAATAATGAAGACTTCATTGTAAGTGTAAATCATTTTACTTCACAGAGTATGCAAAAATATGATAGAAGCAATCAAAATATTTATTCTTCAAAAGTCAGATACGAAACAGCCTATAATGCTTTAAATAAGTTCGATTTAGAAGATGAGCTTGAGTATGCCAAAAATATTTTACGTGGTAAATATGGTTTTATGTGCCAATATAGAAGAATAAAGTTTGAAACTATTTGGTCAACAATTTTTGATGTTACGGAGAATAAAATGTTTTTAGCAAAAGGAAATCCTGAAGTGTCAGAATATGAGAAAATAAGATTGTTCATATAGGATATAAACACATATAATGATTTGTAAATGAAATTCAGAGCAAATAAAAACCGAACACACAACAATGTATATAGCAAATAAGGCGGACAGTAGGTTATGGAAGTTCAGTGCTTCGTTGGAACACCGCCAAAGCTTTTGCTTCGGCTCAGTGCAAACTTGATAGGTTTGTTCTCCGAATTGCCTTACTTGCCATATACTCACCGTTAGCGGGCATTTAACGTGAGCAAGCAGATAATGAATATGGATAAAATAATTGAAATACCACATAAAGTTTGTGATTATACATGCATGTGGAATGGCATTGAAGACCAATACGAATGGAGAACAAAAAATCGTGTGCCTGATTATCTGTTTTTTGGAATTAGTGCGTTTTGTAGCGTAATTTATCTTAAACAGAGCAAACCAAAAGAATTAAGAGTTGTATATTGGAGTAATGGGTTACCGAAAAAAATGTATGACTTTATGCAGGATATAGTTGGATATTCATACAAGGTTTATAAAGGTAAAAGTTTTGATAAAGCTCTGACATCTGTAAAAAAAAGTATTGATAAAGGAATCCCAGTTATATTGGGAGCATTAGATATGTATTATTTGCCCTACTATGAAAATTTTTATCATAAAATACACATTCCTATTCATTATATTCAGATGATTGGTTATGATGAGAGCAATCAAACTATATTTGTTGCTGATTGCGGGAAAAACAGTTACCAGAAAATATCTTATTCAGATCTACAATCAGCATGGGATATAGATGTTCCTGGATTTTCAAAATCAAATACATATTACACATTTACTTTTAATAGTGATATTAACTCAATAGAAAATATTGTATATAAAGGTTTAAAGAAGAAATGTGCGCAAAATCTTAATTCTCCTGTTTCTTTTATTGGAATAAATGGAATTAGGAAATTAGCGAAAGAATTTCCCAAATGGTCGAAAGTCTTGCCTAATCAATCATATATTGATTCTTTAATGCATTTTGTTGAATACACAGGCTTTCCGCCATCTTTGCCCCCAGGTTTAATTGATAACCAAAATGATTCTGAGTCAAATCACAAAGCATCAAGAGATAAATTTGCAGAAATACTAATGTGGGGTAACAAACAATATACTAACCCTAGTTGGGGAAAAGCTGCGGAATTATTTAATAAATCGGGAGAAATAATTGAGCAGATGACAGAAATGATTACTCACCATATCAAAAATACGTCTGAAACACTAATAGAAATTCCATCAATGCTAAATGAGATTGCAACAATAGAAGAACAAGCATATAAAATGATTGATGAATCGATTAAAATAAAAAACGCCCGCTAACATTTTGTATAAGTAATGGCGGGCGCAGTGCGTACTCGTGGGTCGGATTCCCGCTTGATTTCTTTGTCCTGTCGGACACGAAATCTGCACGCTAATCCGCCACTACTCATACAATTTACCGTTAACACCAATTTGAACGACCCGACAACAATGACAGAACAAGAAATAGTAAAATTAATTAGTAATGTTGAAGGACTTGGTGGAATGACCGTCAATGAAAGACTTTTTGTTTGCGGACTTATGTCGAATTTGACAAAGTATTAATTAATGACAAAGACAAAGCAAGGAAAATGTTGGAATTATTAGGAGTTGACAAACCTTCAATTGAAAAAATTGTAGCAAAATGACAAGCCACAAACCTTTAAAAAGTATTACACACAACTTTTCACATTCATTTATAAGTTTGATGAACTACATAAATGATGACTACTTTTTGGGGCATTTATTAAAACAAGCTCGACTTACAAAACTTAATAAGTTGACTGTTGACATTTTGAAAAATGTGGCAGAGCCAGAAGGACTACTAACGAACGAAATTAAAAAATCAATTGACTACTGGAATAAATGGTTTCCTACATTGGTGAAAAATAGCGGTTCAACAATGGAGTTTATAAGTTCTGCATCAATGACAATTGAATTTGACTTAAGACAGACAAGACCTTTTTCTGGAAACAAAGACTATATGGAAAGTCCATTTGTTTGTGAAATTATTATTGTTGATGACAGAGGAAAAGAATATAAGCGGAAACACGAAGGATGGTGGTTTCCAGAAACGAAATAAAAAGAAGAAATTAAAAACTTGTACTAACAAAAGGGATAAAACATAGGGCGGTTGATGGCTGCCTGAAACTTCGGACTTTCCTTCAGCGTTTCGTCCTGTCGGACAGAAACTTATGGTAAAGGATGGAGTGAAAAACAGTTGAGGCATTGTCTACGCTTTGCGGAGACTTTTGAGGATAGAGAAATTGTCTACGCACTGAGTAGAGAATTACCACCAATTGGATTATTGCTTTGTGCTGAAGGAAATTATGAACAGATAGAGTTATTGCAGTTAGACAAAGTAGGAATTAAGGTTGCTGAATATATAACTGAACTGCCACCCAAGGAACTATTGCAAGATAAGCTACATAAATTGATAGAATTAGAAAGAAGACGAATTGAAAATAAAAGAGATTACGATTAAGCACTATTGCCAACATTGTATATACAAAATAGGCGAAGTAGTAGTAAATTTAAGGGCTGTAGCCCGCTTCAAAGTTTCAACAGTTTGATAAGTTTGAAGCCCGCAATCGCCTACTTTGCATATACTTGACCGTTCATTGCTAATAAAGAAAAATGATATAATAGCTTATAACACAGTTGCTCAAGACGGATTAAAGAAGTGATTTATAATTTCTTGCGCCGTGTAAGATACGATGTACTAGGATTGTTCTTTCTTCTATTGTGTAAAAAATGATATAATTTTGAACAATAATATAACGATACCCAAGATTTTTGATTTCCTCATCTCGAGGCGTTCTCCCGGGCAGAGGGTTTTGCGATAAAAGTAATAAATTCTTTTCAATTTTGTCGGCGATTGAATTTGCAGCAGTCGGATTATCGGCTGCAATAAAGGAAACTATTTCAGTAAAATCTTCCTCCGCGATTTTCAGAAGTCGAACTTGATATTTATTTACCGGCATTAATAGTATTCCTAATATTTGCCATCACTTGTTTCAAAGTTTTTTCTTTATCTCCGCCTGCTTTTTGATTTTGAGCAACTGAAAGTTTAGATAACAAATCAAGTTTCAATTGCAGATTGGAATAATGAGCCATTGACATAACAACTAAATCACCTTCACCGTTTTTGGTAAAAAAAATAGGCTCGTTTGCACTATGTGCCAATTCGGAAATTTCATTTGATTTATTTCTTAAGTCGGATATAGGTTTAATAATCGGCATAACATACTCTCCTAAATATATGTTGAAATTATATCATTATTATGATAGGCACAATAGAAATATAAAACGCAATATAATTCCATTGTTGCCACCAACCCCACCTCCGTTTGAAAAAACTTCGGCCTTTAGGCACACTTGCTGGATTTTAAGAAAAGGCAGTGAAAATAAATTCTGCTTGATTATATAGCAAGCGACATGTAACGCCAACTATTTACAATAGTCTCCCCAAAACAATATATTTCATAAATTAATCAAATCATTTTGTTATACCATTTTACGGAGGATGTATGATAAATTATGAGAGTAGATTTTATATTGTTTTTTTAACTTCTATACTGGCTGTATTGAGTATATATAATATTGTAACATTATTTTTTTATTTGAATTACATTTCATTAATTCCACTGATTTTACAATTGCCAATGTTATATTTTATTGTCAACAAAAGGAAAGAGCTTAAATTATTTATAAAAATATGGAGTGTAATTTTGTTGATTGGCGGTATAGCTGGTTGGATAAGTATTCTTGCAACATTAGGCTTGAAAGGACTCGACAGTGAATTCGATCAAGAAAAATTAGGAATATTCAATTTAGTAATTCAAAGTATACGTGTTATGGTTCCAGTTTATTTTTTATTGTTCTTAAATGAAAGTATAAAGGAGATAACTAATAATAAAAAAAAGGAATTGCTAAGTGAAAGTTAAAATGAAATCTCTGTATAACAATTTTTAAAGCACCCTCTAAACATCGGAGCAATAGCTTCTTCTAATCATATTTTCTCGCCAAAGATGTCGAATTCTTCGACCGGGATTGTACCATAAAAATTAATGCAATTGTGAAAACTCCTTTTTTTCGTTTAAAAACTCACATTCATCAATTGGCATGCTTTTGTAATAGCTTAATACCGTAAACGAAAATAATCAAAAAGGAGTTTTGAGATGAAGACCTTAATTAAATTATCACTTACAGTTCTGGTAATAGCGTTGCTTACGAATGTTTCTTTTGCGCAGGCAGGCAGCGGCAACGGCTTTGGCGCTAAATTACATCTTAATCAAAGTCAATGGGTCGACGAAGACGGCGACGGCATTTGCGATAACTTCGGCACGGCAAACCAGGGTACGGGAAATGCATATAAAGGCACACGAAGAATGGGAAATACGAACTCGGGGGGAACCGGTGTCGGTATGGGCTTGGGTAACGGTTTCGGCGACGGCAGCGGTATTCGCCCCCAGGACGGAACAGGTTTTGGACGCGGTAGCGGCAGCGGAACAGGAACCGGGATATGTGACGGAACCGGTTCAGGTAACACAGGCGGAAACGGCAGAAGAGGCGGCAGAAACTAAAGCGCCCGGCTGTAAAATTATTACACGACCGTCTCAAAATTATTTTGAGGCGGTTTATTTTTATAAAGCTTAATTTTTGTGGCGACCAATTTGTCGTGCCGGCTCGCCCAAAATGTCTAATTATTAAAAATATATTTGACTTTGTTACGAAAACTGTGAAAAATCGAATATTTTAAAACGGCACGTCAATTGGAATAATTGGGAAGAGGTGAATAAAATGAAAAACTTAAAAATAATATTAACGGTTTTTATAATAGTGTTTGCCGTAAGCCCGGCAGGTATTTACGGGCAGGACTCAACATCGGCAAAAACTAAAAAAACAACGGATCCGAAGAATATTCAGCACGGGAGATTGTTTGTTGATGAAAACGGCGACGGTTATAACGATAACGCGCCTGATCACGACGGCGACGGAATCCCGAACGGGCTGGATCCCGATTACATAAAATTCAAAAGAAGACGCGGACGGTCAAATCTCCCCTATATTGATCTTGATGGCGATGGCATAAACGACAACCTTCAAATTAGAGGCAATGGTAGTCGAAACGGATTCGGAATTAACAGGCAGAAAAATATTACGCCGCAAAACCCTGCAAGCGGCAACAACGGCAAAGGTAAAGGCAACAAGAACAGAAAAGGGGGAAAGAAATGAAAAACCGGTTATCTGCCGTTCCGGCTAAAGCTTTCTTCTTTTTATTATTCTTTTTAGTGCTGTTTTGTTCGCAGACAACATCGGCGCAATGGAGTGCCGCTTTTTCAACCATGCAGGAATACGACAGCAGCCCGTACCGCTCTCCTGTTGACGAACCCGATATTATTTCATCGTATAACGGCGGGCTGGAATACGGCTTTGGAAGTTTCAACCTTCTTTATTACGGCAGCTATTCTTTATTTAATGAAACAAAAGAAAGAAATTATTACTGGCATCAACTGGGAATATACAACATTGGTGAAAGCAGTGCGTTCGGTTTATACGGCGAGCAAAGAATAAACAAAACGGATTTTAACTTTTACGACTACATAAGTTTCACCGGTTATTACAGGCAGAAATTCGACAGCCTTTTGCTCACCCCGGTTATAAATTTTACCGGCAGCTACAGGAAATATAGAATTATAAGTGATTACAATAATATTTTCCTGAGTGCGGGAATTAATGTTAACAAAAGCTTTCAAACCAAAACCGCCGTCATTGTAAACTCATCATTCAATTATAAATATTACCCTGTGCGCGAAGATGATTCCGGTTTGTCATCATCGCAGTTGTATTTCAATTTCAGAGTTGCACAATCTATATTTGAAGGGACAGGGATAGCAGCATATTACTTTAACCGCTCTTTGCTGGGCGAATCGCTTACCTTAGCCGGGGATTATACATATTCTTTCGGCGATGAATCTGATTTATACGACGACCCGTACAGCCGTAATGAAAACGCTTTCGGGATGGAGCTTACTCAAATTTTGCCCGAAGAAATAATTGCAAAAGCAGGCTTTGAGATAAGCAAAAAAAACTACCCCAGCCAGGGCATTTATATTGATGCGGAAACTTATGAAACCGGGACAGACAGGGACGACCGGCAGAATGCTTTTTATTTAAAGATGAATAAAACAATTGCATTCGACAGTACGGGACTGCCCAGCTTAAATATCGGGCTCAGCTATTCGTTCATAAACAAAAACTCCAACAGTTATTGGTATGAATACGAAGGCAGCCTATTTTCTATTAACCTTGGATTACAATTATAGAAGGCCGAATTATGAAAACGAAATATGCAGGAATTAACTGGCGGTCATTCATCAGCATTTATATGATCTTTTCATTTATAATTATGACTATAACAGGAATTACATTATACATATCCCCTCCCGGCAGGATAGCTCATTGGTCAAACTGGGTATTGCTGGGAATTACAAAAGAAGAATGGCAGTCGCTGCACACACTGTTCTCTTTTATCTGGATTATCGCGATGGTATTCCATTTAATATTCAACTGGAAGCCTGTTGTTAGTTACATCCGCAAAAAAATTGAAGGCGGCAGCAAAATAAGAGTCGAATTAATATTAGCCGCGGCATTAAGCTTTATTGTTTTTACCGGCACCTACTTTCAAACAACCCCTTTTAACCATGTTATTGATTTCGGCGACTATATGACGGACTCATGGTCAAGTGACAAAACCGAACCGCCGGTTCCGCATGCGGAATTAATGACCGTCCCGGAGTTTTCAAAAACAGTTGGAATAACAACGGCGGATTTTATAAACGTGATGAAGAAAAACGGGTTCGCGGTTAATGACACCTTAATGAATATTCAAGCATTGGGCAAGATGTTTAATATTGCACCTAGTTTTATTTATGACTTATTTAAGGAAAGCGCAGGCGGATTAACTTCCGCAAATAACAATGTTCATATATCAGGCGCAGGTACGGGAAAAGGATACGGCAGGAAATCTATTTCCGAATTATTTAAAGCGAAAAATCTTTCGTGGGAAGAAGGAACTGCAATTTATAAAAACAAGGGTATTAACATCCGGGGAGATGATAAAATTAGAAACATTGCGAAAAAAAATAATATCTTACCGGGTGACTTAGTAAAAATGCTTGAGTAAAAGGAAAACAGAAAACTGCATGATTAAAAGGTCTTTAATACAACCAAGGAGTCTGCTGTTAATATTTATTGCCGTGATGATAATTGTTGTTGCGGCGGTTTTCAGCGAGCTTCAGCAGAGCAGGAAAGAAGTGTTGAATATACTGGAAAGCCAGGCGCATTCTCTGCTGGAAACAGTATTAATTTCTTCACAGGAAGTTTGGCTTGCTAGCGGTGAACTTGAAAATGAAATCGACAAAAGGCTTTTGAATAATGCATCTATAGTAAACATACTTCTCGAACAGCATAAGATTAACAATAGTATTTTAAAAGAGATAGCGGAGAAAAACGATCTTAGCAGGATTAATATTTTCGATAGTACCGGCAGGCTGATTTATTCAAATCTTGAAAAGAACAGGACGGGACCTACAGGCAAGTATGCAAGGGATTTCCTTGTACCTATTTTTAACGGTTCACAGGATACACTTATTCTCGGTTTGCGTGAAACAATGCAGAAGAACGGGTTTCGTTATGTTGCGGCAGTTGCAACCGAAAGCCGCGGGGCAATAGTATTAAACCTCGATGCGGAAAAGCTGCTCGAATTCAGGCAGCGTATCGGGTTAGGAGTTTTATTAAATAAGTTAACCGATTACGAAGGCGTAATCTTCACGGCGCTAAGCGATTCCAGCGGTATACTGGCGGCTTCAAGTAACGTTCAAACACTTGATAATATTACCGATTCGGAATTTCTTGCAGAGTCGGTAAACAAACATCTTTTCCAATGGAGATTTACTGATTTTAACGGCGAAGAAATTTTTGAAGCTGTTCATGATTTTGAACTTGAAGGTGAAGTTGTCGGGCTGTTCAGGGTCGGGTTGTCGTTGAAACCTTTACACTCAGTTTACGACAGGATAACTACAAGAATAATAATCAGTGGTTTGCTGCTGCTGGTACTCGGAACATTTTTAATGGGTGTTGTTTTTGCCCGCCAAAATTTCATTACTCTAAAAAAACAATACGATTATATCGAAGGCTTCTCAAACCAGCTTATTAAAAATGTCAACGACACAATCATAGTTCTGGATGAAGAGAAAAAGATAAAAGACATAAATCCCGCCGGGCTCAAATTTTTCAAGAAAAGTGAAGACGAAGTTATTACATTGAGTCTGAACGAATTGCTTTGCGATGAAGCCGAATCGAAAATATTTTTATCTTCATCAAATACTATTGAAACAATCTGCGAAAAAAACGGCGATAAAAAATATTTACTGATGTCGAGAAGTGAATTTAAGGATTCGAATAACAAAAATAATTTTGTACTGATTATAAAAGACCTCACAAGTTTGAAAGAACTTGAAGAACAGGTGGAACGCGGCAAACAGCTTACTGCAATGGGACATCTTGCATCCGGTGTTGCGCATGAAATCAGGAACCCTTTAAATACTATCGGCACAATAGTTCAGCAGTTGCAGCGTGATTTTGAACCCAGGCAGGATGCCGATGATTACAACGCTTTCACGGAATTGGTTTATAAAGAAGTTAAAAGAATTAATAAAACTATTGAAAACTTTCTTAAACTTGCAAAGCCGGAGCCTATGAATAAAAAAAGATTTCTACTTCCCAATTTTCTGAATGAAATCTTTATCCAGCATGATAAAATTCTAAAAGAGAAAAACATTAACTTTCTGCTTGAAAATGATTTCGACGGCGAAGTGTTCTGGGACGAAGACCAGATGAGACAGGTGCTGTTGAATTTAATTTCAAACGCACGGGATTCAATTGAAAATAACGGCACGATCAAAATTACTTCCAAACTTGTTAACAGTTATATAAATATTGAAATACAGGATGACGGTAAAGGAATACCCGGTGAAAATTTGAATAAAATTTTTAATTTATATTTTACTACAAAGGCAGACGGAACAGGCGTAGGGCTTGGAATTACCCAGCGGATAATTAATGAACACCAGGGGATAATTACTGTTGACAGTAAAGAAAACCGGGGCACAAAATTTACAATAAAATTAAAAGCGGGAATTGAGGAAACGACAAAATGAAAAAGCTATCTATTCTTTTGATAGATGATGAGCAGAGCCAGCTTGAATCGTTAAAAAGGTTTTTAACAAAACGGGATCATACGGTTTTTACTGCCGCCAACGGTAAAGAAGGGGTTGACATCGTGCGGGAGAATCATATTGATTTTGTTATAAGCGATTTCAGGATGCCCGTAATGAACGGGCTTGAAGTATTAAACGAAGTACAAAAAATAAATCCTAAGATAGATGTTGTCATCATTACCGCTTACGGGAACGTTGAACAGGCGGTTGATATTATGAAAGGCGGGGCATACGATTATTTGTCAAAACCGGTTGATCTTGACGAACTTGAAAATTTATTAAAACGAATCGGCGAAAAGAAGTTCTTGGTGCAGGAAAATGAATCGCTTAAAAACCAGTTGCGCGAAAAATTCAAATTTGAGTCCATTGTTTCACAAAGTGGGAAAATGGAAAGCGTATTAAACCTGGCGGGAAGAGTTGCAAACAGCAAAGCAACGGTATTAATACGGGGTGAAAGCGGAACCGGGAAAGAGCTTGTCGCAAAGGCGGTTCACTTTGCAAGCAGCAGAAGCGATAAACCGTTTGTTACCGTAAACGTTGCAGCGCTTTCGGAGAATTTACTGGAAAGCGAATTGTTCGGTCACGTTAAAGGTTCTTTTACCGGCGCGGTTGATTCGCGCATCGGAAGATTTGAAGAAGCAAACGGCGGAACTTTATTCATTGACGAAATCGGAGACATCTCGTTAAACATACAGGTCAAGTTATTGCGTGCAATTCAATTCGGCGAAATACAAAGCATCGGCAGCAATGAAACAAAAAAAGTTGACGTACGCATAATAGCAGCTACTCACAGAGATTTGGAAGATATGATCAGCAACAATGAATTCAGGGAAGACTTGTTTTACAGGCTGAATGTTGTAACGTTGCTTCTTCCCTCTTTGCGCGAACGGAAGGAAGATATTCCTATTTTAATTGACCACTTTATTCGCAAGTATTCCAAACAAAACGGTAAAGATATAGTTAACATCAGCAGCGAAGCCCTTGATACATTAATGAAATATAACTTCCCGGGAAACGTAAGAGAACTTGAAAACATTATAGAGCGAGCGGTAATTCTTTCGCGTGAAAATGTAATTTCATGCGACGATCTTCCCCCGCAGCTCGGGCTTTCCCATGAGAAAAATATTATCGATCCGCGAAATTTGGATTCATCATACGAAGATAAAATGAAAGCCTTTGAAACAGAGTTAATAAAAGAAGCGCTCGACAGAACCAACGGCAACCAAAGCGCTGCAGCACGTGAATTAAAAATTACCGAAAGGCATCTCCGCTCAAGGCTTGAAAGGCTGGGATTAAAAAACAAAAAGTAAACATGCCGCTAATTTTTTACCGGCATGTTTACTTTGACTGGGCAGTCGAGGTCCATACCTCGACTGAGCCACCTCATTTTGAGAACAATATCAAGGTTTTTCGTCACGGAATGGTCCGTGACGACCCTGTTCATTTTTTACCGGCATGCTTACTTTTAATTACTTCCCTAATTTCTTCTTCCCTTTTTAGTGATAATATTATTATACAGCTCATCGTCAAGATATTGCGGTTCGTATGCTATCCCGTTAGCTTTCAAATTTCTAACAAAAGCTCTTAAATGATTTTCAGAACCTTTCTTCAAATTATCATAAACAAAATAAATATCAGACCCTTCTTCAACTGTGTTCATGGCTTCTATTAAATCCAATATATCAATTTCTTCAATTGCAGCGCCTACTTTTAATGCTTCTGTTTTTGATTCGCTACCCGTTTGGTATAGTTGGTTATATAAGTTTTGCAAATCCTCGTTTTTGAATTCTCCAACTATATCGTTAGTAACCGGGTCTTCAATTCCGTACCTATCCAGTAAAACTTTTATTGCATCCATATGCTGCTGTTCACTTTTTGAAATATTATTAAAAACCCTTAAGCTGTAAAGGTTGTACATTGCTAAATAAATATCCCTAGCGAGTTTTTCTTCTTCTCTCATAAAGATGAGAGATTCTTCATATTCCGCTGATGCAGTTTTGGATAATTCATCAATTGATGTTTCGCTTCCCGTAATTGACGCAGTGTTATCAAGTTCATACTCTGTTAAGTTTGATCCGCATCCGTTAATTACAGTTATAAAAAGTAATACTGCTGCCGTTAAAAGCATTCCAAATAAATCTGTTAGTTTCATTTTCTTACTCCTTTTTGTTTGAAAATTTTGGAACTATGAACCCAATAAATGTGCCACGACTTTAATTCAAAAAGGAGACTATTTCAGAAGAAAATTACTTCATTGCGACAGTGCGGTCGAATCTTTCGACCAATAGGTTTTGGCTTCGGTTAAATTAAATTGGCAGAAAAAAATTCTCTATCTTCACTCAAATCCAGATACGGATTTCCCATTTTAAGTTTGTCAATTAATTCAATGTTGTACTTAAGAAATTTTTGGTGTTTTTCAGAGTGTATGTTTCTTGGGCGGTGAGTTCTAGCCTGCGAAATTTTTTTTATTTCATTCATTAGTTTTACACAACCATCGCTCAAGTGTACTTGTCTGAATTTCTCCCAGATGTAATCTGTTGCAATCTTGTTCGGGTGAAGCATATCTTCGGCATAAAAACGGTAATCGCGTAAATCGTCCATCATAATTTCATAAGAAGGGAAGTAATAACAATTACTGTTTGAATTTACTATTTCACTCAGTGGCAATAGTAAAGTTGATTTGCTTATTTGATTATCAACAGCGCCGTCCTTCCAATGCCTAACCGGGCTGACTGTGAATAGATATGAGATTTGAGAATTGAGATGTGAGACTTCTTCAATTATTTTTTGAATATAGTCCTTCACTTCATCAATTGTTAAACGGAATCTTCTAAATTCTTTCTGCGGAATTTTATGACAGTTTGAAACTATAATCTTTTTCCCTAGGTGTTCATAGACGAAAGAGGTCCCGAGAGTAATGATTATTACATCTGTTGTTTTTATAAACCGGTTGGTTTGATTGACTGATTGATTGATTCTATTTAAACACTCATTTTCATCGTGATGTGAGAAATCCGAATGATGGTAAAAGCTGTGCCATTCGGATTGATCGTAAACTAAATCATCCTTTGTAAACTCTTTCTTATCAACAGCTAATTTAACCGAGTTATAAATTGACGCCGGGTTATACAGAACTCCGAAAGGATTACCGAGGACATTAAACCTGTAAAAACGAAAATACTCAGCTATATTTTCTGCAAAACACGATCCGAATGTTAGAACTTTATCGGAGTGCTCAATTTGTAATTCGCTTTTCTGGATTTCTATTTCTGTTCTAAATTTCAGGTTTATTCCTACAAAAAAATTAATAAATTGAAAAACTGGTGATTAATTTAATATCTTTCCTGCAAAGATTAATTAAGAATTAAAATGATTAATAAAATTGTTTATTACAAAATCAAAAAAGGGAGCCTCCAGAAAGTAAAAACCGCTATTGATGAATTTGTTCACGAGATAGCCGAAAAGGAAAACAGTACAAATTACTGTTCCTACCAAAAAGCCCGGGACGAAACCACATTTATTCACATAATGTCGTATTCCACCAAAGAAGACGAAGAATCTCACCTCAACGCAGAACACACAAAAAAATTTGTAGATATTTTATATCCCGAATGTGTTGAAGAACCCGTAATAGAAGATTTGAATATGATTAGTTCAGTGAAAGTTTTGAAGCAGAAAAGTTAGGAACCGGCTATCATTTATCTTGATTTATTGAAGTCTTGTTCGTTCAATCTATTTATATCTTCCGCACAGCGTGGATGACCGGGGTTGTTGATATTTTGGGTGGAACGAGAAGCTAGCCGTACAACGAGGCAAAAGTAATGGACAAGGAGGGAGCAATACAATTAAGGCTCACTTGGAGCATTTAAGGGACAATGAAGAATATGAGTTTTTGAAAGAAGCAATTCATTACCTTGAAAAACATGAAATTGAAATTCCAAATTATTTGGAAGAAGAAAAGAAAATTTACAGCGGCTGCCCGGCTCGATAAAAACTGTCTGTTGGCGGATCACCCTGTTTGAATATAACCGTCCCTTTTTCGAAGAACAAAACTTTAATATGATTAGCCGTTTTTAGCAGGTTTCCCTTTTCTACAAAACTAAAAGGAGGATGCTCCTTCAAAAAGTTATTGGCTTTAATCCAATACTATCAGATAGAGAAACGTTTCCAGTTAATCCTAATGAGGAACTAATAACTAAATTATTAAATACCTATTCTTTTTAACAAAAAGAAACTAATAATCATAAAAAAATAAATATAATACTTAAACAGCTCTTAAAGCATCAACAATTTTTAATCTGGCTGCACGTACCGAAGGTAAAAATCCGCCTATTATTCCCATTGCTGCGGCAAATATTAATGAAGAGATAATTATATCCGGTGTGATTGCAAATGAAAATTCCAGCTCCGAGAATGATGCGAAGTTTAGCGTTGAAATAGAAAAGAATTGCAGAAAAGAAGCCAGACCTATACCTATTATCCCGCCGAAAATTGAAAGGAGAAGAGATTCAAATAGGAAAGCAACCAATATACTTCTCCGCCTGAATCCAAGCGAACGAAGTGTTCCTATTTCAATTGTTCTGTTTGCAACTGCTGTGTACATTGTTATCATAGCTCCGATGGTAGCACCAAGGCTGAAAATCACTGTAATAAATATTCCGAGTACCCGAATAAAAATTGCAAGGAACTGTGATTGTTCTTCAAAAAATTTCTGTTCAATTTTTGCTTCAAATTGTTTCAGTCTTTTATCCTGTTCAAATGCATTATTAAAAGCATCAAAACTATCCGCACTTTCAAGTTTTAGAGTTACCGTTGAAACAGAATTTCCGCGGTTAAAGGCATTTAATAGTTGAAGGCCTTCACCCCAAAATTCGGATTCAAACCCGCTTTCGTCTGCTTCAAAAATTCCTACTATATCCCAATAGTCGCCGGCAAATCTGACCTTATCGCCAATCTTTGCTCCTTTAAATCTTTCATTAATTGACCGTCCCACAATCAGTTCTCTAGTGCCCCAGTTAAACCATCTTCCGTCAATAAGTTTTACCTGCGGTCTTAATTCATTGATCGGCTTGGATACACCGCGCACGGTAATGTTGCTCATTCCACCATCTAACTTTTCAAGATTTATTACAACAACAGGTTCATTTGAAATAATTGGTTCTCCGCCATTGGTTTTTGCAATATGCGGTAAAGTACTTATAACACCCTGGATATCTCCCGGTATAATACTGGATATTTCACCGTTGGCGGCTTTGCGTGCTATTAATACATTATCTGAAGAACCTGTTTGTTTGAGAGTTTTTTGAACCCCGTAAGCCATCATCAGCACTGCTGCAAAAACAAAAACTACAAGCGCAATGCCGGCTATTGTAATAAAAGTAGTAAGCTTTCTTGATTCAAAATTTTTCAAGCTGTATTTGAATGGAACAGCCATGTTTTTCTCCTTATTGAAAATTTAATAATTACTACCAACGCAGCAATTATGGTAATCTTATCCGCCAAATCCTCCGAAGTCCGCCTTTTAATAGGAGGAAGGAGGATCATCCAACAAACCTGAATCCGTCAACTATTTTAGTGCTAACGGCTTTTTGTATCGGGAATATTGAAGCTATTATTCCTACCAATATTGCCGATGAAACAGCGAATACAATTGTAATTTCTTCAAGATTAAAAATCGGGAAAATGTTTCTCGGGATTGTCTGTCCCATTCCCTCAACAATCGGAAAAAGAAGCAGCATACCAACCCCGCCCCCGAGAAATGAAATAAACATCGATTCTCCCAATATAAGTCCTGTTAAATGCTTGCCGGTAAAACCAAGGGTTTTCATTACCGCGTATTCTCTTGTCCTTTCTCGTGAAGACATAATCATTGTATTTCCGAGAACAAGCATAATTATGCCGATAATAACAAACGACATAAAATTCATTGCCGTAATAATTGCACTTGTAGATGCAAGAAAACTTTGCTGGAACGCCCGTTCGGTTTCCGTTTTTGTTTCGGCACTTGAATTTTTAAATAGCTTATCTATTTCGTCTGATATAACCGCAGCCTTGTCCGGATCACTTATTTTTACAACGTACCAGCCGACATCACCAACCCTGCCGGGTGAATCAATTCTCATTCTTTCATTAATATAATTCCAGTGAAAGAACATGCCCGTGCCGTCAACGGTTTCATCTCTTTTTTTATAAATTCCCCTTATAATAAATTGCCACTCGCCAGGATATATATCTCCTTCGAGGGTCATAACATCGCCGACTTTAAGATTATACATTTTTGCAATATCTTCACCTACAATACAAGAATTTCTTTCCTTCTTAAAAGTTTCAATTTCTTCGTTGGTTAATACCCATTCGGGATAAACATCAAATATCGTTTCCGCATCAACAGCTAATCTGGGGAAGAATTGATTTTTATCGATGTACACACCTTGAAACCATATTGCGAACGTAACCTGCTCCACTCCGTCAACTGCAGCAATTTTATCCCGGTAAGTATAAGGCAAAGGAAAAATAAACGACACCGCTTGCCTTGTGATAAGCCTGTTGGCGGCTGATGCTTCAACGCCTGCATACCATGCAGTAACAACGGTACGCAAAATACCGAAGGCAATTACCGCAATTGCAATTCCCATTATTGTCAAAAATGTTCGCAGTTTATGCCGAAGGGAATTCTTTAATATCAATTTTAGAATTCTCATGATTCCTCCAGTACCAGGTCGCCTTTTTCAAGATGCCTTATTACATGGGCTTTCCCGGCCGCATTCGGATCGTGTGTTACGATTAACACGGTTTTCTTAAATTCTTTATTTAATCTTTCCATCAATGTTAAAATTTCTTCCGCTGAATTTTTATCGAGGTCGCCCGTCGGTTCATCACCGATAATTACAAGCGGATCGGTAACAATAGCGCGAGCAATTGCTACTCTCTGTTCCTGGCCGCCCGATAGTTGTTTCGGGTAATGTTTTATTCGATCTGCAAGCCCGACTATTTCCAATGCAGTTTCCGCTTGTTTTCTTCTTTCTTTTTTACTCAGCGGTGTGAGCAGTAAAGGCAATTCAACATTTTCATAGGCAGTTAAGACGGGGATTAAATTATAAAATTGAAATACAAATCCGATATTGTTTGCACGCCACTTTGCAAGTTGTGTTTCGCTGAGTTTTGAAATATCGGTATCGTTTACTTTGATTATTCCGTTTGAGGGTTTGTCGAACCCGGCAATTAAATTTAACAGAGTTGTTTTACCCGAACCCGACGGACCCATCAACGCCATGAATTCACCTTCTTCAATCTCAAGGTTTATATTGTTGAGTACAGGCACTTCAAAGCTGTCGCGCATATAAGATTTAGATACGTTCTGAATTTGAATTATAGGAGGCATTTTTTCTCCGTTTTACTTTTCTAATTTTTTACTTTATTTGAACTTTGGCACCGTCACGGATATTTTCTGTAACGCTTTTAATAACTTTATCGCCGTTGTTTAAGCCGGAGATTATTTCAATTAAATCACCGGATTCATTTCCGGCAATAACTTCAACTTCAATTGCTTTTTTATCCCGTAGTTTAAAAGCAACCGTTTTTGAATTGCGTCTTACAATTGCGGATTTCAAAACCATCAATTTCGGTTTTTGATTCAGCATGGTTGTGTCAACCGGAGCATTTAAGAATAACACTTTCGCACTCATTTCAGGAAGTACACGGCTGTCGTAATTTTTGAATGCTACTTTTACAAGCACCGTTGCTTTTGACCTGTCCGCCGTGGGAACAACTTTATCAACATATCCGGCATAGCGAATTTGAGGATAAGCATCGAGTGTAATTTCGCAATCCTGTTCCGGTTCAATTTTATCAATGTTAGATTCCGATACATCCGTTTCAACTTGCAGCGAACTCATGTCCGCCATTGTAACAATAGCAGCACGTGAAGTTGCGCTTGCGCCGAGCGGGGAAACGATTTCGCCGACGTCCGCATTTTTCGTTAAAACCGTTCCGTCAAACGGAGCCCTGATTAAGGTGTACTCAACAGTAATCTCAGCGGATTTAATTTGCGCTTTAGTCAGTTCGATTGATGCTAAAATTCTTTTGTAAACAGACTCTGCTGTTTTGAAATCTTTTTCGGGTGATACACCCGCTTCATACAATTCTTTGATTCTTTTATAATTGCTTTCCGCATCTATCAAATCGGCTTCATATAATTTTAATGAAGCCTTAACTTCGTTAAGTTGTGCTCGTACATCGTCGCTTTCAAGCCTTCCGATTACCTGATCTTTTTTAACCGCATCCCCCTCAACCACTCCAAGATAGACCAGCCTGCCCGTTGCTTTTGATGCAACCGATGCTTTACGCTGGGCAACAACATAACCGCTTGCTGTCAGCAAAGCATTTGACTGCGAAGGTGAAACAAGCGATACAGTTGTTAAAGCTACTTCTTCGCCTTTGGCAAAAAGTATTTGCCAGCCGTAGTATCCGCCGAAGAATAAAGCAGCAATAATTAAAACGAAAAAAAATATCCCGAAGAATTTATTCCCGCCGGTGTAAGAGTGTTCTTTTTTGCTGCGGTCAATTTTTAGAGAAGAAAGGTCTACATCTTTTGTTTTCATTTTCCGTTTTATTTTATAGTTGTGAAACAATTCAGTAGATATATACATAAAACCTATAAAATTGAAAGTAAATTTCAAAATGAAATTAAGATGAACAAGTAAAACAAACTTTGCCATTCTTGCGGAGAACAGTCTGAATAAATTTTTGTAGAGACATGCAATGGCATGTCTCTATGTTTTGAAGGTTCTTCGTAAAGATTTGACCATGCCAGAGCAGGGCAGGTTAACCAAATCTCTGCATAATTATGTTTAATAATTTGCATTTTGACAGCATAGGTGTCAACTTAATACAACTAATGACGTGTCACATTTGTAATGACATTTCGAATCCCCGGCGTAGTTTTTGTAGGGACGTCCCAAAGACTCCACGGATAGAAATCTGAATCCCGTACAGATAGAGATTTCTCTCTAAAGAAGTCCTTGGACACTCACAAAACCTTCCTTCAACTTGTCCCACTTTTTTTGCAGGAAATGTCAATCTTAGAGTTTACGACTATTTATTGTTGACACGTCACCAGCTTTTAACATAATTAATTAACATTTGATTAATAGGGCGGTTTTATTTAAATGCATTTTAAGATTTCCATTTTGGTGGAATAATTTTTTACAATCGTGGCCCTACCCCGGGAAGTGCAGAATAATAATTTATATTTATAGAATAGATTCAGCCTCAGTAGAGTAACGATTTCATTGCCGGAACGGCAGAAAATTTCACGGAACGAGAGCTTACATTAACGGGATAAAGACTGCAGCAGCGGAATGCGATTTGCATTGCCGGATTGACAAATGATTCGACGGAATGGCAGATTACATTAATGGAATGAAGACTGCTGTAGTGGAAAAACGATCTACATTACCGGAATTGTAAAAGATTTCACGGAATTAAGATTGTAGAGAACAAAAAATTACAAAAACAATATTTAATTGTCATATCGACGAACGTTTTTTGTGAGGAGCTTGCCCGCCATCTTTTGGGTGGGATATCTTTAGTCTGGATTTTCTCAAT
Organism: Ignavibacteria bacterium; assembly: GCA_050117315.1. GTDB lineage: Bacteria > Bacteroidota > Ignavibacteria > Ignavibacteriales > Melioribacteraceae > JANQIV01. The sequence continues at coordinate 23,068 of JASFMY010000113.1, forward strand.
AAGATGTATAAAGATTTCTTGCCTGCCGAAGTGAACACGAAGACGGACACGTCCGCCGGAACCTTGGAGTAGGCAGACCTGTCCGCCGAAGCCCAACCGCCACTAAAGTCATGGTCGGTAAACTTTGGCGAAGGAGGATTAAATAAAACAAATTTTTAATGGTTGAGTATAAAAAGCAGTTCCCATATTTTAAGATTAACACTTAATCGAATATTATTTTGACTGTAAAAACCCCGTGAGATAGGGTGTGTTGCATAACTCAATTAGGTGCTTCAATAGCCACGTGCTTCAGCACGTTGGAAATAAGAAACCGAATAGAACCCGGGCTTTAGCCCAAATATGAGAGAAAATTGGGCTAAAGCCCTGAGTTTTTGTTGAGACTTATTGTCCACGACCTGAAAGGTCGTGGCTATGATTATTTATTTTAGTTATGCAACACACCCGATAAGAAGGTGCTGATATGTATTATTATTTTTATGTATTACAATCTGAATCCGATAAAATGTTTTATGTTGGTTACACCAAGAATATAAAAAGAAGGCTAGAGGATCATAATGCGGGTAAAGTTAAATCCACAAAAAAAGAATACCATTAAAGTTAGTCTATTGGGAAGGATGTTTAAATCAGCAAGGATAGTATGAAAAGAGAAAAGTACTTGAAAACAGCATGAGGTAAACGATATATAAAGAATAGAATAAAAGAATATCTCACGGGGTGAAGACAACTTTAAAGAATTTTATCTGGAAATGAGAAAAAAATAATGAGGTGTAAAAAATCTTAAAGCTCATTTACAGATAAAATTCTGTTGTGCGAAACCATCCCCCTTATTCTATGGGGATTTA
>JASFMY010000114.1:0-23471 GCA_050117315.1 Ignavibacteria bacterium
TATCTGCGCACCAAAATTTGAATCATTTATTTGGGTAATTAATTTGAACTCGTTATTTATATATTGATTTATTTCATTTCCTGTTACAAAATACATCCGATCATTAATCTCCTGTATAAAAGCCCATGACTCTGTATTGTCAAATCCTTCGTAAATGATTTTAAAATTTTCATTACCATCATATTCAAATATTGCAACGTTGTCACCAATTCCCCGCAAATAGTAATTAGAACTTTCGGCTTTACCCCGTTTTATTCTTATAAAGTTATAATTTAGTTCAGGGAATTCTATCATTTCCCAACCACTTCCATTGTAATACGCGATTACACCAATTCTATCTTCACCAACTCCTGAATACCCGGTAGCAAACAAATTATCAGGTGAATCTCCCCACATCTCTTGAAATCCAATTCGTTGATCTGTATTTCTTTCAAAAACTATATTTTCTTCCCAATTAGTACCGTCATAATGCCAAATTCTACCGTCACGACCACCTAACCAAACATCACTTTTACTAAATCCCCATACTGATAGTGGAGAAATAATTCTAGAGACACCGTCATTTTCCCATTCACTTCCGTTAAAGTGGTAAATGGTTTTATCTAAGTCTCCGCCCGGCCCAACAACCCACACATCATCCGGTGCGCTTCCCCAAATTCTATGCAGTGTTGTATAAGGTATATTGAGTGTATCAACCGTCCATGTATAATCCCTTCTGCCGGGTTCTACTTCCGGTTCTACTCCGTTATCCCCGCATGTTAAAAGGGTTAGTAATGTTGTTAAAACTATTGCTGCAATTACTATTGTTTTTTTTATGGTTTTTTCTACCCAGTAAAATTTTTCTCTGTTTAATTGAATTAAAATTGAAAGCAGTGTTTCCTTTGTTTGCAAGATACTACCTATAAAATTTTGTGAAGTTTGCTTTTATAATATTGGTTATTATTGAATTATTATTATAATAAAATATTTATCGTTGGATATATTACAGTAACTATACCGATCTTATTGTCTTCTTTTTGTTTATTATGAAATTTTTTTAATAGTTACTGTTAAATTTATCCGCTTGTGTGAAAAATATGCACAAAAACTCATAATAATACGGTTCATTGTTAAGAAAAATTTTCGATTAATTATATTAAAAGATAATCTATAGAAAAATGAAAAACAAGATGCTAATTTTAGCATTTTATTAATGATCTTATTTTGATTATGAATAATAAAATAGTTATTTAACTTACTTTTTTTTGAAGTTATTTTTATAATTTTAGGTACTTTAAATACTAGATTCATAATCAATAACACCATAATCCCCACCCCCGTAAAAAATATTATCCCAATGTAGCCAGAAAAAATCCATCCCCAGCCAAATAGAAAAATTAAGGGCAATCCATATCCAGCCATATGCCCGAAAAATGATGTTATTTTACTTACACCTAATGTAAATTCGGTATTTTCTTTGATCAATATTTTTTGTGCTTGCCAAGCAGAATTAACTGATATTGAAATAACCAGACAAACAAGTCCCCCTACAAGTGGTAATATTTCCGTTAATAATTCTAATTTACCCGTAGGTTGTTCTGTTGCCAACCATCCAAACGCTGCGAATAAAATTACTTGAGACTGTAACAACCAAGTTAATCTGTTGTCAACTAAATTATCTTTTTGCCGCCATCTTGATCGAGCTAGCTTTTCTCTTTCTAATTTGAGTTTTTCCAATTCAATTTTATATAGAGGATTATTTTTCCCTCTGACTCTCATAATCACCTCTTATGGCTAACGTTCTTATCGATAACCCTCGGAGCAACGAAAAAAAACGGGTCAACAGACAAGGAGAATAAATAAAAAATAAATTAAGTAAAACGCACAATAACAAAGGCAAAATTGATAATTCAACCAAGCCGAAGACCATATGAAAACAAAAGTAGAACCATCTGAGGGTTGATCGACTTGTTAAAATAAGCCGGGCATTAATACTATAACCCTGAACTTGCCTTCTATGATGAATTCAATGAATATTTTATTGATAAATGCCCGATATTACATTCCGGGCATATCATATCAACATAGTTCATATTTTTGTACTGTTTCTACTTTACTGTAACCCAGAAACGCACCTTCTTAGAAGGTGGGTTCTTTAATCTTTTTTACTATCTCTCTGTATCTTAATGAATCACCCCTATTATATTGGGCAGGATATGTCATAAAAAACAAATATTGTTCTTTTGTTAAACCCGATAACTCTAAATGAATTGTATAAGGACAATTACAATAACATCCATTTTCTGCTGTATCTTTTACGGTAACAAATATTGTATCTGATTCAAGCTTACAATCGGTTACAAATCTATTAGAGTCCGGACAACAATTTCCCCAAATTCCAAAATCAACTTTTAGTATATCATAAAAACTATAAGTAAAACTCGAATCATTGTTGTTTCCTTTTCCTAATATCATATTACAACCAGATTGCTTTGCCGAAAACGTGATCTCCTTATCATCTGATTTTGCTGGATCGTTTATCGAGCATGAAAAATAAATTAAAGTCATCGAAAGAAGAGAAAAGCCCAAAATAAATTTGTAAAATATTTTCACAGTTAACCTCTACTATTTCTAATTTCTAAGTAACCTAACTTTATAGAATTTTATCTGGAAATACTAGGGCGACATACCAACCTTAAAGCTCATCCCGAAGAAATCGGATGTCCACTTTGTTTTATTATTCATAATTCTTCAATTTAACACCCACATAGAACGGATTTAATAATAATTCACTTTTGCTCTCTTCTAAAAATATAAAAATTGCAATTAATTACGAACATAAAATGTAATTCAATAGTTGTTATCCGTATTAATTTTTTACACTTGCCTTTTTTAGGATTAGGGCAAATAGGCTGCCTTATTCAAGATAATACCCGGCAAAACAGATTTATGCAACAAACACTAGAGTTTCTGCAAAATAAAATATCTAAACATTTTGTCGTTTCGACCGGAGGGAGAAATCTTTAAAATCATCCTCTAATTGAAAGATTTCTCACCCAAAAAACGGGTTCGAAATGACTGACTTTTATTTTGCAGAAACTCTACTATATAAACCGGCTATTAAATCCGGGAAGCTTGCATCCCGTAAGCGGGAGGGAATCTTTTAGTTGAGATTTCAGTCCAAATGCAAACTATATTTCGCCAAAAAGTTGATTTTTAAGCCGGTAACACATTATTTGACTAATTCGAAACAACTAACAACTGTTTAAAAACAACTGACAACTATTTAAAAAGTACTTACAACTGTTTAAAAACAACTAACAACTATTTAAAAAGTACTTACAACTGTTTAAAAACAACTAGCAACTATTTAAAAAGTACTTGCAACTGTTTAAAAACAACTAACAACTATTTAAAAAATACTTGCAGCTAATTCAAAACAACTTGCAATTGATTTAAAATCATTCTTGATCGACCAGAAACAAGTTAAAATTCATGAATCTGCTCCCAAAAGCCTAAAATTCAATTTTTAGGCTTTTGGGAGCTATTTTCAAAACATTTTTTCATCCAAAATACCTTTTGGGAGTGGACTCATTCATTTTAGGCATGTTTTAATCCGCCTTCACGTTTCGAAGAGCTTTTGTGTGCGGGGGATTCGAAACGACGCTTCACACACAAAAAAATGCGATATGTTGTAGTTTCAAATGCACGCAGACTTTGTAATACCGGGAAAAAGGAACCGGTTTCGGTTGAATAGAGTTTCTGCAAAATTAGAAATCTAAACTTTTTGTCATTTCGATCCCGATGTTTTTTATCGGGAGAGAAATCTTTGAAATTGTACTCTAATTGAAAGATTTCTCACCCCAAAAACGGGTTCGACAATTTTTATTTTGCAGAAACTCTAATTACTAAAAATTCCCATTGGAACGACACATAATGATGAAACTACGACTAATTGTATTAAGTTGACGCCTATGAGCTCTGCGGGATTCGAATGACTGACTTTTTGTTTTGCAGAAACTCTAATAGTGCAGGGACAATTTGTTGCTTGTCCCTGCTTTTAATTGTAATTAATCTATTTCATTAATTCGGCAACTACTTCTTTTAAAGCATTATTGAACTCATCCGGTTTTTCCTGGTTTAAGAAATGCCCTGTTCCTTTAATAATTCTCACATCAAACTTTGGATATATTTTTTGATTCTTCTCTAAATTTGTAGGCCATTTATCTGCATTAATATTTATTACCGGGATATTAAGTTGTTTAATTTCCTCTACGTAGTTGTAATGAATAAGATTTGCCATTGCACTTATTCCGACTTCTGCCGGGCCGTTTGACATATCATCCGCTATTTTTTTTACCAGCATTGAATCGGCACCTTCAGGAAACATCATCCCGGAAACATATCCGTATGTTGTTCCCTGGAAATCTTTTCCCATAGCTTCCATAAATTGTTTAATTTCTTCTTCATTCCTTTCCGGGTCAAGGTCTTGAAAGTTATCAATACCGATTAAACCGATAACTTTGTTCCCAAGTAATTGAGCGGCTTCAATTACAACAGCTCCTCCCATTGAATGGCCTATAAGTATTATTTGGTCTAATCCAAGGTGATTTACAACAGACTCAACATCTTCGCCGAAACCTTCAATAGTATAGTTTTTTCTTGTGCCGGATTCGCCATGCCCTGCCAAGTCAACTGCAACAACTTTGTAGTTTTGGGACATTTCTTCAACTTGATAATCCCAGTAGGATTTGTCGCAGCACCAGCAATGAACAAAAACCAAAGCCGGTTCTCCTTTGCCTTCAACAGAGTATTTAATTTCCGTTCCGTCTTTTGACTTTACCTGTGCCGATAAAACCGGGCACAGAACTAAAATTGTGAAAAGTACTGCTAATGTTTTTTTCATTTTACCTCCTTAAATCCGTTCTAAGTTTTCTTTTGTTAATTTGTGTTTAACTTCGCCTGTATGTTTTGTTGATTTTGGTTCTATGAGCATCACCCGGCATTCTTTTTCGGCCACGGGCATATGATCCACTCCTTTAGGAACAACAATCATTTTACCTTCGTTTAATTCAATTTCTTTGTCACGGAATTTCATTAATAATTTCCCCTTAATAATGAAGAATAATTCATCTTCATCTTTATGGTTATGCCATACAAATTCGCCTTTTACTTTTGCTAATTTTATATACTGGTCATTTAATTCCGAGATTATTTTCGGCGTCCAGTGTTCTGTAAACAGAGCAAATTTTTCTTCTAGTTTTATTTTATTCATCTTATTTTCCTAAAGTTGTATGGGGGAGTTATATTCTTCTATAGCACTGGAATGGAATGAACAAATTTAATAATGCAAATTATAAATAGAAAGATATTCTCTCTCGGCAAAATTTTTTCTTTTTATAAAATATTAGGTATTACCTCAGTTCTTTTCTTATTACCAACTTAAGAGCTGACCATGTTTCGTTTACTGAACAGACTTTTATATACTTGTTGCAAATTGGTTTTGGGATTTTGTTTTTATTTAAAACTCACCTAAATCCTCTCTTAAAAAGAGAGGATTTCATGGCAAAATCCAAAAACCAATTTGGCTTGTGTATATCTACAAGACCAAGAGGAAGCACAATTTCACGGATAGTATCTTCTGTAATATCGGTTGGAATTTTGGACGATTTTTTCGGCCATGAAATCCAAATCGCCGGAAATTCTTTTACTGATAAAAATCTTTTCAGGTAAAGCGGATAATAGTTCAAAATAATTTTCAGGAGGATTTTTTATATAAATTTTGAATTCTTTTTTATGCCGAGTTTTCTTGATAAAGGTTTGTTGGTATAGCCTGCATTCATTTTTTATTCTATTTCGAACCAGTGAACTTTATTAATTTTTTGAAAACCTATTTTCTGCACCAGATTTATTGCAGGTGTATTTGATTCTTGAATATATGCAAAAGGTAAAAAATTGGCTTCGCTTATTTTAAGGGCTATATATTCTACAATTTGTTTGGCAAAACCTTTTCCTCTGCAACTATCCAGAACATGTAAAAACCCGATTGCGTTATCATCCTGGGTTATTCCCCATGCAGCAAGTTTACCATCCGTATAAATACAAATACCTGCGCTTATACCGTTTTCAATTCTTTCTTTTATGTATTCGACAGAAAGATATTCTTTATACAAGGAATTTAAATAGATATATTCCGCATCTTCAATTCTTAGCGGAGAGATATTTTCAAACCGGGAGATATTTTTGATTCTTTTCTTTAGTACAAATTTCAAAACCGATAATTTCCATTTCAATTTGTAACGCTGCATGAAAACGGGCATCATCCAGTCTTCTATTACTGCAAAACATTTGTCTTTGGAATCAATTTCATTTAACGACAGTTCAAGCTCTTTTTCGTTGCTGCAGCTTATGTATACCCAGTCTCTGTCACTTCTCCCTTTGATAATTATATAATTACCGGTTTTGGTAATAGAATTAATTTTGTTATTATAAATAAACCCGATGTGGCTGCAGTTCTTTATTTCATCTTTTTTTAGAAATTCTATAATTTCTTTTGTACCGGGATTCATTTGATAATATTTTTTAAACATTGTTTGGCTACCATCTCAACTACCTCCGGACTGTAGCGCTCGCCGCTGATAATAATATCTGCAAATTCTTTGGTTGGTTCTACGTATGCAAGATGCATAGGTCTTACAGAATTTTTGTATTGTTCTATAACGGAGTCGAGGGATCTGCCCCTTTCCTTGGTATCCCTTGCAATTCGTCTGATTATCCGGATGTCGTTGGGTGTGTTTATAAATATCTTTAAGTCCAGCAGTTGCCTGACCTCTTCGAATGCAAAAGATAATATTCCTTCCAGGATTACTACCGGGTGTGAGTCGATTTTATCAATTTTATCCGGGAAGCGAGTATGAGTTTTGAAATCGTATTTCGGTTTGAGAATGCTTTGCCTATTCTTAATTGAGGTTAATTGTTCAACCAGTAATTTTTTATCAAATGCATCGGGGTGGTCGTAATTTTGTTTTTCTCTTTCTTCAAAAGGTTTGTGCGACGAATCTTTGTAGTAATCATCAAGCGGGATAATAATCAGGAGGTCGTTATCAATTCTTTCTTTAAGGCGGTCAACAAAAAAAGTTTTCCCGCTTCCGCTTCCCCCTGCAACTCCTACAAGGTAGGGCTTATTTGCCTTCACTTTCCTTTCCTTCTTCCCAGTCGATTAATCTACCGTCTCTAAAAAAGTAAGTAATATCCCCGTAGTAATATTGTGTAAAAGTGCCGTAACTGAATTTGTCCGTATTTTTTTTATCCGGTTTGCCCCAGCTATCAATAAGCATCTGCTCGTTCATTCCTTTCCAGACTCTTCCCATTGCTACGAGTTCGCCGTCTTCTTTCCCGTATTTTTTAACATATAATTCTCTTTGGGATTCTTTAATTTTTAAATCCAGCTCATCCGACTTCTTCCTTAGTTCGGAGATATCTTTTTTAGTCTGTTCAACAATTTTTTTTAAACTCTCTTTATAAGCCTCAAGACTGTCTTTTTGTGCCTTTAAATCTTGTGCAAAAAGCATTTGAGAGAAAAGCACAAATGCAAAAACTATATTTATAAATTTCATCTTTTTCCTATCGGTTGATTAAAATACCGAAACATTGATGTACCTGCCGGGATTTTCTTTAAAGTCTTTGAGTAATTCATCCAGAGCTTTTATCGTTGACATTAAATTATTATACATTTCCCCGTCGTTAAGCATACCGCCCACAACTGTTGAATCACTTTCGGTTTTTTCAACCATTTTGTTCAAGTTAACCGATAATTCGTTTAGATTATTATATAACGATTCATCTGTAACAAGTTTGCCGAGGCTGCCGGTACCTTCCTTGATGTCGTTTGTAATTGTATTCAAATTTGTTGAGGCAACTATGAGAGTATCGTAAAGTGAATTATCATAGACTAATTTTCCAATTGTTCCGTTTTTATCAATCAAAGCAGCGGATAGTGATTTTAGGTTGTTTACGGTGCTTTGAATATCATCAATAATTTTTGAATCACTTATTAATTTTCCAAGTCCCTTTTCCTCATCGGCAAGTTCGGCGGTAATTTTATTTAAGTTTTTTAGTGTGCCGGTTAGTTCGTCAATAATCGGCGTTGCTTTCTCAGATATTTCTTCAAGGCTTATTAACTCTTTCACGGGAATATAGTTATTGTCTTCCATAACAATTTCGTGGGGCTGACCCTGTGAAATATTTAAGAACATATCCCCGAGCAAGCCTTGTGTACTTATTGTAACAACCGATGTTTCGGTAATCCTACCTTTATATTCCTCGCGGATTTCAAAAATAACATCAACGCCGTTTTCACCATCTTTTTGTGAAAACACTACGTCGGTTACATGCCCTACTTTCATCCCTCCCAAAGAAACCATTGATCCGCTTTGAAGCCCTTCGGCACTTTGAAGAAATACTTTTAACTTATAAGTGTTGGTAAACAAGTTAAGTTCTGTACCAATAAAAATTACATAGAAAAACAAGACAGACATCCCGGCCAATACCGTCAGTCCTACTTTCAGATTAGAAAATTTTAAATTAACTCTTTCCATAATAAACTCTAAATTAAATGTTCTTTCTTAAGAATTTCAGCATCTCGAAAAATTTCATAAAAGAAATCTTTAACAAAAGGTTCGTCTGAATTCAAAATATCGTGAACAGTTCCGTTTTCAATAATTTTTCCCTGGTGAATCAAGGTAATTTGATTCCCCAGCTCAACAGCGTCATTCATAATATGAGTAACAACAATAGAGGTAGCTTTATTTTTTTTTTGTACTCTTTTAATTAAGTCAAGTATAGATTTTGAATTTATCGGGTCCAGCCCTGCAGTCGGTTCGTCGTATAAAATTATCTCCGGGTTAAAAACAAGCGCCCTTCCTATAGCAACTCTTTTTTTCATGCCGCCGCTAAGTTCGTCGGGGTACATGTGTTCGGTTCCCGACAAGTTTAAGAATGCCAGCACCTCGGCAACTTTGCCAGCAATTTCTTTTTCCGAATATTTTTTTTCTTCGTACAAAAAGTAGCCGACATTTTCCCGGACATTTAGCGAGTCGAACAATGCATTGCCTTGAAAAATCATTCCCATTTTTCTTCTGATTGGAAGCAAATCGTTTTCAGGCAACTGGCAGATATCAATACCGTCAACTGTTACACAGCCTTCATCGGGATGCCACAGCCCGAGAATTAATTTTAAAATAGTACTTTTGCCGGCACCGCTTGGGCCTAATATAGCCCCAACTTTTCCTTTTTCCAAGGATAGGGAAACATTATCAAGCACTTTTAGCTTTCCAAGCGTTAGACTTACGTTGTGTAATTGAATCATAACGGTATTATAAACTCCATGTAATGTTTGCTACGATGAAGTCCATAACCAGAACACTTGCAGAGGATACAACCACTGCGTTAATCGTATTATGCCCCAATCCAACAGTGCCTCCACGCGTAAAATAGCCGTAGTAGCTGCTTATTGTTGATATACTGAATCCATAAAAAATCGGCTTTGCAGAGCCGACTAAAATATCATCAATTTCCAACACAGTTAATGCCTGGTTCCAGAAGAATGAAGGATCAATAAAAAGCGAATATTTTGAAACCAACATTCCGCCTATTACGCCTGCGACGTCTCCAAGAAGAGTTAGAGGAAGAAACATAACGAGTGCGGCTATCATCCTCGGCATGACCAGTTTGTGTATAGGGTTGGTTCCGAATGCTCTCATTGCATCTATCTGCTCACTTAACTGCATTGAACCGATTTCGGATGCGTTTTTTGCCCCGGTACGCGCTGCCAGTAATAACCCGGCAATAATCGGTCCAACGCTTCTAAACATACCCAGTGCAACTGTTCGTCCCACAAGAGTTTTAGCGCCGAATTCGTCAAGCTGGTGACCGGTTTCAATTGCAAGAATTACCCCGACAAATAGGCCCCCGAATAAAATGAGCTTCAAAGACCTGGTACCGATTAAAAACATTTCCCTTCTGATATCCTGAGAGTATCTTCTGATATACTTAGTGCCTTTAATTGTATCTATAGTAAAGAGAGAATAATCCTGCAGTTTTTGCAGAAACAACCTAAAGGATTTTATCAAATTGAATTCACTTTTGTTTTAAATTACGGACAAGAAATCTAAAGAATTATTTCTCGTTAAAAAACCATTTTTTAGAAAAAATAATTATTTGCTTGTTTTTTGAAGTTTTTTACCGATATAAAATATCCCCGAAATTTTTTCCATAGAAACAAGCAAGATTTCGGGGATTTATAGAATTTAGAATGCGGCATATTATTTCGTTAATTTTTGGAAGCGTAATTTTCTACTTCAGACCAGACTCTAAAGATATTACCCGAACACATTTTTTTTATGTCTTCTTCGGTGAAGCCTTCTTTTAATAATTCATATATCAGATTTGGATACATTGATACATCGGTAAGCCCAACAGGTAATTCCGCGACTCCGTCGAAGTCGGAACCGAAACCGATATAGTCAATCCCAACAAGTTCTGCAACATGTTTAATATGTGTAACAACTTCTTTAATATCTGCGTCGGGTACTTTGTTTTCTATCCTATATTTTTCATAAAACTCTGTCTTTTCATTTCCTGTTAATTTGTGCTTACGTACATAATCATAAGCTTTATCCATTTTAGATTGAAATTCGCCGTTTATAAAATATGTGCCGAAATTTATCATTATTATCCCGCCGTTTTCGGCAAGAGCTTTGATCATTTCATCGCTCATATTTCTTTCCATTCCCGGCGTAAAGCGACGACAGGATGAATGGGAAGCGATAACCGGGGTTTTTGTAACTTTCAGAATATCCCAAAAGGCTTTGTCGGAAACATGAGAAATGTCCACCATTATTCCTATTTTATTCATTTTTTCAACTACTTGTTTACCGAACTCCGTTAAACCGCTTCTTGGAGCATTGCGTTCGTAAGAAGAACCGCAAATCAAATTATTTTCAGAATGACATAAAGTTATGTACCTTATACCTTTTTTATAGAAGTAATCTAAGTTTTCAAGGTTGTCTTCAATACCCGCACCATTTTCCATTCCGAACGGAAATGATATTAAGCCTTTTTCAAAGTTTTCTTTTACTTCAGTTACGGATTTTGCAATCTTAAATTTATCGGGATATTTGTTCTGAATTTCCTCAATTATTCCGATCAAAGAAGTTGCTAATTCTTTAGCTCCGCTTTTTCTTTGATAAGAGGCCGGAATATAAATCGACATAAACGGTGCGTCAAGACCGCCTTCTTTGAATCTGGGATAATCACAATGCCCGGTTTCGGTTCTAACGGAAACATCTTCATATTTATCTTCAAGCCTGTAAGGAAGGTCAATATGCCCGTCAACAATAATAAACTTATGGGCTAACTCTTTTGCATATTCAAACGTAATTTCTTTTTTCACTTTGTTTTCCTTTGGTTCTTGTTTTTTTTGTTCACTGCTTTGACAGGAAATAATTGAGACTACCAAAAAGAAAATGATTATTCGCATTGGATTCTCCTTAATGAATTGCAATAAAATAATTTATGGAAAACAAATAATACAAATTATTTTGATCTTCCGAAATTTTAATTCATTATAAGCTTGTAAACTTAACTCGTTGTTCGAAATTTATACTATTATTACAGTCAATTATTATCCGGGTATTTACACATATACTTGTTACAAATTGGTTTTGGGATTTAGTTTTTATTTAGAACTCACCTAAATCCTCCCCGCCTCCCAAAGTCTCGTACGGCCAGGTCTAAAAAGAGAGGACTTTATGGTAAAATCCCAAAACCAATTTGGCTTGTGTATATCACCGGTCTTCAGAGGGTGTGTGATAATTCAAGTTGTGGGGCGATTTGGGAAATACGCCCATACAAATTTTTAAAGAATAATAAATAAATTAATTTTTATTTAAATCCTTCCCACTCGTCTTTAAATTGATCGATAAACCCAAGCATATAATTATGTCTATGGGTTGCCATAATTTTCCCGGTTTTTGTATTCATATTGTCTTTTAATTTTAAAAGCTTACTATAAAAATGATGGATTACCGAAGGATCATCGTTATCGGATTCATCATAAGTTTCCTTAACGGTATTTATTTCAGGCAGCCACATCGGTTCCGAATGGGAACCGCCGTACATAAATGTTCTTGCAATTCCGATTGCACCTATTGCGTCCAGGTTATCAGCGTCTTGAAGGATTAATGTTTCAATATCGGTCACGGTTTTCCCGTTTTTCGAGAAATTATATTCTTCATGAAATTCAACACAGTGCAGAATATTCTTTACCTGCGATTTACTTAAATCAACTTTTTGCAAGACTTCTTTTACTTTTGGGAGGCTGTCTTTGGGTGAGCAAAATTGTTTAGTTTTATTCTGAATTATTCTGTGAATATCATGAACCAGCGCCGATACGGCAATAATAAGCTTATCCCCGCCTTCTTCTTTTTGAATTTTTAAGGCAATGTTTTTTACTCTTCCTAGATGGTAAATATCGTGGCCGGTGCTGTCTGTTTCAAAAATTTCTATAATAATATTTTCAAGATTGGATAAAATTGAATTCATTTGGTCCGAAGTTTTTTCATCAATTTAATTTAATTGAAAAAGCCGTGCAACATTTTATTGTAATTGTGCGTCATATGATTAAAGAAAATTGTTAATAGGAAGAAGAGAATGTCACTACAAGAAATTTTACAAAACATAGTTGCCAATAATGATCCTATTCTTTTGTGCAGCGGTGGAAAAGAATACGAAGCAAAAGATTTGCTGGAAACCTTGCACCCGGTAAAACTTAAGAGAAAAGCACATATGCAAAACGGGATGTACATTGCCGCAATTAATGACGCCGGTTATCTCGGCGATGTGATGTACAAAGTAAAAAATAAGTAACGTTTTGTTCTCTTAAAATGTAAATACATTTCGGGGGGATTGTATTTACATTTTGTTGATATTTAACAGCAAACTGTCCGCATGCAGCAGCAATAACATTTTGAAAAACTATTCCGCTAATTTTCTTGTCTTGTAAATTTCAATAGGAAGGAGTTTACTAAATAATTCAAAGTCTTTGTCCAAGGTGAAAATAGGCATTTTATATCTTGAGGAAAGTGCACAGATTAAGAAGTCGGTATTTGAACCTTGAATACCTTTCCCTTATTAAGGCATCAACGAGCAAATCGTGAGGTTCTTTTCTGCGAAAAGCAAGAGACCAAATACATGTATCTACTAGGACTTTCATAATTTTTTTCTTTGCTCTTTATAATTATAGTCTTCATCATAATCTATTTTGCCGAATAGTTTTATTATTTTTCCCATTTCAACATTGGATATTGTTTTCCCTTTAATAAAATCTTTTAAGCCGCGGTCAATCATTCTTCTAAAAGCTAATTCACGTAATATTTGGTCATATGTACTATCATCAGGTAGTTCGTCAATTATGGATTTCATTTGTTCTTTAACACCCATTTACAAATTCCTTTTTACAAAACTACAAATGGTTGTATGTAAAGACAAGTATGATTTGTCATCAATATTGCACAGCCAACTGCCCGCAAGCCGCCGCAATATCGTCTCCTTGAGTTTCACGTATCATCACGGTAGTGTTTTTCTGTCTCAGCTTATCGGCAAACTCGTGAATTTTATTAATCGGTGTAGGTTCAAGCTCGGATGAAATACCTTCGGGAGCCATATGTTTAATACTGTTAAATGGAATGATATTGATTTTTGAAGGAGTACTGCTGCAAAGTTTTACAAGGGCTTTTACATCTTCGTCCCTGTCGTTTATATCTTTCAGCATTGTGTATTCATAAGTAATTCTTGTTTTTGTTTTCTTCGAATAAAACTTAATAGCATTAATATTTTCTTTGAGAGAATACTTTTTATTGATAGGCATTATTTTCGTTCTGACATCTTCAAAACATGAATGCAGTGAAAGAGCAAGTTTAATCCGCAGTTCACTTTCGGCAAGTTCAATTATTTTGTGAGGAATGCCGGAAGTGGAAACAGTAATCCTATGCCTGCTTAATCCTTTATTTAATTCAGCAGTAAAAATTTTTATTGATTTAAGAGTGTTCTCAAAATTAAGCAAAGGTTCACCCATGCCCATATAAACTATGTTTGTAATTTCACCTTGTTCATAATTTTTTGATGCCTGAAAATACTGGTCAACTATTTCGCCCGGAGTTAAATTCCGTTTGTAGCCCATTAAACCTGTTGCGCAAAATTTACAATCCAGCGGACAGCCCACCTGTGTTGAAATACACAAAGTACTTCTGTCTTTTTCCGGTATTACGACCGATTCAATATTTTTATCGTCATTGGTTTTAAATAAAAATTTAGTTGTTCCTGTTGAAGCAGAATTTTGCAAAGCAACAAACCTTAATGCAGAAATTTCACACGTTTCAGCTAGTTTTGTCCGCAGAGCTTTCGGCAGATTCTGCATTTCATAAAAGTCTGTTGATTTATGGTTATAAATCCAATTAAAAACCTGTTCGCCCCTGAAAGATGACTCTCCGATAGATTCGAAATAATCACGCAGCTCGGAAATTGTTAATCCTTTTAACTGTATTTTTTTTGGTTCCATATCCGGAGTTATCTATAAAATCGTCAATTGCCTTTTTTTATTCTTAATCATACTCTAAAAAAAGATAAAGAAGATTATGATTAGGAGTATGATTAAGAGTAAAAATAACAGATTATGAAAGAATTATTTACAGACACAATATACCATAATTCAGTTGGCCAATAAAAATCAAAAAATATTTTATTTTATCAGGAAGTTAGCATTGAATTTTGACATCGTTTTAATTAGCTTAAAAATATCAAACGATAAATTAAATCGGACTTGATATGAACTTTGATTTCACAGAAGAACAATTAATGATTCAACAGACTTCAAAAGAGTTTGCTGAAACAGAAATTGCACCCACCGCTATTGAACGAGATAAGAACGGTGAGTTTCCAACTGAAATCGTTAATCAATTAGGTGAATTAGGTTTTATGGGAATGATGGTTTCACCCGATTACGACGGCGCGGGAATGGATACGGTAAGCTATGCCCTGGCATTAATGGAAATTTCAAAAGTAGACGCTTCGGTCGGCGTTATAATGTCCGTTAATAATTCATTGGTTTGTGCAGGATTGGAAAAGCATGCTTCAGACCACATCAAGGAGAAATATTTAAAACCTTTGGCACGCGGAGAAAAATTAGGCGCCTTTGCTCTATCCGAACCTGAAGCGGGAAGCGATGCTACCCAGCAGAAAACCGAGGCAGTAAAACAAGGCGACCACTGGTTTTTAAACGGAATTAAAAATTGGATAACAAACGGTATCTCAGCCGATTATCATTTGGTTATGGTTCAAACAGACAGGGAAAAAAGGCATAAAGGCATTACTGCTTTTATTGTTGAAAAAGGCTGGGAAGGTTTTGAGCAGGGCGTCAAAGAAGATAAACTCGGCATAAGAAGTTCGGATACCTGCTCGCTTACTTTTACAAATGTAAAAGTACCTGATGAAAATGTAATATGGGAAGTAGGTAAAGGGTTTAATTTTGCAATGGATACGTTAAACGGCGGGAGATACGGAATTGCCTCGCAGGCTTGCGGCATTGCCCAAGCATCGGTTGAAACTGCCTTAAAATATTCGCAGGAAAGAAAAGCATTCGGCACGGAAATTTTTAATCACCAGGCAATTCAATTTAAATTAGCGGAAATGGCAACAAAGACTGAAGCAGCAACACTGCTGACTTTGCAGGCTTGTGCTATGAGAGATGCCGGAAAAAATTATATAAAACAGGCGTCAATGGCTAAATTATACTCTTCAAAAATTGCCGTTGAAAATGCGCTGGATGCAATACAAATTCTCGGCGGATACGGCTATGTGAGAGAATATAAAGTAGAAAGATTTTTAAGAGACGCAAAAATTACCGAAATTTACGAAGGTACTTCCGAGATACAAAAAATTGTAATTGCAAGAGAACTTTTGAAGGAGTTTAATTTAAACTAAATGGCAAATCCTGTTTCAGTAAAAGCATTGGAAGGTTATAAAATTCAAGTTGTTTATTCCGACGGAATAAAAGGTGAAATTAATTTAACTCATCTTAAAAAAGATCCGGCTTATCAAAATCTCTTTAACAATATGAATTTTGATTATGTCTTCATAGATGAGACCACTAAAGACATTAAATGGAATTCGGGGGAATCAATTTGTAAAAATGCAGTCTACAAGCAGCTTGAATTAAAAAATTTGATGAATAAGTTGCATATTGACATAAATAAGATTTAAATTCCTTTCACAATTATTTTGTCAAAGTCGCATAGAATGAAGAACCTAGTACTTATTACCTTTTTTTTATTTTGCTCTTTTTTATTTGCCCAGGATGAGTGGGAAAAATGGGGAGAAGAAAAAATTTCTTATGAACTTCCCAAAATAGAAAAAAGAGAATATAAGATAGATAAATCAAACCTTGGAATGAAAATGCTATCCGGGATGCAGAATGCATACTATTTCCTGATTTCCGATTTAGACGGAGATAATTGTCCCTTTCGTCCCACGTGTTCATCTTTCTGGGTCAAATCTGTAAAAGAGACGAATATCTTTCAAGGCTCATTGATGTTTTCAGACAGGTTTGTGCGCGACTTAAATGTTTTTAAAGCCGGCTTGTACCCGGTTCACAAAAGCGGGCATTATTACGATCCGCCCCAAAACTATTCTATGGATTTCAACAGGGTAGAATACTTTCCCAAAAATGAAATTGTTGACGAATAATACCGGTGCCCTTAAATTGAATAAAAAGTTTATCCTAAATTCTCTATTAATAATTTTTCTTTTTTCCATTTCTTCGTTAAATATAAAAGCCCAGGATAATAGTTTATTCTCGGTGAACAACAGGATTAAATTCGGCAATTCATTATTCTGTGAAGAAGATTATTACAGGGCGGTTGACGAATACATTGAAGCCCTTAAAGAAGTTAATAACGATACATTAAGATTCAAAGTAGCGTACAGCTTAATGAAAATGGGCAGGTACGCAGAAGCTGAAGATTATTACAAGGGATTGTTTTTCAATTCGACTTTGGAAGAAGAAGCAAGGTTCGGGTTTTATCAATCAAGTTTTTTCAGGAGAGATTACAAAGCTTTTAGAGATTTAGTTACCTCGGAAAGATATATGCCGGAAAATAGGAAACATGCTATTTACAGGCTTTATTATGCTTCTCAATACTTGCAGGAAAATATGCTTCCCGATACAAATGAAGTTAAAAAAGTTTTTGCGGGAAAATATCATCAATCATTAATGCAACTGTACAGGAACAAAGCCAATCCCGAATATAAGTCGCCGTGGACTGCGGCAATACTTTCAACTGTCATTCCGGGTGCTGGTAAGGTTTATACAGGAAATTATATGGATGGCATTTTTTCTTTTATATTAAACGGGTTGTTTATTTGGCTGGCTTATGATAATTTTGATAATAACAGGAACGAACGCGGGGTTTACATGTCGCTTATATGGGGCTTTTTATACGCCGGTAATATTTATGGTTCCGCTGCTTCTGCTCAAAATTACAACGCCGGAATCAGGTTTAATTTTAATAACGACATTGATATTTTCTTTAAAGAAAACAATTACTTTATTCCGCAACACAATTATTGCAGATGGTAATGAAGAACTCTTTAGTAATATTGTTTCTCATAATAAATACAAGCATTTTTGCGCAGGATTATCTTTCTGTACAATTGGATTATGCCAACAATTTGTTTGAATCAAAATTATACTTTGATGCTGTTACCGAATTTAAACGCCTGCAGTTTTTTGATACAAATAAATTATACGAGTACGATTCAAATTTTAAAATCGGTGTAAGCTATAAAAAAGGCGCTAAGTTTGATAAAGCAGTTGACTACCTGGTAAAAGCAATAAATACCGCCAGAACAGAAGAAGAAAAATTCAACGCTGAAATTGAACTGGTAAAAGTAAATATTTTAAGAAAAACTACAGACAATGCGTTAACAATAATCAACCAATTGGAAGATAAATATTACACGAGAGATCAAAGAAATGAGCTTTACTACTGGCGTGGTTGGGCTTATATGTTTGCAGACAACTGGGAAATGGCTGTTTCCGAATTTAACAGGATCGATGCAAACCACGAATTGAAAATTCTAAGCCGTAATGTTGAAGAAGAAAAATACTCCGAAACATTCGCAAAAATAATCTCAATTTTTATTCCCGGGGCAGGACAAATATACACGGGGCGCTATCTTTCAGGTTTAATGTCATTGGGATGGAATATATTATGGGGTTACAACGTATTTAATGCACTTGAAGATGAAAGACATTTTGATGCGGCTATTGTTACCGGGTTGCTGTGGGAAAGATTCTACAGGGGAAATGTTCAAAACGCAGAAAATTTTGCTAAAGAAGAAAATATAAAAATTGCAAACAAAGCATTACGTTATTTACAAAACGATTTTACAGGAAAGAAACCGTGAAATTATCAGAAGAAGAAATAAGAAAAATAACATTAACGGCAATTAGTGAATTGGGAAAAAATGCATCCCCCTCAACAGTTAAAAAAGTTGTTGAAGATACTGTGGGAGAAATTGAAAAGCAGGAATTTAAAATTGATAAACCTGAAAATTCATCCGGCGGCAGGGTTATTATTACTGCTTTCGGGCTTAATCAACCTGGAGTTGTTGCAGCAATAACAAACACGCTTGGCGACTGCAACTGTGATATACAGGACCTGACTCAAAAACTTATGAGTGATTTTTTTACTATTATTATGGTTGTCGATATTTCGGAATGCAGTTTGGATTTTAACGGGATGCAGAAAAAAGTTCAAGAAGTTGCAGAGAAAATGAATTTTAAAATCTATATACAGCATGAAGATATTTTTAGATACATGCACCGTATATAATCAATAGATGTTTTTTTCAAGGAAAGATATTATGCCGTACGAATTTGAAGAAGTACTTGAAACAATAAAGATGACGGAAATTGAACATTTCGATATCCGTACCGTTACGCTTGGAATAAGCTTAAGAGACTGTGCAGACAGAAACATTGCAGTTGCCGGGCAGAAAGTTTACGATAAAATAATGAAATACGGGAGCAGGCACGTTGCTCTTGCAAAAGAAGTTGAAGCTCAATACGGGATATCGATTGCTAATAAAAGAATATCGGTAACACCTATTTCAATTCCTTTTGATATGTTCGGGCTTGATGAGTTTGTGCAGATTGCCGAATCAATGGACAAAGCTGCCGGAGAAATAGGCATCGATTACATTGCAGGCTATTCGGCACTTGTTCAAAAAGGATTTACAAACGGTGAAAAAGAATTTCTCCAATCAATACCCTTTACTTTGTCGTCAACAAAACGGGTTTGTTCAAGTGTAAATGTTGCCACAACCAAAGCCGGTATTAATATGGATGCCGTAAACATCATGGCACAGGTAATTAAAGACACTGCGGAAAAAACAAAAGATAATGAGTCAATCGGTTGCGCTAAGCTTGTTGTATTCTGCAACGTCCCCGAAGATAACCCTTTTGTTGCCGGGGCATTTCACGGGGTTAGCGAACCGGAGGTAGTTTTAAATGTCGGTATCAGCGGGCCGGGTGTTGTGTTCGATGCTGTAAAAGAGGCCGGCAATGTTGACATGCAGCAGCTTGCGGAAGTAATTAAAAAAACAGTATTTAAAATTACCCGTGCTGGTGAATTAATCGGAAGAAAAGTTGCGGAGAAACACGGAATTGAATTTGGAATTGTAGATATATCACTTGCCCCTACTCCTGCCGAAGGTGATAGTATTGCAGATATTTTAATTGCAATGGGTGTTGAAGACGTTGGTGCTCCCGGAACAACCGCAGCGCTGGCCATGCTGAATGATTCGGTAAAAAAAGCCGGGCTGATGGCTAGTTCTGCCGTAGGCGGAATGAGCGGAGCTTTTATACCCGTAAGTGAAGACGCTTCAATGATAAGAGCAGCAGAAGCAGGTAATTTATCTTTAGAGAAATTAGAGGCAATGACTTCCGTGTGTTCGGTCGGGCTTGATATGATTGCCGTCCCGGGGGATACACCTGCTGAAAGTATTGCAGGCATAATTGCCGACGAATGTGCAATCGGGATGATAAATAATAAAACCACCGCAGTAAGAATTATTCCCGCTTACGGAAAAAAAGTTGGTGATTCGGTTGATTACGGCGGACTGCTCGGATTAGCACCGATAATGCCCGTAAGGGAATTAAGCAGCAAAAAGTTCGTCTTAAGAGGCGGTAGGGTTCCTGCTCCGACAGGAAGCCTGACCAATTGATTGTTGAATATTGATATTTTACTATTTTGCAATAATCAATAGACAATATTAAATTTAGACAATTTAATGGAGTTATAGATGAAAAAAGGAACGATAATTTTACTTGTAGTTTTAGCGGTACTCATTATCGGTGCGTTTTCAATTTTTAGCTGGTACAAAAATACTTATAACGGCTTTGTTGCAATGGAGCAGGGTGTTGAATCAAGCTGGGCACAGGTGCAGAACCAATATCAGCGCAGGTTTGATCTTGTCCCTAATTTAGTAAATACCGTAAAGGGAGTTGCCGATTTCGAAAAAGAAACCTATACTGCAGTTGCAGAAGCAAGGGCTAAAGTAGGGCAGGTTCAAATCTCGGCAAATGATCTTTCCAATCCCGCTTTATTCAGCCAGTTTCAACAGGCCCAGGACGGTTTAAGCGGTGCACTTTCCCGTTTGCTTGTTGCGGTTGAAAGATACCCGCAATTAAAAGCCAATGAAAATTTCCTGAATCTTCAAGCACAGCTTGAAGGAACAGAAAATAGGATTTCCGTTGAAAGAAGAAAATTTAATATTTCGGTTCAGAATTATAATACGGCAATTAAACAATTCCCGGCAAATATAATTGCCGGCATGAGCGGCTTTGTACCCAAACAATATTTCCAGGCTTCGGCGGAAGCACAAAGCGCGCCTAAGGTTGAGTTTTAATGAAAAAGACTATTTTTATATTATTCGTAATCTTATTTGCCGGAATTTCAGCCCAGCCTGAAATCCCGGTTTTGGAAAGATACGCTACGGATTTAACCGGAACGCTTTCCACACCTCAAATAAATAAACTTGATAAAGAATTACGGAAAGTAGACCGTGTAACTTCAACCCAAATTGTACTTCTGGTGATTCAAAGCCTTGAAGGATATCCGCTTGAAATGTATACAAATGAAGTTGCCGAGAAAAATAAAATAGGAACCAAGGAAAATGATAACGGTATTTTGTTCCTCGTTTCTATTGACGATAGAAAAATGAGAATTGAGGTGGGTTACGGGCTGGAAGGTGCGTTGCCCGATGCAATGGCAAGTTCTATTTTAAGAAATGATGTTAAACCTTTTTTTAGGGAAGGTGATTATTTCAGGGGAGTAGTATCGGGTTTGAATTCTATAATAGCTGCAACACAAGGCGAATATACCCGTGACAAAGTTGTTGATGAAAGAAGAGAAAAAAGAGAAGGCGGCGGATTTTTATCTAAGATAATTTTCTTTTTAGTCATTTTGTTTTTTGTGAGAATTTTTGGAGGACGCGGAAGAGGCGGTGGACTAGGTACTGCCATATTATTAGGTTCAATGCTTGGAGGTGGAGGCCGGTCCGGCGGCGGCGGTTTCTCAAGCGGCGGGTTTGGAGGATTCTCCGGTGGAGGCGGCGGCTTCGGCGGCGGCGGTGCAAGCGGAAGCTGGTAAAAGATAGACGTGTGTTATGGCTAATCTTATCAGAAAAGCTGTTAAACAAGATTACCAAAGAATCTGGGAAATATTTTCCGAAATTGTTAAATCCGGGGACACTTATGCTTACGACCCCAACACTACAAAAGAAGAAGCAATAAATTATTGGATCAACAAAACCGACGCGGTATATGTAATTGAGCACAACGGGGAAATAGCAGGTACATATTACATTAAAGCCAACCAGCCCGGTTTGGGGGCACACGTTTGCAATTGCGGCTACATGGTTGATTCAAAATTTAGAGGACTTGGTCTAGCAACTGAAATGTGTGAGCATTCCCAGAAAAAAGCTTTGAAAATGGGATTCAAAGCAATGCAGTTCAATTTGGTTGTTGCAAATAATCCTGCTGTGAGTTTATGGGAAAAACTAGGATTTAAAATTATCGGCATATTACCGGGAGCATATCATTTCAAAAAAGAAAATTATGTAGATGCTCTAATAATGTATAAATGGCTTGACGAAAAGAAATTTTGATATATAATAAATTTCTTAAATTACTTATTTTATTGATGTTAAAATATTGATTTATTATAATTGCTTTCATTGTGTATGATATTAAGAAAGGCATAAGTTTATTTAATGATTCCAAGTTCTTTGAGGCTCATGATTTTTTTGAAGAAATCTGGATTGATACAGATAACGACGATAGGTTATTTTACCAGGGGCTAATTCAAATTTCCGTGGGCTGTTTTCATCTTATAAGCGGAAACTATAAAGGCGCATTAAGCCAGTATAATAAAGGTTATGCCAAACTGTCTAAATATCCTGAGATTTATTACGGGGTTAATATCCAGAAACTGCTTTACAATGTTGGAAATCTTATATTTGATTTGAATAGATTATACAACAGGGAAATTTCCGAAATTGATCTAAACAAAATTCCGGTAATAGAATTTAAACAACTATAAAATTTAAGAAGGGAGATAAGCCATGGCAATAATGATAACTGATGAATGCATTAACTGCGGTGCATGCGAGCCTGAATGCCCGAACACTGCTATTTATGAAGGCGCTGCAGAATGGGAATTGGAAGGAAAAACTTATGGGGAAGGCGATGCTGCCCCATCAGGTGCGGAAGGATTTTTCTCGGACGATTTTTTTTACATCGTTCCAGATAAATGTACTGAATGCGTAGGTTTCCACGATGAACCGCAATGCGCTGCAGTTTGTCCGGTTGACTGTTGTGTCCCCGATCCTAACCACGTTGAGAATAAAGATGACTTGATGGCAAAGAAAGAAAAACTAGATGCAATGGGAAGGTAAAATAATTATTAATCGAGATTTGTAACTGAAAGGGCGCTTATTGAGCGCCCTTTTAATTTTAATTTCCGCTTTAACAGTAAAATGACCCAAAGAATACTCTCTTACCGCATGTTGTCGGCAGATTGGCTTATTTTTCTATTGATAAATTTCGTTCTTTAATTTTTGCCCAATTATCTGTTATAATAAAGCTATTATCAATTTCGTTAACCATCTCAACAGTCATACTATATGGCAATGAAAGAGTCATAATATTTTTGGGTAATCTTAATCTGGCAGTAATGTCTTGCATTCCCTGAAGCGTCCTGAAAAAGGTTGACTGTATTATTAGATATTTTTGTTAAATAAATATAGTCATTCTTATAGTTTTATTCTATCGATCAGCTAGCTGATCGATAGAATAATTTTTGCCGTAATAA
>JASFMY010000115.1:0-23424 GCA_050117315.1 Ignavibacteria bacterium
AATGGTTACGCTAACCCGCTGGACGGATTGATTAAATATTTTTTTTCGTAGTATATAATAGCTTAAAAACATATATGGTGGTTATGCAAAGCCTCCTAAAATTGTCATCCCGAGCGGAGTCGAGGGGTATAAGTAGTTTATCAATTACTATAAACACAATCTTCCATCTCGATCTAGATACATTTTTTGTATCGGTAGAAAGAATATTTGACCCTGCACTTGAGGGGAAGCCTGAGATAGTCGGAACAAACCCTAAAAAAGGAAGAGAAGGAGTAGCAGCTTGTTCTTACGAAGCACGCAAGTTCGACCTGCACTCAGCAATGCCAATAAAAAAAGCTTATGAACTCTGTCCGCACGGAATTTACATCGGTGGACATCACCCCGCTTCAGCAAAGCTGTAAAAGAATTTTAGAAAAATATGCTCCAATGATTCAGCAATCATCAATCGACGAATTTTTTATGGACTTTACCGGGTGCAGACATATTTACGGTCCCTACCAGTTAATAAAGCAGACGGCAAAATAAAAAGTATTTCAATGAAGCCGCCGGAGACTCTACGGCTGTAAAGATTTTTCAATTAACATCTATAAGCAATTTACAGTAAGTATTATTCCGTTTTGCATATATTTACCCCGAATTATGCATTGGGTAAGCTCATAATTTAAAACAATAGGTTCCCTAAATATTTTCTAATGCTATGCATTTGAAATGGTTAAAACCGGAATTGCCGCAAAATCTTATTTTATAAATAATTACAGGAATTCTTCATCCTCTAATGCATAATCCGGGTTTAAAACAGCTCAAATCGTTTTACTGAAACTTCTATTAAGGGCAATACTCCACCGAAAAGGTGCCGGGATACTTCAAAGAATCAAATTCAGTTCTTTTATATACTCGAATTCAGCCCAAAAAAAGTCAAATTCAACTTTTATATACCTGAAATCAGACCTCAAAGAGTCAAATTAATCTCTCAAAGAAACTCACGAGTCTCTCAAAGAGTCTCACAAGTCTCTCAGAGAGTCAAATTAATAACCTTTTACTTCAAAATTCTGTCTTTTAGCTTCAACCCTAATTATGCATTAGAGTTTCTGCAAAATTAGATATCTAAACGTTCTGTCATTTCGATCCCGATGTTTTTATCGGGAGAGAAATCTTTGAAATCGTACTGTAATTGAAAGATTTCCCGCCAAAAAGACGGCGGACAGGCTCACGCAACGCATTAAACAACGATAGAGAGAACGATGAATTTGTAAGAAATTATGAAAAATTATTGGGGATGAAATTGCCGCACATGGATACGGTAGATGATTTATTCCGAGTAATATCGCCGGGGAAGAATTGGAAAACTTTAAGAATGGCATGATAGAAAAACTAATAGAGAATGGGGGCTATGAGCTTGGGCACAAATACTCGGAAGTAAGTTTAACAGCAGCTAAGAACTATTTTATATTCCTAATTAAATATAATTGTAAATGTGGTACCCTGGCCTTTAACGCTGTCGACTTTTATTTCGCAGCAATTTATTTCGCAATATTTTTTAACCAAGGATAATCCCAGGCCGGTGCCTTCATACTTACGTGTATAGCCCTGTTCTTCCTGGCTGAATTTCTTGAATAGGTTAGGCAGATACTTTTCCGAAATCCCGATCCCCGTATCTTTAATATCGACTGCAACTTTTCCGTCTTTTTTGTAGACATATATTTCTATAGATCCTGTTTTGGTATACTTAAATGCATTATCGATTAAATTTGCCATAATCTGGTTTAGTGTATATTTATCTGCAATAACTGGATAATCCTCGTCGTTGCTGCTTAGAAGTTTGAAGTCAATAGTTTTATCTTCGTTATTTCTTTCAAACTCTTTATAAATAGGATATAAAACTTCTTCTTTTATTTTTAGTTCAGACGTAAAAATCTCGTAAGCACCTGTTTCCAGATCAGACATATTAAGAACAAGATCAATAGTTCTTAATAATCTCGTTGCAGCGTTTTCAATTGAAATAAAACAATCCTTTAAGTCTTCGGAAAGTTTTCCGTCAACCTCCATTTTAATCAAAAAAGTCCAATTCATAATTGTGTTTATAGGAGTTCTAATTTCATGTGATATCTGTGCAAGAAAATCCGATTTTAGTTTATTTGCCCGTTCGGCTTTTTCCGCAGCTATTTTTAATTCTTCGTTTTTTCTTCTTATTTCTTTAGTGGACTTTTCTTTCTCCCGGAAATAAATCACAAAAGCGAAAGCACTAATCGATAATAAAATTGTTGTTATAATAAATATGTTTCTTTGAAGGGTTTGTTCGCTTAACTCCAGGTTCTTGATCTCTTGCTCGGCTGCTAAATTTTCATAAATGGCTTCTACTTCCAATGATTGCCGTGTAATTTCATTTTTATATATTTCGTTTCTTATATCCAGATGTTTTCTTAAGTAATCTAAAGCAGTTTTATACTGTGCTTTTTCCGAATAAATTTTCGAAAAATTATAATAGCATCGCATCAACTCATGATTGGCTCCAATTCTTGATGCTATTTTGAAAGCTTTATTTACTAAAGACTCTGCTATTGACAGATTATTTTTTTTTATATAAGCATTCGATAGTAAAATATAAGAACTTGTCATCCCCAACGAATCATAATGTGACTTTTCAATATTTAAAGCATCATCAAAATAGATTATTGAGGAATCAACTTGTTTTCTTTCAAGATAGATGTTCCCGATATTCTTATAAGTAGTTACGGCGCTTGCAAATTCATTCAATTTTAACTTGAGATTCAAAGACCGGGTTAAATAATTTAGTGCTAAGTCTGGCTCTTTGTTCTTGATATGAATGTTGCCGATATTGTTTAATGTTCCTGCAATACCTATTTGATCGTTTATCCTTTTCCTGATTTCTAAAGCTGATTCATAATACTCCAATGCTTTGGAAAAATTCCCAATGTAGTTATAAACATTACCTATGCTGTTTAATGAATTAGCCTTTTCCTTATAATTGTGTGTTTCATCAGATATTCTTAATGCAGTTAAATAATTTGTTAATGAATTTTTATAATTACCCAATACTCTAAAATTTAATCCTATATTTTGATATAGCTGGATTTCTATGTTTTTATCATTTAGTTTCTTTGCCAAGCATACTCCTGCCGTGGCAATTTCAATTCCTTTAATCGGGGAAGAGTTTACATATCGTTTTGAAATCTGGACGTAAAGATTAAGCTTTCCTTTACCTTCGGTAATTTTAAGTAGATTTATAAGAGAATCTAAATTGTTAGAGAGACCAATTTTAGACGGGACAACAGTATAATATAGAATAAGTAAAATTGTCTTCATACTTGATAGATATTATCACTTTATTATCGAATTCAATGTTCATAAATTTAATGGATCGTAAATCTAATCTAATCAGTCTCAATATTGTTTTTTGAGAGAAGTTCCTTAGACTTTAATGCTTCTTCAGGGGTAGAAAACGATAGTCTGAATGTACCGCCTTTACCGTCCCTAATTTTTAAAAGTTCAATATCTTTTATGTTAATGCCGTTTTCATAAAGCAAAGTGGAAATTTTACTTAATATGCCCGGTTCATCTTTTACATAAACAAAAATATCGTGAAGAGGTGTTAAAAATCCTTTTGAGTTCAGAGGAATTTCATACCTGCTTATTCTTGCCTGTTCAAACTTCCCGGCAATTTTTTCAAACTCATTTTTTTTAAGAATTTTTTTTAGTGATTCCAATTCTAATGCGAATTTGTCTATTGCGGTTATTATTTCATTTTTATTTTCTTTGATGATCGGTTCCCATACTTTGAAATCACTTTCTGCAATTCTTGTCATATCCCTGAAACCGCCGGCAGCAAGGTCAAGGAAATTATATTCATCTGTCTTAAGAGATGCAGTATTTACAAGCGCAACGGAAACCAATTGCGGAAGGTGGCTTACACTTGCCGCAATTACGTCATGCTGCTTTGCCGGAATATACAATATATTAGCCCCGAGCAGTTCTATTATGTTCCGGAAATCCTTTAATTGCCGGTCAATTTTTTGAGTTAAAATATAAATTGTATTTTCAAAAAGGAGTTTATCGGAGTTGGAATATCCGCCGGATTCTTTACCCGTCATCGGATGTCCGCCAATATAAATACCGTCCTTTTTTATTTCATTCCAAATTTTTTCAAAAGGAGATTTTACACTGCATACATCAGTTAAAATAGAATTGGGTTTTAACCGGGGAGCTATTTGTTTGAATATATTAATAGCTGTATCAACGGGAGTACACAGAAAAATTAAATCCGACTCCAATACTTCGTTTGTTTCATTCAGCTTTGCATCTATTATATTATTGCCTATAGCCTCACTCAGTATTTCGTCTTTATCAATTGCATATAAATTGAATTGATTGCCGGAGGCTCTAAGTGCTTTTGCAATTGATCCGCCGATTAATCCCAGCCCGATTATAGAAATATTCTTAATTGCCATAAATAACCTCTTAAAGTATATCTCTTCCTATTGCCTTGGCTATTAACTTTAATTCATCAACAAGTTTTATATATTCATCCGGAAGTAATGCCTGGGGTCCGTCCGACAAAGCGTTTTCCGGGTCATAGTGAATTTCAATCATAAGACCGTCTGCTCCGGCAGCTACTGCTGCTCTTGCCATCGGCGGCACCTGGTCTCTTAACCCTGTTGCGTGCGACGGATCGGCAATTACCGGTAAATGGCTTTTCTTATGAACAATCGGTATAGCGGAAAGATCGAATGTATTTCTTGTATAATTCTCAAAGGTACGTATTCCGCGTTCACAAAGCATTACATTTTCGTTCCCGTTTGAAAGCAGATATTCAGCCGACATCAACCATTCTTCAATAGTACCGGATAATCCTCTTTTAAGCATTACGGGTAATTTTGCTTTGCCCAGCTCTTTAATTAAGGAAAAGTTCTGCATGTTTCTTGCGCCTACCTGATATATGTCTGCATACTTACCAATTAATTCAATATGAGAAATTTCCATTACTTCTGTAATAACAACAAGTCCGAATTCATCTGCAGCTTTTCTTATTAACTTTAAACCTTCTTCACCCAAGCCTTGAAAGGAGTATGGTGAACTTCTCGGTTTAAATGCGCCGCCTCGTAATATTTTTGTCCCGGATTTTGCAACAACTTCAGCGAGTTTAAAAATTTGTTCTTCGCTTTCAATTGAACACGGTCCTGCCATTAAGGCAAGATTGTTGCCGCCAATTTCAACATCATTAATCTTTATAACCGTATTTATTTCTTTAAAGTTTTTGCTTGCCAATTTAAAAGGCGCTGTAACGCGGTAAACATCTGCTACACCTTTTAATATCCTAACTTTTCTTGTGTCGAAGTCCGGTTTAACACCAATAGCTCCTATAATAGTTCTTTGGACACCTTCAGATTTATGAATAGAGAAGCCGAAATCTTCGAGGTGTTCAACTATGTTTTGAACATCTTCTTCGGTTGCGTTGTTTTCTAAAATTACTACCAATTTATACTCCGTTGTTTAATCGTGGAATTTTTTCTCGCCGGCTTTAATAGCCATTGCAAGGTAATCTTCTTTTGTGGGAATTGTGCACGAATAATTAGATGTATATGCACAATAAGGATTATATGCCTTGTTGAAATCTATTTCGTAAACAAATTCCGGATCGTTATTTTTTTCGAAATTTAAATACCTGCCGACCCCGTAAGTTGTTCCGTTAGTCGTTTTGTCGGTAAACCAAATTGAATAATATTTTTCGCCGTTGTGAAGTTCACCTTCGTAAAGATTTAATTTGTGTTCTTCTTCTGTGTCTCTAATTATTAAATACCCGTAACTAACTGCTCTGCGCTCATCACCTTTTGTACCGTAGGTTAAGATAGTATCTTTTTTATCGTACTCGTATAACTTGCTTTTAAAAATAAAGGTTGGGTCAACATCATAGTAATTCAAAGGATGAAACTCAACTTTACCTTTTTTATTAAAAGGAGAATCCGGATCATCTTTTAACCATTCGTTGTAATTGTTTCTATCATTTTCAACAGCTTGAATATATTTCAGCTCTTCTAGGGTAAAATTTTTACCGCAAGAACTGAATAGTAAAATTGGAGCAATAAATAAAAATAAAATATTTGTTACCGGTTTATTCATTTGCTTTCTTCTTCAGTTCATTTAATTTGTTTAAAGCGTCGAGCGGAGTTAGGCTGTCAATCTGCATATCTGTAATTTCTTTGCGAAGTTTATCGTCTTTCATTTCAAATAAACTTATCTGGTAATTATCGTCGTGGTATTTTTTCTGTTTTGCTTTTTTTACTTCGTAAGGAGTTAGTTCTTTGCCTTCAAGGTTTTGTAAAATTTCTTTAGCGCGGTTTGTTACAAAGCTTGGAAGTCCCGCCATTTGTCCTACTTGAATTCCGTAACTATGGTCTGCTCCTCCTTTTGAAACCTTGTGGAGAAAGATAACCTTATCATCATATTCTCTAACTTCAACCTTGTAATTATTTATGCGGGGAAAAATATCCGACATTTCATTTAGTTCATGATAATGTGTGGCAAACAATGTTTTGGCCGCTACGTTTGGGTTTTCATGCAGATACTCGGTAATTGCCCAAGCAATTGAAATTCCGTCAAATGTACTTGTACCCCTGCCTATTTCATCCAGTAAAATCAAGCTCTTCGGTGTTGCGTTGTTTAATATATTTGCCGCTTCCTGCATTTCAACAAGGAATGTACTTTCTCCCGCAGAGATGTTATCGCTAGCACCAACCCGTGTGTAAATGTTGTCAACCAAACCGATCTTTGCTGACTTGGCAGGCACAAACGAACCGATCTGTGCAAGCAGGACAATTAACCCGACCTGTCGAAGATAAACGGATTTACCCGCCATGTTCGGTCCGGTTAAAATAATTATTTGAGAATCATCATTGCTTGCCTGGTAATTATTCGGTGCAAACTTTTCTCCGGGCGGAAGAATTCTCTCAACCACCGGGTGCCTTCCTTCAACAATTTTAAGTTCGTTTGAATCATCAATTTCGGGTTTGCAGTAATTATACTCGTGTGCAGCTTCTGCAAGTGAGACATAACAATCGAGCATCCCTATAAGTTTTGCGTTCTCCTGAATTGCTTCAGCTTCAATTGCTACATAGCTTCTGACCTGTTCAAATATCTGGTGTTCAAGCAAAGAAATATTTTCTTCAGCATTTAGGATTTTGTCTTCGTATTCTTTTAATTCGGGAGTGATGTATCTCTCACTGTTAACCAGCGTTTGCTTGCGGATATAGTTTTCAGGAATTTTATTTTTATGCGCGTTGCTTATTTCAATGTAGTAGCCGAATACTTTGTTGTAACTTACTTTTAAAGAAGGAATGTTTGCACGTTCGCGTTCTGTTTTTTGTAAGTTGGCAATCCAGCCTTTTGCGTTAGATGAAAGACCTCTTAATTCGTCAAGCTCGGGACTAAAACCGCTTCTAATTACTCCGCCGTCATTTGTTGATAAAGGCGGTTCATCCGAAATTGCGATTTCTATTTTATCTATTATATTTTCGAGGGTTTTTAATTTTGAATTTATTTGATGAATTGTTTCGGAGTCGAAATTATCAAGTATTTGTTTTACCAAAGGAATCTTTCTTAACGATAGTTTTAAGTTTACCAGGTCTCTCGGGTTAGCCCTGCCCACGCAAATCTTGGAAATTAGTCTTTCCAAATCACCTATTTCTTTTAACTCTTTAATTAGATTTTTGCGTGCGGTTTGGTCATCAAAAAACTCGGAAACGCATTCCTGTCTTTTTTTAATGGGAGCCAACCTTGTTAACGGTGCACTTATCCAACGCTTTAATAATCTGCCTCCCATTGCGGTAACAGTTTTGTCAAGAATAGATATAAGCGTTCCTTCACGCGAATCTCCTTGAATTGAATACAAGATTTCGAGATTCCGTTTTGTAGAAAAATCAAGGTGCATGTAATCCGAAGGATTATACTTTGACAATTTTGAAATGTGAGAGAGATTAGCTTTCTGTGTATCTTTTAAATAGTGAAGAACTGCGCCGGCGCTTATTATTCCTTCATTAAAATTTTCTACTCCAAATCCCTTAAGAGTTTTCGTATTAAAATGATTCAGCAATAAATCGTTTGCAAAGTCGATATCGTAAATCCAGTCGTCAATTCTTGTGATTCTAATTGAAGCGGATACTGATTGCACAACAGGCTCAATAAAATTTTTTTGTGATTTACCAATCAAAATTTCAGCCGGGTTTATTAAACTGATCTGCTGCTGAATATTCCCGGAGCTTATTTCATAAGTAGAAAATTCTCCGGTGGAAACATCCGCAAATGATACTCCTGCTTTTTCTTTATTTATGAAAATAGAAGCAATGTAGTTATTCTTTTTGTGGTCTAGCAATTTATCCGAAAA
Organism: Ignavibacteria bacterium; assembly: GCA_050117315.1. Lineage (GTDB taxonomy): Bacteria > Bacteroidota > Ignavibacteria > Ignavibacteriales > Melioribacteraceae > JANQIV01. The sequence continues at coordinate 8,396 of JASFMY010000115.1, forward strand.
CGAAGCGCCCGGCGTAACAACTTCAACAACTTCCCGTTTTACAATTCCTTTAGCAAATTTCGGATTTTCAACCTGTTCGCAGACTGCAACCCTAAAACCCGCCCTAACTAGTTTCGGCAGATAAGAATCTATTGCATGATGTGGAAAACCGGCAAGCGGAACGTGCTCTGCTTTTCCGTTTGCTCTTTTTGTTAAAGTTATTCCCAAAACTTTTGAAGCGGTTTTTGCATCTTCATCAAAGGTTTCGAAAAAATCGCCGACCCTGAATAGCAAAAGTGTATCCGGGTAATCATTTTTAATCTTAAAATACTGCTTCATTAAAGGTGTTTGGGTCATAGCTCTTAGAAAAATTTAAAAACAAAATATAGTTGAAGATGGAAAGAATATCAATTTTATTAGTATGTTGAAAGAGATTACACATATTTTTTATATCAATAATCCTTTATGAATTTCATATGGTTATATTATTGTTTAATTTTAACGAGGGTAAAATAAAAAGGTTTTTTTATGACGAAAAACTCAACACTTATTCAATCACAAGAAGATTTATTCGACTGCAAAAACTTACCTAAATATGAATTTCATATTGCTAAAGAGATTAGAAAAAAATATGGCTTTGAGGATGAACTTTTTTCGGTCACCGGAAATGTGATTTTCCGAAATAATACTGCCGTCAGAAATTTCACTCATAAAATTAACGGTAAAAGAAAGGATGACAAAAAAATTAAAATAAGCCTGGTTAATGCTGTTGGGCTGCTGGATGAGATTTATCACTATGTGATTAGAGTTTATGAAGAAAATGAAAATCCCGGTGTATTTGCACGCGGTATCGATTATTTGAAAAACTCAATCGGTGATATTTCGCTTAATAAAATCCTTCTTGAGTTTGTTTTACTCTTTCCGCCTATGGAAGTTGTGAAAAGACATATAAGCAGCTTTGATTATTTGAACTCTTACACGGGCAATAAACCTAATACAGAAATTGTTATTGAAGAGCTTATGCTGCTGTATTTCTGTAACTTTAATCCGGCAGGGGAAAGCTTAAAAGAATTATTTGATGATAGCTATTTCTCAAGTAAATCGCTTTACCGTTCTGTTGTAAATAAGCTTGATGAATTTTTTCAAAACGAAAAACCTTTTGGTCCCGATAAGCAGGATATTTTCAACTTGTTGAAAACCCCGATAATGAACAGCCCGGAAAATATTGAAGCGCAATTTGATTTTATTAAAAACAGGTGGAAATCAATAATCGGTGAAGAGTTTCTTAAGAGAATTATGCTCGGAAAAGATTTAATAAAGGAAGACATAGTTTTTGATACTTTAGGCGGAGGGGGAGGCGGCGCTCCGACCGTTACTCCAAAGTACAAAGGAGATGTTGATTTAGGCGATGTTTTGATGATAGGCAAATCCATGTATAAATATGCAAAGGATTCCGTTTCAGATTACGATGAACCAGAAGCTTTCACAAAGGATATAGATTGGATGCCGAATATAGTTCTGCTGGCTAAAAATACTTATGTTTGGCTTGACCAGCTTTCAAAGCAGTACAAAAGACACATTCACAGGCTGGACCAAATTCCCGATGAAGAACTTGACAGAATTGCAGCACGGAATTTCAACGGGCTTTGGTTAATAGGTATCTGGGAAAGGAGCAAGGCATCAAAAAGAATCAAACATATTATGGGAAACATTGATGCAGTCGCTTCGGCTTATTCATTATTCGATTATGAAATAGCTCACGATCTTGGCGGCGAAGAAGCTTACAACAATTTAAACGAAAGAGCAAAAGCACGCGGAATAAGGCTTGCAAGCGACATGGTTCCTAATCATACAGGGATTTATTCACGGTGGGTAATTGAACATCCCGAATATTTTATACAAAGCAATCAGCCACCGTTTCCTTCGTATACTTTTACCGGTGAAAATTTATCCGAAAACCCGAATTACCAGATTAGAATTGAAGACGGTTATTATAGGAAAAGTGACGCCGCGGTTGTATTCCAGAGAATAAACAATAACACAGGTGAAGTAAAATATTTTTATCACGGTAACGACGGCACCAACATGCCGTGGAATGATACTGCACAGCTTGACTTTTTGAAAAAAGAAGTACGTGAAGCTGTTATCCAAAAAATATTTGATGTGGCAAAGAAATTTTCAATAATACGTTTTGATGCTGCAATGACGTTAACCAAACGCCACTTCTCGCGCTTATGGTACCCGCAGCCCGGTTTGGGCGGCGACATTCCTTCACGTTCGGATTATGCATTAACAAAAGAAGAGTTTGATAAAAACATACCGGAAGAATTCTGGCGTGAAGTTGTTGATAGGATTAATGCGGAAATGCCTGAAACGCTTTTACTTGCCGAAGCATTCTGGTTAATGGAAGGTTACTTTGTCCGCTCGCTCGGAATGCACCGCGTTTACAACAGCGCATTTATGAACATGATGATGAAAGAAGAAAACGAAAAGTACAGAGATTTAATCACAAACACTTTGGAATTTGAACCGGAGATTCTGAAACGCTATGTAAACTTTATGAGCAACCCGGATGAAGAAACTGCCGTCCGCCAATTTGGAAGTGATGATAAATATTTTGGAGTCTGCGTTCTTATGGTAACTCTGCCGGGGCTTCCAATGTTTGCTCACGGACAGGTTGAAGGTTTTCATGAAAAATACGGGATGGAATTTAAAAGAGCATATTACAACGAAGAGCAGAACCAACGGCTTGTTGAAAAACACGAAAAGGAAGTCTTCCTGCTGATGCAAAGGCGTTTTATGTTCAGCCAGGTTAGGAATTTTAATTTTTATGATTTTATTGACGATTACGGAAATCTGAACGAAAATGTTTTTGCTTATTCTAATTTGGAATATGGTGAAAGATCGCTGATATTTTATAACAACAAATATGACAGCACTTCCGGTAAAATTCATACTTCCGTACCAAAGCTTGACGGCGACAAAAATCTCAAACAAATCTCATTAGCAGAAGCTTTGGAAATAAAAAACGATCCTAATTACTTTTACATTTTTAGAAATCATATAACGGATTTAGAATATATCAAGAGAGGAGCCGACTTTCATAAGGACGGATTTGAAATTGAACTAGAAGCTTTTAAATATGCAGTATTCTTAAAATTTGCTGAGGTTTATGATGCTACCGGGGACTACACAAAACTGGAAGGGCATTTAGGCGGCAACGGTTCGTATGACATTCACAGAACTTTGAATGAATTGAGATTAAAACCAATTCACGATGCTTTTGAAAATATTTTTATTGAAGAAGAAATTAATAAACTTATTGACGATACTATTACCCATGTTGAAGAAGAAAAAGTTATTGATTACGATCTCGAGGTTATTTCAACAAACTTCGGCAAACTGATTGACATAATAAAATACAAGTACAATTATGATGATAAATTTGAAATTTGTCTTCAGAACTTTAAAAAAGAAATCGAAGCTGTTAGAGATATAAATAAATTACTGCTGAAGGAATTCCCGGGAAAAGGCAATATAAAATATTCCAACATTCATAAAGATTTTGAGCTTTCAATAAAACATAATTACAAAGAAAATATTCTCCTTTATTTAATCAACAATGTAATTACATTAATTGATGAAATGTTTGAACCAATTAAAAAAAGAGAAGAGGAAAGTTTTGTTCAAAGACTGCTGCTTGACAAACCGGTAAGACATTTGTTGGAGCGCCACGGCAAAGGCGAGGAAAGCAGGTTAAAAAAATTGACTCTCCTTAATGTTTTATTGAAGTTCAACGGCGACCTGTTTAACGTAGCTGATAAAAAAGCAGAACCGGATGAACTGAAGAATTCATCACAGATAATAAAATACCTCAAGGGAAATAAGGCAGACTTAATAAAAGAAATATTGAATAATGAGTTTGTTCAAATATTTATCGGTGTAAACGAATACGAAGGGATAAAATATTACAGCAAAGAGAATTTTGAAGACCTTATGAACTGGATATTCACATTAACTTTGATTGACTATAACCTGAAGTGTAAATCGGGAAATATTGTAGAATTAATTAAAGGATCGTACTTAATTTGTGAAGCAATCAAAAATATATCTGTACAATCGGATTATAAATTAGAGGAATTGAAAAAAACTTTTCTAAAATAATTGTATTAGCCAATTGTTTATTCTGCACAATGCAAGGGAATTCTTCATGAAGTTAATCAGACATTTATTTTTATGTATTGTTTTATTGTCGGCAACATGTTTTGCTTCCGATAAAGCTTTGTATAAAAAAGTCATTTCGCAGGCACTTGAAATTACTATGGAACATTCAATCAATTCCAATTCGTTAAACAAGGCTGAAATAAAAAAAGAAATCATGCAGCGGGCAGAGGAGGTAAACTCCGATGACAAACTCTATGAAGTTTTACAAATTTTAATTGACAGCTTAAAAGATAATCATAGTTTTTTGATTACGGCAGATGGTAACCGGTGGCAAAGGGTTGACCGGACACAAGAAAAAACAGAAGAAGGTTCGATTCCTAAAGAAAAATTAAGAGATAAAAGAATTGCATATGTAAATGTTGCTCCAATGTCTTCGGCTTCAAAGATTGACAAAAATGCATATGCAGATAAATTGTATAATAAAATTATTGATGCATACAGTCATGACATGACCGGCTGGATTCTTGATTTCCGCGGGAACAGCGGGGGTCAATTATGGCCTATGCTTGCAGGTTTAAGTTCATTAATAAATTCAGATACAGCCGGTTTTGCAATATATCCGAACAACAATAATTGGAACTGGTGGGCAAAGAACGGTAAAGCAGGTGTTGGCACAAACGTCCACCATCAAATTGAGCACGTTTCTAATAAACCGTTACAAAAAAAGCCTATAGCAATTCTTATTAGCAGACAAACAGCCAGCAGCGGTGAAGCAAGTGTAATTTCTTTTATCGGGAAAGAAAATATTTGTTTATTTGGTGAGCAAACAAAAGGTTTGGCAACAGTTAACCAGCCCTTTGAACTGGCAAACGGAGCAAAGTTAATGTTGACTACTGCTTACTTTGGAGACAGAAATAAAAAAATTTATGCTCATGGAATTGAGCCGGAAATTAATATTTCCAATAAAGGTGAAAATGATATTCAATTGGATACTGCAATTGAATGGTTAACGGAACAAAAGTAAGAGGGTCAAATCCTGAAATAGCTTTACAGCCCTAAGAAAAATCAAACACAAATATTGGCACAAATTTCTACGTTGGATGATTATTACAGAATTGAGTTTAAATTCATTCAATAGGGATATAAATCTCACTTTCAGATTCCGGATTGTTTGGGCCTAAGCATTTTTCACCATAAAACTCAAAATTAAACGGTTTAGTCAATTTATAATTTGTTTCAGGTAAAAATTGATTATAAATATATTTGTATGTGTAACCCACTTTATTAGATAATCCTTTATGGATGAAACGAAGGTAACGGGAATCGGGTAATACCTTAAAAACAAATTGGGGATTAACTTCATCAATATCACTCACTTCGGTTCCGATAAAAAAATATAACCCGCCTAAATCATATTTATCAGACCAAAATTGAACTTGATAAAACCGTTCCGGTTTCAGACGATTCTTAATAACATGCACCTCTTGTGTAAACTGAGTCCATTCTTTTGATAGACTCTTTATCTTAGAATAGTCACTTACAAAAAATGAAATACCCGATAAAATCCTTTTTGGTAATTCTATTACTTGAGGGAGTTCATTTGTCAGTTTCTCTGATTGGAAAAGATAATCTTCATTTATCGGATTCACAAAAGGCAAATTCAAATTTGCTAATCCGTTTTTAACATTTTTGGGATTTATTCCAAAGTGCTTCTTAAAAGCCCGAGTAAATGATTCATGACTATTAAAACAGTATTCAAATGCAATTTCAACAACTTTTTTATTCGTACATTTCAACTCTTTTAATGCTTCACTTAGGCGGCGTTTTTGCAGATAAGTTTTAGGAGAGAATCCCGTAACACTTTGAAAAAGCCGTATGAAGTGATATAAAGAATAATGCACCGAATTCGCCATGTCTAATACATTTATTTCAGCTTTCAAATTCTCTTCAATAAACTCAATTGATTTTAAAATAATCATTTTGTTCGTCATTATTTCTTCTCAAGTGAAAATTTATAAATAAAGCTCCCTATTTTTATACAGGGAACTTTATTCAATCGGTATAAATATTAAAAATTAAATTCATTTTCCCAATCGAAAGTTGCTGCTTCTTCATACCACTCCGGCCAATGTTTACACCAATCCGGAACTTGGCATTCTTGTATTCTCTCACTTTTATGGTACGGTTTAATATCAAGAACCGGAGTACCATCTTCAGCATCTATATATGGCGTATAGATTATACCTTTCCTGAAATCAATGCTTTGTACATAAATGTTGGTTATGAGAATTGGATTAGGACGGTTCTCAGATGATCGTGTAGCAAAGATACCAATTTCTTCAGGACCTTTTTTATAAGGTTTATTGAGAACTAAAGAATTAGTAGTTTCAGTCTTATTGGTTAGATGACCCCACCATATAATTGTTAAATGACTAAATCCATCAATATTAGTTAGAGCTGAAATATATTGCTCTGCTAATTTGATACTGAAGATACCGTTTTTTGATTTAACTACACCAATTGGTTTGATGTCGATTTTTGTATCCATGGTTACTCCTTAAATTAATAATTGAAAAATAAAAAACACATGTAAACATAGACACGCTTAGCTATCTTTTCTTGACAATATCTGCCTTTATTTTAAAAGTACTTGATAAAAGTTGCTTTTAGGCGGATGATTTTCAGCAAATTCATTTATTGGAATAACCCTTTGTTCCGAACAACGGGTTAATTAGTAAAGTTTCTGCAAAATAAAAAAATCGTCATTTCGAACCCGTTTTTTGGGTGAGAAATCTTTCCTTTCTCAGGGGAATAAGATTTCTCGCAAAAAACGCTCGAAAAACGTTTAGATATCTAATTTTGCAGAAACTCTATTATCTTCCCAAAAGAGCGTTAATATTTCTCCTTTTAAGGAGATTTATAAAAAACAGTATCGCAATAAAATCAAATTATTAACCGGCTTCCGGAAAATAATATTGAAAATTACGGGAGCTAAAAAACGGAGGAATCAATGAGCGTTCTAAACAAACTAATCGTCTCGTGCCGTACTACAGAAATTAGGGATTAATAAACAGAAGATGGAATCTCTCAAAGAGATTCCATCTTTAGAATAACCGATATTAACCACTTAGTCGTTAGGTTTTCATCATGTTAACCCGTTGTTCGAAATAAAAAGCTAAGAGAAACGGGTACTGTTGTATGTTACCCCGTAATTTCTATCTTAATAGCATCATTTTCTTAACTTCTCTAAATGCGGTAGTTTCAATCTTGTAAAAATATATTCCGCTGGTAAGGCTGCCAGCATCGAAATTAACCGTATATTCACCGGCATTTTGGAACCCATTTACAAGTACCGCAATTTCTTTCCCAAGCGGATCATAGACTTTCAGACTTACAAACCCGTTGTTTTTAATTTTGTATTTTATTTCTGTCGCCGGGTTAAACGGGTTGGGGTAATTCTGGTATAATTTATATTCATCCGTCAGCTCATTCTGCGCCGAGTTCTTTTTCTCCGGCGGATATCCGTAATAAACCGTACAACTACCGGATGCATCCTCTGCTGTTTGAGTATCATGTACTTCGCAGCGCATAATAAAATCGTCATAAACCATCGTACTTACCTGCGTTTGGCTTGTGCCAAGCGATCTCCATGTAGAACCTCCGTCATCAGACCTGTACCACTGGTACGTTACCGATCCGGAACCGCCTGTAACATTTGCCGTATAGGTTCCCCGTTCTTTAAAATCCAGTGCACTGGGTCCCGACACTCTTGTTTGTAAATAATCAGGTCCTATACCTCTTAAGTAAAATATATGCCTGATAGTTTGAGCATGATTCCCGCTGTAATAGTTTATGTCGGCATTTATTATTGATTGTCTGTATTGAAGAAAAGTGCATGTAGTCGGCAGACCGTTTAAGCCTTTGTAAATAACCCTATCGGCATAATAAGAACCAATACCCGTACCGGACTGTCTCAAATCCCAAAGAACCCTGGACCATAGTTCACCGCCGTCATGTGGTTCAACTGCTGGGTATCCCCAATCGGGTCCTGTATATTCGGAATAGGTTGCAATCCTTGGGCTTGATATATCACGCTGGTATTCCGGATAACCATAGCAGCAATATTCAAGTGCCAATGTTCTGCCTGTAAATGCCGCAGCATAATAATCGGAATTTCCCTCGTGTATGGCGAATGTTTCATTATACCCGTCATAATCCGTATTGTAAAGATGAGCAATATAATCGGTAACAGCATGTGTATATTCGTGATAAATTACCTTGTCTTCACGGGCAAAAGAATTAAAGCCGGTAACTCCCTGCCCGTCGCTGAATCTTAATTGGTTATCGGAAAGACTATATTCGGCATTAGGACTGGAAAAATAGGTATGTGCATGCGCCGTTATTTGTGTGAAAGCGGTAAAACCAATACCGTTCCAGTAATCCCGGCGGAATTTATCAATGTGATAAAAAAGATTTGCTTCGTCAAAATGAGTGTCGCCGGTTGAGTATGTAAAATCCAAAGTACTGCTGTATGCGCGTGAAGTTTCATCGTTTACTACATTGGCATAAGTCCCTTGCAGATAGCCCGAGGCATCATCATTGATAGGACTGATATAGGTATAGTCTGTGTCTATATAAGGATGTCTAAGATAGATGTTTGCCTGGGATTGAGGCAGCATAGCGGGAGATATTTCATTAATTGCCGTGCTTAGTCTGCTTAGAACAGCGCCGTTGGATGCATCAATGATATACATCCATTCTTCACCGTCCCGGGAAGTAGGAATCTTTAATTCCCACGCCAGGAAATATAAGCTGTCTTGAGGATAAATTATCAACCGTGATGCAGATAAAGAATCTCTCAGCCCCACAGCTTTAGGCGGGTTATCTATTGCGGAAATAAATGCTTCTTTTTCACTTAACTCAGGTGTTGTAACAACGGAAATATTCTTATGAAATTTTCCCAAAGCAGATTGAACTTCTCCGCCGGGTAAAACGGTAATAAGATATTCGCCGCCTCTTACCGGGATATTTTTGTAAAACTGATCAAACCGAAGATATTGTATGCTTTCGTCTTCGTTTGTTCGCATTAGAACAAGTTCATCTTTGCTGTCTTCTTTTCTTAAAAGACCTTTCATTTCTTTTAAGAATAATTTTGCGGATGCAACCGGTTCGGCGGCAAAAGAATAAGGTTTTGTAAGAACAACAATACCCGGAGTTCCTGTTTTATCATTCCAGTTAACTCCTACGTTATTGTTCAGCTTCTTATCAAAATTTGAGAACGCGGCTAACTGAACCGAATCAGGCCGGATTTGGGCTTCGGAAAAACTAAAAACACCTAACAGGACAGCCAACAAAAAAATCGATAATTTTTTCATTTTACTACTCCTTGTAATAAATAATTTGTTAAAAGAAAGATTCTTTTGCAGACATACATTTTTAGGCAATCATAAAACATCACCTCCTTTCAAAAAATTTTGACAAGAATATTTGCTTTTGTAGATTGCATCCGGCAAATAAAAAAGGCGTACAGGTATACTGCACGTTGAGCATCTTGGAGGATGTAAAAATTTATTTGCCGTTGCATATGGGCGGCGTTCCAGCGCCGCTCATTACTACTTATATATTCTTATTTTGACCAATCGGGTGAATTTGCCGAATTATCGTCAGAAATAATTTTCTTCAAATTAGTGCCGTCTATATTTACAGTGTAAATTAAAGTTTCGGCTGAACCGTCTGTTAACCCTGAAACAAATATTAATGCTGAAGCATCAGATGACCACCTAGGATAATTGAATACTTCTCCCGATGGAGATTCAATAATTTTCTTTTGATCCGAGGCATCAATATTCATGATAAAAATTGCAGGGGTTGAGAGCCCCTCCCGTTTAGTAACAAATGCTATCATTGTGCCGTCAGGTGAAATTGAAGGAGAAGTACTATATCCATTTGGAGTAACGGTAAGCCTTACGATATTAGTCCCGTCATTATTCATTTCATAAATCTCAGGTTTATTATTTAAGGGATCATGCTCGTTGCTTGAGAAGTAAATGTAGTTACCGTCGCTTGACCAACATGGATTACCGACTATCAAACCTGACTTCTTTGTTATCTTAACGTATTTATAGTCTGATACATTCAGAACATATACATAACGGCTTTTGTCTCCCAATTCAGCACTGGGTAAATAAATGAAAGCTATTTTTTCCCCATCGGGCGACCAGGACATTCGAGAGCCGCAGTTAAGTAATTGTCTGTTTGTTCCGTTTGAATTCATTAATACCATGTGCGAGTAGCATGCCGTACTCCATTCTTCGTTTGTCCCGGCAACAATCCGTGAGGCATCGGGAGACCATCTACCTCCGCCGTGAGAGAATTCTCCGCTTGTTATTTGTTTTATATCGCTTCCGTCCGGGTTCATCATATACAACTGCTCTATACCTGAACGGCTTGAAGCGAATAATATTTTGTTGTGGTAATTAGTATTATCCTCCGGGTCGGTTGTTCCGCATGAGGTAAGTGTAATTATTAGAAATAGAGAAATAGTTGATACGTGATTTACTATTATGGTTTTCATATTGTACTCTTTTTTTGTTATTTACTTACTACCTTAACACCGTTGTTTATTTATTATGACCAATCACAAGAAGTAACAGTATCATCATCTATTATTTTATGTAAATCGGTTCCGTCGTTATTTACCATATATAAATACCATTTTTGTGTGCCGTCAACCGTATATGACAAAAAGATAATTTTTTCTCCGTCAGGTGACCAGCGGGGATAAATATAAGGCATATTCGAAGTATTATTTGTTATTCTGCGGATGTTTGATCCATCAGTATTCATTATATAAATATTATCATTAGGTTCTGTACGAATTTCTCTTTTTGAAAAGGTTATCTCATTTCCATTAGGAGACCAAAATGGTGACACCGCACCCTCTGGTCCAATTGGTTTTGTATTGCTAAATGTTGGATAATTCATAATGATTATCCGGGGTGAGGGGATTGTATCTGAAGCATCTGAAAAGACAAAAGCTACTTGATCGCCTTCAGGTGAAAATGCAGTCTCACCAGCAAAATCTTCAGAAACTATTACTCTTTCGTTTCCCCCGGAATCAATACTATAAAGTTTCATATTGAAGATTCCTATTTCGCAAGAAGGGCAGTAAGTAAAAAGAATTATGCTGCCATCAGGATGCCATGACATCTGACTACCGTAACCAAGCAGTTTTCTATCTGAGCCGTCAGCATTCATTATGGCCATTTGTACCCAGGCTGTAGTTGTCCCTTCCTCAGTATTGCAAACTATTTTTTTTGCATCCGGAGACCATCTTCCGCTGTTGTGCCAGTATTCTCCGCTGGTTATTTGTTTTATATCGCTTCCGTCGGGGTTCATCATATACAACTGCTCTTTACCTGAACGGCTTGAAGTGAATAATATTTTGTTGCTGTAATTTGTGTTATCCTCCGGGTCGGTTGTTCCGCATGAGGTAAGTGTAATTATTAGAAATAGAGAAATAGTTGATACGTGATTTACTATTATGGTTTTCATATTGTACTCTTTTTTTGTTATTTACTTACTACCTTAACACCGTTGTTTATTTATTTTGACCAATCACACGAAGTAACAGTATCATCATCTATTACTTTATGTAAATCGGTTCCGTCTTTATTTACCATATATAAATACCATTTTTGTGTACCGTCAACAGTATATGACAAAAAGGTAATTTTTTCTCCATCAGGTGACCAGCGGGGATAAATATAAGGCATATTGGAAGTATTGTCCGTTATTTTGCGAATATTAGATCCATCAGTATTCATTATGTAGATATTATCATTAGGTTCGGAACTGACTTCTCTTTTAGAAAATGTAAGTTCCTTGCCATCGGGTGACCATGTAGGATAAGACATTGTAATTGAATCAAAAACTATTAGCTCAATTAGGCTGGGATAGCTTACAATTTTAATTATTGAATTGTTGTTGTCATAATCGGGTTCGGTGTATATTATTTTTTCTCCGTCTGGGGAAAATTCTGGCGAACCTCCTTCATATTCCAGTTCCAATTTTTTTATATTTGAACCATCTATATCAATAGTATATAAAAAGATGCCTAAATTTCCTATTTCACAGGAAGGGCAGTAAGAAAAAAGAATTTTACTGCCATCAGGATGCCATGACATCTGGCTGCCGTAACCAAGGAGTTTTCTATCTGATCCGTCAGCATTCATTATAGCCATTTGAACCCAGGCTGTAGTTGTCCCTTCCTCAGTGTTGCAAACTATTTTATTTGCATCGGGCGACCATCTCCCGTTGTTGTGCCAGTATTCTCCGCTTGTTATTTGTTTTATATCGCTTCCGTCGGGGTTCATCATATATAATTGTGCTATACCTGAACGGCTTGAAGTAAACAGTAGTTTGTTGTGGTAATTTGTGTTATCCTCCGGGTCGGTTGTCCCGCAGGAAGTAAGTAGTGTTGTGAGCATCAAGAAAAACGAAAATGCACAGTTTTCATATTTCATATTATTACCTTTTTTATTTACTCATCATTGCGGCGTTGCAGCGCCGCTCATTATTATTTATACATTCTTATTTTGACCAATCGGAAACATAAGCTGTTGAATCATCAAGAATTTGTTTTAATCCGCTTCCGTCTATATTAATAATAAATGTTTTTTTATATACGTTTCCATCGGATGAAATCCAGTTCACAGCCAATTGATTTGAATCCGGGGACCATTGAGGTAATCGATAAACACCAATGCCTGCCTCATCATCTATTATTCGCCTGAAATCTGTACCGTCTTTGTTTATTAGACAGATACCGTTTTCTACAAATGCAATCATATTGCCATTTGGGGACCACTGGGGACTACCGGCACCTAAGCTCGTATATGTCAATCTACGTTGGTTTTTCCCATCTGCATCCATTAAATAAATTTCATTTCTATAGTCTGTTAAATAGTCTCTGTCGGAGGAAAATGCAATTGTAGTTCCGTCAGGCGACCAGGATGGGGTATCATCTCTGATCCCAAAGTTATCAGTAAGTTGAATTTTATTAGTTCCGTCTGCGTTGATAACATAAATGTAGGATGTTAAATCTCCTAATTCTGCACGCGGTGTAAAAGAAAAAGCTATTTTTTCCCCATCAGGCGACCAGGACGTTCGAGAGCCGCAGACAAGTACTTGTCTGTTTGTCCCGTCTGAATTCATTACGGCCATGCGCGAATAGCATGCCGTACTCCATTCTTCGTTTGTTCCGGCAACAATCCGTTTTGCATCGGGAGACCATTTGCCCGAGCTGTGAGAGTATTCTCCGCTTGTTATTTGTTTTATATCGCTTCCGTCGGGATTCATCATATATAATTGTGCTATACCTGAACGGCTTGAAGTAAACAATATTTTGTTGTGGTAATTTGTATCATCTTCCGGGTCGGTTGTTCCGCAGGAAGAAAGCGTAAATAGTAGAAACAAGATGGATTTTGATATAAAATTTGAAGTTGGAATTTTCATCCTTTCCCCTTTTGATAGTGGTTCATTACAACTTTGTAGTGTTGCACAACATCCACTTTTATAAATTAGATTCCCGCTTAATACGTGCGGGAATGACATAGTATAAGTCAATTTGTAGATTCCGGCTTGTCCGCCGTACTTCGTACTAAGAAAGGCGGGCTTAAAAGACTATCCCGAAAGGATCCCTTTGGAGCCGGAATGTCAATACAGTATTGACATGACACCAGATAATCTTATAAATATTTAATCTATTTTGCCTTTTTGTAAATGCTAAAAAATCCATCAATCATTCCGTCCCAAATTGCTAAAGTATCTGAATAAATTGCAGCTAAATCCGGGCCCGATTTGAAATTATAGTTATCAGTCATAATGTTTGAATATGATATTTTATCCCAAATGGTATCATAATTCTCTATTTTATAAATTGCATTTACTTTAACCGAATCATTACGGCATATTTTAAAGTTACCGTTATTGAAATGAATTTCCGTTGTAACGCCTTCCTCAGGAACAATAACTCTAGGGAATAGTCCTCCTTGTGTTTTCAGCCACAGCCAAGTTCCGTTATAGATATTGAAATCATTTTCAACGGGATTTTCATCAGAACAGGTGATAAAAACAAATACAAAAAGAAGATAAAATAACTTTACATAATTATCTTTCACTGCTCCTCCTACTAATTATTATTGTTTATCATATACAACTGTTCTATACCTGAACAGCTTGAAGTGAATAATATTTTGTTGCTGTAATTTGTGTTATCCTCCGGGTCGGTTGTTCCGCAGGAAGTAAATAGTGTTGCGAGTATTAAGAAAATAGGCAGCATACAGTTTGCATAAATATGTTTCATAATATTCCTCTTTTGTCTGCTGTTATTGGCGCTCTTACCGATGCTTTTTTCTTACACAAGCCAAATTGGTTTTGGGATTTTGCCATAAAGTCCTCTCTTTTTAAGAGAGGATTTAGGTGAGTTCAAAAAAAAGCAAAATCCCAAAACCAATTTACAACAAGTATACATATCAGCTTCCTTTGTGTTAAAATTTCAAGGATGCTATCATTCTTTAAACGGCAACATCACTGAACACTCAGTGACGGGTTCAAATAGTATTTGCAGGCAGGTTATAAATCGTTAGTCTTAAATCTTATTAAATAGCTGTTACTCAAAAATCATATAGGTATTTCAATATTAACTTCGGTTCCTTCTCCTTTGGCGGTTTTTATTTCAACCTTGCCGTTTAGCTTTTCTACCGTGGAGAGTATGTTGCTTAGTCCGTAGCCTAAGCCTTTGCCTACTTCGTACATTCCAGTATCAAATCCTACGCCGTCGTCTTTGATGTTTATAATTACCTTGTTGTCTTCATTGTAAATCT
>JASFMY010000116.1:0-23179 GCA_050117315.1 Ignavibacteria bacterium
TGGGATTTTGCCATAAAGTCCTCTCTTTTTAAGACCTGCCCGCCGTACGAGACTTTGGGAGGCGGGGAGGATTTAGGTGAGTTCTAAATAAAAACGAAATCCCAAAACCAATTTGGCTTGTGTATATTTACACTGGCAAGAACTTCCACTTGCCGATAGTCTTTTCCTTCTACAATTCCTTCTATGCCAAGTGCCGCTTTGGCAGCTGGTAAATCTTCCTGGGTAATAGGTATTCTCAGGTTAAGAGCGGTATTCTTCCTATGTCTTAATTCATTAAGAAATAGAATATCATTTTTATCTCTTCGTATAATGAGTGACTCTGAAGTTTTACTTGGTGTTGGCCATGATTGAATTAGCGGGTAAAGAAATTTGTAAGGATCAATTTGCACCACAATGAAACCAATCCCGGTGTTATTAACAGAATAGGGTATTATAAGGTCGATATGGATTTTTCCGTCTGAGTTTTTATGCAGATGATCGAAAATAACTCTATCTTTTCCTTTGTTTGAAAGTAAATCTTTTAAGAGGGTTTCTTCGTTGTTCTCTAATTTGTTCAGATTAAGTAATATTTTGCCTTCATTGGTTACAAGTAAAATATCATTATAGTCATAAAGCTCTTTTAATGAGCTGAACCACGATAATATTTTATTCTTTTGGACTGGATCTGCAGGGTTAGAAATAAATTTTGAAATTTCCTCAATTATAAGTGTATTGTATAGAATGGCTTTTCCGTTATTAATTCTTTCTTCACGCCATCTTGAAATCTGGTGGATTTTTAATTCGGTGATTGTTGTTAGTTCTGTATGTTTTTCATGTTTAATTACTTCTTTTCTATCTTCATAATAGTAGTAGCCGATTAAAGAAAGTACAAATACAAATATTAAAAAAGTAAAATATATTTTAATGGGAATGTCGTTTTCATTAGTCAGCATATCTTTATGATAAAATTAAGTTTAATTATACTGAAATTTAATCATCTTTTCAAAGTGCACGATTTTGACGGAATAATGAAAAAAGGTGGAAATAATCAGCATAATAAATAGATTAATCTTTTTTGAGCATTTTCTCAAATGCTAATGGTTAAAGATATTTTAAATATAAGCATGTTAAATATATTTTTTCAGAAAACTTTTCCTGTGAATTTTTGTTATACCGTGTTTTTTTATTGCTTCAATGTGCTGCTTTGTTCCGTAGCCTTTATTTTTTTCCCAATAAAATTGCGGATAGTTTTTTGAAGCGTTTATCATTATTCTATCTCTTGTGACTTTGGCTAAAATGGATGCAGCTGCTATAGAGAATGATTTGGAGTCGCCTTTAATAATTGTTTTGTTTGGAATATCACATTGAAACGATTTATTGCCGTCAATAAGTATCAAGTCGGGATTTGTTGCTAAATCTAAATACGCATTCTTCATTGCTTTCAAAGCAGCCTGTAGGATGTTGATTTCGTCAATTTCGTTTTCGCTGATAATTCCAATTCCGTAAGCAAGCGCTTTTTCTTTTATTTCATTAAATAATAATTCTCTTTTTTTCTCGGTCAATTTTTTGGAATCATTAATTCCGTCAATAATTACATTATTTTCAAAAATTACGGCAGCGGCAACAACCGGACCTGCCAGAGGTCCTCTTCCCGCTTCATCAATGCCGCACACATATTTTATATTTTTTGATAGAAACGAATTATCGAAATTTTTCATCTAAGATCCTGCATAAATTGCTATTAGTCCTAATACCATATTTAGTTTTATAAGTTTGTTCGTTTTTACTAAAGACCTAACTGCATGGTCATTTGTTAATAATTTAATAATGTATGCAAATATTACGTTTACAGTGAGCATTATTATCACGAAATATTCTATTTTGTATATTTCTAGTACATAAGGCAAAGTAGAAAGAATTCCCAAAGATATTATAAGTAGGATAGACAACTTTAAAGAAGTATTTATGCCGTATTTTTGTGGGAAGGTAACAACATTCAGTTTTTTATCACCGGAAATATCTTCTATATCTTTAATTATTTCACGTACCAAGTTAATTAGAAAAGCAAAGAAGGCGGGAATTAAGCCTTTCGTAATGTTGCCGTAAACTAAAGCGCCGTAAAGCAAGGCTGATGAAGTTAAAAGGGCTACGGTAATATTTCCAACCAGAATTATTTTCTTTAAATACTTCGAATAAAGGAAAAGAATGAGATTGACGGCAAATAAAAATGCAATTGAATAAATTCCATTTTGAAATGAAAGCAGCATTGAAATGGAAACTAAGATAAAGTAAATTAAATAAGCTTGTCCGACAGATAATCTTTTACCCGGAAGAACCCTTGCAGGTTTATTAATCTTATCAATTTCCAGGTCAAAGGTATCGTTGATAATATTCCCCGCGGCACAAGCAAATGCCAAGCTGAAAGCTGAGTAAATTAAGTCCGGTTCAATATTGTTTGATACAATAAGCCCTGAAAAAACCACGGCAATAAATGTAATAAAAAAATTAACCGGGCGAGAAATTTCAATAATTGATTTAATTTTATTTGCTGTCATTTAACGGATAATTTATCTATTACAATTTGTTATCAGAAAGAGGATTATTATATTCAAAACCAAAATTTGGGATAATGAAAACTTAATATGTTTCGAATGGCAAAAAAAGGCAAGCTGATGATAGAGATTCTGCCGGATAAATGTGATTTTTGCGGTGCCTGCGTTGGTGTTTGTCCCGAAGATGCAATTGAATTGAAAGAAGCTGAAATAAAAATTATTGACCCGAGATGTACAAACTGTTCAAAGTGTGTCTGGTCTTGTCCGATAGAAGTAATTAAGTTCAATAGGGAAGGAGTAAAAGCTTAGCTAAAAAGCCAAAGTAAAAATGAAAAAAGAATACGACATAATTGTAATTGGTGCGGGACCTTCAGGATCAATGGCCGCTAGATACGCTAGTGAACAGGGCGTAAGCGTGCTAATGCTTGAAAAAGATAGAGACGTTGGTTATCCGGTAAGATGCGGCGAAGCAATCACAAAAAGAAACCTGGTACAGTTTATTGCACCTGATCACAAATGGATTGCAGCAGAGATATCTAAGTTTGTTGTGTACGCACCCGACGGAACAGAAATAGTATTTGACTTTGGAGAGGTTAAAGGGTACATGCTCGAACGCAGGATATTTGACTACGAACTTGCCAAAACAGCTTCGGATGCAGGAACAGAAATCTTAACCCGCGCTTATGTTTATGATCTGATTATAAGAGAAGGAAAAGTCTGCGGTGTAAGAGTAGAATACAGGGGAGAAAAAATTGAAATAAGGTCGAAGATAGTTATAGGCGCTGACGGTGTTGAATCGAGAGTAGGAAGATGGGCCGGGTTAAAAACACACATAGATTTTAGAGATATGGAATCATGCTTCCAGGTAACCGCTTCCAACGTAAGCGCTGCGCAGGATAGCCTGTGTTTTTATCTTGGAGGCAATTATGCGCCCGGTGGTTATTTCTGGGTTTTTCCCAAAGGGAGAAATATTTCCAATGTTGGACTTGGGTTAAGCGGGGGATACTCTAAAAAACGTTCTCCAATTTCTTACTTAAGTGAACATTTAAATAATTTTTATCCCGATGCATCAATTCTGACACAGGTTGCCGGAGGCGTTCCCTGCTCGGTTACCCTAGAGGAGATAACCGGGAACGGGATAATGCTTGCTGGGGATGCGGCCAGGCAGGTAAACCCTTTAACCGGCGGGGGAATAGGAAGCGGGATGATCGGCGGGAGTATTGCAGGCAGAATAGCTGGCGAAGCAATTAAAAGAAATGACTTAAGCCACATTCATAGTTATAAAAAAGAATGGCATAAAAGAAGGGGAAAGCTTCATTTAATTCTTGATAAAATTAAGGAAGAATTTTTTGAAATATCTGATGAGGAGTTTAATATAATTTTTCATAAGATGACTAAACTCCCGCCTGAAAAGAGAACGTTAAATAAATTGTTTATGACAGCCCTGGCAAAAAAACCGTCTTTGCTGCTCGATGTAGCCAAAGTGATTCTGATTTAAAAAATAGAACGCAGATTTTTATGATGGTTATGATTCATTAAGATCATAAAAATAACGATTTGATTCTACCATGTCCCATTCTAGATTCTATTATGAAAGTTAAAATTCATTTACCAGGCCGAAATGAATTTTACCTTCGCTGAAACCGTCGCCTTCTCCTAATGCATAACTCACCCCTAGAATACCGAGAGTTGTTTCAATATTCAATCCGAAACCGTAACCTATTTTGAATGAAGAAATTTCAGTAATATTGTTATCTTCGTCCGCACTTCGCAGATAGTAACCTGTATCAAAAAAAGGATAAACAAAAGACCTCTTGGTAAGCAGGAATCTGTATTCGAGATTAGACCAATAAATTCTATTCCCGAGAAATTGGCTTTCACGGTAACCCCGTAATGTATTTGTCCCGCCCAACTGGTATAAATCGCTAACTTCAAAAGAGCCGCCTTTCATTTCTTTACCGTGCAGTCCTAAAGTTAAAATTTGTCTGTCGAATAGTTTGTAAAACAATGCAAGATCAACTTCAAACCTCTGGTGGTTTACTTTTGTTTCAGTGTCTTCATAAATAAACTCTTCCGGACCGTTAATACTTTTTGTTCTAAATGAATATTCATTAACAAAATAAATTCCCGAAGTAGGGGAAATCAGGTCGTCCCTTGTATCAATAGTTAAACTAACGCCTGTTGCAATAACTGATGAATTATAGACGGTAAAAGTATTGGATCCATTTTCAGTCGGTATAGTTGATTCGCTTTCAACTATAAAGGAAGCCGACAAATTTTCAGTCGCCATAAATTCTATTTGAGCATTAAAATTTCTCTGTACGTAGGTTGAATCCTGCTTTCGCTGGAATAAACCAAAGGTTAAGTTGAAAGGGTAACCGAAAATCCACGGTTCGAGATATTCTAATTCAAGCTCCTGGGAGTTTTTGTCTTCCTGTTCCCAACGGAATAAAGCAGCCCTGCCTGCACCAAACAGGTTACGCAGCGAGATGTCAACGTAGCCTGTAAAATAACCGCTCTCACCATCATCGGTTGAAGGAACATAACCTACGATCCCGTCAAAATTGTTGGTCTGAATTTCCTTTACCGATATCTGCAGTACACCTTCGTTATCTGAATTTATATAAAAATTAGGCTGCTGAACGGGTTCAAAAAAGCTAAGCTTATTTAATCTTTTGGGAATTTCTTCAATCAAATTTTCGTTAAAAGTTTCATTTTCACTTAAGCGGAGTGCTCTTATTATAACATCATTTTTTGTTTTTTCATTTCCCGAAATTTCAATTTTTTTTATCAAACTGTTTTCGCCTTTTTCAAGCGACATGTATATATCAGCAATGTTTTTGTTGTTTGTTGTATCTGTGAAAAAAAACACCGACCTAATTTTAACCGCAACAAAAGGGAAACCGTGGTTATCATAAAATTCGATGATCTCCGCAATTGTACTTTCTACATTTTCTTTTAGAAATAATTGGTTCTCAATTTGAAGAGAAATTAAGTTTATGTCGTCAATATATATCGAATCGATTTCATTGAAATATACTTTGTTGATATATGTCGGGTCATTTTCAACAATATTTAGTTCTATTTCTATTCTTGACGAATCCGCAGAAATGTTTTTTTTAATTTCACCAAAGGAATAATTGTAAAACCCGTTTTCCCGTAAGTTAAATCCTATGTTTGATTTTAAAGTATCTTCATTAAGGACGGATAGTTTTTTGTCCGTAAGATTTGACCATTCGGAATATTTTTCATTTGTAAAATGAATATTTCCTTTAACATTGAGCAAAACGGTTTGTTGGGAATAAATTCTGCCAAGGGGAAATATTAATAAAATTAAAAGTAATTTAGACGGTAGGTGAATCATCAATTATCTTCATTTTTTTGCCCAAAGTATAAATTTCTATTTTGTCTTTTAACAAATCAATTTCTTCATGCGAGACATTACAAACGTCAAATTTGGCCGCATTAGCCGCACCCAATGCAGAAGCAAGTTTTAAAGTATCTTCATAAACAAACGCTCTTTCCAGCCCGAAAATGATTCCTGAAACAAAGGCGTCTCCGCTGCCTGTCGGATCAACCTGTTTTACAACCGGGTTTTTAATTCGATAATGAAAATCAAATTTTGATGCGAATGTATCATTGGCGCCGTCTGTAAGAAAAACCATCTTTGCCCCTTTTGCATAGCTTTGCAAAAGGAACTCTCTTTTGTCCGATTCGTCAACAAGATTAATCTTGAGTGAATTATTCAACTCATTAATATTATTGTGAAAGGCAAAAGGCTTTTGTTCAAGGCAGCTTTCTAAATGGTTTCCGTAAGTATCCAGTATTGAAATTTTATCATGCTTGTTGGCAAGCTCAATTCCGTAAGGGAAAATCTTGTCTGCAAATTCTGACGGGGATGATCCTGCAAAAACAACTATAGAACAATTTTGAATCATTTTATCCAAACGTGATTTGAATTGTTCTGCTTCTTTGGGAGACAACTCGGCATCCGGCGAAAAATAGGAAGTCAAATTGTTGTTTGATTCTTCAATGGTTAAGAAACCGTAACGGGTTTCATTATTAATAGGCTGGTAAACAAAATCAATGTTTTCTTGTCTAAGAATTTCCCTGTATATTTTTCCATTGGTACCGCCGAGAGGCAGATAAGCCTGGTTTTTAATTTTTAAGTGATTCAACTGGCGGCTTACGTTTATACCCTTGCCGCCCGTTTTAAAGATTTCTTTACTGCTTCTGTTGACTTTTCCTAAATCAATTTTATTAAAAAACAACCTTCGTTCGAGTAAAGGATTAATTGTTACTGTAAGAACCAAGAAATTATTCCTTGTTATTTATTGTCTATACCTAAACCATTCACCGTAAGGAGAAGAAGTTAACCTGTAATCTCCAAATCCTGTATGATCTACAAAAACAAAACTTCTATTTAAATGATAGTATTCCCATATTTCATAAGGTTTTGTTCCCATATCGAACGGATGTCTTTCAACAGCGCTGGGCGGGCCAAGTGTAACATAAACCATACCCATGTCCGAACGCCATCCCTTAAAGTAATTCCCGAAATGAAGGTTTGCATATTCAATTCTTCTGTAGTATTCAATGAATACTTCGTTTTCCTCGGTATAAGGTGAAGGGTCATGCATTTTCCAAAATTCTTTAAATCTTTCAATTTTCAATTCTTCATTGGGAGCTTCTCTTATTAAAGCAATCTCGGAGCCGGATGCAATATACTGCATTTGTTCTATTGCCAAATCAAGATCGTGAATTGATTCGGGGAAACCTTTTATTTTTGAATAAAAAGCTTTCGAAGTAATAACAATATTTTCAAAATCATCGTTTTTGATTTCAGCGTAAACTTTGTGCGGACCTAAGTTAAACTTCTCATTATCTATTGAATGAAATATTTTATTGGTCCCTTCTTTCAAAGTATAATTATGCATTTCTTTGAAAACTTCTTTCTCGTTTTTATCGGTTACATAATATCTAACATGGACATCCCTGGCTGTATCTGAATATATTTCATAAAAGAACGCAACATTTGAGTCGGCAGTAGTAACCTTTTTGGCAATATTGGGAATTATCCTTTCGCCTTTTTGATCTTTTATTATTTTTGAAATAAGAAGAAGGTCACTCACGCTTACCGGGTCGGTATGTTCAAGAACATTTGCAGTGGCCTCAAAGATAAAATTCTTTTTAGAATCTTTATCAGTCACTTCACATCTTAAACTGTATTTGCCGGGCTCAATATCAAATTTTCTATAACTGTAATGGAAGTTTGATTTATTTTCAGTTTCGGCAAAAGTTTCAGTGGTTATTGTTTCTATCCATTTGCTTTCAATAACAATTTTATCGGTATTTTTCTCTTCAAACTTAATGTGTATACTGAATTTTGCTTCGTAATCTTTAGGTTTTTTGATAAATTGAAGATTTACGAACGGTAGTTGCAGCATTAAGTCTACTCTGGTTTTCCCTTCTATGGTTCCCTTATAATTGGTCATATCAAGGAAAAAACCAGGATACGTTTTATAAGGCGAACTCCCTCTTGACTGTTCCACCTGAGCCAATAGCGGAGTCACAAAAAGAAGTAATGTAATTATATATTTCATTTATTAAACTCCCGATTAAAAAATTATTTTGCTATTAAATCGTATTCATTATAATCAACTATTTCTGCCGTGTAAAAGTCACCTATATTATATTTTTTGTTCCCTGTTTCTATAAGAACTTCACAGTCAACTTCAGGAGCATCTCTTTCACTTCTTGCAAAGTAATAATCTTTGTTAAAACCGTCAATGAGTACTTTCAATTTACCCCCTACATATTTTTCATTTTTTTTCTCCGAGATATCTTTGTGAATTTCCATTAATGTTGCTTTCCTGTCTTCCTTTACTTCATCGGGGATAGGGTCACCCAAATCATAACTAAAAGTATTTTCTTCGGGAGAGTAGTTAAAAACACCGAACCTGTCAAATTCAAAATCCTTAACAAAACTGCATAGCTCTTCAAAATCCTTTTCTGATTCATTCGGGTAGCCCGAAATAAACGTTGTACGTAATGCAATATCTGGGATTTTCTTTTTCAAGGTTTCAAGCAATTCTATTGTTCTTCTTTTTGTAATCCCTCTTCTCATTGATTTAAGAACATTATCGGAAATATGCTGAAGAGGAATGTCTATATATTTGCATATTTTTTCATTATACGCTATCATTTCCGTTATACTGTCGGGAAAATGCGACGGGTAAGCGTACATTAATCTTATCCATTCAATGCCGTTAACCAATGATATTTTTTCAAGCAGTCCCGCAAGGTTTCTTTTACCGTAAATGTCTTTGCCGTAATCCGTAGTATCCTGCCCTATAATAATTAGTTCTTTAACACCCTTTGAAGCCAGCAGTTCCGTTTCAAAAACGAGATCGTCGATTATTCTAGATTTATGTTTGCCCCGCATAATCGGGATTGCACAGAAAGAGCATGGGTTGTCACAGCCTTCGGAAATTTTTAAGTACGCATAATGTTTT
This sequence comes from Ignavibacteria bacterium, assembly GCA_050117315.1. GTDB lineage: Bacteria > Bacteroidota > Ignavibacteria > Ignavibacteriales > Melioribacteraceae > JANQIV01. The sequence continues at coordinate 9,047 of JASFMY010000116.1, forward strand.
GGAGTAGTTATTTCTCTCTCTCCGAGCAGTTCGTACTTAAGATCGCCGCCTAAATCCTCTAAAATTTCTTTATAGCTTTCCGTTCCGAAAAATGAATCGACCTCCGGGATTTCTTTTTCTAATTCTGGTTTATACCTTTCTGATAAACAGCCTAAAACAATTACTTTTTTTAACTTACCTTGTTTTTTGAGTTCGGTAGCATGAAGAATAGTATTTATTGATTCTTCTTTAGCTGCTTCAATAAATCCGCAAGTATTTATAATAATTGTTTCCGCGTTTTCAGCATCAACAATTTCAAATTCGTTTAATTTTAGCTGGCTCAAAAGCCTTTCCGAATCAACAGTGTTTTTGGAACATCCGAGTGTAATTACGCCGATTTTGTCTTTGCTATTCATATATCAAACAATTTATCCTAAAAATTAGTTTGACAAGTTATTTTTTTTATATGTTAAATAAAATAATAAAGATAAATATATATAAGGGGAGAACTGAAAAGAAGTGAATCGAACCGGTCAAAAAAGCCGCCGTGTCCCGGGATTAATTGTGATGAATCTTTTGCGTCGGCATCTCTTTTAATAAGACTTTCAACAAAGTCGCCTATCTGGCCAAATACACCTACGATTATTCCAATTACAATTATGTCTTCCCAGCTAAGGAAATCCAGCACAATAAGTTTAGCTGCTGCAATACTTATTATTGCGAAAACGAATCCCGCTATTGATCCTTCAACGGATTTATTGGGGCTTACGCGTGGAAAGATTTTGTGTTTACCTATAGCAGTCCCGACGAAAAATGCTGCAGAGTCGCAGATCCAAATAGTTGCCAGTATTGAGATAATTAAATAACCGCCGCTTTCGTAAGGGAGTACTGTTTGATTGAAATGTTCTCTTATCAAAATTAAGGATGATGAAAAAAGTCCTATAAAAAAAATACCAAGGAAAGAGCCTCCCAGGTTATTTATTGCCGAACCGTTCCCTAAAAATAATTCTTCAAGCAATATTAGGGTAACGATCAAAAAAAATAAAATTAAAGGCGGACAAATAAATAAGAATGAATTTATAATAATTAATAAAACGGCTGTCAAACCGGGAATCAAAGAAACGTTTATATTTTTTGATTTAACAAGAAGCCGGTATTCATAATAACTAAGCAGGCCAATTAGAAGTACAAACGAAAAAAAATAATAATTACCGGTGTAGCTGACGAAAGTTATAACGGGAATTGTGACTAGGGATACTATTATTCTGATCCAGGTATTACTGATTTTCATTCTCACTTGAACTGCTGTTTATATCTTCAATAATTTCTGCTGCCGCAACAGCGTCGGTTTTTTTGACCAATAATTTTATAACTGCAAGATCTCCGCTTGTAACAACGTAGCTTGTATCGGCCTGTGATAAGATTATCGATTCAATCCCGCCGCCTTCAAGATTGGATTTAAGCATATCCGCTTTGTATTTTTCGGAACATGTGTAAACAATAATCCAGTCTTTCGGGTTTAACAAGTTGCCTTCAAACTCTTCAACCGGTATTAGTTCGGTATTACAATCGGGACAAGTATCAATGCCTTCAATGTATTCGTATTCACACTTCGGACAAATCATCGCTGCCTCCTGCAATATTAGTTTTGGTTTTGTAATAATTCCTTATGTAATAAATCAATAATGAGAATAAAAGCAACAATAAAATAAAAACAAACAATTGAGTTATAATGCCAGAAGGGTCACTAATGTTTGATTCAATTATGTCTTCTTCGCCAAAAATAAAGTAGGCTATTAATGTAAAAAAGTTATTTATAAAGTGAAGCAAGATAGGTATTAAAATGGAACTGCTTTTGTAAGCTGCATATCCAAAATACATTCCAAGAAATACCAATGCTACAAGGCCGTACGGGTTAAAGTGGTAAAGCCCGAAAAATAGTGAAGTAACAATTATAGCCCATGCCGGTTTTTTAACCAGCTCAAAACTTTTTTGAACGAAGCCTCTGAATAAAACTTCTTCGCATATTGCAGGAATAACACTAACCATAAATACAATTAAAACCATTTCAAAAACATTATCGTAACCCAGCAAAAATTCATATGTGCTTTCAACAAATTCATCAAGTTTATCCAAAACGGTTTTTAGTGAATTTACAAATGTAACAGACTCTGCAAGTTTTTCGAAAAGATATGTTTGAATAAAAAGATAACTTTGCAACATGGGAATAACTATGATCATGCCGAGGGCAAATAATCCCGCCTCTTTTAGCTCGGGAATTTTATATCTTATCATTGTTGATACATCATGGTAAATATATTTTGCAAGCAGTAAAGTCGGAAGTAAAATTAACAATAATTGACCGGCAGCCTGCAGAAGTCTCAACGCATTTATGTCCGCATTTTCTAAATCAAACCCGAAAATGCTGATGGTTAATAAACTTCCTCCGATCTGGTAAAGAAAGAAAATACCGATTAGCCCTATAAACGCAGCAGCTTTTGGGGAAAGGGCAGGTTGAAACTCGTCTTGTGGTTCAAAAGGTTCCTGTTCGTACATTTAGTGCAGTATTAATTAAAGAAATAAATTTATATAAAAGAAGAGATAAATTCTATAATTAAGATATGTTAAAAGATTATTTTTTAGAAAGAAGGCTGCCTTGGATTCCCTCGTAGGCTGTTAATTCGGAATCAATAGAACCTATCAAAACTTTTGTTTTTACTTTTACAGGCATTTTAACTTCGTCGTCTGTAAGCCAGATATAAATACTTCCTTCACTTTTAAATAAGCCTCCCTCTCTAACCAAAGGCTCAACAATTATGCAGTCGAACGTACCTGCTTTAACACTTATTGTTTCTTTACCGTGGTACACTACGTCAAGCGGATAAACTTTGTCGTCGTAAAAATTCTGCATATTAAATTTATCGCCTTTTTGCATGTCTGAAAAATCAAACGTGCGAACTATATAAAACGCCGAAACAATATCGTTAACATATTTTGGGATTTCATACTTGCCGTTCTTCGTAATTGCAAGCCCTTTACGCTGGTCGAAGAATGCGGAGAAGTCTTTTGAAAACCCGCCTTCGCGTATGTGCTGTTCAAATCTCCATGGGAATAATCCCTTTGTATCTATATAAGTTTCGTACTTATCTCTTACTTTAAAGAATAAATCAAAACTCGGAACAGTATTAACCTTGAATGTTACATGATAAGATTCTCTGCCGGAGATTTTTTTTATTCTGGGAATATGCATTTCGGCTATGCCTGCAACTATAAACCCGTACTTTACATCAAATGTTAAACGTTCGCCCAAGCTGAATGCGTCGTTTTCAAGTTCTCGGAATTCGTTCTCCTGGGCAGAAGAATTTGCTGATAAAAAGAGAAACAATAAAAGCAATATATATTTGATTTTCATTTTCATTTTTTCTTTCAGTTATTGAATAAAGGTTTCATTTTCTCAAAGACTTTTTGCACATCAATTGAATCCATGCAGTTTAATTTCTCGCACTGTTCAACAGTGCAGTTACTACAATTAATTTCCGGTTCAAAAATTAATTTTTTATTCGTGAACGGTCCCCATCTTTTTTGAGAACAGCTTTTTACTTTCGGATAAAAACCGACAGCATGTTTACCAAGCGCCGCTGCAATATGAATAGGCCCGGTTGAATTTGCAACAACCACATTCGATAAGCTGATCACCGCAGTTAATTCCGATAAATTAAATTTGCCCGCCAGGTTAATCAGCGCTTTATTTTTGTTCGCAATGTTGTTACACATTTGAATTTCGCTTTTTGATCCGGTTAATATTACATTCAAGAACAATTGTTGTGCCAGCAAATTTGCAAGGGTTTTTATTTTTAAAAAAGGCAAATCTTTTGAGCTTCCGCCGCTTCCCGGGTGAATAATTATTGTTTTTTTATCTTTATCAAAATGAGTTTTTGACAATTCATTTTTTACCTTTTGTTTACTTTCATCATCAACCTGTATGTTAAACTGGACATTTTCTTCGTCAACATTTTCATTTATTCCGATAGTTTTCAACATGTTCATGTTGTGCAATAATTCGTGATTAGTCCCGTACTTTCTGTGTTCGTATATTTTTTTGTTGAATAAAAACGAATACCAGCGGTAACCCGTGCCGATCCTTGTTTTGATATTTGATAGACACAAAATAAGGGCTAACAAAAATTTTGAATGAACAACAAATGCGTAATCAAAATTTTCTTGCCGTAAAATTTTCAGGTTACTTAAAAAATCTATTTTATCTTTTCTTTCTTTTAAGATAAATATATTGCTAAGGCTTTTTAAGTTTTTAACAAGCGGAGCCGTATAGCTTCTAATTAAAATGCTTACCTCAGCAGAAGGGAAATGTTTTTTGATAACATGTACCATAGGTATAGTTAAAACTACGTCCCCGATTCTGTCCGGGCGGACTATTAATATTTTTTTCGGAGCTTTCATTTTTGCGACACAAAAGGATTATCTTTTATGTAAAATCTCCACAACAAATCTTGTGATTTTTTTATTCCTATTCTTTTTGTTGCAGCAATATTCTGGGGAGCTATTTTTTTGTTGTCCACCAGGAATATTTCATCATCCATTAAGTCGGTTCCGTTGTGGCTTTTATTAATGTCAAAAGCCAAACAAATTTTGCCGGGACCGTTTGTAAGAGAGGGAATTTTTTTTGAATCAAAATCTATGTTCCCAAACTTATTTTTGAACATTGTCTCGATTCCTTCAATAGGCTCAATTCCCCTAATCAGTATTGCTGTTCTCTGGTTTAATAAACCCGTTACAATGTTGGCACAAAAATACATCCCGTAAATAAAATAAACATATAAATAACCGCCTTCCTTAAACATAACTTCGTTTCGTTTTGTTTTACTGTTAAAGGAATGTGCCGCCTCATCAATTGAACCGTCGTATGCCTCTACCTCGACGATTTTCCCCGAAATAAACTCACCTTTAGTTTTTTTTACAAAATATTTGCCTAGTAAGTCTTTTGCAATTTCCAAAACATTTTTACGTGTGTAAAACTTTTTGGAGAGTTTATTGTAGATTAAATCTGAAGGCATAAATAATTTTTAAAGGCATTATTGTTTGAGTGAATTGTCTATTTCTGCAATTTTTTCATTATAGTAATCAGCTTTATCGGGATTTTTTTTTTTCAGTTCAAGATAAACATTTTTTGCTTCTTCCAGGTTGCCCTGTGCTAAATAAATTCCGGCTAAAGTTTCCGAAGCTACGGGTTTCTTAGTAAAAACAATACCGGGGTTTTCTTCCGTTTCAGTTTCAATTCCATCGACACCTTTTATTTTAGCTCCTTCCAGTTTTTTGGCAAGTTCTTCAAGGTTGTCTTCAAATGAAGATTCATTGCTTGAATCTTCATTTTCAATACTGCCTTCGAAAAAAGATACTCTCCGGCTGTCGGAAACTCTAATAGTATCCGAGGAAATTTTTTCCATTTGCCTATAATATGTGTCTTTGTTTTCTATGCTGTTATTTAATAGGAAAGCATTATCGATTTCTTTTTTTGCCAGGTCAACTTTGCCAATACAGGCTAATGCTTTTGCATATATAATACGCGCAGTAAAATAGTTCGGATGGTTCTCAAGTCCTTTGTCCATGAAGGTTAAAGCCTCATCAAAATTACCGTTGTTTAAATAGTAATCCGCAATACGTGCAAAAAGGGGAGAAGATTTATTGAATTCGTAAAGCAGCAATAATTTCTTTATATCATCATCCAAGCTTATGTCCTTTTCTTTTTAAAAAGCGAATGCTTCAAAGATAAATAAGAAACGCATCCAAAGCCAAAGAAAAACATCAGTTGAAACGGGAGAGCGGCAATTTCAAGAAAATAAACCGAAGCCGCAACACCTATAAAGCAATAGAATGCAAGAATCATTTCAACAAAAGTCGACGGATCAATCTTTGTTTTTGCGAGATACTTATTATGGGAAAAAGGATCCGAACTTTTTACTACTTTAAATTTAGGTGTTCTTACAAACTCGCTTTTTTTATTAAACAATCCTTCAACTACAGCTCTTGTGTTATTTACGGCAAAACCCATACTGCCTGCCATAAACAAAGGAAAGAGAGCAATTTTTTTTCTCCAGTCTTTGTAAACGTCTTTTTGTGCGTACAAATAAAAAAGAAAAGAACCGATAAATGCAATAACAAAAATAGACATGAAATTAAAAAAGTGATTGTACGGCCCGCTGTTTTTTATAAAAATTAACGGAACATTCAATATGCCTGCCAGCAAGATAAAGGGGAAAACAATGTTGCTTGACAAATGAAAAGTCGATTGCAGTTTAATTCTGAAAGGCAGGTCCGATTTCCATACTTCCGGCAATAATTTTTTCGCCGTTTCAATTGCTCCTTTTGTCCACCTAAACTGCTGCGCTTTTAATGCATTCATCTCGGACGGGAGTTCGGCGGGGGTAGTGTAATCTCTCAAGAAAATAAATTTCCAGCCTTTTAATTGAGCCCTGTAGCTTAAGTCCAGGTCTTCGGTTAATGTATCCGCCTGCCAGTTGCCTGCATCAATTATACAGCTTTTTCTCCACACTCCGCCTGTACCGTTAAAATTAATGAAGAAGCCGGCTTTGTTCCTCACAGACTGTTCAATAACAAAATGTCCGTTTAACGCCAGTGCCTGAATTTTAGTTAACAGCGAATAATTTTCATTTAAGTGTTCCCATCTAGTCTGTACCAAACCGATTTTGGGATTATTGAAATAAATAAGTGTGTTCTTAAGGAAGTCCTTTGTCGGAAGAAAATCCGCATCAAAAATTGCTATGAATTCTCCTTTTGCAGTTTTTAGCCCTTCTTTAAGAGCGCCTGCTTTGAAACCGGTTCTTTTTTCTCTTCTTACCTGTTTTATATCAAATCCATGAGCTTGTTTTTCTTTAACAGCTTTGGCAACCACATCAACAGTTTCGTCCGTTGAGTCGTCAAGGACTTGAATTTCTAGCTTCTCTTTTGGGTAATCCAGATCGCAAACTGCATTAATTAATCTTTCTGCGACATAGTACTCATTGTATAAAGGAAGCTGAACTGTTACCGCTTTATCATGTTCGTTTTTATCATTTTTCTCGGGGTTATTATTTTCATACTTTTTCTTGTAATAAAGCATAACAAAACCATGGCTTGCAAAAATCATTAATACTGATAAAGCACAAATGTATGAGATTAGTATGAATTGGTCCATGTTTTTTTTATTTTATTAAAATTATTACCAGTTCGAAACAACGCTTAAAAGGATGTCTTCCGTTATATTATCTATTGCTGTTTCAATTGCCGTAAGCCTATCCTCAGTGACATCATTGCTATTACTATAATCACTGTAATTGGAGAAATTCTTATCTAATATTGTTTTCTTTTTAACCAAATCTTTGTATGTGACTTTTATAGTTATTTTTACTCTTCTTAGGGTTACATCTTCACCCTGAGAAACAACTTGCGGGGAATCGGTCAGGGAAAGAATAGTACACTCCAACAAAGCGTCGGAGTTTGACCTTTCTCCAATTTGTAAAGAATTATCCTGTACAAATTTATTTATAAGTTCGTTTGTAAAGTTTTCGCTAAGCTCCGCTTCCCCCGAGCCCGATCGATCTATACTAATAGGTATGGCAATAGTTTTCAAATGCGACGGAATAGATGCCCCCGTAAACGAATAGCTGCATCCGTAAATAAATACCACCAAAAATGAAAACCAAATGAAATTTAATAAATGTTTTTTACAAATGTAAATCATAATCCTTTAATTTTCTGTAAAGAGTTCTTTCACTTATATTGAGTAATTTTGCTGCTTTTCTTTTATTGCCTTTTGTATACAATATGGCATTTTTTATTGCTTCACGTTCTAAATTTTCCATAGGTACAACTTCGTTAACATGAACATTTTTTATGTCGGTTACATTTTCTTCTTCTTTTATTTTGGATGCCATTGATTTTAATTCAATTAAATCTTTTTTTATTTCAATCAATGCCCTGTAGATCATTTCCCTGTCCAATTCTTCCGATGTCTTCTGCAGATGAATCGGCAGGTTTCTTTCAAAACTTTCACCGGTTTTGTCTGTTATTAGCGCAGACAATATTTGTGCGGTAATTTTGCTGTTATTACTCAATGCAAGTGATGATTCTATTGTATTTTTTAACTCCCTTATATTGCCCGGCCATTTGTATGTAATTAGTTTATCAAGAGCATCTTGAGTTAAGGAAATATTGTGAACATTATTTCGTTTTTCATATGATTCAATAAAATGCTCGATGAGTATAGGGATGTCTTCCCTTCTTTCTCTAAGAGGCGGAATGGTTAATGTTACAGCTTTTAATCGGAAATATAAATCATTCCTGAATTTTTTTGCATAAACTTCGTGTTGCAAATCTTTGTTTGTTGCTGCAATAATTCTAACGTCAACTTTAGTGACGGTTTCACTGCCTATTCTCATAAACTCTTTTGTTTCCAGAACCCTCAAGAGTTTTACCTGGGTTGTAAGGGGCATCTCGGCTATTTCATCTAAAAACAATGTGCCGTTATCTGCTATTTCAAAATAGCCTCTTCTGTCATCCAGTGCCCCGGTGAAGGAACCTTTTTTATGACCGAACAATTCACTTTCAAGAAGTCCTTCCGGGATAGCACCGCAGTTAACCGAAACCAGCCTGGCGTCCTTCCTCCTGGAAAACTTATGAATGGCATTGGCAAATACTTCTTTGCCGGTTCCGCTTTCCCCGTATATCAAAACGGAAATATCCGATTGGGCAACCTGCATTGCAATATCAACAAGGTCTTTAATACTTTTGGATTTCCCGACTATTCCAAAAGTTTTTTTAAATTCTGCTATTGTCATCTTTAGAAAAGTTGTTTGATATGTAACAAAAATAAGAAATTTTTATACGAAAAGATAACCCCGCCTTAACCTGCAACCTTTTGTTTTTTTTTGCTCATGGTTAAACAAACTTTCTGTTCCATTGTATAAAATAAACTGTACCACAACCATTAACTTCATTATTTAGAGAACCGATTAGGGTAGTTTACCCGTATTCAAAATAAAAACTTGTGTAAGTAAAGGTAGTTTTATGTTGTCAAAAGGAAGAGCAAGTATTATTTATAAATCTGCAATAACAAAAGTCATTGGTCATTTGTAGTCATACATTGTCACTGTTCCAACTTGTCCACTGAAGCCCGCCTACGTACACTTCGGTGGGTAAACTTTAAGCGAAGGAGGGCTTACCCGCCGGAACCCTTTTTTGCGAAGGCTGGCTTGGGCACTAAAGTAGTCCTTAAGTATTACGGCGGGCGGAGTCGAAACATTAACATCTTGAGAAAAACTTCACATTTAGATTTCTCCCTACATATTGTCCAGATACGCTTCCCATAGGCGTTAACTAAACACAAATACTATGTTTAACGGCTCCGGCAGAATTTATATTGTACCAAAATTACCCCACACAACAACAAAATTCGACATACGAGGTGTAGACAAGCCTTTGGAAGAACGGTTTTAAAAATCATTACACACAACGGATCAAGAGAATATTTTCATTTTGACAGAATGATTTTCAATAATGAACCTACTTCTGCACCCACAGAATAACAATTTACATTTATGGAATAGATTTAACCTCAGCAGAGTAACGATTTCATTGCCGGAACGGGAAAAGATTTCACGGAACCGGAGCTTACATTGACGGAATAAAGACTGTAGTCGCGGAATACGATTTGCATTGCCGGATTGACAAAAGATTCGACGGAATGGCAGATTACATTAATGGAATGAAGACTGCAGCAGTGGAATGACGATTGACATTGCCGGAATGCAAAAAAAGTTGGCGGATGTTAAAAGTGAAATAAAGGATAAATATCTTAAGTCTTCTGAATAATCCTTTAAAAAAAGATATGTTTTACTTATCTTTATGCTCCTAAAAATGCTGATCCCGATAAAAAGTATCGGGATAAAATCCGCTTTCGGTCTTTGTTTATTAAAATTGGCCATAACGGCTTATATGAAGTATTAGGATTTATGCTGGAGTAGCTCAGTTGGTTAGAGCGCCTGATTGTGGATCAGGAGGCCAGGGGTTCAACTCCCTTCTCCAGTACAAAAATTTTGATTTTAACAGAGCATTATTCAATTTTGGATAATGCTTTTTTATTTTATATGAAAACGGAGAAAACATGCGCGGTATTGTCCCCCGGAAAATTAAAGGATTCAGAGACATTGACTCACAGGCAAATCACCTTAGATGGAAAATTATAAACGCTGCTTCAAAAGTCTACAAAAGGTATGGTTTTGAGCATTGGGATACTCCTGCAATAGAGTATGCCGACAACATCGGGAAATTTATGCCGGACTCAGATACTGTTGAGCAGGGAGTATACTCTTTCCGCAACCCCGAAATTGAGCCGGTTTATAAGAGTGACGGCTCCGAGCTACGCGATGAAAATGAAAATGTAGTAATGGAAAATCATTTCCTTGCCCTGAGGTACGACTTGACGGCTCCTCTAGCAAGAAAGTACTCCGAAGATTTGTGGGTAAATTATCTTAAAGGACAGGTAACAACCAAAAGCGCACCTTTGTTTAGAAGATACCAGTTCGGTCCTGTTTTCAGGTACGAAGCAAAACTTGATCCCGGCAGATTCAGGGAGTTCTGGCAGATCGATTTTGATTCTGTCGGCTCTAAAGAAATGACTTCCGACGCTGAAGCATGTATGGTTCTTTCCGAAGCGCTGGAAGAAATAGGATTAGCCCGCGGTTCTTACATCGTAAAAGTTAATAACAGGAAATTGTTGAAAGGATTTCTTAAAGGACTCGGAGTTGAAACGGAAGAACTTGAACAGAACATTTTGCGTATTATAGATAAAAAAGATAAAATAGGTCTGGACGGATTAAAAGATGAACTGGGTAAAGGAAGGGAAGATTCATCCGGTGCTGTAATTCCCGGTTTGGGATTGGATAATAGTCTGGTTGACGGCATCCTAAACCTTTATGAAAAGTTTGCTGAAACCGAAGCACGGAAATCTATTTTGAGTAAACTGGAAAGTCTGGTTAAAGAAAATGAGTTTACCGAGCAGGGGTTAAAAGAACTCTATGAAATAGATGAAATTCTTGAAAAGCTTAACTATAATGAAGAGCGAGTGATTTTTGATCCTACTTTGATTCGTGGTATGGCTTATTACACCGGGCCGGTTTACGAAGTTGAATCAACCCAAACTTTCAAAGATAGAAAGGGAAGAGAGAGAAAGGTAGGCTCGATTTGCGGCGGCGGAAGATATGATGATCTTGTTAAACGCCTGCTAGGACTTGAAGTGCCCGCTACCGGCGCATCAATTGGCGTTGATAGATTGGCGGAATTGCTGACGTTGACCGATCAGTCCGATTCTATTGCAGAAGGGCCGGTACTGGTTATAGTTTTTAATGATAACTTGATGGGTGATTATCAGCAAATTGCTCGATCATTGAGAGAGAATGATATTAGTGCGGAGGTCTTTTACGGGGCAAACAAAAATTTGAAGAAGCAGTTGTCTTATGCTGACAAAAAGAATTGCCCGGTCGCAATACTATTGGGTGAAGATGAATTCAAGAAAGGAGTAGTCACGGTTCGCAACTTAAGACTCGGAAAAGAAATGGCGGACAAGATTGAAGATAAATCCGAATGGAAAAATAAAGTTCAGACAGAAGTGCCGAGAGAAGAGTTAGTTAATAAAGTTAAAAATCTTTTGGCTTCGTGAATCTTCGTTTGTGACGTGAAATTAAGACAGACAATAAAAACGATTGGCAAAGGGTTAAATGCTGGGAGATATCACGTACGGTTCAGTGAGAGGCTTAGAGATGAAATGACCTTTTGCTTACTCGGCGATCTTTGCGGTTATATCTTTTTATAGTCAGATTCCAATTTAGATTTTAGTTCTCTTTTTTCGTCTTTATTTATGAATGCTACATCAACGGCATTTAAATTTACTTGCAATAAATTGCCGGCATCCCACTCGAAAGTATCAACCAACTTTTTATACTCTTCGTTTAATGAAATCCCGACTAATGTTCTGCCGTCGGTATTGACTCCAACTTTAACACCACGCTCATAAAGTTCTTTTATCGAATGATCTTTATATTCTTTGAAAATGTCTATCTGCACGTTGCAGGAAGGACAAATCTCAAGGTGTATTTCATTTTCCGCCAGATATTCAACAAGTTCGTCATCATAAATACTGCGTACACCGTGGCCTATTCTTTTCGTCCCAAAGTTCTTCAATGTTTCCCAAACGCTTTGCGGGCCGGAAGCTTCGCCGGCATGTGCAGTTATAGGTATTCCTTTTTCTTGGGCATATTTAAATGCTTTTACATGATTGTTTATAGGAAAGCCTGCTTCGTCGGCAGCTAAATCAAAACCGGCAACCGGGATAGATCCCCTATACCTTTCAACATTTTTAACAGCAAGCATGCTTTGTTCTTCCGTGTAATGACGCAAAGTACAGTGAATTAAATTAGCTTTAATTCCGGTTCTATCAATTTGTTTCTGTACTTCTTCGCCGACTGTTTCAATTACTTCTTCTACCTTTAAACCGTTCTGCAAATGAAGCTGGGGTGCATACCTGATTTCGGCATAAATAATATTATCTTTTTGTAACTGTTGAAAATAATCTTGAACGGTCATCTTTAAAGCTTCTTTCGTATGAAGCAGTTCAAGACTGTGACCAACACATTTTATGTAATGAGCTAAATTTTTACATTTTTTCGGCGCTGCATAATAATGAAGGTATTCTTCGTAAGTAATTCTCTGACGTAGCTGTTTCACCAGGTCATAACTCATTGAACAATCAAGATGACAGTGGAGCTCAACTTTCGGCAATTCCTTAATTTTATTTATATCTAATCCATTATTCATAAAAACTCAATTATTCTTAAAAAGTGACTGCAAAGTTAACTAAATTATGATACAATCATTAATCATTTCTTAATTCTTTAAAATTGCTAATTGCCTCGCAAAAATGCACCTAAAGAGAAATAAAAAAGAATACGTTGCCTCATAATTCTTGAAATCCAAAATATATTGAGGTATACAAACGGAGAACCGAATTGATATTAAGGTAAACCAGTCGGACTACTTCCCTTGAGTCAATGCTGTCAACTTAAGGATTGTCATTCCGTGATGTTTTTACACGGAATCTATTTTTTTAGAAGATTCCCGATTAAAGCATTCGGGAATGACCCCTATTATTATAAATGCAGTCTTAAGTTGACAGCATTGCCCTTGAGTTACCCTAATATTTTGCTTTAATGATGATTTAATTATGTTGCCGTAACAATAACTTAGTTCTTTATTTATACTCAAGCTAAAGTTACATCTATTTTGCGGCAACTGGGGGTATTTTATTTTGGGTTTATTTCTATTACTTCAAAAAAAAGTTCATCAAATCCCAAAAATTCCTGTAACATTGCAGTGAATCCGTCTCCTTTCAGTATTGCTTGTGCTTTAACAATACCAACGTTTGGTGCAAGCCACTCTGTCAAATAATTTGTTTTATTGCCGTACTCGGTAAAAGTACTTTCGATTTTTAGGCAATTAAATTCGCCTAATTCAGTTATAATTGTTTCAGTTCCTACAACATTTCCTCTAACGGAAAGAGAAACGGTATCTTCATTATTAACAACTTCAAATCCTTCCCATTCCCAATTTAAACCTTTATGGAGGTTTCTGGGAAACCTTAAAACCGGTTCGCTGAATTTTACATCGTTGCCGAAAAATAATATTTCATTCTTTGTATTTGTTACGTAAATACCGTCCGGTTTTGAAATATAGCTTTGCTGGTAAAATATACCGGAGCTTTCGTAGGTTGCTTTTATTTCATCTCCGGCACATTCTAAGAAAGAATCAATTTCGCCGAAGTTTGATTCAAATGTATAATGAGTTTGAGTGTTGAACGGGAAATATTCTTCAACGGAGTAATAATTATTTGATGAAGATACAAAACTAAACTTTGGCTGGTTTTGGCTGAATGCAATACTGTTAAAAACTAATAATGAAAAAACAATTTTGTTTATCATATATACACGATCCGAAAAAAAAATTAAGTTTGGGACTGTTTAAAGAGATAGAAAAAGGTTAAGTTTGTTAGAATGAAAATCGAGTTAACCAATATAGAAAAGGCAGAGT
>JASFMY010000117.1:0-22792 GCA_050117315.1 Ignavibacteria bacterium
ATGCAGGTGTTATGGATCTACCTAGTAGTGAAGGAGTAGCCGGAATTGTAATAGCAGAGGCATAATCAGAGTAAGGAGAACTGCCTGTTACATTATAAGCACTTATCTTATAATAATATCTAGTCCCGGAACTTAAATCCGTATCCGTATAGGTTGTTACATTAGCCCCAACGTATCCGAGTTGACTATAAGTACCAGATGAAGATGTTGCTCTGTGTATATAATAACGAGTTTCATTTGTATTCCCGTCTGTCCAAGTAACTGTTATTGAGGAGGAACTGTTTGCAGTGGCTGTTACACCTGTTGGGACTGAAGGCGGTACCGGGTTTCCCGTAAAATTAACAGTTGTATCGGCTCCCAGATAAGATATAAATATCATGCTAGGTGAAATTGCATAGCCTGTTTTGCTTGCATGGACGTTCCCTGTCCATTGATAAGGTACCGATATACTATAATATCCGTTTTCATCGGTTGTTGTTGATAAGGGGCCATCGTTATCCGATAAACCTATTGTTACTTCCGGTATACCTACGTTATCGGCAGTTTTTGCATGTCCCGATATTGTACATCTTATTGCTGAAAAACTTACCGATACCGATCTATTACTTGTTACATTACTTACCGTTACAGTATTACCAGATAACGATCCGCCGCTGCAACCAGAGGTATAGTATCCCGGATCCGGGTCTGCAGTAAATGTTGTCGTACCACCGTGAGAAACAGATCTCGACGATGGTGAAATCGATCCATGCGATCCTGCACTGGCTGTTACCGTATAGGTTTTTAGTGCAAAACTTACGGATATCGATCTATTACTTGTTATAGGGTAAATATAAATGGTATTATTTTCTAAATATCCTGCACTATAGCCGGAAACGTAATATCCCGTATTCGGTGATACAGTAATTGCTGCTGTACCACCATATTGAACTGTCTGAGAAGTTGGGGATACTGATCCCCCGGACCCTGCGCTTGCCGTTACTGTATAACTATATTTTGAAAAACTTACCGATACCGATCTATTACTTGTTACATTACTAACCGTTACTGTATTACCTGATAATGTACCTCCACTACAGCCTGATGTATAATATCCCGTATTTGGGTATGCTGTGAAAGTTACTGTTCCACCTGAAACTACACTTTGTGACGAAGGCGATATTGAGCCTCCGCTCCCGGCACTTGCTGTTACTGTATAGTAGGTCTCGGGAACTCCTTCTTGCGTTACGGATATCGTGATGTCTGATTGGGAGGCACGTCCTATTACTATCGTTCCGCTTCTTGAACTTGTACTTGTATTTGGTGAACAAGTTATTGTAATGGTTTGAGAACCACTGAATCCCCAACTTGGTGAAACACTTATCCAGCTCGGTTTTGATAAAACACCCCATTCATGCAGAACTGAAATAGTTGTAGTGGTACTTCCGCCGTTACAATCAAACGATACACTGAAAATCGAATTTTCAAATGCAAAGAATAATGCGGTGAGGATCAGAAATTGTTTAATTAAATTTTTTGTTTTCATTTTTTTCCCCATATTTAATTTTTATTCTCAAGTCTGCTCAACCTGTCCTTCAGTATTGCATTCTGGTCCTTGAGATCGATTACATAAAGGGTTAATTCTTCAATTTTCAGAAGCAGTTTGGTATGAATTTCCCCAAGGTTAACACCGTTTGTCTCAACTTCATTTGCAGATGGAATATCGGGCAGGTGTTTGTTTTCTTTTATAAATTCTTCCACTTCTGCAAGTGATTTAAGAAGATAGCCCTCTTCAAACACATAATCGGGCTGGGTGAAATTTTGATCAATAATCACCTCCGAGGTATGAATACTCCCGTTTACGTCCAAGAGGTAGTTGGCCTCTTCCAGACCGATACCGACATTCCCGGAATTATAATAAATGCCGGTAGCTGTAGTATCCCATTGAGCAAGGATGTTATTGTTTGATAAAATGAGAAAAAAGAAAATAAAAGCAGCGAAAAAAGTCAGATTTTTCATATTACACCTCTTTTTTTAGTTATTATTTAAGAACACACAAGAATATTATCTGCTTATAAATGTCCTTGTGTCTTAACTAGAGTGACTTATCTAAAGAGTGATATCGCATAAAGGACTTTTTTCGACAAGGAGAGAGAAAAAAATTTCAAAAAATTTAGAATGACTCAAAAATGTGGAAAAAAGGCAGAATATCGCGTAAAACTAAAGCTATAAAGCCATACCCCAAACCTAGAAAAAGGCCGAAAGGAATTTTTTCGTAGCGAATGTTATGTTTTGAGATTTTTTTTAGCAGATAAAATCCGGGGACAGCAATTAAGGAAGAGAGCCACAGGCCAATAAGTGCCGTTGGGATATCAAATGTTAACATCAAAACAGCAATTAAAAACGGATTTATATTTGGAGTTGATGAGCCATTGTTCGAATTAGAAGTTTGATTGTCACTTGTTTCATCATTATTCCCTACTAAAGAATTATATATATTAGAGTTTCTGCAAAATAAAAAAATTGTCATTTCGGACCCGTTTTTTGGGTGAGCCTGTCCGCCGCCTGTGCGCCTTTTGCGTATCTTTTTGGCGGGAAATCTTTCAATTAGAGTGTGATTTCAAAGATTTCTCCCTCCAGTCGAAATGACAAAACGTTTAGATATCTAATTTCGCAGAAACTCTAATGATTACAGGAATTATTCATTCTCTAATGCATAATCCTTTTTTATTTAATTACAACTGTCTGGATTGCATTGCCGTTTATTTCATATTGAACTGTTTTTTCACCAATTTGAATTTCATATTTAACAGAGTTTTCTTCCGGGTTGAAAATTTCTACGGCAATTGAGTTGTCCGGATTTAAGCATGCTGTAACCATTAAATTTTCAGCACCCGATTCAACACCAATTCTATGAGCACCGGGACGAATATATTTGCTGAAATGATTCAGCACATAAAACAAAGGCGTATAATAAACTTCATTAGTTTCCGGCTTCACAATTACAGGTGCAACAGCCCAATTGCTCACATGGTTGGGACCGCCTTGCGTATCAAGAACAATATTCCAATCAATCCAGCCTACGAACCAACTGTTCAAACCGCCGATAATATCACGTGCGTAACGGAATGCAGGTTTGTATTTTGGGTGTAAATATTTAGTTTCTTCGGATGCCCATGTATATCCCCAGTCTGTTGCTTCTTTACACCAGTACCAATCGTCATCCTGCCAGACCGGTACTTCTGCGTCAACACAGCCTTCGGTATGAAGAAGTTTTTTACCGGGGAACATCTCATGCACTTCGTTCAATGTTCCGGGATACCATTCATAAGTGCTGCTGTACCAATGAACCGCTGTTCCCCAGGCATATTTTGCCGCATCGGGATCGTTGAGAATTGTTGTTGCCCATTCTTTTAATTCATCCCGATTTTGATCGTAAATCATAATTTTAGACTGAATGTTATCTTTGGCAAATTGAGGACCAAGATGGTTTTTGAGAAAGTCGGCCATTTGGGAAGGTGTATAGATCATACTTTCCCAGCTAGCATCGTTACCTATCGGTTCGTTTTCAATTGTAACTCCCCAAATAGGAATGCCTTCTTTTTCATATGCTTTAATATATTTTGAAAAGTATAACGCCCATGTTGAGTAGTATTCCGGTTTTAACGAACCGCCGAACCACTCGTTGTTGTCCTTCATCCAGGGCGGCGCTGTCCACGGCGAAGAAATAATTTTAAACCCGTCGCGCGAAACTTTCATCGCGTCTTTGATTAATGGTATGAGATCATCCATATCTTCTTCTATGCTGAAGTTTTCAAGTTTTTTATCGCCGGGATTATTTGCATATGCATAAGAATTAAGAGAAAAGTCGCAACTGTTAAAATGCGTCCGGGTAAGACTGTAAGCTGCACCCTCAGGAGCAAAATATGCCCGGATAACTTCTTCTCTTTTCTCTTTGCTTAGCTGGGTTAAAACATACGCGGAAGATTCGGTAAACGACCCGCCGAAACCGAGGATTTCCTGAAACTTTTGTTCGGGATTAAGTTTAATAACCGGTAATCCCGTCGCTGGCTTCGCAAATAAATCCAATACACCTTTTTCGGCAAGTTTGTCACCGCTTTTTGATGTTTGAATAACTACAGCTTTTGTGTAATCATTTGTATCGCTATTTGTGCGGCATGTGATTGCCAACGCTAATAATGTTGAACTTAGCAACTTTAATAGTCCAGTCATTTTTTCTCCTTTTAACGAAATTATTTTAGTGCCGAAGTTTCCATCTTTCTTCAGATTTGAAGAACACCTCCAGCTGCAGCTAAAATTTATCATCAGTTAATAATTCTGGGTTGAAAAGGTAATTACGATCCGTTGAAATCTCTCGGCCTGGAGTAACTAAAGTGCGGACAATAGTAACATGTTAATTATCGATTGAATTAATTCAATGTGACTTAAAAAATTTTAGAATTGAGATTATGATTAATTGTTGCTTCGGTTTCTACTTGTTGTAAGGCATTCTTCTATTCCCTAATAAGCCTCTCCTGTAATAATTTCTGTATGTCTCGGCGACCATCTAAAATGCAATGTATGAAAACTGTCTTTTCAATAATCTGGTAAATTATTCTGTAAGGTTTATAAGTTATTTCCAGGAAATCCTCAATTCCGAGAAATGATAATTCTGGGGGGATATGTCCGCGATGCGGTAATTCTTGTAATGCACGGCATTTTTCATATAGCTTTGAATAAAGTTTTTCCGCTTTGTCTTCCGAATCATTAAGAAATACATATTTATAAATCTCAAATAAATCTTCTTCAGCGGAATATGAAAGATTAACTTTGTATTTCACTTTGCTCCCGTTTGAAATCATCAATTCGTTTTCTAACATTTCCAAATGATTTTTCTACGGGTCTATAATTCCCTTTTTTGATTTCTTTTCCGCTTAAAGCCAGGATTTTCAACAAAGCCAAACTCTCTTGAGTTTTTTCATATACCTTTACATCCTGTAAAATTACTTTTGCTTCTCCGTTATGGGTTATTATCAGTGTTTTCTGGTTCTCAGATACATCCCGAACCACTTCCGAAGCATGGGTTTTTAGATAACTTATTGGTTTTATTGTTTCACTGAATTTCATTTTATACCTCTAATTTACCGGACTATAATATAGTCTTTTTTATGGTCTACATCAATATTAGCTTTTACTAGAGATATACTCCGACGGGGACTTATCAAACTGCTTAAAATGGATGTAGTGTTTCATAGCTCCGGCATTCAGGGTGTGTTGCATAGCTCAATTATGTGCTTCAGCACGTTGGAAATAAGAAACTGAATAGAATCTCTGGGCTTTAGCCCCATTTAGAGTGCTTAAATGAGGCTAAAGCCTATAGATTCCAGAATCTTAATAATCCCGTGGCTGAAGCCACGGGATTATTAGTTCTGCAACACACTCTTCATGCCGGAGGTTAATATTACCCGAAAATTCCCGGACTTTTCCATAGGTTCGTAGAACTCCTACGGAGAATCCTTTGGATAGTCCAAAAAAAAACTAATGATTTGGGCTATCCGAAGGATTCCTTACCGGGAAAGCCCATAGTTTTGTGTCAATCATCCTTGCCCCAACTTACCCCGAAGATATTATAAAAAAGTTGGGGCTATTGTACAAAAAAATGAACATTTCACATTAAGTTGATGCCTATGGGAAAAGCGGGGAAGTAAAATACAAACGTACAAACGCTTACCGAATCTCGGTGGAGCAAAATACAAATGTACAAACAATATCTCCGGGCAATAATTCACGTGGACGAGAGAAAATACGGGAATTTTACACGAACGGTTACCGGAATAATAGACAATAATAATACTATGGTTAAAAAAGGAGAAAGAGTTCGAACACCGGGGAAGCAGTTGGAGAAAGCTAAATTCTGATTTAACGTGAAATATAGTTGAGCTGTTCGTACAGCTTTTTATAATGAATTTCTAGCAACGGGTGAAAGTTAATATTAAAAAAGAATCAAATGAGATATGAACTTTACTAATGTAATTAGCTGATTTTTATTTTACCATTCAACTTTTACTCGAGACATACTCAGACGGAGATTTATCAAACTGTTTTCTGAAGCAGCGGGCAAAGTAGGTTAAATCATTAAAGCCGACTTCATAAGCAACTTCAGTTATAGTCATGCGTTTTTGTTCAAGTAACTGCACGGCACGTTTCAGCCTTATGTTGCGGATAAACTCGTGAACAGTCTGGTTTGTCAAACCGCGAAGTTTTCTATATAGCTGCATCCTGCTCATGCCTATTTCTTCACTTAATACATCGGCATTAAATTTATCATCTGACATGTGTTCTTCAACTGCTTTGGTCAGGCGTTTTAAAAACTTTTCGTCAATATCTGTAACCGGAACTTTGCCCGGACCAAGAATAAATTCCTTGCTGAATTTCTCCTGAAGTTTTTTCCTTGAATCCAGCAGATTAGTCATGTGTGCTTCTAGAACATCTATATTGAAAGGCTTAGTCAAATAGACATCAGCGCCTTGAGCCAAACCTCTAATCTGGTATTCCTGTGATGTGTATCCCGTCAACATGATAATCGGTATGTGGCTCGTCTTTTCATCATTCTTTAATTTTTTGCATAACAGAATTCCGTCGTCGTTTTCACTTTCCATTCTAATGTCGGTAATTATTAAGTCCGGGATTACCTGCAATGCTTTTTTACATCCCAACTTACCATACTCTGCTTCAATTATACGGTAATTCTCATCAAAGTATTCTTTAATATAATCACGTATTTCTTTATCGTCTTCAACTATAAGCACAACCGGAATATCATTAGATTTACTTTTATCCTTTTTACCTTCAGTGCCATTGCCGGGAACCGGAGCCTGATTATATTTGAATGATGAATAATGGCTTCTTGAAGATATCTTAAATTTACCTACAAGCTGATTTTCTTCGAGGTAATGTTCGTCTATAGGAATTCTTACGGTGAAAGTTGTTCCCTGTTCTTCAACACTGTCAACTGTAATTTCACCTTTATACAAATTCACCAGTTCATAAACAAAAGCCAAACCAACCCCGCTGCCTTCGTAGTAATGTCCCTTATAGTCTTCGAGATGGTAATAACGTTTAAAAATGTGCTGCATTTTATCTTCCGAGATACCGATACCGTTATCCTGTACTTTTATTTCAACATATTGTGACGGGGTTCTTTGATCCCCCTGAAAATCTAAGTCGGTTTCAGAATTATGAATAGATATTTTAACACATATTTTTCCGTTATCGTTTGTAAATTTAAATGCGTTTGACAACAAGTTATAAATAATTTTATCGACTTTGTCTGCATCAAACCAGGCTACATGTTCCTCCAGGCTTTGCTCAAATTTAAAATCTATTTTATGGTCTTTTGCATAATCTTTAAAGGAATTAAAAATTTCTTCAACAAAATGTATAATGTCGCCTTTTGAAAGTGAAAGCCGCAGATCACCGGTTTCAAGCTTGTTTAGATCCTTTAACTGGTTGGTCATTCGTTTCAACCTTTTGGCATTGCGGTAAACCAACATCAAGCTGTTTTTTATTTTTTTATCTCCTGAAAAAGATTTAATTATTTTTTCCAGCGGACTTAAAATTAATGTCATCGGGGACTGAAATTCATGTGATATATTTGAAAAGAACTGGGTTTTCATTTGATCGAGTTCATACATTTTTTCCAGTTCCAAGTGCTCCATTTTTAATGCATTTCTTAAACGCTGACGGCTTATGTAATAATTCGCAATGAAATAAATAATCATTATTATTAAAAACGATTCAATTAAATATGCCCACCAGGTTTTCCAGAACGGAGGTTCAATTACAATGCTTAGAGATGCGCCTTCTTCATTCCATATCCCGTCGTTATTGGACGCTTTTACCCTGAACGTATAACTGCCCGCATCAAGGTTTGTATACGTTGCAGTCCGGTTCGATCCGATATAGTTCCAGTCGGCATCAAATCCTTCCATCATATAAGCATATTGGTTTTTTTCAGGCAAGATGTAATTTAACGCTACAAACCCGAATGAGAATACCGATTGTTTGTAAGTGAACACAATCTTTTTTGTTTCACTTATATTTTTCTGAAGAGGAGAATCTTCTCCGCCTATTACAACCGGCCTGTTGAATATTTTTAGATCATCAATAATTACCGGCGGAATAAAAGGATTTTTTTTCAAGTCTTCAGGCTGGAAGATATTAAACCCGTTACTTCCGCCTAAAACAATTTCACCGTTTTTTGTTTTACATCCGCTGCGCGTATTAAATTCGTTACCCTGTAAACCGTCTGAGACATCATAATTCATGAATTCTTCATTGGCAGGATCAAACCCTGAAATTCCTTTACCCGTACTTACCCACAAAATGCCGGAGTTATCTTCAATAATGCACATAATTTCGTCATTGGCCAATCCCTTCTGCATATTATAATGCTCAAACGAATCGGTCTTACGGTCAAGTTTATTTAGCCCCCCGGTGGTGCCTATCCACAAAGTGGAATCTTTTGCTTCTAAAATATAGGTAACAAATCCTTTGCTAATGCTGCTTTTGTTATTTTCATTGTGCTGGTATGCTTTGAATTCCTTTGTTACCGGGTTAAAGAAATCCAGTCCAACGTCTGTTCCAATCCAGAGATTGCCCTGGTAATCTTTTGCTATGGTACGCGTGTCATTGTCTTTTAAACCGCTGTTCCCGGAATTGTAAACAACTGTTGATTGTTTACGGGGATTAAAATATGTGAGACCACCCCAAAAAGTACAAAGCCATAAATCCCCGTTTTTATCTTCAACAATTTGAAAAATATTGTTGCTGCCGAGCCCATTTTCTTCCTGTGTGTATTTAATTACTTTTTTAGTATTTCTATTAAATTTATATAAACCGTTTGCCCATGTGCCTATCCAAAAGTTTCCCCGGCTGTCTTCAAACAAGCATAAAATAACATCAGCGTCAATCCCGCTGTTACCGTTATTGTAATGAATAAATTTTTTATTTTTCCTGTCAAATAAATCGAGTCCGCTCCCGCCGGTTGCAATCCATATATT
This sequence comes from Ignavibacteria bacterium, assembly GCA_050117315.1. Classification (GTDB taxonomy): domain Bacteria; phylum Bacteroidota; class Ignavibacteria; order Ignavibacteriales; family Melioribacteraceae; genus JANQIV01. Next base: position 9,042 of record JASFMY010000117.1, read on the forward strand.
TTGGTCTTCATCTTCCCAAAAACCGTTTACGTTGCTAAAACCCAAACTGCTGCTGTTTCCGGGTAAATGTTGATAGTATTGAAAATCAGCTCTTGCACCGGCAAGCATATTAATACCGCCGACATATGTTCCGAGCCAAATATTCCCCGTTGTATCTTCATAAATTGAATAAATCGAATTGTTGTTTAAGCCTGTTTCGTTAAGCGGATCGGCTTTATGGTAATAAAATTCATTGTTCCGGACATCGAATATATTTAATCCTTCATCTTCCGTACCAATCCATAATTTACCGTTTTTGTCAACCATTAAAGATAAAATAACATTCCCAGTTATAGTTAATTTGTTACCGGGGCTATGTAAGTAATGAACATATTTTTCCACTTGACTGTTTTTATATTTTAATCTGAATAACCCGTCTCCTTGAGTAGCAATCCAAATATTATTATCCCGGGTTTCAACAAACGACAGTATTACCGAATTTGTTAACTTAGTACCTTTATAAAGAAATTGTGTAAATGTCTCCCTATTTTTTCCAAGAATATCAATTGCGCCGTTTCTATGCCCCAGCCAAATATTACCGTCACTGTCTTCAAAGATTGTTCTAACTGAATTGCTGCTCAGACCGCAGGAGTTCTCTTTATTGTATACATATCGTTTAAAAGTCTCACTTTCTCTATCAAAAAGATTTAGCCCGCCATTCCTGGTCCCCACCCAAAGCCTTTGTTTACTGTCTTCAAAAATAGTTTCAATCTGGTTGTCACTAATGCTTGATGAATCACCTTCTTTGGAGCGATAGTGCTGGAAACTATCCGTTGAACGGTTATAACGGTTTAACCCGTCGCTTGTACCTACCCACAGTTGCCCTTCGTGATCTTCTATAATGGAAGAAATAAAATTATGTGTTATGCTTTTGGGGTCATTCTGGTTGTAGAGATAAATTGTAAAATTATACCCGTCATAGCGGTTCAGTCCGTTGAATGTGCCTATCCACATAAAGCCCTGTTCATCCTGCAAAATGCAAGTGATGCTTGATTTTGATAAACCGTCGTTAGTCGTAATGTGTTCAAAATTGAGGTTACGGTATTGTGCTTTAAGACAAACAAGCGGGATGAGTAGAAAGAATATAGAAAGACTTTTATATATCATATTAAATGATATGATAAAAAATTTAGCGGTAATTTTTTCGTTCATAACAGGACTATAAACTTCTTAAAAAAGAAGCCTTCTTATGGATGAAGAATAATTTCATCAATAACTATGTAAATAAAATCATAATTTTTTTTAAAAAATAAAAGCAATCTTAATTTACAATATTATTTTCTATATAAACAGGAAGCATCCCGTGATATAAAAAATTGAGATAATGGTTTTTCATAATACCGGCAGGGATAAATCAAAGTATCTCGGTGTTTGATATAAATAAGAGTTTCTGCGAAATTAGATATCTAAACGTTTTGTCATTTCGACTGGAGGGAGAAATCTTTGAAATCACACTCTAATTGAAAGATTTCCCGCCAAAAAGATACGCAAAAGGCGCACAGGCGGCGGACAGGCTCACCCCAAAAACGGGTTCGAAATGACAATTTTTTTATTTTGCAGAAACTCTATTCAACGACATGCCGCATACTAACTAACCAAACTACCAAAGAAAACCGGATTGCACAGTTAACGGGCTATGACTAAGTAAATATTTCAACCTGATAAATTATTAAAATAAACTTTCTTTTTAGTTTTTGCAGATTTCAACGCACCCATTACTACATTTAAATCTTTATAAGCTTCTTCAAACGTGCCTATTATTTTTTCCCCTTTTGTAATTGCATTGTAAAAGTTATTCAGTTCGCTGTAAAAACCGCCGTCATCTTTGCAGTCATATTCTTTAACCGGCTTATCTTCTTTTCTTACAAAAACTTTACTTCCGTTTATTTCCAGTGTTCCTTTCTCTCCGAATATTAACACCCGGTCTCCCTGATATCCCCTTGAACTATAATACATGTTGAAAGTACCGTTAACGTTATTATCCATTTCAAACTGTAGATTCAATGTATCGAGTTCGCCTATTTTGTTATTAACGGACACGGCATACGCAGTTCCCGAAGTTATTTCGCCCAGCAAATACCTTATCCCGGCAATGAAGTGCACACCGCCGTCAGTTATAAACCCGCCGGCATATTTATGATTTTTGCGCCATTTTGTTTTAGCATACATGTTGTTTTCGCTCACATTATGAAACACGTCGTATTTCAGAGAATATATTTTGCCTATAACATTTTTGTCCAGCAGGCTTTTAGCTTTTCTAAAAATTTTCTTATAACGGAAATTCTCGGCAACCATCATTACTTTATTATATTCGCCCGGGAACTTGAACATTTTTTTTGCTTCGGCTAAATTGGCAGCAATTGGTTTTTCAACCAGTACGTGCTTGCCGGCTTTAAGAGCCTCTTTGGTTACTTTATAATTTAAAACAATCGGCAGAAGAATATCAACGGCATCAATACCGGGATCATTTAATATCTCACGGTAGTCCGTAGCGTATGGAACACTTCCGGCAAGCTTTGCAAACCGTTTCGCTTTTTCTTCAGCATGGTTGCATACTTTTGCTATTTGAATTTTACTTTTTAATTTCAGCAGTGCCGGCAAGTGTAAATGCTCGGCAGCTATTCCGGTTCCGATAATTCCCAGTTTAATCTTTTTCATACTGCTTACCTTCCGTTTTATTTTATACTGCTAAAAATTTATCACCGCTTTTATCACGCCGTCTTCATAATTATTAACTATATCGAAAGCCTCTTGCGATTCTGTAAAAGGAAAAGAATGTGTGAGCAAAGATTTTTTCTTTTTCTTAAAGGATTTATAAATATCGATTGCCCTTTCCATTGATTTATTCTGCCTGCGAACATTCACTATTGTAATTTCTTTTCTCCTCAATGTGCTGATATCAAAGCTTATAAAATCATCCGAAGGAATACCGACTATAACCACCTTGCCGCCCGGCTTAAGTATATCAACCGCATCATTCAATGCTTGTTGATCGCCGCAGCATTCGAAAACAACATCCAGTCCCGGGTTCACTTCCGAATTTATATCTTCTATTATATTTTGTTCATCAGGGTTACCCGTCCAGACCGCGCCGAATTCTTTAGCAATTTCCTCCCTGTAATTTAATTTTTCCGTTACGTAAATATTTTTATGATTATCGTAAATTAAACTCATGATAACGCTTAAACCGATAGGACCTGCTCCCAAAACGCCAAATGTTTTTTCTTCTTTTAAGCCGGCAAGCTTTACCGAATAAACCCCTATTGAAAGCGGCTCAATAAAACACGCATCTTCTTCCGTAAAATCAGCCGGAACGGGAAAAAGATTTTTCTTAGGGATTTCAATGTACTCGCACATCATTCCTTCCAGTTGCCCGGGCGCGCCTATGAATTTTAAACTTCTGCAAGTATGCTCTCTCCCCGAAAGACACTGATCACACTTGCCGCATGATACAGCGGGGTCCATTGTTACCAATTGTCCTTTTGCAAACTTATCGTCCCCCGTTATTTCCTCAATATAACCGGAAGCTTCGTGACCGATAGTGAACGGGAAAGTAATTTTCTGGTCACCTATTTTTCCTTCCCGGAAATAATGAATATCCGATCCGCACACGCCGACAGATTTGATCTTAATTATTGCATTATCACTGCTTGTTAATTTCGGTTTCGTGATATCATAGACACCAAGCTTTCCCAACGACTGTAATTTTACCGCTTTCATATTTTTGTTATTTTTTTGATGATCCAGTTTAATAAACTACTTTACAAATTTCCAGGATTTTGAAATTCTTGAATATTATTCATGATAAATAAGTTATCTTCATTGCAGGCCCTACGCATAAGCATCAACTTAAGGTAAAATATTCATTCTTTTAGCAATAGCCCCAACTTTTTCATAATGAATCCCAATTGATGTGAATGTTAAAATATTTATTCAAAAAACATCAGACGATAACCGATATTGTCAGCAAGATACTGTATGTGTTATTTATGAAGGATTTCTTTCCAAAGGGTACTATAAATCAACTTGGGACTTACTTAAAAGACAAAAATAATCAAGCAGTTGAAAATGGGTTTTATGGTTACATAATAAAACTGTAATTAAAAAATTACTGTATAAAAATAACCGTATAACAGTGTTGCAAACGGAATGCTTCAATAAACCTAACATTTGCAGTTCGGTTTTGATTTGTTTTTATAAGGTTTGCAGTAACAAAATAACATTATCAGTAAAACGTAAACACCAGGATTGACAAGTCGAAGGAGCGTTTTATACTCTTTTCGGCAAAAAACTATTTAACAGAATTCCCACTATACCGGCTAAACCAATACCCGAAAACTGATATTCACCGTAACCCAAAATCATATCGCCTATTCCAAAAATTAATATTACGGCAACAATTACCAGGTTTCGTGAATCAGACATATCAACTTTGTTATTCACTAATGACCCAATTCCGATTGCGGCTATCATTCCGAATAAAAGAACCATTATTCCTCCCATTACCGGGACAGGTATAGTTTTTAGGGCGGCTCCAAGTTTTCCGAAGAAAGCCAGCATTATTGCAAACACAGCCGCGATGACCATTAATTTCGGTTCGAATCTTTTTATTAAAGCTACGGCACCGGTAACTTCCGAATAAGTAGTATTCGGCGGACCTCCCAATAATGAGGCAGTTATAGTCGCCAAACCGTCACCCAATAAAGTTCTATGCAAACCGGGATTTTCAATATAATTTTTTTTTGCAGCTTCGGATATAGCGAGTATATCGCCAACGTGTTCAATTGCAGGTGCTATGGCAACCGGCAGTATAAAAAGAATAGCACTTAATTCAAAAACCGGGAATTCAAAAGAACTTTCGTTTAAAGCGTTAATCCATGGGATAGAAAACCACGAGGAATCAATTACAATTTGAAAATTTACTTTCCCCAAAAGTATCGACAATAAATAGCCCGATAATATACCTATTAAAATCGGGATTAAACTTACAACACCTTTTCCTTTAAGAACAACAAAAATTGTTACTGCCAAACTAAACAGTGCAACAAATATTGCAGTAAAATCCAGTTCGGTTCCACCGGTAAAATTTTTAGTCATCTCAACAGCCACAGGCGCAAGTTTTAGCCCGATAACTATAATTACAGGCCCGGTAACAACAGGCGGCAAATATTTTTCAATTACTTTTATGCCTTGTATTTTTACAAGAACGGCTAACAGGATATAAAGTAAACCTGCACTTGCAAGTCCTCCCAAAGTCGCTCCCAGCCCATATTCCTTTATACCGATTTGAATAGGCGCAATAAATGCAAATGAGCTGGCCAAAAATATCGGGACTTTTGCTTTTGTAATTAGCTGGAAAATCAGCGTTCCGAGTCCCGCCGTAAAAAGTGCAATTGAAGGGTCTAAACCTGTTAAAAGAGGAACTAGAACCAGTGCTCCAAATGCCACAAACAGCATTTGTGCGCCAAGCAAAATATCATAACCGGAAAGATTATTTTTCATGAATGAAATACTACCCGGATTGCTTTTTATAGTGGGATTAAATATAAGTGAATATTTTGATAATAAAAAATGTAGCACAGAAAGCCTTTCTGTGCTACAAATGTTTTAATCGCCTAACGTGGCTGCCATTACTGCTTTAATTGTGTGAAGCCTGTTTTCAGCTTCGTCAAAAACTATTGAATGGGAAGATTCAAATACTTCATCGGTTACTTCCATTTCCGGAATTCCAAACTTTTGGTAAATGTCTTCGCCGATTGTTGTTTCCCTGTTGTGGAACGACGGCAGACAGTGAAGGAATTTTACGTCGGGATTACCCGTATTTTTAATCATTTCCATATTTACCTGGAACGGCTTCATCAGGTTGATTCTTTGTTCCCAAACTTCTTCCGGTTCGCCCATTGAAACCCAAACATCGGTGTAAAGAAAATCAGCGCCTTTTACCCCGGCAACGGGATCATCGGTTAATTCAATTTCCGCACCGGTTTCTTTTGCAATTTCTTTGCATTGTTTTACTAAATCTTCAGACGGCCAGCATTCTTTCGGCGCAACGGCTTTAAATTTCATTCCTGTTTTGGCAGCACCCACAAGCAGTGAATTACCCATGTTGTTTCGTGCATCGCCGAGATAAACTAATGTAACCTCGTTCAATGATTTATCAGTGTGTTCTATTATTGTTAAAAAGTCTGCAAGAACCTGCGTAGGGTGATATTCGTTAGTTAAACCATTCCACACAGGAACACCGGCATGCGCACCAAGTTCTTCTACTATTTCCTGTTCAAATCCCCTGTACTCAATTCCGTCATACATTCTGCCCAATACTCTTGCCGTATCTTTCATTGATTCTTTTTTCCCCATTTGCGATCCTGACGGGCCAATAAATGTAACACCGGCACCTTGATCCAACGCAGCTACTTCAAAAGCACATCTTGTTCTTGTAGAATCTTTAGCAAATAATAACACAACGTTTTTGCCAATTAACCTTTTTCTTTCGGTTCCGGCATATTTTGCATTTTTTAATTCTTTTGAAAGGTCCAATAAAAATTGAATTTCTTTTGGAGAAAAATCCAATAATTTCAAAAAGTTTCTGTTTCTTAGATTAAAAGCCATTTGTACACCTGTTTATTTTTTCCATTCAATATAATAACTTGTCAAATTTTTATTTTACAATCCTCGTTCCGCAGTTATCCTTCTCTATTTCCGAGGCTGAAGTTATCACGGAAAGAGCGCCCCCGTTTTCTACAAATAAAATTGCGGCCCTTATTTTAGGTCTCATGCTGCCCGCACCAAACTGCCCTTCTTCCAAATATTTTTTTGCTTCATTAACAGTAATTGTATCAAGAGCTTTCTGCCGGGGTGTATTAAAGTTGATATAAGCTTTTGGAACATCTGTTACAATATACAACACATCGGCTTCAATCTCTGCAGCCAATAATGCCGATGCCAGGTCTTTATCGATAACAGCTTCAATTGCTTCGAGGAAATTGTTTTCGTGCCTGAAAATCGGTATTCCCCCGCCGCCTGCCGCTATAACTATATGTCCTCTTTCAGCCAGTTCTTTAACTATTGCATAATTCATAACAGCTTTGGGCTGCGGTGATGCAACAACTCTTCGCCAGCCTCTTTTACGGGCATCTTCTTTAAATACCCACTTGTTCGCTTTTGTAAGGAGATCAGCTTCTTCTTTCAAATAAAACGGGCCGATTGGTTTTGTCGGGTTTTCAAATGCAGGATCATTTAGATCAACCATCACCTGGGTAACGAGCGTAACACAGTTTTTATCAATCTCATTATCATTAAGGGTATTTCTCATTTGTCTTTCAATCATGTAGCCGATCTCACCTTGAGAATCGGCTACACAAATGTCAATAGGCATTTTCGGTAATTTATATTTTTCATGCCCGGCTTCATTTTTTAACAATAAATTTCCAACCTGCGGACCATTGCCGTGAGTTATAACAACATTGTAGTTTTTTTTGATTAGCTCTAATACTTTTTCACAAGTATCATACGCATTCTTTTCCTGTTCATCTACAGTACCTTGTTCACTACCTCTTAACAGGGCATTGCCACCAAATGCAACTACTGCTGTTTTTCTCATATAATTCCTTTTTCTTTCAATATTTTCTCAATTGTTATGGCACCAATTTCCTGTAATTCATACATAACACGTGTGTTAGGTTTGTTGATGTTCAAGATTCTTCCCAAATCAATTGGAGTACCGATAACAACAGAGTCGCATTCAACTTTGTTTATTGTTTCTTCAAGGTCTTTCATTTGCTGTTCGCCGTATCCCATTGCAGGCAATAAAATTCCTATTTCAGGGTACTTTTCATAAGTCGCAGTAATTGATGCAACAGTATAAGGCCGCGGGTCAACTATTTCCGCAGCTCCTAATTTCTGAGCCGCAACTGTTCCCGCACCATACTGCATTTCGCCGTGTGTTAATGTCGGGCCGTCTTCAACAACCAATACTCTTTTATCCCTAATAACTTCGGGCTTATCAACAGTTAAAGGAGAAGCGGCTTCAATAACCGTTGCTTTGGGATTAATTTCTTTTATGTTTTCAAGTACTTCCAAAATATCGGCTGCATCTGCGGAATCAATTTTATTAACTATTGCAACATCTGCCATTCTTAGTGATGTATTGCCGGGATAATAAACTAATTCGTGACCGGCTCTATGCGGATCAACGACTGTGAAAGCAACATCGGACTTATAAAAAGCCGTATCGTTGTTACCGCCGTCCCATAAAATAACGTCCGCTTCTTTTTCAGCTTCTCTTAAAATCGCTTCGTAATCTACACCGGCATAAATAATCCCGCCCAAAGCTATATGAGGTTCGTATTCTTCTATTTCTTCTATTGTACATTCATGTGTTTTAAGATCTTCAAGAGTAGCAAATCTTTGTACTTTTTGTTTAACAAGATCACCGTAAGGCATTGGGTGGCGGATAGCAACAACTTTTTTGCCTGCATCTCTTAATATCTTTACAATTTTTCTTGACGTCTGAGATTTGCCGCAGCCGGTTCTCACAGCCAGTACTGCAACAACGGGTTTGGTAGATTTTATCATAGTTTCTTCGCCGCCAAGCAATCTGAAGGAAACGCCGGCAGCATTAACGATTGATGCTTTTGTCATTACATAATCAAATGGAACATCCGAATAAGAAAAAACTACTTCGTGAACATTTAACTCTTTTATTAATCTTTCCAATTCAGTTTCTTCATAGATTTTAATTCCGTCCTGATAAAGTTTACCGGCTAATTCTGCAGGGTATTCTCTACCGTCAATATTTGGAATTTGTGTCGCTGTAAATGCAACAACATTATAATCTTCGTTATCTCTAAAAAATACATTAAAGTTATGGAAATCGCGCCCGGCAGCTCCCATAATTACTACATTCCTTTTGTTCATAATTAACTCCTAATTGTTATTCAACTGTTACGCTTTTGGCTAAGTTTCTGGGCTGATCTACGTCTAAGCCCTTCTTTACAGCGACGTGGTACGCCAACAACTGTAAAGGTATTACTGTTAATACCGGGAGAAGCATTGGTGTTGTCTCCGGTATACTGATTGTATAATCTACAAGGTTGTCAAGTTTATCATCCGAATTACTGACAATTGCAATGATTTTTCCGTTACGAGCTTTTACTTCTTCTATATTGCTTACTACTTTTTCGTAGATTGGATCCTTTGGTGCAATAAATACCGCGGGCATGTTTTCATCAATTAATGCAATCGGACCGTGTTTCATTTCTGCAGCAGGATAACCTTCAGCATGAATGTATGAAATTTCTTTTAATTTAAGAGCGCCTTCCAACGCAACAGGGAAATTATACCCCCTGCCGAGATAAAGGAAGTTTTTTGCATCCTTAAATTCTTCTGCAATTTCTTCAATCTGGTCATTTAGTTTTAATATTTGATTTATTTTATCCGGTAAATCCTGCATTTCCTTTATTATTTCATATCCTTCAGCATTACTCATATTACGCATTCTTGCAATAAGCAAAGTAATCTGAGCCAGTACAATTAATTGAGAGGTAAAAGCTTTTGTAGAAGCAACGCCTATTTCAGGCCCGGCATGTATATAAACACCTGCATCAGTAGCTCGCGCAATCGAACTACCTACGACATTACAAATTCCCAAAACCAAAGGGCCTCTTCTCCTTGTTTCTTTTAATGCCGCTAATGTATCTGCAGTTTCACCGCTTTGTGAAATAAATATTATTGTATCCTCGGGATCAATCAAAGGATTTCTATATCTAAACTCGGAGGCATATTCAACTTCAACAGGAATACCGCAATATTGCTCAATCATGTATTCCCCAACGAGAGCAGCATGCCACGAAGTACCGCAAGCGGAAATAATTATTCTTTTGGAATCGGCGATCCTTTGTTCAAAACCTTGAAGCCCGCCTAACTTTGTTGTTCCTTCTTCCAAAAGCAAACGTCCTCGCATTGTATTATTTATTGAATCCTGCTGTTCCATAATTTCTTTAAGCATAAAATGAGGATAACCGCCCTTGCTTATTTCATCAAGCTCCACGGTGATTTCTTCAATCTCTTTTTGAATTGCTTCGTCTTCAATTGTTTTAACGCGGTAAGAGTCTTTGGTTATTTCAGCTATTTCCCCGTCTTCAAGAAAAATGCATTTAGAGGTATGTTCTATAAGAGCGTTAACATCCGACGCAACAAAGTTTTCACCTTCACCTAATCCCAGCACCAGCGGCGAACCGTTTTTGGCAACAACAATTTTATCAGGTTCGTTTTCGTAAATAACAACAAGCCCGTATGTTCCTTCAACTTCGTTTAATGCATATCTTACAGCATCAAACAATTCCAAATCCTTTTTAATGTAGCTGTCAATTAAATGTACTAATGTTTCTGTATCGGTTTCGGTAATAAAGTTATAACCTTCTTCAATTAATCTTCTTTTAATCGCCTGATAGTTTTCAACAATCCCGTTATGTATTAAATAAATAGATTTATTTTCGTTAAAGTGCGGATGTGCGTTTATATCGTTTGGCTCACCGTGTGTTGCCCATCTTGTATGCCCGATTCCGAGCCCGGATTTGATTTTTATGCCGTTAATTAAGTTATCAAGTATCGATACTTTTCCTTTTTTCTTAATTACGTTTGACCCGTTTTCTCCAAAATAAGCCACTCCGGCAGAATCATAGCCTCTATATTCTAATCTTTTTAGTCCTTCAAGTAAAATTGGGACACAATTTTGGTCGCCAATATATCCGACTATTCCACACATATTAGTACTCCTTTTTATTTTAATTTAACTTTTAAAGATAAGAAAAAAAGGTAGAAATGTTAATGGTCCGGGCAGTGCCTCAATAGTAAAAGATTAGTTTTTTGGAAGTAGAATGTTATTATTTTGTTAAAAGTCGTCATTGAAATGTCTTTTAATTTGATATACTAAATTCATCATTTTTGAAGTAACTTCCAAGAGAAAAGATTATGGACAGTTTTTTTGTTAAGAAAGATGAAAAAGTTAAGTAATCTATACTTGCTTTTAACAAGCCAAGACAAGCTTGGAATGATCTTTATAAAAGACACCACAATAAGTTTTTAGTAATCTAAAGGCGGATTGTCATTCAAGTTTGTTTCAGCAAGGAATTTAATAATATAAAGTACAAAGTCCGGTTTAAAACAAAAAAGGTAAAATAGATACGATCCCATTTTACCTCTAAATTTCCATTCAAACTTACTTAAGTACGCCCGGAAGGATTCGAACCCTCAACCTTCTGATCCGTAGTCAGACACTCTATCCAGTTGAGCTACGGGCGCAAATAACAATTTCAAATTGTAAATGATAAATTACAAAATTGAAATGTAAAAATAACATAATAATTTTTAGTCTGCAATTTTTATTAATTTTTCCTTATCAGAAACTGTTTTATCTTAAATTCCTTCGGATTTCTTTAAACATGTAAAACTGCAATGAAGAGTAGAGTTTCTGCAAAATTAGATATCTAAATGTTTTGTCATTTCGATCCCGATGTTCTTTATCGGGAGAGAGATCTTTGAAATCGTGCTCTAATTGAAAGATTTCCCATCCCGCTTTGCGCGCATGGGCGTCAAATTAACTATGATGTAATGTTTTAATAGCTCCGGCATTCAGGGTGTGTTGCATAACTAAAATAAATAATCATAGCCACGATCCTTCAGGTCGTGGACGATGAGTCTCAACAAAAACTCCGGGCTTTAGCCCAATTTTCTCTAAATATTTGGGCTAAAGCCCGGATTCTATTCGGTTTCTTATTTCCAACGTGCTGAAGCACGTGGCTATTGAACCACCTAATTGAGTTCTGTAACACACCCTTCATGCCGGTTTTTTTACTGCTTAGTTTTTCAGAATACCAACCTGAAATATGGTTCCGACAGTTTGAAAATAATCAATATTTATAAGAACATTTTTAAAATTTCTGTCTTTTTACTCGTTTATACAAGTATTAATCATTAATATTGTCCGATTTTTCAGATGTCAATGCAATAGCTCATTTATATTTTAAAAAATATATTTTAAATACTCTTTCTATTTAAATATTATATCACTATTTTTCATATGGGTGCTCTCCAAATCTTGTTTAATACCAATAAATAATTCCTAAATAGTTTCTATTCATGAGCTTTAACCAATAGGGAATATATCATATTTCTTAGTAATGATAGCATATTACCACGAATTGCTATAAGAGGGGTATAGAATGAGTAAATTAAATTTTTGTATCATTTTTCATAACTTATTAAATAATAATTTTAAGCAACATGAATTCAATCATTTAGTTAAAAAAACTTCCAGATTTGCTCTTTTTCATGCAAACAAAAATATTCATAGAATCCCAACTTCGATACTAAATGATGTTGGAGTTAATAGTATTGCACTTGAAGCTATTTCGTATCTTTTTATAAAAAATTCTTCCAATGAATATCCAATTTGCGTCTCATTCAAAACTTGGAAACCAAAAATAGAGACCGAAAGTGAAGTTGAATATTTTTTAAATAAAATTACTTTTTGTTGCATAGAACAATATATAATTAAAATTCTTAAAGAAAATGATCCCATATTTGCTAAAATTTTAGATTCATTAATTTATTCAATAAAAAAAAATAATTATATTAAAATAAAGCTATACGGCCAGACATTTGTATTAAACAAAAATTATGATATTAATACTACAACTATTATAACATCCGACTTTTTTGAAAACCTACCGAATGAATTATTCCAAAATTCTACCTATACATTAGAAAAATTATTCAATTATTTGGCTAACTTAAATATATTCAGTCCTGCAATTCAATTAAATCTAATTGTAGCTAAAATTAAAAATTCTATTTCGTTTCAAATTACTAACCATACTTCAGAATTTGTTCACACAGAAATTGACACTAAGGATATTGTTTATAATTCTTATTATACTATAATTGATAAATTGAATAGGTCGTATTATTATAAAGGCAAAATAGATATTAATGAAAAAAATATTTTTGAAAAAACTCTTTTTGATTTAGCAAATGATATTATGGAAGGTAATTCAACATATGGATTATTTAATTACATCAGTTCCCATTCCCCATCTTTATCAAGAAATATTTATCAAAAAAAATATCATAATATTCTTGAGTATTTGTTAAAATTAATGAAATGTAAAATTTGCGATTCACTTAAAATAGCCGACATTACATAGCAGTCCTTTTATTTGTAATAGAGTTTAAAATTGTCATTTCTCATCCCGCAGAGCGGGATGAGAAATCTTTCAATTAGAGTATGATTTCAAAGATTTCCTGCCAAAAAGATACGCCAAAGGCGCACAGGCGGCGGGCAGGCTCCTCACTGAGTGTTCGGTCGAATTATAAAGCAAACATTTCAAATACTCTCAAAAAAAACAAAAAGCCAACAATTTGATGATTCCGATAATACTTTAAAATTAATAAATTTACGACAATTTAGTTATAATAAATTACAGGGTAGATAAATTAAGTGATTGAATGGAACATTCGGATAGTCGGATGAAATAAATTTTAGCTGGATGGAATTTTTATTGATAGGTTTTGAGAAAAGACATGGCTGTTAAAAGCTACTAAAGGCATTTAACTTTAAAGAATTTTATCTGGAAATGACAAAAAAAATATAAAGGCGGCTAAAGCTATATTATGTCATTTACAGATAAAATTCTGTTGTGCGAAACCATCCC
>JASFMY010000118.1:0-22255 GCA_050117315.1 Ignavibacteria bacterium
TCTATTGAAGCTTGTAAATCTTCGGCCGAAAAATCGGTTAACATCGAGTTAATAAAGCCGCTTTCGGTCGAGTAACTATCTCTTACTATTTCAACACCGTAACGCTCGAATACTTTATCAACTGCTTCCGCGGCGGCTTTAAATTCTGCCTCCGGGTTATGAAGATACCCCAAAATCAGGTAATAAATAGCGCGCACTTTTTCGTCACGGTTCTCATCTTTTTCTTCCAAATCGCTTATTGCTTTTTCCCGGTTTATTGTTTGCTTCAGCTTCGTGTTAACAGGTTTTAGTTCATCGAAGATACTTGTTAAATTAGCTTCTTCGCTCCAATCCCCGCCGTCAAATTCCAGTATCATTCTGTTTGCTGCAGAAAACACTTCCGATGTCCGGCTGTTAGCAATGATTTTGTTTAATTTACTCATAAGACCTCCTTATTGTGGAATAGTTTAGTAATTTGTAATGATGAGATATTTATCCGTAAAAAACAAAAGTTTATGAGCCGGAAGAGTTGGAATGCTCGTAAACAAATGTTTATAGAGTTATTTTTCTGCGGGGAAGGCTTAAACAAACGTTTATGGCTCCACTCCTCGGAGAGGGAAGCTTTAAACAAACGTTTAAGAGCTCCCTCCTTGAGTTGGGAAGCTTTAAACAAATGTTTATGACCAAAATCTGCTTTTTGACCTGTTGATAGCAAATAATTACCGGCAAATTCGATTTTGCTAAAATATTTAATCATGTTTTTTTGCTCTATTGAACCGATTATTTTCCTGTTTCAGAGCATGATTTGTGAATCGGATAGGTTATGTTTGTTTTTTTTGCTTGAAAATAATTAGAGTTGGAATTAAAACTCTTTTTATTACCTCCGTAGTTCATCCGGCAAAAATATTTCGATATATGAATCTTTATCGAATTTGACTATAAATAAGATAATTAAATGAATATGAATTCTCAATAATTAATTACGAAAAATCAAATTTAGTTATAATTGAGATGTCCAATATCTTCTTAAACCATCTTCTTTTTTATTCCCGGATTTTAAATAAGCCCTTGTCCCGTTATTATTTATTTGTTTTTTGTTTTACAGACAGCCGTCACAGATTTTCGAATTACGCATAGGCGTCAATTTGAGAATAAATATAATGTTTTAATAGCTCCGGCATTCAGGGTGTGTTGCGTAAGTCTGTTTTGAAATGATTTCTTTTTTGTCGGACCCGTTCTTTGGGTGAGCCTGTCCGCCGTCTTTTTGGCGGGAAATCTTTCAATTAGAGCACAGCTACTATTATTGTAGCAAACTGACTTATATACCACATCAGGAATCCTCGGTACAATAGTTCTTCACAGATTCCGGCGCTAATCGATAGAATAATAAACCATCTAAATTCATTCTTGGTTCTTGGCATATAAAGTGAGATAGATGTGTCTTGCATCTTGGCTCTTATGGAACCGGGTGGCTCTTTATCATTTTTTAAGAAACGGTATAAATAAATGATATAAGCGAGTCCAAGAAGACCAAGACCTAAGCCTACCCAAACAGTCCAATCTAATGAAAAATTAAAACCAAAATTAACGAATTCCCTATCATTCACTATCTAGCTAACCAATGCAAGCAGGCTCAGAATCCATATCACGGCGATACCGGATTGATACTCTCGCATTCGAATTCCCGGCTTATTTGCTTCTGCATTTTTTTTTAATTTTGGGCTGGAATAAAAAAAATCATAGGCCGGTACAGCCCTACAAACAAAAGAACAACGATGTGGTCAAATAGAGTCATTTTTACTCCCTATTTAAAGTACATACGGTGTTGCGTTTTAGCCCTTCGCCGGACACAACAATGCGCACATTTTCAACGCAACTTTATTTTTTAATCAGCCTTTGCTACGGCGGACCTGCCTGCAAGGCAGGCGAGAAGGCTGTGTTTAATTCCCCGTCGCCCCGCCTTTTCCCGATTTATCGCATAAGCGTCAACTTAACTATGAATGTAGTGTTTCATAGCTCCGGCATTTAGGGTCTGTTGCATAACTAAAATAAATAATCATAGCCACGACCTTTCAGGTCGTGGACAATAAGTCTCAACAAAAACTCAGGGCTTTAGCCCAATTTTTTCTCATATTTAGGCTAAAGCCCTGATTCTATTCGGTTTCTTATTTCCAACGTGCTGAAGCACGTGGCTATTGAAGCACGTGGCTATTGAAGCACCTAATTGAGTTATGCAACATACCCTTTATGCCGGAGGTAATATTACCCTAAAATTTCTGGACTTTAGTCCAAAAAAAACTAATGATTTGGGCTAAAGCCCATAGTTGTGTATGTCAATCATCCTTTCCCCAACTTGAAAGTTGGGGCTATTGCTAATATCTCGTATTAAGTTGGCGCCTATGCGATTTATCGGGATACGGAGGGCAGGTTGCGGCGGAACAGGGTTCGGTTCACCACGGCGAATTGTCCCGAGGTTCATACCATTGATTTATGTTAAAATCTGTTAATAACCGGATGCTTCTCCCCCTATAAAAATTACCACTTTTATAGTATTGAATAGATATTCTAATTCAAATAAGTTTTCATTTAAGAATCATAAAGACAATACCCGGAAGATATACTATTTACAAATTAGTTGGTCACTCCCTTATGTTTTTGGTGATTAACAGTCTTCAAGATTCAATGACAAACTAGGACAACTATGAAAAATACAAGCAAGTTATATATGGTTCTTTTACATGATGTACAAAAAAACGGCAAATCTCATTACAGAAAATAAAACACGATTAGAACACTCTTAAAAAAAGGTGTTCTAAATCCATCATCTTTTAACAACTGATCATTTAAAATCGAGGAGTATTAAATGAGGAAGTATCACTTATTATTTATATCGCTTTTTGTTGTAGTCTTATTTCTTGCCGGCTGCAGCGATGACGACGATGATAATCCTGTTGATTCAACCGAACAGGAGTTAGTCGGCTTAACGTCGCCTTTTCTAATATGTGCAAGCCGTAATCCCGGCGGAGTTGGATTTGATTTTGGATATAATAGCAAAGCCGGGGGAGCAAACAACATGGATTCGCTATCTGTCGACGACTTTGATTATGATATATTAATAAAAACCGTAAAAGCCGAAAAGACGGATGGAAGCCTTGGAGGAATGCCGTATATTGCTCTTTCGGGAAACGCGCTCGCGGTGAATTACAGCGGCGTTGATGCAACCTGTACCGGTTACAGTGCTTACGAAGCCCTTACATTATCAGCTTTACAAAGCTATACCTTAAAATCGGACGATGACGATTTCGATTTATCCGATCTTACAACGGGAGATACCGGCAAACCTTTGATGGCTGAAGTTAAAGCCGAATACGCAAAATTAGTAATAGGGCAAAAATGGAAAACTTCCGCCAACAACGATGTTGACGGAGATGAACTGATTTGGATTATCCAGACAAACGAAGGTGACTTGGTAAAATTAATTATAACAGATTTCCCGGCTGATCCGGCACCGACTGCTACAGGTTATATAGCCGTAGAATGGGACTTCCTTGATTAATATTTATATCGATAAAGCTAATATCAAAAATTGTTATAGTATTTAGGGAAAACCTAATATTGGATGAAACAAGATATATAAATAAAGACGGGGGTTGTTTAAATTAATTTTATAGTTACAAAAATTCCCTCGTTTTTGCTGATTCCGGAAATCTTCAGCCTCTTGATAATAATGCGCAATACGGCGGATATTCTTCAGCAAAAGCATTTGTAATAACAAATAAGAATTAATAGATACAGCCCCTGTCGCCGAAATTAAGATCTAATTTACATTTAGTGTTATGTCAACAATAAAGTATTGTAAACACCAAGATTGTCATTTAAAACCGGAGAAAAGAGAGATTTCTCACCGCTCTCTCCGTTCGGGTTCGAAATGACATCACAAATGTGACACGTCATTAGGGTATAATTATGAATTATTTTTCTTCGCGATTATCTTTAGTAGTGTTTTTATCATTAATAATTCTCTTTAACATTAGTACCGTTTATTCGCAAAACAAAATAGAAGTACAGGGGATTGTTGTAGATTCTACATCTTCAAAACCAATTGCATTTGCAAATATTTCAATTGCCGGGTCTATGGAAGGAACCACTACGGATAGTAACGGCAAATTCGTAATGCAAATAGAAGAAATTTTTAATGCGAAGCTGGTTATATCGCATATAAATTATATTAAAAAAGAGATCATTCTCACGGATTCTTTGACTAATCACGGAATTACCGTTTTAATGCATCCTAAAGTAAGAAGGCTGGAAGATGTGGTGGTAACGGCAACGCTTTCGGAAAAACCGTTTCGGAAAATAACCAAAAGTGCGGATATTATTTCCAATAAACAGATAGCGGAAAGTTTTCAATCAAACATGGTAGATGTGTTAAACAACACGCCGGGATTTTCGCAAGTGTGGGAATATCATTCACCTCTTTTACTTCGCGGTATGAATTCAAACCGGCTGATTGTTATGAAAAACGGGAATAGGCGTATCGGCACTTTCCCCGGCGGATACTTTGCGCAGGATATAAATATTTATGAAGCGAAAAAAATAGAAATTATAAAAGGTCCCGGCTCTGTTATATACGGAAGCGGCGCAATATCGGGAATTGTAAATATAATCTCCCCGGAACCCTTTGGTAAAAAATCAACAAGTGCAAAGGTTATTTCCGGGTACGGGGGCAATAACAATGAATTTTTGGAAGCTGCAAACTTTTGTTACAAGAAAGAAAAATTCGGACTAAATCTGCACGCCAAATACCGTGTTACGGATGATTATATTTACGGAAACGGTGAAACCGCAAACAACAGCGATGTTGAAGACCGCGATCTATCTTTTAATGCAGGGTATAAATTTTCAGATAAACATAATGTTATTTTTCATGTTGATTATCATTACGGTGACTGGGGAAAACCGAGAGGCTTTAACGGCCCGACAAAAGCATTTACTAAAATTAAGAATGTTGAGGACGGCATTCATACTGCTTTCAATTATTCGTTTATTCCCAATTCAAGCGTTAAATCCGTACATCTAAATTTATTTTACGATGACGGTTCCCGGGATTATTATAAATACAAATACAGTACCGTTACGGATAAATTATCAACATTAGACCTTGTTCATTATAAAGATAATTACGGAGGCGGACGGTTATATACCATTATAGAACCTGTTGATAGTTACATTATTACAACAGGTATTGACGGTTATATATTTATGCTGGATAATCCTTCCGAGAATATTGATTATTATAATAATACATCCGGTAAAGACGACGGATTTATAGATGCGGGGCAATCCTCTCTGGGAGTTTTTTTGAATAACGAATGGAGCATTTCGGACAAACTCATGTTAACCCTCGGAGTCCGCTATGATTATGCAAAAGTAGACGAAGGTGAAAATTCGAGCAATATTGAACGCGAAGAAGATAGACATGCATTTAGCGGAAATGCCGGGACGGTCTATTCTTTTAATGAAAATACTCATCTTTCGTTTAATATCGGGAGGGCTTTTCGTATGCCTATCGCCGAAGAACTTTTCACTACGGTGGTAAGCTGTAAAGGTACCAAGCAAGGCAATCCGGATTTGAACCCTGAATATAGCTGGAATTTTGATCTGGGATTTAGAGGCAGCGCCGCTAATGAAAAGTTCATATATGACTTCTCGGCATTTTATGATTTACTGGATGATTACATTGGTGAAACTGCGGCTGTTGATAACGAAGATATAGATTATACTTATAAAAATGTAGATGCCCGGATAACAGGCGCGGAAATTTCCGCCTCTTATCGTTTCAATAGTATTTTCAAATCATCCAACACGTTATATACCGGCATAGCCGCTTCGTATCAATACGGTATTGATTTATCAAACGATGACGAGCACACTCCTTTGTTCGGAATCCCCCCGTTTAAGTTGACAACAAATTTGAATTACCACGGGCTTTTAAACAGTTATTGGATAACAGGCTATTTCCTTAAACTCGATGCCGAATTTGCCGCCGAGCAAAACCGTGTAGGGGAAATTCCGGAAGGTACGGACGGCGGACCCTGGGGATATGAACCATCAGAATCACATTTAATATTTAATGCATCTTTAGGTGTAAATATAAACTCATTGCCCGGGTATCCTAAGCTAAGAATTGTTATAAAAAATCTTCTTGATGCCGACTATAAGCCTTTCGGATCTTACATTCCCGCTATGGGAAGAAATATTAAGTTAATGCTTTCGCTTAATTACTGAAAAAGTAAGAGGTAGTAGTAATCGATATGAAATACCTGTTACGTCTAAATTAACAATATGAAGAGGTGGGCGGTTAATTACGAATAAAATATTGAACAGTACGGAGCTACGGGACTTGAAAACATTATTAGAGTTTCTGCAAAATTAGATATCTAAACGTTTTGTCATTTCGATCCCGATGTTTTTTATCGGGAGAGAAATCTTTGAAATCGTACTCTAATTGAAAGATTTCCCGCCAAAAAGACGGCGGACAGGCTCACCCAAAAAACGGGTTCGAAAAGACAGACTTTTATTTTGCAGAAACTTAATTATACACCGGTAAGTTTAAACTTACTGCAAAAATAAAATTATAACATTTGTTCTAATTGATAAAGGTTATCTAATATGGAAAAAGGATTAATATTAACGAGTACGGCATTTGCATTTTTTATTGTATGCCCGCGAATGGCCGGTATGATTTATGTGATCTGTAAAAATTCGAACCTCCCTTTAATAAAAACTGCTCTTATAGGTTCGGTAATTGCAATTCCTTTAATACTTTTAATGGTATGGATTTTTTCTAAATTTGGAGTAACAGGTGCATTGCTTTTTTGCGTTGCAACAGATTTACTCAGCGCAGTTTTTATAAGCAATATCGGTATAAAAGCAGGTATTGAAACTCTTGTTATTGCGCTCTTCGTTTTGGTAGGCGTAAAAGTAGCACCTCTTATATCTTCGTTCTTTAAGTGATTTTCATAAATTATAAACAGGGAACTAATATGAAACGCAAAATAGGTTTATCTCTTTTATTTGCCGGAATACTTTTATTAACGGCGGCATGCAATCAAAAAAATAATGATGCTGAAAAAGAAAATTTATCCGTCTCCAAGTTAAATGACAAAACTGTTTACACTGTAAGTGAATTTTTTAACATAGCAGACAGTCTTGCCGAAGATACTGTATTGGTTGAAGGTATTGTGGAGCATCTTTGCCGTCATTCGGATAAACGCTTCAAAATGATTAGCAGTGACGGCAAGAGTGAGATAAGGGTAGAGACTAACGAAAATCTTTCGCGCCCGGAGCCGTCGGATATCGGGAAGAAAATAGTTGTAAAAGGGAAGCCTGTCCCGCTTAAATTTGATTTGGAAGCTGTTGATAAATGGGAACAAAATACAATAAATAATCACGTCGGGGAACAAGATACGGAAGATTATAAGAATGAACTTAAGGCTATTCGAGAAATAAAAGAAAAAATATCATCGGGACAAATACCTTATTATACCAACTATTCTCTAGAGGCATTCAGTTATGAATTTATCGGGCAATAGGCTAAGATCCTGGCTGCGTGCTATTCACCGCGACTTAGGCTATTTTGTTGTTGGAATGACATTAGTTTATGCAATTTCGGGAATTTTACTAAACCACCGGGACGGCGGAAATCCGTCGGTTGGGAAAGAAGAAATAAGCAAACAATTTCCATCGCAATTAAGTAAAGAAGATTTTTCATTGATGTGGAAAGATGAATTGTCCCCTTATAAAATAAATGCAATTATAAATGAAAACGGGAATTATAAAATATATACCGACGGCGGTTCCGGTAATTACAACCTTGAAACCGGTGAATTGACGCTTACTTTTTTCCATAAACGTCCCTTCTTTGAGTTTATTAACAAACTGCATTATAATCAAAAGGCTGGATGGACGTTTTTTGCGGATTTTTTTGCGGTTGCTTTAATAGCACTGGTTGTATCCGGTTTGTTTATTGTAAAAGGACGTAGAGGATTTTTAAAAAGGGGCGTATGGTTTATGTCCCTGGGCATATTGGTTATATTGGCTTATTTGTGGGTTTAACAAAGAAGTACACTGCGTTAAAATTAACGCGGTACCTTTGTCTCTAATAATTATTCATGCCGGACAATTATTATGCAATTGCAAATATTTATTACGGCGATGCAGTGTAGAACAGGTTGTTAACAATCTGCACTACAGCAAAAAGCGTATTAAGGGATGATAGGGATACTATTGTACTAACAATAGGAACTCTACTATATTAACATAGACATACTACTATTAACATTTTAGACAGCAGCATTATAATACTTTTACAATTTTATAGTAATCAACCGGATCATTATAAGTAAAGTAACGGGTCAAAATTAGTGCAGTTATGCTTCAAAGTTAGTAATTAATTGGAGTAAAACTAGTAATGTTTCAAACCAAACTTGGTAATCAAATGAATCGTAACAAGTAATGTTTTTTTGAATTTAATAGTAATGTAAAGGATTAGTTAAGCCCGGATTATGTATTAGGAATGGTTAAAACCGGAATCGTAATAACATTTTATAAATCATTACAAGAGTTATTCATTCTCTAATGCATAATCAGGATTTAACCTTTTTTGTGCCTGTAGTGAAACCCGACTAAAAAATAGCGGGTAGGCTCTACTTTATACATTATAAGAGTCTTATTCAGCCGAGGAATTATGACCGGCATAAAACCCTTCTTAATCTATTTTATCAGCATCATCTTTTTTGTCTGTACAAAATTGCTTCCGTCATTTCCTCCGGCAGAAATTCTATAAAGATATATTCCGCTGCTTAACTTGCTTGCCGCATCAAATGAAATTGAGTACGTACCGGCATTAAATGTATTATCAGCCAGCACGCTTACAACTTCACCAAGTACATTATAAACAGTTACTTTTACATCCGACGTAACCGGTACGGTAAAATTAATTGTTGTGCTGGGGTTAAACGGATTTGGATAATTTTGGTTAAGCGTAAACTCTTTTGGAATAGCTTCAACAAGACCTTCATCGACATCTGTTGTACTCTCAACCGAAACGTATGCTCTGAGTCTATTTAAATAGATATATGACTCATTCTCTATAGTCGTATAATAGTAAACCCATGATGATGAACCAGGGACATAAAATAGACTATTTTCAAAACTTTCACTTTGTTTTAATGTAAAAAGGACACAGTTGCCGGAGCTGGAACTAACTTGGGATGAGATGTTAAATAGAACTATAAAGTCGTCACTAACGTCAATATCTTCATCTGTAAAAGGTTTTTCAACCCAGGCTCCTGCCGAATCGGCTGTTACTTGAAATTCATTGGTTAAAGCGGTTCCAAGAGGAGAGGATGTAGTACCGGTATAACTGTAAATCTGTCCTGTGATGGCATCTGTGGTTTTTAGCTTCACTTTAATTGAAGAAAGAGTTCCTCCGTTAACTCCCTCAAAAATGACGGCTTGTTTTGATCCCGAAGTAAAATTGCCGTAATAACTCTCTTCGTAATCCGCATCATAACTTAATTCTATAGTTGAAGATGAAGTAGAGCCGCTTGAAGATACCGTGAAATTGCCGGAACTGCTATTATTGTTAATAGCAATAAGTTTAATCTGATCGTATTTTGAACCGAATTCCGATTCTTCAAAAGTTCCGCCGGAACTGACATCAAAAACTCTATTTGCAACGCCGTCGATAGAACTTATTTCAACGGCTTTAAATATAGGATATGATCCGTCCGTTGTGGGCGTTATAGAAATGTTTTCTCCATTTTCGTAAGTAACATATTGAGAAGCGTAACTGTAAACATCATACGATTCATTGACAGTCATAGAATACCGTACTTCTCCTTCCGCCAGATCAAGTTCGCCGTCGTAATCATATCCCCATTTCGTATCTACGGATTTATCGTTTAGGGCATTAGCGATACTCCAATCCTTAAAAATGCTCTGGAAATTTCTGGATTCGCCCATGTCGCTTAATATTGTATTAATCGCTGTCAAACCGACAGAACTACTTTTAACAAAATCGCTAATAAATTCTTCTCCGAATTGTTCGTAAAGGTAGAGGAAGTATAATGTACATCTTGAATAATCAATTAAAACCGCGGTACCGTCATCACTGTTCCAGTCTGTTAAAGAACAATTATTTGTACTGTTAAGATAGCGTGAAACATCCGGCAGACCGTAACCGCAAAAGTAAGGGGCTAATTGCGAACAGCCTTCGTTAAAAAATGTCGGTTGGCTTGGTTTGTCGGTTGTTCCTTGATGATACGTCCAATGTACCATATGCTGAAACTCGTGAGCTGTAGTAGAAAGTACATCTTCTAATCCGCTTTCGGTTGTCAAATTAGCCGGGTTACAGTCCATATAGAATATTTCCGCTTCGTTGCTTTTGTAGCTTGAATAACCATTTTGATTGAGATATGCTTGCGAATATTCATTAACCGAATAGAAATAACCGGCCGTATAGCTGCCTGAAGATGGAGTATAACCGTCTCTAATATTTAGGATCAGGATAATGATTTTGCCGTCGTCATCCACATCCGGGCAGTCTCCGAACATGTCTGTAACGGTGGTATAAATTCCTTTTGAGGAATTGGCAGGAGTGGAATTATCAAAAGCATCAATTACGTTGTCAACAACTGTTTGAGTAACACGTGTTTCCCAAACACTATCTTCAACAAATACATCGCAATATGTACCTACACTCCGGCAAGTAGTGGCTGTTTGATAAAAAGTGCCGTCGTCAGTATTGTATGCCCAAAGAGTTTTTGTATCTCCAACCGAGTAGTCGACATTCGTAGCTTTACTTAATAGGTTTGTTTTTAATATTTCGGGTTTTGCCTTTACAAGGGCCGCCATTTCTTCTTCCAGTTTTATTAGATTCGGGTGGGTATCAATAGGAACCGGCTTCATTTTCGATGAACTTGCCGAAGAAATAGTGGCTGCTTTTTTTACCTTTTGCGCTTGGGCAAATATGAAAGTAGTTGATAAAACTAATATTAAAATTATCTTTAAACTTTTCATTTGTTTCATAATAACTCCACGATTGTCTATTATTTTTCTGATTGTTTTTTAGATTTTACCATTTTTAATGTTTCGCCGTTGGGACCGTTTGAAAGAATGTTATAATAAATTACAAATTTTTCACCCTGATTATTAAAGAGAATTTTTCTTTCTTCTTCGCTACATTCAATTATATAGCTCTTATCATCCGAGACCTTTAAGGCAGGTTGTGTGAAAGGTTCGTTGCCTACTATGATTATAGTCCCTTCAATCTTTTTTAAGTTTAGTGTTTCATTTTTCGAAGAACAACCTGCAAGCAGGCTTGTTAGTAAAAAAACAAATATTATTGAAAAAATATATCCCTTCATAAATCTTGTCCCCAAAAAGTTATCTTAAGTATTTTAGTCTAAATGTTTCCCAAAAATAAGCACGATTATTTTATAATAATAGTCCTGTCTATAATTTTTCTGTTAAAAAAACAATTTTTCATAGAAGATGTTACGCTGCCAATTTATAGGAAATAAATTTATGATTATTATCATTTAAATACACGCATTTTTAAGTGGTCATTATTCCTGATTCTTTCATTGTAATTTTTCTCCAATTCGGGGATGCATTATATAGTACATAGAATACAAGCACGGTCAAGGATTTTTCATTTGTATGTTAGGAAAAACTTTTGTTCTTCTTTTTCTTCCTCGAAGGCTCTTTATAATATACACATGCCAAATTGTTTTTGGGATTTTGCCATAAAGTCCTCTCTTTTTAAGAGAGGATTTAGGTGAGTTTTAAACAAAAACAAAATCTCAAAACCAATTTGCAACAAGTATAAGTTTGTTGGAGGGATAAATTTTCTGTACCCCATAGGATATTTCAAATAGACACATCCTTTGTATTGCAGTATACTATAACACTTCATTATATTTGAACACGCTAAAAACTTAACTAACGTAATGAACATTGGCTTGTGCCGCAAACCCTGCACTATAAATAAGCTTAAATGAAAGTGAGAAAGAAGGCAAACAAAATATTGTCTCAAAACCGTCTGCTGATAGTTGGTTTTCTTGTTGTTCATTTCCTCTTCCTTGCTTCGGGAAAGGAACTGCTGCATAATCACGAACATGACGGCAAAATTCACGAAGATTGTCCCGTTCTGCTTATTGATCAAATTTTAACTTCCGGTATTACTTCCCATTTTGAAATACCCGCCGGACAGTCATTTGAATTTTTTATCCCGGTTGCTACAGCTTCATTCTTTCCCAAACCTGAAGCATCTAATATTAATTCAAGAGCTCCTCCTACTGTTTAGTCGATTATTAAGTTTTTCTCAATAATTAATTAAACAATTTTTTTGGAGTGTATTATGCGTTCAAACAATAGATCCGCATTTCTTGCGGTATCCTTTTTTGTTATTCTTTTTAGTTTAGCAGGTTTTCTTTATGCCGGGTCCGCCGCCGCCGGTATTATTAAAGGAAAAATTTCAGCCGAAGACGGTACCGTTTTATACGGCGCTCATGTTTCCTTGCCTTCAATCAACCGCGGCACAATTACCGGCAAAGACGGTGAATTTATAATTAAAAATGTTCCTGCCGGTACGTACCGTATCGCGGTTAGTTACTTAGGTTATGAATCACAAATAAAAACAATTACTCTTGGAAACGGGCTTACCGTAGAAACCAACTTTAATCTTTCAGCTACGACTATACAAACCGAGTCCGTGGTAGTTACCGGTAATCCCTATGCCGTAAATCCTTTAGACAGTCCGCAGGATGTTACAGCCGTAAGCGGAAGAGAAAAATTGAAATCGGAAGCTGCTTCTCTTGGTAAAACCCTGGAATCGCTTCCCGGAATTTATAGCCTTTCTGCCGGGTCGGTTGCCGGCAAACCTGTTGTACGCGGGCATACAAGCGAAAGAGTTCTCATTTTAAGTGACGGTATGGCGCAGGAATATCAACAATACGGGGAACGCCATTCTCCTAATATTGAATCCTTTAATTACGAAAGAATAGAAGTTGTTAAAGGAGCGGCAAGTTTGCTTTACGGTTCCGACGCTATGGGCGGCGCAGTAAACTTAATACCCCATCCTTTTCATTTTTCACAGGGCAGCAAGCCGGAACTGAGCGGTGATTTGGCCGGGGGTTATTATTCCAACAACAATGAATATATGACCGGGCTTAAGTTAAAAGGAGCAACCGAAAATTATTCATTCAACGGTTCTATTATTAGAAGAAAAGCGGATAACTTTAATACTCCCGGAGAAGCAACTTATTCCGAAACCGGTCAAAGAGGCGATCCTAAATTTACCGGTGAAATTCCCAACACAAATTTCGAACAGTTAAACGGTTCTGCCGGAATAGGTTATTTGTCTCCAATAGGTATTTTCTCTGCTGATTTTGATCATTATATGAATAAAAATAATTTCCTACTTCCCAATGGAAATCCTATCGGGCTTAGATTAATAAACAGCATCGTGAACGTTAAAGGAAACATACCTTTTAATAAATTTATTATTAAACCGAAATTCAGCTACCAGAGAAATCACAGGCAGGCAACCAAAGGCGGATTGAATTATGAAACACTTCCCGATGCTGCAAATGTTGATTTGATTCTTGATGTTTACACCGCCCGCGTTGAAGTTGAAAATATTGACATGCTAGGTTTGTCCGGCACTACGGGCGCAGAGGTAAAACATTATGATCATGAAAACGTAGGTAGTGTTCCTCTCCAGCCGACCGGGCACTTCACCAACTATGCTCTTTTTCTTTTTGAAGAGTGGCGTAGAAATAAACTTACCTTAAACTTTGGTGCCCGCGCCGATTATAGGGACCAGCTTTTTTACGGAACCGATACAAACCCGCTTTTAACCGAAGACGATAGCCGTGATTACTTCAACGTTTCAGGTTCGTTCGGTATTGCATACAAGTTAACAGATCAACTAACGGCAGCGGGGAATGTAAGCCGCGGCTTCCGAACTCCGAGCTTTTATAATCTCTATGTTTACGGAGAACACGGCGGGGTGTTTGCTTTCCAGATCGGCAACCCGGATCTTGATAATGAAACGTCATTGGACCTAAGTGCTTCTTTAAGATTTAAAAACAAATTTCTTAATGCAGAAGCAACTTTTTTTCATAATATGATTGATAATTATATTTATCTCTATAGTGCACCGGATCATCCGCTTGCACCTGAAGGTCAGGCGTTTGTGTTTGCACATGACCAGGCAGATGCCGCAATGACAGGCGTTGAATTGTCTGCAGATATATCTTTTGTTAACTGGCTTCTTATAAGCGGATCGTATTCAACAATAAACAGTGAGTTTACTTCCGGCGCTCATGATGAAGATGAACTGCCGCTTATGCCGCCCGATAGATTAATGCTAAGCGCCAAAGTTTTGCTGCCGGCTTTTTCATTTATTAAGTCGCCTTACTTTTCCGTTAATGCTAAATTTGTATCAAGTAAAGATGCCGCCGGCATTTATGAACCTTTCGGTCAGTTTGACGACGGTATTGGTCCTGATCTTCCTTTTGGTGTTTGCTCGACCGACAGTTATAATCTTATAGGTTTGGCTTGCGGTTTCGATCTTGCTTTATACAGCCAGCCGATTAATGTGGATTTAGAAGTAACCAATCTACTTGACGAAGATTACCGTGATTTTTTAGATACTTATAAAGGTTATGCATTATCGCCCGGCAGAAGTATCAACCTAAAACTTAATGTTCCTTTTACGTTTAACTGATAATTCTACTTAAAATTAAGCGGAGCCCGGTAATCCGGGTTCCGTTTAAAACTACCGTCATAATCTTTTCTCAAGTTTTATTTCAACTTTTTGGAAAAGCAAGCATAATACTATATTAAATGAATCTAATTCTCGGTTTAATGGGGTTCTAATTAATTCGGAAAATAATGCAAATTGAATTTTCGCCGACAGACATACCGGAGGACTGGATTGAGTCAATTGCCAGGCAGTTAATATTTACTTCTCAAGCTCTTTCTTTATTCAATCTCCTTTACACGCAGATTATTTTTTTATAATCAACCATAGTAACCACAATTCCACCACAGCTTGAGCGGCGTTATGTGCGTCTTATAAAACTAGAGTCAAGTCAATTCAGTATTGACATTCCGGTAATCCCCGTATTAATACATTACGGGGCAGGCTTTAAGCCCGCCTTCTCCCGACGAGTCTCATGGGCGTCAACTTAATACAAAATATTTTTTTTAGCAATAGCCCCAACTTTTTCAAAATGAATCCCTACGGGGCAAGTTGGGGAAAGAATGATTAGCACACACATCTATGGGCTTTCCCGATAAAGGGATCCTTCGGATAGCCAAATATTGGACTAAAGTCCGGAAATTTTAGGGTAATATTAACCTCCGGCATGAAGGGTGTGTTACGTAACTCAATTAGGTACTTCAATAGCCACGTGCTTCAGCACGTTGGAAATAAGAAACTGAATAGAATCCGGGCTTTAGCCCCATTTAGAGTGCTTAAATGAGGCTAAAGCCTATAGATTTCAGAATCTTAATAATCCCGTGGCTGAAGCCACGGGCTATTATTTAGTTATGCAACATACTCTGAATACCGGAGCTATAAAACATTACATTCATTGTTAAGTTGACGCTTATGCGACGTGTCGGGATACGGCGGACAGGCCGGAATCTACAAAAAACTTATACTATGTCATTCCCGCACGTATTAAGCGGGAATCTAATTTATAAAAGTGCAGCCAGTGTATTTTATTATAGTCTTCCACCTCTAGGTTTAGGCAATGAGCGATATACATCATTATTAAATAATATATCATCTAAAACTTCTTCAAGCTCTTTCAAAATTGCCTCCTGTTCATTTTCAGGTTCACCATCAATGTACCACTTAATACTTTTTTCTATATCATCGTATTTAATCAAAAGACTTTTTGAATCTAATCTATTTGTGTATCCTATTACGTCAGGAAATGATGCTAAATCAACATCTTGCACAATTTCGTAAATTCTATCTTTATCTCTAAAGGATAAATAATAAGGTGCTTCTATATAGCCATCTTTGACTAAATCTTTTCTTATATAATTCCAGACAGAATTTAATTCATTGTTTCCTGACCGATAAATAACTTCTAAAGTAAAATTTGAGTTTTGTGTTTGATGTTTTATCGTTTGGGATAAATTAGTATATCCTAAACTCACAAATGATAGTATTAACAAAAATAGGTTCATGAATTTTTTTAGTAAGAAATTCATAAATAGTATTCCCCCTTTATTAAGCCGGCTACCGCATAGCCGGGAGATGTCGCCATTTCCAAGCCCCCTAAGAACCGTACGTGCCGGAACTGATCCCTCCGGGAAAAGTTTCCCTTCATATGGCTCAAGCACCTTTCAAGCCTTTCCTCTTAGGGCAGACCCGACAATTATTAAATTAGTTAATTAATTTTTACTGCCGTCACTGCTCCCCGTTCTTTTTTACGGGGGTCGGTGGCAGCAATGGAATAAACTCAGCAGCCTACCTCTAAACATTGGTTCATTAGCATGGGCTTGTTAGCCCGTTATAATATTTTAAGGATATTTACCTACACTGCCAGTAACTGCATTGATATTAAAAACTACATAATTATTTTTATCACCGTATAGTGTGTATTTTATATACCAGAAGGGATTTGAATTGGGTACCACTGCTTCGCCTAAAGAAGCAGTAATGTAATAATTAGAATTACTTGTTCTAAATTGCTTGCCTCCATTTTTCTCCGCGATTCTCATTGCATCGTTGCTATTAAGCCAACTCTTTGAAATAAAAGCATCTCCGATCGTAGTCTCTCTATTTACAACACTATCTAAAGCAATTGATCCATAAAAGGAACTGAAATAATAATATTGTGATGTAAAAGCGCTATCTAATACTTTACTATACTTATATGACCAAGAACTTGATGTTCCGTCATAATTTAGATTATTACTTGAAACGCTTTTCAATCGTAAACTACTATCCAAAGATTTTGCGTACTTTTCAATCTCGTCGTATCTGTAACTTGCCGTGATATGATTCTCGCTTTCAATAATGTTTTCAGTTGTCGATTCACAAGAAATAAGAAACAGAAAAAAAACAACAACGATATTGTACATTTTCATCATTTACCTCACTTCTTATTTTTTTCGGGCTAACTTTATAGAATTTTATCACCCAAAGGCAGACAAGTCCGGAAATGAGTAAAAAATAGGGCTACAGACTAATCTTAAAGCTCATCCCTAAGAAACGGGATGTACCCTTTACAGTTAAAATTCCGTTGCCCCGCAATAAACGGGATAAATGCGAAACCATCCCCATTCTTCTATGGGGATTTAATCCGCTTTCTTTTTTATTTAATGATTCGTGTTTTATCTTCCTTTTTATTTTTTCTTTTTCAGATAATCTTATATTCATGATAAGTCCTTTTTCTGAAGGAAATAAATATACTAATTATATATATAATGTTTTTACATTCCATCCTGCAATTTTTTATAATCAACCATAATAGCTGCACTTCCACCACATAAAACCCGGCGGAGAGTTTATTCCTTTGCTTGTGCTTGCCCCCGTAGCCCGCCTACGTTACACTTCGGTGGGTAAACTTCGGCGAAGGAGGGCCTGCCCGCCGTAGTTTTAACGAAGGCGGGGCCTGTCCCGCTCATCTCAGCGGGGACTTTTTACCTTTAATATGTATATGGTGTTCTTATTTCATCAAAATCATCTTTTTTGTTTCTGTAAAATTACCGGAACTTAACTTGTAAAAATAAATGCCACTTGGTAAATCACTTCCGTCAAATTCTATTTCATATGTGCCCGGCTGCATCACTTTGTTAAGGAGCGTTTTTATTTCTCTGCCGAGTATGTCGTAAACAATTAATTTTGTGGTTGAGGCTCCATATTTTACATCTTGCGGTATTGCAAATTTAATTTTAGTTGATGGATTGAACGGGTTTGGATAATTTTGATGTAAAACAAAGTCTGCTGAAATTTCATCTTCTGTTGTTATTAAATTTATCGTATTACCTGAATAAGTATATGCAAACATTCCTTTACTGCTAGCAAGAAAAACCGTACCGTCTGAGGAGACTGCTACACTACGGGCATAACCACCGTCATTTATGTGCGCAGTTGTTAGTAAAAGATGTGCCGTCATAGGTGTATGCACGTAAACCGCCATTACTATTAGCAAGAAAAACCGTACCATCTGAGGAGACTGCTACATCCCAGGCATTACCATAGTGAGTATTGTGCGCAGTATTAGTAAATGTATGCGGCAGTTGTGCATAAATTACCCCGCTGAAATAAAAAACTACTAATAAAAAACGAATAATTTTTTTCATCTTATAACCTCTTTTGATTTAGAGAAATATTAATTTTTTAATTAAAATCTTCTTGACTTTCCAATCAAATCCGCAATACAAATAAATTTGAACTAAAAATTCTTTTAGCTATATAACTTTATAAAATTTTATCAGTCAAAGGCAGACAGGTCTGGGGATGAGCAAAAAAATAATGAGGTGTAAAAAAAACCTAAAGCTCATCCCGAAGAAACAGGATGTCCACTCTGTTTCCATTTACAGTTAAAATTCTGTTGTCCCACAATAAGCACATAAACGGGATAAATGCGAAACCATCACCTTTATTCTATGGGGATTTAATGCGATTCTTATATTACTAAGCAACTCTAATTTTCGTATGCTTTTAATTACTATTCCCTCTTTGTAGGTTTTCACAGTCGAAATGATATTCAGTTAAGTATTAATTTTAAAATATGAAAACGGCTTTTTATACTCAACCATTAATTCCTCCTTCGCCGAGGCTCCGGCACAGGTTCGGCCGCTTCTTCTTAGTTTATCCCGACGTTCTTTGTCGGGGCGGTCGGGCTGAAAAACTCACTTGCGTCCAATAACCTGCCATACTTTTCTGCAGGCTATTGGGCATCAAGTGTAGTGACTTGTTTTGCACTTATTCTAATTGTTTGAATCATCCATATCAAGCTGTCACAACATCGAAACTTCTAACAATAGATGAAGGATATATCCTTATCTTCCGGACGCGGAAGGGATATAATATCATTCTCTGTCTCGATGAACCGAACTTGAAGATCCTCGTTGATCATCCAATTGATAGCCGGAGCTCCCTTTAGATCACCCCATACCATTCCCATACAGTAGGGGTAGCTAACTTTGTCTTTATATGCAGCTTTTATGAAATCTGCCTTTAGTAAAAGCGCAAAGTCTTCAGAGTCGAACCGATTTTCATCTTTTATATAGCGATCCACATCACTATTATTAACAATCTCTTCACCCCTTTTAAGCGGAGTGATACAGTAAACTTCACCTAAGGCATTGAAACTCCAATCGTCTTTGAGCTTGTCTCCCAGTTGTTCTTGGAGGATACCTTTTACTCCGGAGTGTTCTATATATGCGGGTAAAATTTCAAATTTTTGTTCATTATCATCACTCCATTTGTTTAGAATGATAGGATCTCCAATATCTAATCCGCCCCCTCCAACCTCAAAGACGAGATTGCTCTCTTTTGATATAATCTTGAAATAGCCATCCTCTTCAAGCTCTTCAATAATAAAATATTGAGAGGGATCCGGGTCCGGAAGACGCGCAGTAACGCTATCACCTTCATTTGTTCCAGCAGCAGTCAAGGCGTAGTAGCCTCCCTCCTTAAATATAATCACGAAAGAGTCATCTTCTTTGTTCTTTTCAAATCGAAATTTTTGATTACTTTTACCAGCATATGTCTGTTGCGTAACTGATGCACCCAGAAGAGGACTTCCTGGGTTCATATGAGCGTCCAAGACAAAATCGTTCTTCTTTGCTGAGATGTAGTAATCCATCTCTTCATTTGGTTGAAATGCCATTGCTTACCTCCTTTAAAAAGAAATTATTTGTTTAATGCCTCCATTAAAATACTGCCGGGCGGAGTGTTGTTTAAGCGGATGTGAACAGTTATCGCTACTCATCCTGTGATTTATTAACAATGCCTACCTGCCGGTGTAGGCAGGTTAATTAGTAACTTCATACATGTTAACTTATTGAGTTGCAAACATTTCCTGCTTTATTGCGTTCTTATCCTGATCAACGGTTTTAGATAATTACTCCGTTAATCCGGAGGACTTTTTACTCCCGAAATATTTCTTAAAACATGGGTATATATAATCATAGTGGTCTTCACCCCGTGAGATAACTGTTTATTCTATTTTTGATATATCTTTTTATCCCATGCTGTTTTCAAGTACCTTTCTCTTTTCGTACTACCTTGCTGATTTAACCATCCTTCCCAATAGACTAATTTTAATGGTATTCTTTTTTTGTGGATTTAACTTTTCCCGCATTATGATCCTCTAGTCTTCTTTTTATATTCATGGTGTAACCAATATAAAACATTTTACCGGATTTAGATTGTAATACATAAATGTAATAATACATATCAGTACCTTCTTATCTCACGGGGCTCTTTGTAGGCTTTTACAGTCAAGACAATGTTTAGTTAAGTATTGATCTTAAAATATGAAAACTGCTTTTTATACTCAACCATTAAAAATTTATTTTATTTAATCCGTCTTCGCTAAAAGGAACGAAGTCAAGATAAAAGATAAAATGAAAAAGATTTGCTAGTGTGCCACCGTGTGCCTGCCCCGTTCTTTTTTATGGGGGTCGGTGGCAGCAATGGAATAACTGGGAGTAATTACTATGGTAACCTTTGATAATTACTAAACCATCATTAGCTAGAATGGAGCAGTTTATGGGGTGAGATATCATAAAAATAAAATCACTAAATAATTACTTAACTCTATCTCACCCCATAAAATTAATTTCTAGATGGCATTTATGCCAAACCAATATATGTGCCTGCCCGCCGTAGTTTTAACGAAGGCGGGTTTGGTACAGCTCTTATCATTTCGTTGCTGAACTCAAATAAAGAAATAAAAGACAACTACTAAGAGTAATTATACTAGTGAATCGTAGTGTTACCAGATTTAAAATGTTTATAAATCTTGGCAGGGAATCTATTTTTTCTTGCCTGCCCGCCGTAGCGTCCTCTTGCGAAGGAGGGCCTGCCCACCGAAGTTTCTTTTTACGTAGGTGGGACTTTTTACCTTTAATATGGGTTATACAACATTCTTAAAAATTACTCTGGTAGAATTGAAGTGACTATTTCCTCCATTCCTAGTCTTTGTTCATCTACAGTTACAAAATGGCTGAAAAATATTACTTTAGTATTTTTATTCCTTGTTTGCAAAAAATCAATTATTTCTTTGTATTCACCTTTTATATTATTGGTAAATTTTTCTATATCTTCATTAAGTTTAATAATAGCAGGAAGTTCATCCCCAAAACCTAATTCAAATACTTTTTTCTGGATCGTTGGAGTATTATACCTATATTGAAATTTATCATAATGCAATAATAAATCAGCCTTGGTAAATAATAAGATCACTGGTTTATTAGATAATTTACTCCTGCCTTCAAAGTGATATTCCTCTAATTTTTGCCAAGCAGCTCTAATAGCTTTAGTTATTTTATTCTTATAAAGGGAATTATCCGTATCTGAAAGTACACGCGCAACATCGATGACAAAAATAAATACATCTGCATCCATTACCCATTTAAAATATGGAGTCGAATGAAGCCAATCATTATATTTATCATAAAATTCTTCACTATCTTCGCCTGGGAAATCCCCAATTTGAATTTTATAGTTTTCATCAAATGGGAACTTACGTTTTGTCAAATCAATTCTATAAGAAAATAAATCTTGATCAGTAGTTGGACCCAATGACTTCCCTATTGTAAGCCGTTCAAGATCATCATTTACCTTTTCAATTGTTTCTTTACCTCTTAATAAAAGTCTATAATTATTCCCCAAAATTTTTAATGAGAATAAGTGGGCAAATAAAGATGTAATAAAAGTAGTTTTGCCTGATTGAGGGTAACCTATAACACCAATATTATAAGCTACAGAATATTTGTTTTTAGAAAATATCCTCTGATAAAGATAAGGGAACAAAAAACCAATAATTGCTCCAAGTATTAGAAACAAATAATTACCATACTTGTTAATAATTTCATTTAATAATTTCATTTAATAATTTCATTTAATAATTTCATTTAATAATTTCATTTAATAATTTCATTTAATAATTTCATTTAATAATTTCATTTAATAATTTCATTTAATAATTTCATTTAATAATTT
>JASFMY010000119.1:0-22189 GCA_050117315.1 Ignavibacteria bacterium
CCTTCTAATACATCTTGGACTACTTGCCTTTTGAACTGCTCGCTGTAATGTTGTGATTTTTCTTTTTTCATTTTTTGTCCTGTTTTTGGTTGACTTTTTTTGTCAACCTATTTCAGGACTATACATAAACGTTTTGTCATTTCGATCCCGATGTTTTTTATCGGGAGAGAAATCTTTGATTGCTAATTGAAAGATTTCCCGCCAAAAAGATACGCCAAAGGCGCACAGGCTCACCCAAAAAACGGGTTCGAAATGTCAATTTTTTATTTTGCAGAAACTCTAGTAAAAACAAAACATTTTTTCAAAAATATTGAATTTTAGCACAGCCTCTTTAATCTCCGGGATTATAAGCTTTTACAACAACCGGCTTTCCCGGAAAGGGGTCCTTCGGATAGCCGCATTTTCCACTTTTCAAATATCTCAATATCATCATACCTCATCGGACCTTGCAAGTATACCCAGCTTTTCAAGCCATTGCTCGTTTTCCTCCAGGGCTATTTTTGCTACTTCCCTTAACTCGCCTGTCCATTCAAGTAGTTCATCTATTTTTAAATTCCTCTCCTTTGTTGCACTCTGGGCTTCTCCTTTTTCTTTTTCCTGGTTCCGGTTGGCTTCTATTAAATCATCTACCAATTGCTTTTCTTCCTGCAGTTTTTCCGTCGAATAACCGTATTTTAACATTTCGTTCTGGAATTCGGACTCCTTCAACATTGTACCGTAAAATATACTCGCCTGTTCGACGAATCCGCTAATAGATTCTTCTCTTCTGCCGTTTAATAATAATGCCGCCGGCGCTTTTGTGTTTTTCTTTAAGGCTATTCTTGAAAGTTTAACAGCCTTTATATATGCTTTATAAGCAGTATCAAATTTTGACTTTACTTCTTCCGTGGCTTCAAACTGTTCACCGTATTCTTCTTTTTGTTTACGGTTTAATTCTATTACTTCGTCAAGAAGTGTTTTTCCTTCGGTTAATTTTGTTTCATCATAACCATATAATGCAAGCTCGGTTTTAATTGATTCGTCGGATAAGGCGTTATTGATAAGTACATCTGATTCGGAAATGATTTGATTGATGGGTTTTAATGAAGTCATGATTTTCCTCCCAAATTAATTTAATTAATAAAAGGCCGGTGCTTTGTATTGATAGACTACCGGCGGGATATCATTTCTTAGTGGTGGGATATGATTTCCTGCCGGTCGGCAATGATTTCTTGATGATAGTATATCATTTCTTTGAGGTCGGTTATAACTTCCTGGTGATAGGATACTATTTCTTTGTAGTAGTATGTCGGTTCCTTGCAACGGTTTATAATTTCTTAACGGTAGTTTATTATTTCTTTTCATTTTACCAACCCGATTTTCCCCATTATCTTTCTCCTTATTAAGGGAAATGTTTTTATGAAGTTTTATCTTTTATCTTGATACTTGTTTCTTGATTCTTAATACTATTTAACCAACAGCATTTTTTTTACTTCCCGGTATTTACCCGCTGTTATTTTATAAAAATATATTCCGCTTGCCAGATGGGATGCATCAAATACCTTTTCATATTTCCCGGGCTGAAGAGTTTCGTTTACCAATACTTTTACCTCTTCTCCCAAAGTGTTATATATCTTCAGCGTTACATTACAGGCTTCCGATATACTGAATTTTATCCTTGTCGTTGGATTAAACGGGTTGGGATAGTTTTCAAACAGCGAATATTCATATTCTTCCGAACTCCGGTTGACAGTGTCTTTTCGCGCTTGTTTTTCGGTTACTTCTATTTCATAATATTCTTCGTCTCCAAGTATTTGATGTGCCTCTACGGCTCCCCGGGAAAGCTCAAACTGTGAATCCAGTTCTTCCGATATTGCCCTTGCTTTCTCCTTATCTTCTTCTTCAAAGTAATAATATACGAACTTGTTAAACAAAGCTAACTCAACCACACTTTCCCCTTTATAGTTATTTATTACCTCATCAATGTGTTCCAGCTTATTCTCTTTATCTATATCGGCTAATATCAATCCGGCCATTGCATATAAATCTTTTTTACTCCTTTGGTTGAATAATGATTTATGCATGTCCTTATTTGCCGTTAGTTCCTTCTCCGGGTATGTTTCTTTCAATAGATTCAATGCATTGTATGCAACGGAATAATCCGGATAGTTTTTGACAAGGTTCAAACATACTTCTCTTGCTTCTACCAGGTTATTCGATGCGACTAATTCATATGCCTTATCCAGTTCGGAGAGCATCGGGATTTCGCTGCTTTCCGCGGCATAAACATCCCCACCGGTTTTACTTAACGGGGGAGTTCCAATAGTTACTGCAGATGTTAGGTAAGGAGTATATAATACAGTACCCGAAATCAAAAAAGAACTTGGGTCTGTTGTTCCCCACCAATTGTTATAAGCATAAATGGTATTGACCGTTGTGTTAAGAACATTATTGTTAGGATTTACGAGATTATTATAACCCCCGCTTGAAGTATTCCCAAGCACCGGGATAGCATTATTAAAGACTATAACACCATAACCATTGTCACCGATATGATTTCCTTCTTGTGTAGAATTATTGCCTATAACAGGTTGTGAACTTGACGAACAGTATATGCCTGTAGCGTTATTTTGAATATAATTTTCTTTTATCGTAGGTGAAGAATACACTAAATTGATCCCGTAGGAATTATTATGAATGTTGCACCATTGAATTGTAGGGCTTGAGCTGTAAAGATAAATACCATTTGTACAACCGCTTATTGCCGAGTTGTTTATGTTTGTAGTTCCGTAATACTCGTATATACCGCGATAGGCATTACGGATTTGGCAGTAATTAATTGTTCCAAATGAACCACGGGTAAATTTAATACCGTTTTGGGTAGATGAATTGGGGGAAACAAAATCAAAGGTGATTGGCTCCGACGAATTACCGTCGGCGATTAATATTCCATAGCTGTCAACTGTTATAGAAGTTCCATTTGTAAAATTTAATGTCGTACCAGCATCTATTGTTAATGTTGTGCCAGATGCTAAATTAACATCCCAATCAAAATAATTGTTTGCATTGGTAAGAGTTCTATCATCAATTATATTTCCGCCGTATATAAAAGAAATGCCAAATCTATCCACATCTGTCAAATCCCTTGGATCCTCGGAACAATATGTACTCATAGTATAAGGTAAATGACCACCCAAATCACCCAATCCTAAACAATGACCTAATTCATGTGTTAAAATACCGGTTATTTCAGTTGTATAATAAACACTAGGGTCTGTATTAACAATCCACGGTGCCTTTATAGCATCATCGCTATTAAATATAATATCGGTTTCTTCTATTTCACCGTCTGCATTACAAACTACCATAGTAACTGCACCAGGATTAAAATAGGGAGAACCGGCTCCTTCTAGTGGTGCATCTGTACCATACGCACTACTACCAGCTGTAGCCCAATAAATGGTATTATTGCCATCCCAACCCCATGTTGATGATGTTCCGGTGCTTGATACAGTTGGCGATACATTTGCCGTGGTAACATTTGTCCATGTAGATAAAGCCCGGTTAACTTCTGTCAACGCTTCTGCAAATGTGATGCCATCGTCATCTTCAACATCTTCATTTATCAAGAAATTTGGATTATAAGTCCAATGACAAATATTTTGACTACCAAAAGGCTGGCGATTATTAACACCGCCATATGTATGTGAACGGTAAGTTAAGTAAGTTTGAGAATAGTTTAATTCATTTGTAAAAGCAAGGATTAGAATTATATAAAACAATTTTTTAATAATTTTCATTTTTACCTCTTAAAATTTATTTTCAAAGTATAATATTATTGCAGATAATTTTTTATTTTAGCTTTAAAATCCTCTAACCGGGTTTTATTACTGCTAAAGTCAATATGTCTGCCTGAATTCTCTTCATATATAATAGGGTTATAATCGGTCCTTTTGATATTTCTTGCCCCGGTTTTGTCTTCACTTATATCAAATTTCCCTTGAGAATTTCCTACAATTATCATTGATGTATCGTTTTTACTTTTCCATTCAGCAAAAAAGAATACTGAAGAAGTTCCAACATTATAGTTCGGGGCGCCAACAATGTAAACAGTCTTCCCGTCAATTGTACCCCCGTAAACCTTCTTTATTAATGTCTCGCCTTTTTTGAATTTTCCATGTATTATCTCTTCCATTTTTATTTCAACATTTGTGTAAACATGTTTACCGTCTAATGAGCGGTAGCTTATTTTGTCAACAACTTTCCCTACTACAATTTCGTCGCTATATTCGCATAACTCTTTTAAGGTAAGCTGCTTTTCACTTTGTGCCAGTATTAAGCCTGGCTCCATTAAAAGAATTGAGATTAAAACCGGGATAATAAAAGTTCTGAGAATCATATTTCCTCCAAAGTTATTTGATTAAGAGAGATTTATTTATTTTGGAATTTATATTGTTGGATATTCTTACAATATAAATTCCGCTGCTAACCGTATTATTATTCCCGTCTCTGCCGTCCCATATTACCTTATGTAATCCGCGGTTTCTATATTCTTTCAGCAGAGTTTTAATTTTTATGCCGAGTATGTTGTATATTTCTAAGTTTATAAAGGATGGCTGATTTAAATAAAAAGTGATTGTTGTAGAAAGGTTAAAAGGATTCGGATAGTTTTCATACAGTTCAAATGGTAAATCAAGATCGGTTTCATTTTCAATGCCGACTGTGCTAGCTTTATTTGTTAATATCTTACCGTCCAATCCGCCGGAGAAAATGTATTTCCCGTTTGATGAAACACTTCTTGGCTTAAACTCAGCCGGGATATCCAATATTGTCCAGCCGGTGCCCCCGTCTTCAGTGTAGCATAAATGAAAATTAGCTGTTTCTTTTCTTATTGCAGTTGCAGCATAACCTACTTTGCCGTTAACCTGGTAAAAGTCATAAAATCTGGGCTCTCCATAGTATGGAGGGTTGCCGTTAATAATTTCATAATTAGTATCCCATGTAAAACCTCCGTCAAATGACTTTGCAAAACCGAACCAACCTGCCCATAAAGTATCCTTATTTGCCGCAGATAAAACTAATGTATGAGCACCGTCAAAAACTGAAATACTGTCCCAATTTATTCCCCCGTCATGTGTTTTATAAATATAAATTGGAGAAAAATTATCCAGCCCGACACTTCCCATAATATAACCGGTTGATGAATCGACAAATTCTATGTCAGAAAATCTTATAATGTCGTTTTTGACTAACAAGGTATCCCATGATAATCCCCTGTCATAAGTTTTTAGAACAAATTTGGATATCCTTTCGTTTTCTTCCTTAGCAGCAATCATCAATCCGGTACTATCGTTACAGAAACTTGCTTTTGTAAAATAATTTTCAAAAAAAGCATTGTGAAAGTTCCAATTATTACCGCCATCAATTGTTCTTAATATTCCTTTGCTGAAAACAAATCCAACTTTATTGTCTAAAAAAAGAATTTGTGCAAATATATGCGAATCAATTTCTTTTTGATAAACCCACGTTTCTCCTCCATCGGAAGTATGCAATATGGCTTTATCACCAAGCGCCCAGCCATTTAGTGAGTCCGCAAAAGTAATCCCAACGAATTCGTCTACATCACTGTTTGTATCAATTACACGCCATTGAGAAAAGCATGTGGAACTTATTAGGAACGATAAAACAATTAATTTAGATATTAAGATTTTCATATTTTCTCCATGGTTATTTGATTAAAACAGATTTATTTATTTTGGAATTTATATTATTGGATATTTTAATAATATATATTCCGCTGCTGACCGTATTATTATGCCCGTCTCTGCCGTCCCATATTATCTTATGAAATCCCCTGTATATATATTCATTCAGCAGAGTTTTAATTTTTTTGCCAAGTACATTATATATTTCTAAGTTTATGAAGGATGGCTGTTTTAACTGAAAAGTAATAGTTGTAGAAAGATTAAAAGGATTAGGATAGTTTTCATACAGTTCAAATGATAAATCAAAATCCGTTTCATTTTGAATACCGACTGTGGTAGATTTATTTGTTAATATTTTACCATCCAACCCACCGGAGAAAATGTATTTCCCGTTTGATGAAACACATATTGGCTTAAACTCAGCCGGTGTTTCAAGTATTCTCCAGTTTGTGCCGCCGTCTTCTGTGTAGCATA
This sequence comes from Ignavibacteria bacterium, assembly GCA_050117315.1. Lineage (GTDB taxonomy): Bacteria > Bacteroidota > Ignavibacteria > Ignavibacteriales > Melioribacteraceae > JANQIV01. Next base: position 6,159 of record JASFMY010000119.1, read on the forward strand.
AATAAGAATTACTTGTTTCTTTTCTAATTACAGTTCTAGCATAACCCACTTTGCCGTTAACCTGGTAAAAATCATAAAATCCGGGCTGCCCATAGTATGGAGGGTTACCATTAATAATTTCATAATTAGAATCCCATATAAAACCTCCGTCAAATGACTTTGCAAAACCGAACCATCCTGCCCATAAAGTATCCTTACTTGCCACAGATAAAAAAGCTGTATGTGCACCGTAAAAAACTGAAATACTGTCCCAATTTTCTCCGCCGTCATTTGTTTTATAAATATAAATTGGGGAAAATTATCCAGCCCGACACTTCCCATAATATAACCGGTTGATGAATCGGCGAAGGCTATGTCATAAAATCTTATAATGTCGTTTTTGACTAACAAGGTATCCCATGATAATCCTCTGTCATAAGTCTTTAGAACAAATTTGTATATCTTTTCGTTTTCTTCTTTAGCAGCAATCATCAAGCCGGTACTATCGTTACAAAAACTTGCTATCATATAATTATAATTATTAGGGAACACATTTTGAATATTCCAATTAATTCCGCCATCATTGGTTCTTAAAATTATTCCCCTACCGAAAGCCAGCCCAACTTGATTATCTAAAGAGATTATTTGTCTATATTTCATTGAATCAACACTTATCTGACTAACCCAGGTATCTCCGCCATCGTTAGTATGAAAAATGGCTTTATCGGCAAGCGCCCAGCCATTTAGTGAGTCGGAGAAAGTTATCTCAACGAATTCCTCCACATCGCTGTTAGTATCAATTACCCTCCATTGACAATTTGTCTGCTCATAGCTAAAAAGAATTATTATTATGCTTAGCAGTACTCTCTTTTTCATTTTATTTTTCCTTTTGGTTTGTTTCCTTTTATAGCTGAACCTATGTAATTAAAACCGCTTTTCTTGTAATCGATTTATTGCCAGCAGTAAGTTGAATAAAATAAATACCTGATTGAACATGCTGCCCTTGTTCATTATCACCATTCCAATTAACACTGTAGTAGCCCTGTCCTTGAGTTTTATTGACTAAAATTTTTATCTTTTTTCCCAAAACATCGTATACTGTTAGTTTGACTAAGCTCTCCTTATGAAGATTGTACTCAATTTTAGTAGATGGGTTAAAAGGATTAGGATAGTTTTGCAATAATTCGAAAGAGTTTATTAATTCTTCACTGTCGTTTACTTTTACTGGGTTAGTCTCATTTGTAATTATTAAACCGTCTGCACCTGCAAGAAATAAATAGTCACCTTTATATGTAACAGCATGAGGGATAAAACCTTCGGGAGTTGGAACTATTTCCCAACTATTTCCGTAGTCGCTAGTTTTGTATAAGTGGTATGAGTTATTTTCCGGCCCTAAGATATTTACTACTACTGCCCAACCGACCTTACCATTAACAGGTAATACATCTGTAAATGTTAATAAACCTCTTATTAAGTCTGTTAATTCTATTGAATAATTACTACTCCATGTTTCTCCTCCATCAAAAGATTTAGCAAATCCCCAGCCGCTCGCCCATAACGTATCTTGCCCGGCAAATTTCAATTTAAAAGTATGAGCTCCTTCAAATTGGCTGATATGAGTAAGATTTTGCCCGCCGTCATTTGTAGAGTAAACTTCAATAGGATCAAAATTGTCAAATCCGTAACTTCCTATTACTATCCCATTTAATGAGTCTCTGAATTTTACATCATAATACAATATTCCATCTGACCTATCGCTCAGAATTTCCCAATTTTCACCGCCATTGTCTGTATGTAACAATATTCCCCCTCTTTTTGTACCGTCATCCATTTGCCCAGTAACCCATCCTGTACTGTCATTTATAAAACTAATTCCTCTAAGTAAATGAGTAGTAGTTCCGCTTTCTTGTTTCTGCCAAGATTCTCCGCCGTCTTTTGTTGAAAGTATCAAACCTGTACCCCCTATTATATAACCAGTCTTGCTATCTGTAAAATAGAAATCTCTTAATTGTGTTGAATCGGAAGGAATTAGTTGTTCATTCCATGTCTCTCCGCCGTCAGTTGTATTTAAAAGTTTATAACGCCCCAACGCCCAACCGAGGAGTGAGTCGGTGAATGTGATTTTAACAAAAACTAAATCAGTTCCTGTGTCTATCATATGCCATTGAGAATAATTTAGAGAAGATAAAAAAAGGAGAGAAATTATAGATTTCGATATTAATATTTTCATTTTTCATTCAAAATAATTATTGATAATTAAATTTGATTTTATCCAAAAATCAAGATGGTAGATATAGCTATAATTTGAATGAGAACGTTTATAAAAATCAATTGACATGCCAAGTTGTCATAACATAATTATTGAGTTTGTCGTAAAAAAACTTATTCAGAGTACGAAAAATAATTACACGGTGTGAAATTCATTCACAGTTAAAAGGATAAGGTGTAAAAGAGCTGCACTCCGGCTCCAAATTCATCATAATCGGTATAAATATCTATGTTACATATTCCACCGCTTATACTATTGATTTTCACGACTCTCCACTTATAATGTTAGTTTTTTTATTGTAATAAAATTATAAAGATTTGGTAACAACTTTTCACAACAAAATAAGATTTAAATGAGATGATAATCTTTTTTAATTAAAAATCAAGATAGTATAAATACCTATCCTTATAATAAAAATTTATTTTCTTTGCTTTTGAGCGGTTAATAAACTTCTTAATAAAGAAAAGTACCAAAGATTTACACTATTTTAATGCCAAAATAAAATAGATAATTAGTATTAAATAAGTATAACTACCTATTATTTTATAACATATTTAGCAACCATATTTACTGTTTGTGAAAGTTTAAATTTTTTTTGTAAAGTATTTTTATTAGCATACTTGTGTGAAGAATTTTCAGCAGGCCGGAAAGGAGCGCATCAAAAAAAGGCAGAGCAATTAACCTGCCTGTCTCAAATCTAATATCTCAATTCTTACGTCTGTTAAGCAAGTTGCCGGGGCACGTTTCTTGGTTTCTTCGGAATTTGTCTTCAAGATTACAAGAGTGAATTTATAATAATAATTGAATATCATGAATAATGTAGCTAATTTTGATATTATAAACGGGGTTTTGATTTATATGAAAATTTCGGAATCAAGACTACATTTAGTTTAAGACAAAGCATCTATAATAAACAAGGGAAATTATGAAAATACATGAATACCAGGGCAAAGAGATTTTAAGAAAATTTAACGTCCCTGTTCCGCAAGGAAGGGTTGCATTTGATGCGGACGAAGCTGTAAAAGCGGCGGAAGAAATAGGTGGGAATGTGTGGGTTGTAAAAGCTCAGATTCATGCCGGGGGAAGAGGAAAAGGCGGCGGAGTAAAAGTTGCAAAGTCTTTGGATGAAGTTAGGGAGTATGCTCAAAACATGATGGGAATGAACTTAGTTACCCATCAAACAGGCCCGGAAGGAAAAACCGTAAAAAGACTGCTCATTGAACAGGGCATCAATATAGAAAAAGAATTATATGTTGGAATAACGTTGGACAGGGCCGGTTCAAAAAACGTTGTTATGGCTTCAACAGAAGGCGGGGTAGAAATAGAAAAGGTTGCAGCGGAAACCCCGGAATTAATCTTGAAAGAAACCGTTGATCCTTCGGTAGGATTCCAGGGATACCAGGCGAGAAAGCTTGCATTCGGTTTGGGTTTGGAAGGCAGCCAGTTCAAAAACGCAGTTAAGTTTTTTACAAGGCTTTACCGGGCTTATGATGCAACGGATGCGTCGCTTGCGGAAATAAACCCGCTGGTTGTAACAAAAGAAGGCGATGTAATTGCACTTGATGCAAAATTAAATTTTGACGACAATGCTTTATACAGGCACAGCGATATTGTTGAGTATAGGGACCTGGACGAAGAAGAACAGCTTGAAATTGAAGCATCAAAGTATGACTTAAATTATATCAAGCTTGACGGCAACGTGGGCTGCATGGTTAACGGAGCCGGTTTGGCAATGGCTACAATGGATATTATAAAAATTGCCGGCGGCGAACCAGCAAACTTTTTGGATGTAGGCGGCGGCGCAAATAAAGAAACTGTTGCAAACGGTTTTAAAATAATTTTGTCGGATCCGAATGTAAAAGCAATTCTAGTTAATATTTTCGGCGGAATTGTTAGGTGCGACAGAGTTGCCCAGGGAGTAATTGACGCTGTTAACGAAATTAAAGTAAATATCCCGATAGTTATAAGGCTTGAAGGAACAAACGCAGAAGAAGCTGCGGATATGCTGGAAAATTCAGGGTTAAATTTTGAAGTTGCCAATTCTCTTGAAGAAGCAGCTAAAAAAGTGACCCGGGTAATTTCAAATTAATTGTGAAAACTTGAAGATAAAAAATTTTTTCAAGGGGGCTTGTTAAAAGCCCTTTTTTTATTTAGTGTCCGGTCGGATACTAATAACTATTTACAAATGAATAAGTTATATGATTTATTTTCCTCGAATATTTCCAGAAGGTCCGCTTACGTAAATAGAAGCTACGGCGGACAGGCTAAATTGCCACACCCGCCTACCGGCGAGGCAGGTTGTTTTATTGCCGTTGAAGCTTCATCACAACAATTTGACTATTGAGCAATTTAACAATTGATATGATTATTCAAGCGTGAAATACTTTGGAACTTATTTGATCATAACAATTTGCAGATATTCGACCGGACACTATTTAGGTGATTTTTTCTTTTTTTATCGGCAGTTTAAATGCAAATGTTGAACCGCTTCCCAGTTTGCTTTTTACCCAAACTCTTCCGCTATGCTGTTCAATTATTTTTTTTACAATCCACAAACCTATTCCCGAACTTGATTCATTGTTGGTAGGTTTATTGCTTAGTACAACTCCTTTTTCAAATGCTTTTATAATTTCCTCCTGCGACAGACCGTAACCGGTATCCTTAATTTCACAGACAATGTTGTCTTCATCCTGAAAAGTAGATACAGTTATTTCTGTTTCCCGAGGTGAAAATTTTACTGCATTGTTGACAAGATTATCAATCACCTGTCCTATTTTTACCTGGTCAAACATGATTAGGGGAAGATTTCTATCAAGCCTTTTTTTGAATACTATATTTTTTGCATGCGCAAGCGGTTCATAATTACCATAGATGTTTTCAACTACATCGTTTATTTGTCCAAGCTCAGGGTGAAGTTTATTTATGTCTCTATCATTGCTTATTACCCTGGAAACTTCTTCAACAAGTTTAAATATACGCGAAGAAGTGGATAAAAGGCTTTGCATAATATCGCTCTGTTCCTTGGCAGTTAAGTCATAAGACTTTAGTAACTGAACAAAATTGCGAATAGTGGACACCGGATTTTTTATATCGTGAACTACTGAAGTGAAAAGCTCATCCTTTTGTATATTCAATTCCTCTAATCTTAATTTGGTCTGCTCCAAATTAAACCTCTTTTCTTCAAGGGATTTAACTGTTTTTTCAAGCTCGGAAATCTTATATTCAATTCTGTCTTTATGCATCTGGTAAAAAGTAATCTGGTCTTTGAGTTTAACGTTTTCTTCTCTGAGACGTGCAATTTCTTTTGAGCCTGAAGCGGAGTTCATTTTATCACCAAACAAATTCATGCTGCGCACTATGAAAAAGATAGTCATAAAAATTGCAAATGCAGTAATACCAAGCAGTATGATTGTAAAATTGATTTCCATAAAATTAAACTATCAGCTCATTGAATAGTTTGCAAAAAATTTAACTTTCGAGGACTACAGATAATACACTGCTTATATATATAATGAATAATTTAATATGCAAAAATAATCATTTGTTTTAAAAAATTTATTAAATAAAATACAAATTACGTATTTTTTTTGTATATTTAAAATAAGTTTTGCATTTCTCAACTATCTGTCTTATATTTTCAGTCATTAATTTCGAAAATCCTAAATAAATTAGGCGTATTATGCTTGACAGCTTAGATCATAAGATCCTTAATCTTCTACAAGAAAACGGAAGAAAAAAAAGGAAAGATTTAGCAGACGAAATTGGGTTATCATTGCCTTCATTAAGCGAGAGACTCAATAAACTTGAAGATCACGGTATAATTGAAGGCTATTTTACAAAATTAAACAGACATACTTTCGGTTATGACATACAGGCTTTTATTCTTGTTGTAATGGAGTCATCGAAAAACTATAAAAAGCTTTTGGAAAACGCAAAACAAATTCCTGAAATTTTGGAATGCCATTCTGTTTTAGGCGAAGGCTCGCATATGTTGAAAGTGCTTGTTAAAAGCACTAAAGAGCTGGAATCATTATTAAGCACTATTCAATCGTGGCCCGGTGTTGTACGGACTATAACAAATTTTGTTTTATCGACTAGCAAAGAAACAACTAAAATAAAAATATAAAAACTAAGGAGAAAGAAAATGAGTACCGATTCTTCAATCAAAAAGATTCTTGATTTCATTAAGGAAAAGGAAATAAAATTTATTGATTTCAAGTTTATGGATTTCCCGGGCCAATGGCAGCATTTTACGGTTCCTTCAAGCCAGTTAAAAGAAGATTCTTTTGAGGATGGCTTTGGTTTTGACGGTTCATCAATAAGAGGATGGAAAAACATTAATGAAAGTGATATGCTTATAATTCCCGATCCGCAATCAATGTTTGTGGACCCTTTTATTGAATCACCTACTATCAGTTTAATATGTGATGTTCACGAACCTGCAACAAAAGAAAAATATACAAGATGCCCCAGAAGTATTGCTCAAAAAGCAGATGCTTATTTGAAATCTACGGGAATTGCAGACACGGCATACATCGGACCGGAAGCAGAATTTTTTGTTTTTGACGATGTCCAATTTGATTCGCAACCGAATACATCTTTCTATTATGTTGACTCCGTTGAAGGCCGTTGGAACACCGGACGTGAAGAAGGCCCTAACTTAGCTTACAAACCGCGTTACAAAGAAGGATACTTCCCGGTTCCTCCGTCAGATTCGCTAAATGATTTAAGAAACGAAATGTGTACACGTTTAATTGATATGGGGATTGAAGTTGAAGCACAGCACCACGAAGTAGCTAGCGGCGGTCAATGCGAAATCGATTTAAAATTTGCCCCGTTACTACAGGCAGCAGACGAATTATTACTGTTCAAATATGTTGTAAAAAACACAGCACGTTTACACGGAAAAACAGTTACATATATGCCTAAACCGATTATGAACGACAACGGTAGCGGTATGCACACTCACTGTTCTTTCTGGAAAGACGGCAAACCGTTATTTGCAGGCAACGGTTATGCAGGATTGAGTGAAATGGCATTGCACTTTATCGGCGGTGTTTTGAAACATGCGGGCGCATTACTTGCATTTACGAATCCGACAACTAACTCGTACAAAAGGTTGGTACCCGGCTTTGAAGCTCCTGTAAGATTAGCTTATTCACAAAGAAATAGAAGTGCTGCATGCAGAATTCCAATGTATTCAAACAGCCCGAAAGCAAAACGTGTTGAATTCAGATGCCCGGATGCATCTTCAAATCCTTACCTTGCTTTCTCAGCATTGATGATGGCAGGGCTTGACGGGGTATTAAACAGAATTGATCCCGGCGATCCGTTAGATAAAGATATTTATGATATGGAACCGGAAGAACTGCAAAATGTCCCTTCAACTCCCGAATCTTTAGGCGCAGCATTAAAGGCTCTTGAAGAAGATCATGAATTCTTGTTAAAAGGCGACGTGTTTACAGAAGATGTGATTGAAACATGGATCAATTATAAATTCGATAAAGAAGTAAAACCGATGTCGTTAATGCCTCATCCTTATGAGTTCAGTTTATATTATGATATCTAGTATATAGTTCTCATTCTACTTGTGGAAAGTAATTTGTAGAGACGTCCCACGGCATGGGACGTCTTTTTTTTAATCTAACGGCTAATAAAGTGGCATCATCCTGAAGTTCACCGCCGAATGTTTTTGCCTGTTTAGGGAGTTAAGATATTATAACCCTGGACAATACCATCAGTCCCGCAACATAAAAACTTTATCCGGCTAAATTGTTATTGTCTCCAGCTATCATATTATATTATCCAACTAATCAACATATAGAGAACTACAATTACAAGGCCGTTACGAACAATTGAGGGAGTTTTTAAAGGAAGTATTCTCGGCACCGCGCATAATATTTTGTGAGTATTAAATTTTAGGCTACCTGCCCACTATGTTAATATAGCGGGCAGGCCTGGCAGGTATCACTAATTATTCTTCGGTGGGCTTAATTTTTTATAATCAGTGTTTTTTTTTAATCTTATTTTAGAATCATCATTTTCTTCGTCTGAATTTTATCACCTGCTACCAACTGGTAAACATACATTCCACTGGTCAATCTACTACCGCCGTCATTCCTTCCGTCAAACACAATTGAATGACTACCCGCAGTTGCAAGTTCATCAACCAGAACTCTTACCAACTGTCCCTGTATATTATAAATTTTCAGTGTAACAAAAGAAGCCTCGGGTAAATCATAATTTATAACCGTGCTCGGGTTAAACGGGTTTGGATAATTTTGAGTCAGGTTGAATTCCAACGGCAGGCTTGTTACTTCTGCAACATCAGCTATTCCCAACGCTGCTGACGGAGGTAATGCCTCCGCAACCAAATCGGTGAATAATTTGAATTTTTCTTTACCCTTCCATACTGTATATCCTTCTACCAGCACCGTATATGTGCCCTCTTCCGGTGAGGCAATGCTCAATCTTTCGGGTGAATCCAAAGATATACCGTCAGTATCGTCATCGCCGTCGTTGTCAACTAAAATTAAGTTATCTGCAGGATCATAAACACTCATATCAAGATCATCAGTCGGGTATCTTTTCCAGTTATCTCGCCATGATAATTTCAAATTCAATTCCGCCGTATTAGCCGGAACTTCAACTTCATATGTTTTTATTTCACCTTCTGTTACTTTACCTGATACTCTCGGGAAGCAATTGATTTCGTATTCGGTGTTTATACCTACTGAAGCTGAAACTTTACCGACGTTTGTCCAATCGCCTACTAAAGTTATTCTTGCAATACCTTCGTCCAGGTCCGAACCCTCAAGAATAAAGGTAGCACCACCCTCTCCGACAAATGCCGGCGTTAATGCTCTATAATCATCTGTTGCTGATGTTTTGGCACTGTGGATGGCAACGATTAAATCATCACCGAATAACTGGTTTTGTTCTTCCGGCGGTAATTCAGGTGTAACATTTGAAATATTTACCGTAACACTTTTAGCATAACTGTTGATATTGTAAAAATATTCTTTTCTTTGTCCCGGTAGTAAATCCCCGGTATTTGAAGAAAAATTTCTTCTGTGGATAACAGGAATAAATGAACCAACCAAAATGTTTGCTTTTACGAACGGAGTTTCAATACCTATATCCAGAGGATTAAATGCCCCGTCAAGTAATTTTTGATAAGCAGCATACGCATCAACAAAACCGAAACCTCTATCCTGCCTATCTGAATTATCGTCAAGCGCATCTGGATTTGCGCCTTTTAGCAATGCAGCGCGTAGTTGATTCGGAGTTGCTGTCGGCACTGCGGATAGCAGTAACGCAGCCGTTCCGGCAACGGTTGGTGAAGAGAAAGATGTTCCTCCTACCCAATTAATTGTAGTTCCGTTAACATTCTGGCAGAATCTCCAATCACCGGGAGCAACTATTTCAGGGTCCCTTCTACCGTCAGCAGTTGGCCCCCGGGAGCTAAAATCGGTCACAATATTGTTGTCAACGGGTCTCCATAAAAATCCTCCCCCGGGTCCAACATAAAATAGATCCGCAACAATTCTTTCGTGTGCGGCATCTGTTGTAGCACCAACGGTAATAATATTCCTGGAATCACCGGGTGTACCGATACTCATTCCGCTTGGTCCTTCATTGCCGGCAGAAATAACAACCAGAATTCCGGCATCTGTTGCAGCCTCAGTCAAAGGGGCATAAAATGGGTCGTTGCCGGCATATAATGATGAGCCGCCGAGGCTCATATTTACTACCTGGATATTTAATCCGTCGGGATCACCGCTATTATACTTTGTCTTTAGCTCAATTGCTCTTTCCAGTGCTGCAGCAACAACACTCCTCGGAGCGCCGCCACCTCCGGCTTCAAATACTTTTAATGCATAAAATGATGCGCCGGGAGCAGCGCCAATCATTGGTATTCCGTCAATACCAGAACCGAAGTAATCCGGTATAGTAGAACCTGGAGCATAAAGTTCCACCGCATCCTGTATTGCAGAGTCGCTGAAACCGAAAATTGCGTTTGCTCCGACGCAGCATGCTACCCAGGTTCCGTGTGAATCGTTGAGCGGACTATTTGCAGGAATTCCGTCGTCCGTAAAATTCTCGCCGCCTAATATCCTGCTGCTGATAGCAGTAGCCGCAGATGAAACGCCGTCGTCAATAATTGCGACTATTACATTTTCGCCAATATGCCCGGTATTGGCTATAAAATCGTTTACAGCCATTAGTTCGTTTGTATAAGGATAATAATTTTGCGGATTATCAACAAGAATATCCATTAGATCATCACCCGAAAGTGTTTGTGAGTGAGAAGCAGCAAGATCAACCTTGTGCTTGATTAACCCGTAGCCCGGTTTTTCTATTTGGACAGGCTCAGGTTTCTGAATATTCAGATCTTTTAAAACCTGTTTAATTTCTTGAATGGAAGACAAAGCTGCCAGGTTTTCTTTCGGCACGGTAACTGCCATACCTTCACAGTACCTATGCTTGATATGAATTTCTCCGCCTAATGAATTTACTACGTCTTCTACTTTTTGATAATTTTGCTTGGCAACAGATAAAAGAACCCTGATCTTATTTCCATTGTTTGCAAAAAGGTTGCCGCTGTACAATAGAACAGCTATCAAAAAAAGAGAAAATGAAGTTTTGAAAAGTCTAGTAAAGCTCATGGTACCTCCCTTTGATGTGTGTGAATGAAAAAAGTGAAATGAATTAATCTCCTTTTAATGCAGATCATTGTAATTTGAATAATTTTTTAAAAGAACATCTCCCAAAGTACAATTACTTTAAGGAATAGTATTTTAGGTGAACAATTTGTTTGAAGTATTGTTAATATAATTAATAAATATGCGATGGTCAAGAGTAATATATTAAATTCATAACATATTTACTCTAATGAATGATTAATGTTGAAGCAATAATTCAGCAGTACTTCCTAAATCGAATTTTTTGAAAACCGGCGAGCTATAGTATTTGAATAGATAGCCTTGCACAACATTTAGAGCATTCGGTCAACTTTAATCCGCCGCGTTCGCTACGGCAGACCTGTCTGCCCCTAAAGGGATGCCTTTGGCACCGGCAAGGCAGGCGAGAAGGCGGTTTAATTCCCCGTCGTCCCGCCTTCTCCCGATTTATTGGGATACGGAGGGCAGGTTGCGGCGGAACAGGGTTCGGTTCTCCACGACGAATTGCCCCGAGGTTCATGCCATTGATTTTTACTATATTTCAGCTTTGCAAATAATAATTTGAGCAAGATGGTTAAACAAGATAACTCCGCAGCGAAAAAGTATAACAATATAAAACTGGCTTTCGGAATCGGTGAAAGTGTTTTATCCTTTATTTTGATCTTCTTATTTGTAGCATCGGGTTACAGTACTTATTTGACGGAATATTTATCAAATGTAACTTCAAGCAGTTACCTGCAGTTTTTGCTATTCGTAGTTATTACAGGAATTATAGGCGCCGTTATCTTTGCTCCTTTTAGCTATTACACAGGATACTATCTAGAACATAAATATGATTTGTCAAATCAAACTTTTTGGAAATGGATTCTGGAAGGAGCAAAAGGATTGGTTGTAACTTCTGTTATAGGGTTGCCTCTTCTTATTATTTTCTTTTGGGTATTAAACACGTTCGGTACTTTGTGGTGGCTTGTTTTTGCAGTGATTATATTTTTATTTTCCGTGGTATTTGCCCAAATTGTTCCGGTAATTATTTTGCCGATTTTTTATAAAGTTACTCCTTTAGAAAATGAAGAGTTAAAGGAAAGAATATTAAGATTAAGTGAGGATGCCGGCATGAAAGTGCAGAATGTATTTAAGTTTGACATGAGCAAAAATACAAAGAAGGCCAACGCGGCTTTCACGGGCTTGGGGAAGACAAAAAGAATACTTCTCGGTGATACACTTCTGGAAAGTTATGACAACGATCAAATAGAAACTGTTTTGGCACATGAGTTCGGGCATTACAAACATAAACATATTGTAAAGAACATTTTTATAGGCACGTTCTTCAGTTTTTTTACGTTTTACCTAATGGCTGTTTTGTATGAAATATCATTACCCTGGTTTGGATTTAACTCGATCACACAGATAGATGCCATTCCCCTTTTAACCTTGTGGGCTATGCTTATCGGCGTAATCCAATCACCGGTTTCAAATATAATTTCGAGAAAATTTGAATACCAGGCTGATGAATACGCAGTAAGCACTACCAACAAAAAAAGTGCTTTTATATCAACCCTGGATAAATTGACTGAACAAAATTTAGGCGACCGGGATCCGCATCCCTTTGTTGAATGGTTCTTTTACAGCCACCCGTCAATAAAAAATAGAATCAAGTATATAGAGTCACTTAAAATGTAAACTTCCATAATAATTTTATGAGCTTTAAGTTTGAAAGCCGGAACCCGGTTTCTTTTTAAAAGCCGGGTCCCGTAAGTGTGATTTGATACTATTTTAATAAAAGCATTTTTCCTGTTAGTATCTTTTGTCCGCTTCTAAGTTGATAAACGTACGTTCCGCTCGATAAATTTTGAGCATCAAATTTCACTTGATATCTTCCGGCAGGTTTATATGAGTTTTCAAGGATTGTAATCTTTTTACCAAGCAGGTTAAACACCTCTAAAATTACAAAACCTTCATCAGGTAATGAATATTCTATAATTGTGCTGGGATTAAAAGGGTTGGGATAGTTTTGTGATAACGACAATGTTTGCGGAATACTTTCAGTTTCATCAATAGTCTCCGCACTTTTGTTAAGACCGTTGTAATATAAAGCATCAAGATAATCTCCGTAACCTGAAGAACTTGTCCAGGGAGACTCTTCAGATGAATTACATGCACTGGCCGGTTCAACTGCTGTTCCTTCAATCCATTCATTAAAACTTGTGACTAATTTAAGATTTGCGCCTGCACTTAGCATGTTTCTTATGTTTGATTTCCAGCTTGTCAGATTGCGATATAATCTTGGTGTAGATTCACTTGTTAGAAAGAAACCCGGACTTATATTATAACTGTGAGGCAAAAATGAGTGCACTTCCTGGGCGGGACCATATTGGTGCCAACTGTCAACCTTGCTTTCATGGCTTTGGTAACCTACAAAAACTTTTAAGGATATATATGCAATTCCGCCCAGATTGTCATTTGCCTGTTTCCACCTGTCTGCCATTCCCGATGAAGCATCGTCTCCATCGCCCCATACAAATACGACAAATTTATTGTTTACTTTGAAGTATTCAGGCCTGTTGGCAAGATTATCTCTTATATATTGTAGGTCACTTGTAATTTGCGAAACTGAAGGGTCATCTGTTCCGTAAACAGATGCATCACCCTCAGGTTCATAATAAATACACCACTTTAAATCACTACCTAACAGTTCGGTTCTGTCCATTATAGTTTTTAAATTATTGTGGGTGTAGGAGCCTTGTCCCCACCATGAAGAGATTGCTACATCAAATTTTCCATACTCCAGCATGTCAATATGATCGTCTATAACCGATGTATTGTTGGAGTTATAAAAACCGAGTGTAGGTGTATAATGTGAAGATTTGCCCTCAAGCCACCCGGTTCCTGAGGTGTTTTTTTTGTACCACGGATAATAAAACACTGCTCTTACCGGTAATTCCGGTTGCGGATCAATTACATTAATGGTTCTGTTATCTGAATATTCTCCAAACCATTCTACTGCTTCTTCTACCATTCTCCATTGAAAATTATAAGTGCCAGGTGTTATTGGCGCCGTAATTTCAAATGTAAATGATTTTGTTGCGTTTGGTTCTATGTTATCGGTAGGTGAAAGGTATATCCTTGTTCCACCGGTCCATGTTGTGTTATCCTGTGGATTCTGTGTCCCGAGTTTATACTTATCAGCTCTTGTCCAGGTCGTAGTGCCTGTATTTTTCATGGTTACTGTAACTGTTGCGGTCTTACCTATTAACATCTGTGTTGGAACATTAGAGTAAGAAATAAATTGTGCGTTATTTTGTTGGGCTTTCATTTGAGATGCTTGAAGAAAAGCAAAAATAAATAATACTAAAAGAGTAATCATAATACGATAGATTTTGTCCATGAGCTTTCTCCTTTTAAAAAAAGTTTTTTTTAATAAAAAATAAAAAGGGATAAGGATATTCTAATTATACAATAAGTACTTAGAATATTCAAATTAATTCAATATTGAATTTGTAGGATTTGACTTGAGATATGAATCGGTCATATATATTGGCAGTATACACAAGCCAAATTGGTTTTGGGATTTTGCCATAAAATCCTCTCTTTTTAAGACCTGCCCGCCGTACGAGACTTTGGGAGGCGGGGAGGATTTAGGTGAGTTCTAAATAAAAACTAAATCCCAAAACCAATTTGCAACAAGTATACAATGCTGAGCATAACAAAGATTTTTATCATTAATTCTAACTAGTTACAATAAGATTATATGGAATTAATTCATATGATATGCCGACATCGAGAAAAATTAAAGATAACAATTAGCCAATTAAGAAATTTCTAAAATTTAAAAAAATAAGTAAGAAGATTGATAATAATTGGTTAACCACTGCTGATTATTTTCTACAATAGATTAAAAGTTACTGATTTATTTCTTAAATTATCCATCAACATTTATTGGCTTGTATGAAACCTTTTTGCAATTTAATTTTGGTAGTCATTTTATTACTGTTTACTCAGAACTGTTTCGAAGGTTCAAGCGATCCGGAAGTTGTAGACGAAAGCAAACCGAATACTCCTTCACCTGAAAATTCTTCTACCGGACAAAATTTAGTTGTTACTCTTGAATGGGAGTATGATGGAGCAACAATTTTTGATGTTTACTTTGACACCGAAAATCCCCCCGGAGAGTTATATGTTGCTGATTTGGAAAGAAAGAGCATCATTGTTGCCGGGCTTAAAAGCGGTGAAACATATTACTGGAAGGTAGTGGCTAAGCCCGACGACGGCAGTTCCGTAGAAGGCCAGGTTTGGTCGTTTACAACGAAAACACAGGGCGGTTCAAACGGGGAAGGATATGTGATGAACGAACATGATATCTCAACAGAGATACCTAATTTGGTCAACATACTTTTCCAGGTTTTGGACTTGGACGGTAACGGGGTAGCGGAATTATCCACCATCGATTTTGAATTATATGAAGACGGTGTAATTGCAGACCACCAGGAAATTGATTTAGCCATTACTAAGAGAGAAGAGAATAGTTTTGTTCATAGAACCGTTTTAATGCTTGATAATAGTACGAGTTTGACCTCATCTGATTTAAGTGAAATAAAACAGGCATCGGTTGATTTTGTAAATAGCCTTGCGGACAGCCACGAGGTGGCTATTTACCAATTTTCGGAGGACCCGGAATTGTTGATAGATTTTACAGATGACAAAACATCATTGGAAAATGCAATTTTAAATCAATATGTTTCCGGCTATGAAACAACAGACTTATACGGTGCTGTGATTGAAGGCGCCAGCGTAATGAAAGATTATGTTACCACGGATAGGGTTGTTCAAAGCTCAATGATAATCTTTACGGACGGCAAGGACACCCAGGGCTCAAGTTCTTTGGAAAGCGCCGTTGAGGCAATAGAAGACAGAACGGTTTACACTGTTGGTTTAGGAGTTGATATTGACCCTGATGTGTTGGAAGTAATCGGAACCAGCGGGTTCTTTTCAATTGCAGAAGCAAGTTCGGGCGATTTAATTGAAGTTTATGATGAGATAAGTGAAAATATTTATAAATTGGCAAACAGCTTTTACTGGCTTACCTATGCAACTCCCAAAAG
>JASFMY010000120.1:0-22173 GCA_050117315.1 Ignavibacteria bacterium
ATTTTCTTTTTATCAAGAATTCTCTAAAGCTTAGAAAAATGGCTTATACACTGAGAGCTTTGTGCCATAAGCAACATAGGTTTGAATTTTGCATCTGAGAACTTCAGCAATCCCTATTTAGCAAAACGCCCAAGCACTTGAGACACCCTTGCCTTAGCTATGTGATTCCGGTCATCTCGGCTCTTGTGCTTTATACCACGCACCCGTTAGTTTTTATACATGCCCGGCACACCAATAATTAAACGGCTAAAGCCGATTGATTTGTTTAATTCTATTTGAATGACTTATTTTTAGAAAATGTTCTTTGAAGCAACATGCCATTAAATAATCATTAAAAATTTCCATTGGAGCGACGAAACTACGAATAATTGCATTAAGTTAACCTCTGAGCGACTCGCCTGGAGAATACGGGCAAGCACCGGTTTTTGGACAAACTCTAGGCCCTGTGTGACATTATAATGCCGATAAAAATTTTTCAAAAGTTTTATTATAATTATAGCGGAATTTTGTATTATTGTTCTTCACAAAACAAACTACCGGCTTGAAAAATTTATTTCTTTACTTAATTTCCTCTTTGATCTGGGGATCAACATGGCTGGTTATAACTTTCCAGCTTGGAGTTGTTGATCCGATTGTTTCGGTTGTTTACAGGTTTGTTTTAGCGGGGATTATGCTCTTTGTTTGCTGTATTGTCCTTAAGATGGAATTAAGTTACAAACCGAAAGACCATTTCTTTTTTGCTCTACAGGGTTTCTTTTTATTCGGCATAAATTACTGGCTTGTTTACCTTGCAGAGGTACACCTAAAAAGCGGTTTGGTTGCCCTGCTGTTTTCCCTGATTGTTTTCATGAATATCTTTAACGGGTTTTTATTTCTCGGCAAACCGATAAGAAAACTTGTTTTAATAGGCGGCATAGTAGGCGTGCTCGGTACCTTTCTTGTTTTTTACAGCGATATTTTAACGTTCAGCTTTACAGATGAAAATTCGCTTGCGCTGGTATTAGGTTTGACGGCTGTTTTAAGCGCTTCGTTTGGGAATATTATTTCCGCACGCAACCAGATAAACAGTCTGCCTGTTCTTCAAACAAATGCGTTCGGCATGTTTTACGGCGGACTTGCGATGTTTGCAATTGCATTATTTACCGGGGCTGAGCTCAACTTTGATACATCCTTTTCTTACATTGCTTCCCTTGTTTATTTAACCCTATTCGGATCAATTGCAGCTTTCAGCGCTTATTTAAAACTGCTCGGAAATATTGGACCGGATAAATCAGCTTACGTAACATTGGTTATACCGGTTATAGCTTTAATCCTTTCGACAATTTTTGAAGATTATCAATGGAGTCCGCACGCAGCAGTTGGTGTAGTATTAATTTTGGGAGGCAATACTTTAATACTGCAAAGGAAAAAGCGTAACTCGCAGACGGCAGACCGGGATTAACCCCGTCAGCTCGTAAAAATATTTTGATTCAAGACTTCTGTTTTGCAAAAACATTCCCCTTCAATTCCAAACATGTTCCGGGATCAGCATAATTATTATCTATATTGACGGAATGAAAGAAAATTTTACGGAATGGCTGCTGCATTAACAGAATGAAAAGTGCAGCGAGCATAAAAATCCCCGGAATATCGTCTCAAACGGAACATATAGTTATTTGGGGATGTATGGTGTGAATCTATAATGAACTATCCCGCCGCAAGCGGTGGGGAATTGCACCCATAGAGATTAAAAAAAGGAAGTAAAGCCGGTGAAGAAATTATCGCCGGTATACCTATAGGACTTATGCTTTTAGGAATATTTTTAGGATTAGCTTATCAGTTTGTAGCGATAACAGGCGAAAAACAATTGAGAATATCAGAAGTAGTCGTTGCTGCTATTAGTCCACAAAAGTGGATAGACGGCAAAATACTGGGTATTTCTTTTTTGTCGTTAGCATTTTTAATAACTTTAATTCTATTTGTTTTTGTATCCGACATATTCGGCAGCGGATGGCCCATTCTTCTCACTATCACCGACTCGTTTTTAATTATTTTTTTATTGGTCACAGAAAGAGTAAAAACTAAGCACTTCAGTGCAAGTCGTTTAAGCTTCTAAAAATGATTAACATAGGAGATGAAATATCAGCGAAGCAGTGTAGATAGAGTATAAAGATTAACAGCCCATATAGTATGGTCAACCAAGTATAGATATTCGGTACTTGAAGGAGATATAAAAATACGTTGTCGAACAATAATAAAACAAATATGCGAATCAGAAGATATAGTAATACTCAAAGGAGTCATCTGGAAAGATCATGTTGATATTCATCTAAATTATCTACCGTCGTTATTGATAAGTAAATAGGTTAAGAAGCTCCAAGGAAGAAGTACAAGAAAGTTAGAGCAAGAATTCCCGGAGTTAAGCAAAAGGTATTTGGGAGTCACTTTTGGGGGATGGGTTATGGATGTTGGAGTAGAGGAAAGATAACCGATGAAATGCTAATGAGTATTTGGAAGACCATAGAAAACCAAATGACGAAGATGAATCGAATTTCATAATAGAATAAAGACTTTCAGTCTTAACAAAAACTATGGACTTGTAGTCCATAGTAGTTTATTTCTTCCACCTCGTTTGATTATTTCTTTTTGGATGAATTCTTCGACGCACAATACAAAGCCGACAGACAGTTCGGTATGGTGTTTTTCCTTTTTACCGACCTGGCAATTTTTATAGCGTGCATAGGTTTGTTCGGGTTAGTATCATATACTACAAGACAAAAAACAAAAGAAATAGGAATACGCAAATCGGTCGGCGCATCGGTAAAAAATATTGTTTTTCTGCTGCTTAAAGAGTTTGTAAAGTGGGTGGTAATAGCAAACGTTATTGCAGTGCCTGTGGCCTGGTTTGTAATGAACGGTTGGCTACATGATTATACTTTTAGAATAGACATTAATGATCATGTTTGGGTATTCATCCTGGCCGGAGTTATTACGTTTATTATTACAGTAGCCACTTTGGGCTATCTTGTAATAAAAGCTGCAAAGGCTAACCCTGTTACATCATTGAGGTATGAATAAAGAAATTAAAAATGTCGGAGTTCCTTTTCTAAAATAGATAATACGTCCTGTAGAATTTTTTTGCAGGACCTATATATTCTAGGTCCTTTCAACTTTTAAAACTTTATCGGCGTCTAAAACAAATCAGAGGAAGTCGTCCATTTTCGAACAGTAACAGTTTGTTTCCGAACATATTCCTCCGTGAACATTGAAATAGTAATGAAAAAAAAGCTCCTGGTCTGTTGAATTTTCGGCGCGTTTTTTGCCGTAAAAATTAAATAACCTCTTTACGGTTATGTTTTTGAATAGAATAAATTAGGAAAAATCTATGATTCTTAATTATCTGAAAATATTTTTGCGGAATATATTTAAGCATCCGGGGTATTCTCTAAGCAATGTTTCGAGTCTTGCGATAGGAATGACGACATGTGCTCTTATATTGTTGTTTGTTCGTTACGAGCTGAACTGGAATATCTACAACAAAAACTACGATCACGCATACAGAGTTCAACAGAAAGTCCTTTTTAATGATGGTTATGAAATATATACCCAAACAGGGTATAAACTTGCCTCGGAACTAAAAACAAAGGTCCCTGAAATAGAAAACTCAACCGTTACGGGATACATTTGGGATGAATATTTATCATCATCGGACGAGCTTACTTTTAATGAAGACGATGGTTGTTATGCCGATAATAATATTTTCAAAGTACTTACATTCGAGTTTGTAGAAGGGGATTCGTCTACAGCTTTATCCGAACCTTACTCTGTAGTACTCACTCAGAAACTTGCGCAAAAATATTTCCCGGGACAAAACGCCTTTGGTAAAATTATAAAATCCTCTAAAAACAAGACTCTTCAGGTAACAGGCATCATTAAAGATTTACCTTTTAACCTGGATTTCCGTCCGGATTATATAGTGTCAATTTCAACTTATAAAGAAGTTAGCGATTGGAAAGATTTTGACGGATTGGAAAACATCACGACAGCAATGTTCTTCACTTTTGTTACATTAAAACCTAATGTATCGGTTAAGTCCGTAAATGAGAAAATTTATGATTTTCAGGATCAGTATCTTACTGATAATTACAAGAAAATTTATCTTAAGCCTTTACCGGAACTTCACCTTACTTCAAATGAAAAGAACGATGTTGAAATTGCGCTATATTACATAGGCGCTTTCGCTGTCTTTGTTTTGCTGCTGGCATGTATAAACTATATAAATCTTTCGTCGGCCAACTCTTTTTTAAGAAAGAAAGAAATCGGTGTACGCAAAGTAGTCGGCGCTTCAAGGATTTCACTTTTTTCGCAATTCATTGGAGAGGCGATAATTTTTGTAATTATCTCGATGGTATTTACATTTTTGTTTGTTGAACTTTTATTGCCTTATTTCAACACCGTAGTTGAAAGACAAATTGACATTAATTTTATTCGCGATATCAAATTTATTTTTGTAATGTTTGCAGTGTTTATAGTTACCGGTTTCTTATCCGGGATTTATCCGGCTTCATATCTTTCCGGTTTTAGGCCCATACATGTTATAAAAGGTAATGTTCTGTCTTTACAAAACAGCGGCAAAGGTTCCTCAAATAGTTTTTTGCGGAAATCTTTAGTTACTGTTCAATATTGTGTTTCGGTACTCCTGCTTACTTCTACGGTTTATGTTGTCAATCAAGTTCACTATATGAAGACAAAAGATTTCGGCTTTGAAAAACAAAATCTTTTGACATGTCACGTTTACGGTGAAGCCAACAATGGGCAGTTTGAGACGTTAAGAAATCGACTGTTAACCAACTCCGATATTTTAGACGCTACCCTATCAACCAATGCTCCTTTTCACGGTTCATGGGGAAAAGAAATTAATTGGGAAGGGGCAACTGCTACCGATAAAATAAATATTCGCTATAACAGGGTTGGGTATGATTTCATAGATACTTATAAAATGAAAATTATTCTCGGCAGAAATTTTTCAAGAGAGTTTTCTACTGATGAACATGCTTGTTTAATAAACGAAACAGCGTGGAGAAATTTAAAGTGGGATGATCCGATAGGCAAAAAGATAGACAACAACAATTATACAATAATAGGTATTGTTAAAGATTTTCATCCTTATTCGGTTCACGAAAAAATACCTCCTTTTTATATGGTACTCAACTCCGGTACTCTTGACGATGGGGGGATATTTTCTATTCGAATTAAACCCGGTGATAAAGAAGGTACGGCAGCTTTTGTAAGAAATGTATTCAGAGAATTTTTCCCCGACGCTATAATAGAAGTAACAACATTTGATAATAATATAAGTTTTGGGACGAAGGGTGTTTGGGAAATTGTTGAAAAAGTATTTTTCGGGTTCGCAGTAATAGCTGTACTTATTGCAGCTAACGGACTGTTTGGCATGATTTCATTTGCTGCTCAAAGACGTATGAAAGAAATAGGGGTTCGCAAGGTATTCGGCGCAGGCAGCCGTCAGCTTTATATACTGATGTCAAAAGAATTTGTTTTTATACTTTTATTTGCCGCACTAATGGCTTTCCCGTCGGGTTATCTTATTCGTCATACTACCCCGGGGGCTTACAAATATCAAATGTTGTTCGGCGACTATTTCTTTGCAATTGCAGTTATTGTTATTACTGCTATTGCCGCTACTTTATATCATACAACAAAAGCCGTTTATTCTAATCCGGTTGAAACTTTAAGGGAAGAGTAGAGGAAAATATGTTAAGAAACTATATAAAAATTGCAGTTAGGAATCTTTACCGGCATAAAGCGTATTCTTATATAAATATATTCGGGCTGGCAATTGGTATAGCCTGCTGTTTATTAATTCTTCTTTATATACAGGATGAACTGAATTACGACAGATTTAATGAGAAGGCCGACCGGATTTTCAGGATAAACACTGATTTAAAACTTGGGGCTACTGAACGATATATTCCTCTTACCTCGGATATGATGGGGCCTGTACTGAAGGATGAGTATCCTCAAGTAGAAGAATATACTCGTATATATTGCTACGGAGAGACTAAACATGTAAAAAAGGGAAACGAATTTAACAACGAACCGAACATAGCTTATGTTGATTCAACCTTCTTTAAAGTGTTCACATTACCGGTTGTTTCAGGCAATACCGACAAAATATTAAATGAACCGAACACAGTTGTAATAACAGCTTCAACGGCTAAAAAATATTTCGGGGACATAGATGCTGTCGGTAAATTTATTGAAACAAACGACAACGGGAATACGATTTATAGAGTTGCAGCAGTTATAAAGGACATGCCTCAGAATTCACATTTCATGTTTGATTTTCTTTTTCCCATGTTTAACTTGAGATATGACTATGACTGGGGCAATTATGTCGCTTTTAATTTTCATACATATCTGCTTTTAAGGGAAGGGGTTGATTATAGAGATTTTGAAAAGAATTTCACCGAGTATAATGATAAACATGTATTCCCTTATGTCCGGCAACATATAAATGTAAAAAGCAAAGAAGAGTTTGAAAATGCAGGCAATAAAATTAAAAATTCCCTGATACCGTTAACCGATATCCATTTATATTCCGACCGTACGCAGGAAATAAGTCCCGCCGGGAATATTCAATATGTTTATATTTTCTCCGCGGTAGCTATGTTTATTCTTATTATAGCCTGCATAAATTTTATGAACCTCACCACTGCCCGTTCTGCAAACCGCGCCAGGGAGGTTGGTATCCGTAAAGTTCTGGGTACCGAACGGAAAAATATTATATTCCAATTTCTTATTGAATCAACATTAATGGCTTTTATTGCCGTTATCCTTGCTGTTGTTATTGTATACCACGTTTTGCCTTTGTTCAGTAATCTTATAGTACAAGAACTAACCATATCCGACTTATTTTCATCTTCAATTTTATTATTTATTATACTGCTGCCTTTCCTTGTAGGCCTTGCAGCAGGTAGTTACCCGGCTTTTTTTCTCTCACGTTTTATGCCTGCCGCCGTCATTAAAGGGAAATTATCCGGCGGAAGCAAAAGCGGCGGTTTAAGAAATGTTTTGGTCGTATTTCAATTTGCTACTTCTATAATTCTTGTAACGGGAACGATCATTATATATAATCAACTTAACTATATGCAAAATAAAAAGCTTGGTTATAAAAAGGATCAGGTGCTCATCATAAATAATGCATATAGTCTTGGGAGTAATATTGACGTATTTAAGGAGGAAATGCTGAAAGTTCCCGGGGTAATAAACGGAACTATTTCCGGCTTTCTTCCCGTGCCGTCGCAAAGACATTCCAGCGTCTTTTTCAAAGGAGCCGCTTCCTTTACTGAAAGCGGTATTAATATGCAAAGATGGGATGTAGATTACGATTATATAAAAACTATCGGTATAGAAATGCTTGAGGGTAGGGAGTTTTCATACGAGTTTGGTTCCGATTCTTCAGCGATAATTTTGAATGAAGCTGCGATGAAACAAATGGGCTATGAAAATCCAATTGGTCAAAAAATATATACCTTTGTCAAAGATGACAGGGTGATTTCTTACAATATAATAGGTATCGTAAAGGACTTCCATTTCGAATCGATGCACCAGGAAATTGCTCCTTTGGGGATTGTACTTAGAAAGAGTACCGAGCTTTGTTCTTTTAAAGTTTTACCGGCTTATACTTCCGGTATTATAAAAGCGGCAGAATCTAAATGGAAAAGTCTAGGTACGGGAATGCCTTTCAACTTCAGGTTCCTGGATGAATCTTTTAACGATATTTACAGGGCGGAGAGACGTGTAGGAATAATTGCGCTTTCATTTTCCGTGCTTGCCGTCTTTGTTGCGTGCCTTGGCTTATTCGGACTTGCCGCCTTCATTGCTGAGCAGCGTACAAAAGAAATAGGCGTTAGAAAGATACTTGGTGCTTCTGTGCCGTCAATTCTTTCAATGCTTTCAAAAGAATTTATAAAATGGATTATAGTTGCGAATATTATTGCCTGGCCGCTCACTTATTTCTTTATGAGTAAATGGCTGGAAGATTTTGCCTATAGAACTGATATAAGCATGTGGGTATTCATTATATCCGGCGTTACAACAATACTGATTGCATTGCTTACGGTCAGCATCCAAACAATTAAAGCGGCGCTTGCAAATCCTGTTGAGTCACTCAGATATGAATAGATATTGATGGATAAACCATGCTGACAAATTACTTGAAAATAGCAATACGTAATTTTAGAAGAAATAAAGCATACTCAATTATCAATATTTCTGGACTTTCAATCGGGATGGTATGTCTTATTCTTATTGCTTTTTATATAAAGTATGAGTTGAGTTATGATAAATTCCATAAGGATAGTGAACGAATATATAGAATTGATGTGATTCATGATTATACGAATGCCGGATCGGATATTTATAATAAAACTCCGGCTCCACTTGCTGAGGCTTTAAAGTCAGACTGTCTCGGGATCGAATTTGTAGCTCGACTTAGAGGGGAATCCCGCTCTTATTTAATTCATGCCGGTGAAAATTCCTATATGGAAGATAAGTTTTTTTATACCGATCCTAGTTTTTTAACAATGTTTTCTTTCCCTCTTATTTCCGGGAATCCCGAAACAGCTTTTAACGAACCTTATTCCATCATTATAACCGATGAAATTGCAAACAAATATTTCGGTAATGAAAATCCTATTGGTAAAACAATCACGGTTGAACAAAAACATCAGCAACAACCGTATAATATTACCGGTGTGATAAAAAAGGCGCCTGGCAATTCGCATATTCAATTCAATTTTTTAGCGTCAGTCACTACTCTTTACGAACAGCAGCTTAGCGAAAATTATAGGCACAGTTTACATTGGAATGCATTTGGATTTTATACTTATATCAAGGTAAAAAACAATTCATCTGAAAAATCAGTTGAAGCAAGTCTAGTTGAATTGGTGAAAAAATATAAAGGTGATGATTCTAAAATTAGATTTCTTTTAGAGCCGATAGAGAGAATTCATCTCTATCAAAATTGGGAGAAGGATATAGAACCCGGCGGTGATATTAGATATCTCTACCTTTTTGCCGCTATAGGATTTTTTATTTTGTTGATAGCTTGTTTTAATTACATAAATATTTCAACGGCGCAATCAGTAAAACGTGCAAAAGAAGTAGGGTTAAGAAAAGTTGCGGGTGCGAGTAGAACGCAGTTAATTAAACAATTTTTAAGTGAATCACTCGTGTTTTCATTTCTTGCTTTTTGTTTGGCAATCGTAGCTGTAGAGTTGGTATCGCCTTTCTTTCAAGCATTCTTTGATAAAGAAATGCAAGTATCGGTATTCATAGACATGAAAATGTTTTTAAGTCTGTTGGTGATTTTAATTCTGGTAGGATGCATCGCGGGAGTTTACCCTGCTTATTACATAAGTGTGTTTAAGCCGACACAAATTCTTAAGGGCGTCGCAAAGAGAAAGTCCAAATCGGTCTTTGGTTTAAGAAATTCGCTTGTTGTCTTTCAATTTGTCATATCTGCAATTTTAATAGTTGGGACTATTACAATATTTAATCAATTGCATTATATGAGAAATAAAAAATTGGGGATGAAGAAAGATCATATTGTAACAATAAATGTATTTGATGAAGATTTACAAAAAAACTATGAGACTTTTTTTAACGAGTTAACCTCGAACTCTCATATCATCGATGTATCCGCATCGCAATCTTTACCGCCCGGTTCTTCGGGTATGTCCAATATAGATTGGGATGGGAAAACTGATTCAGACTCTTCGCTTATGTACGGTATACGGGCAGATTATCGTTTTGCTCGTTTATATGAAATGTCGGTTATACTTGGTAATAGTAGTTATTCGGAAAAAGATTACCCTTCGTTCAAAAGCTATTTTTTAATAAACCGCTCTGCACTTAAAACATTAGGATGGAAGGATGTAATAGGAAGAAGGTTTGGATGGAACGACACAAGGAAAGAAGACGGGCAGGTAATAGGAGTAATAGATGATTTTAATTTTTTCCCCCTCGACCGTAAGATTGAACCATTGGCAATTGAGTTGGTCGGTTCGCATTTGAATGATTGGAGTGCCAGGTATTTCTCAATTAAAATAAGTTCGCAGGATATTCCGGGAACACTTTCTTACATAGAAAAAAAATGGAAACAACATTCGCAGTATCCTATCCAACTACAATTTTTTGACGAGCGAATGAATTCGATATACAAGACAGAACAAAATTTGGGACTGCTTTTTAATTTGTTCGCTGTTATAGCGATTTTAATTGGAAGTATGGGACTTTACGGACTTACTTTATCATCCATCCAACAAAGGATAAGAGAAATTGGAATACGAAAAGTTTTAGGTTCTTCGATTGTACAGATTGTTAATCTATTATCAAAAGAAATTATCATCTGTGTTTTAATTGCGAATCTTATTGCATGTCCTATCGCTTATTATTTTATGAATAAATGGCTTCAGGACTTTGCATACAGAGTAGAAATCAGCTGGTGGGTGTTTGCTTTATCCGGAGGAACTGCTTTGGTGATAGCGTTGGTAACCGTTAGTTTCCAGGCGATAAAGGCGGCAACAGCCAATCCTGTCGAAGCACTTCGATATGAATAATATATCCAAATGTTGATCTTCCCGCTTGTGAGAACGAAAATATTCGCAAAATTAACTTATTCATAATAAAATAATATTCAATTTCTTTAGCTGATTTATGTATATTTATAACATAAATCAGTTTATTAATTATTTTATCGGAGATAGAAATGAAAAACATAGTTTTGTTTTTATTGTCTGCTGTTTTAATTTCATTAACATCATGCACAAAACCCGTTAAAAAGATGAATCAAACCGGTAACGTAATTTTTCTTCATCCTGACGGAACCGGTGCAACAAGCTGGCATGCTGCCAGAATACTTAACTACGGACCGGACGGTTATTTAAACTGGGACAGGCTCTCAAACATGGCTTTATACAGAAGCCACATGAAAGACTGCTTAACCGCATCATCACACGGCGGTGCAACAACACATGCCTACGGTGTAAAAGTTAAAAAAGATTCCTACGGCCTGGACGGGAAAGATGAAATAACTGCCGCATCCGGGAAAAAAATGAGCATCATGGATGAAGCAATGGAAGCTGGGATGAAAACTGCTTTAATTAATTCCGGAAGTATTATTGAACCCGGAACAGGCTGCTTTGTCGTAAGTACGGAATCACGCAGAAATTATGAGGAGATTACAAAACAAATTGTTGAGTCAAGTGTAGATATTATTTTTTCCGGCGGTGAGGAATGGCTGCTACCGGAAGGAGTGAAAGGTGTTCATTGTGAAGGGCAAAGAAAAGACGGATTGAATTTGATTGAATACTTAAAAGAAAATGGTTATACCATTGTTTACAACAGAAAGGAATTGCTAAGCACCCCGCCAACCACAGAGAAATTATTCGGCGTGTTTTCGGAGAATCATACTTTTAATGACGAAACGGAAGAATACTTAAGAGAGAACAAATTGCCGCTGTATGATAAAGATGCGCCGACTTTAGCCGAAATGACAAAAATAGCCCTGGATATTTTATCTGCATCCGGCAAACAATTTTTTGCAGTAATAGAAGAAGAAGCAACGGATAACTTTGCAAATTATAATAATGCTCGCGGTGTTGTTGAAGCTGTTCGCAGAGCTGATGAAGCAATTGGTGTGATAGGCAGTTTTATTGATTCAAATCCAAATACATTGTTAATTACGGCAGCCGACAGCGAAGCCGGCGGACTTGATATGCTTGGCGGAGTTTACACGAAAATAGATCAAAATTATAAAGTTCCCGTGCAGGGTGAAAACGGTGCTCCTATGGACGGAATAGACGGAGCTGGAACTACTGTATGGCTTTCAAAATCCGATCAATTTGGGCATCAGTTGCCTTTCGCATTTGCATGGGCAACTTATGATGATGCTTATGGTGCAGTAATTGCAAAAGGACACGGGCTAAATTCTGAAATGGTTACCGGGCTTTTGGACAATACCGATATATATAGAATCATGTATAAAACACTTTTCGGTAAAAAACTCAAATAATATTCACTTCTTAATCCATCTCCGGCAGAGCTTTTGGCTGGTGCTTTCTGCAATCCCAGATGATTTAATTTTCCACTTAATGCCTTTAATCCCTCGCATATTTCTCCCATTGAATCACAGCGGCTTCATATACCAAAGAGCATTGTTCCCAACTGATCCCAGCTTTTGTACGATTTATAATAATAGTCGCTCTGTTTTTCTCTTACTAAACTTATAAATGTTGGCTTATCTATAAGTTTTAGTATTTGTCCAAATATCGGCTGACCGACAAATTTTATTTCTCTATCTTTACTCATGTCGTTTTTCCTTTTTGTTTTGATGATATGATGATCTATGTTATCGGTGGTTTGAGAATGTCTCCAGCCCATGTCGGATATAACTCAACTCCCAAGGTAACTTTAATAAATCTAACAAAAACGAGATTTTCGCTATATTTTTCTTATTATTATCATTAAGTTAAATAAAGATGATTTTAATCATGCAAAAATTTCGAACTTTGTGTTTTAGACTTCCCGAAATTGATAAAATTAGCTAATATATCTTTAATAAAAAGAATATTTCTAATTGGAGAATAGATGAAAAGATTATTACTAATTATTCCTTTATTGTTAGTAGTAAGCACAAATTTTGCACAGTTAAAAGACTTTAGCTGGGGAGGAAAAATAGGGCTCAATTGGGCGACTTTCACGGGAGACGATACAGACGTTTTTGAAGTTAAAACAGGCTTGCTCGCAGGTGTTTTCGCCAGGCATAAATTGTTTGGAAACTTGTTCATTCAGCCGGGTATTATTTATTCCAACAAAGGAGCATCCGTAAGATTAGTTGATAAGAACGGAATTATCTTTGATTATTTTCATGATTACGATTACCTGGAACTTCCGGTATTGTTTAAATATTTTTTTAGTAATAAATCAGCTCCCTTGAAGCCTAATTTATTTGTAGGTCCGGCAGGCTTAATGAAATTAAGTTCTGTTCTCGAGCTGAAAGTTGAAGGGCTAACGGCGGATGCCGATGAACAGGATATTAGCGGGTTCGAATATGGCTTGGTTTTCGGCGGGGGACTTGAATTTAGAGTTGAAGAAGTTTATTTTTTCCTTGAATTAAGATTTGCAAGGTCGTTTACTTCGTTCGATGAATCTGTAAAGGATCTTGATAAAAGGAATTCAACATTTACTATTGCAACCGGTTTTACTATTAATTAGTTAAAGAAGAATTGAAACTGAACAAAATTACAATCCCCAAAACAGCAAATTATTACATCTCCGGTAATAAAACTAATTCTATAAAAAATGTCTGGTTTGTGTGTCACGGTTACGGGCAGCTTGCCAAATTTTTTATAAGAAATTTCAATCGATTAGATAAAGAAGAAAACTATATAATTGCACCTGAAGGACTCCACCGGTTTTATTTAAACGGGTTCAGCGGTAGAGTCGGGGCTTCCTGGATGACAAAAGAAGAGAGGGAAGACGATATTAAAGATTATAATAACTTTTTGAAGATGGTTTTAAAAAAGGAACTAAGCGAAATAAATTTTGAGAAGGTGAATATAAACCTGCTAGGTTTTTCACAAGGCACGACAACAATTTCAAGGTTTCTATTTTTAAATGATATTCAAGCCGATAATTTAATTTTATGGGCAGGGGATCTGCCAAATGATATTGATTATGAAAAAGTCAAAAAATTTTCTCAATCAAACAGTATCTATTTTGTTACCGGTAATAATGATGAATTTATTTCTTTGGAAAATTTTGAAGCGATAATTGAAAAGCATGAAAAGGAAGGCATACGGATTTCTAAAATTGTGTTTAACGGAAAGCATAAAATTATAAATGAAGCTTTAGTTGAATTACAAAACAAAATGCACGTTGAAAAATAACATTGATGAAATTTAATAACAGAATAAAGCTACCGTAAAATCTCCGTGATTGTCCAAATGAAAATTTAAAGCTCATATGTACAAATCATCGACACGTTCTAAGAACATGTCGAAAAATTTCAAATTTATCGACATGTTGTTTGCATATGTCGATTTTGAGGTAGTTTTTTAGTATTAAATGAGAAACTAATGTTTAAGAGAGGCAAACCATATAACGATTTCCCGCTTCTTCCGCCCAAAGCTGATCTTGAAACTAAAGAAATACTTAACGCTGCAATTGCGGCAAACAAAGCTCTTGCCGAACTAAAAGGAGATTATGCATTAGAAAGCTCAAAAGGAAGATTGATATTACTAAGCTATCCGAAAAATACCTTGTCGGGAAAGTCCATAGTTGTGTGTGTGCCGGTCATCCTTTCCACAACTTGCCCCGAAAGGAACTCTTTAAGAAAAAATTCTCAATTTTTATGTTAACCTAGATTATGCCATAGAAAAGAAAGAAATTAGTGATAGATTTAGTTTCTATGAGTTACTAATAATATCTAAGATCAAAAAAGGTTAAACCCCACTTATGCATTAGAGAAGCACTCAATTCATAAGTTTATAATAGGCAATAGGTTACAGCAATATTTTTTTAATGCATTATCCGGGGTTAACAACTTTTTTATTCAGAATAACAGGTTATAAGGGAGTAGATAAAAAGCATAAACCTTAATTGATAAAGCGAATTATTGTATTATTGCTTTTTTCAATATAAATTGAGGCAGTATTACAAAACATGTTGCTGAATGCCGTTATTACAGAATCTTCTTGAAAATTTTCTTTCCAATGTAAATATGAAAAAAATCTTAGCCCGATTACGTTAAAAGCCTAAAACCGTGAAAAGAAAAATTGCTACGGTAAAGGCTTTCATGAACCATCTTGAAAATGAAGACGTGATTTTGGTGAACCCGTTCCATAAAATGCGCTTAAGTATTAAAGAAGGAAAACAACTTCCCAAAACCATAGAGCTAAAAAAAATTAAAAAACTTTTCACAAGCCTGTATGTGCAAAAAGAAAACTTCAAAAGAATGGATAGTTATGCTTACAAAGCTTTGGTAAGAGATATTGCCGTACTGGAATTGCTTTTTGCAACAGGAATGCGGGTATCTGAGCTCGCTAATTTGAAATCGGAGAATATCAATCTTTCAAAAGGATTTGTGATAATAAAAGGCAAAGGAAACAGGGAATGGATTATCCCGATTCCGCACAAAGATATTCTAAAAGCTTTGAAAGATTATTACGACTTATTCAGGAATAAGATTTTTAATAACAGCTACTTTTTCGTGAATAGACTTAATTACAGGCTTCCCGAACAATCAATAAGATTGATGATAAAAAAACACTCAAAATCGTTCAACTTACAGCAGCATATTCCCCCCCCCACATGTTCCGGCATTCGGTTGTAACTCTCCTTTTAGAAAACGGTGTTGATATACGTTACATTCAGAACATACTCGGTCACAGTACTATAAATACTACTCAAATCTACGCTCAAGTAAACGAAGCCCCCAAAAGAAAAGTGCTTAGTCTTAAGCATCCACGCAGGAGTTTTTGAGGTTTGTCTAATCCTAAAAACTGTTAATGATTTTTAGTTTTATCGTATTTTAATAACGGATAACAATCGATTATAAAAATTATAATTTTGACGACAGGGATCCGTTTGAAAAATATGACTTCACGCGTCCTACACGGATGATGCTTCAAGTATACCCTTTGAATTGAAGCAGAACTACCCAAATCCGTTTAACTCGGACACAACTATTTCATATTCAATTCCTACTGCAGGAAAAGTTAGGCTGGAATTGTTCAACATTCCCGGTGCAAAAGTGAAAAATATTTCTGAAGGAACTCAAAATGCAGGCACATATAGTGTGAATTTAAATGCAGCTGGGTTACCGAACGGAATATATTTCACCGTCTGGTGATAAATAACAATATCGCAATTAAAAAATTGACTTTATTGAAATAAACCAACTTTGCGATCTTTGCGTGAAAGTTGGTTTCATGCAAAGTCCGCGAAGGATACGCAAAACGCGCAAAGGAAGCAGCAATAAATTTTCACAAAATTTCTCCGATAATAAGCTGTAATATTTAACAATAACCAGATTGGAAATGAGATTTTTTATTACGGTTTTATTATTGATAACCAGCTTGTATTCTTTGCCGCAAAACGATGGTATCGCAATGCCGCCGAATTCTATCTTAAAAAACTTTAAACCGTTCCCAACCCCGCGTACAAACTACAGACCTGGCACGGTTTACAGAATAGCACAATCGGGTGTTCAATATTTTGTTGAAGATGTAAAAGCAATTAACGCTTTTGAAAGCGACGAAGGAACCATAACCGGAAGAATGAGTTTTACCAAATCTCAAATTTTGAGTTTGCTGAATATTGAAATAGATGTTGAATACGTAACACTTGAAGTAGAAATAAAAAACGCAATACGCGAATTTAACGAGCAGACAACCCTTGATGACGCAATGTGGGAAAAGGATAATGCGGAAAGGCTGATTCAGGACGACAGTAGCAAATACTTTATTATTCGTGAAACAGTAACAACACAGGAAATTACTTACCGTTTCAGCGAAGCGGATTTCAACAAAATTATAACGGGTAAAAGTACCCTTGCCAAAGCACGCGCAAGGGGAGACGAAGTAATAGATTTTCCTTATTCGGTAACAAAAAAATTCAAAATCCCGAGAAGGTTGTTTTACCTTGATCAGCAGATCGAAAAAGAACTGTATCCTCACGAGGAATAGAAACTACATTCCTTAATAATTATTAACTCGTTGTTCGAAGTTCATTACAAAAGCCGCACGAACAGCCAGCTACATTCTCCTTTAAATCAATTGTAGGTGACACAAATTTTGCCTCCCCTTATTAGGCAACTCTATTGTTAGATTTTGCTATATTATTTGCGAATTAAATCGCAAATAATATACTTTTAAAAAATACAGCAAAGAATAAAAAAAAACTTTTCAAAGGAAAAGTTATAATTTTAACCGGTGCCCGCCAGGTTGGAAAAACTACTTTAAAATAAGTGAATGCATTAAACATAATTCATACAATAAATGAGATGTAAAAAACATTTTTGGAGAACCACCCAGCAGCAAGAGATTGATTATCTTGAAGAATTTGAAAATAAAATTGAGGCTTATGAATTTAAATGGAATCCGAATGCAAAAAGAAGAATCCCCAAAACATTTATCGACGCCTACCCATCTGTAAGCAACTCTATTATTGACAGGGGAAATTATGATTCCTTTTTAGGGATTGATTAAACCGGGACCCGGAGCCTTATCCGTATGGGGAGTAAATGCTTTCGTCAAAGAAGTAAACAGTTCTATAGCATGATACCAATAAAATAAAGCCTTGTTAGGAAGCTTTGACGTTTTATTTAGAAATTGATAGTCTTTTGCATTTATTGAATAGTCGTTAAGTGATTTTTTATTATCAAATCTTTCAAGCTTATCTCCAAGTATGGAATCAATTGTCGGTACCGTCACTTTCACAGGACTGCCTTCAATTTTTAGAAAACCGGAATTTATATCAACCTAGGCAGTTCGGGGATAAGGATTTTCATCAAGTAAAATATCAAGCAGAAGCGGAAATTCGGAATCATTAATTCCCGAATTATAAAATAATTTATAATGAGCTTTTGGAATTCCTTTTTTATAACTCCGGTGTTCCTGTAGTTCAAAACGTAAAAAATGTGAACCAGCACAAACAGCAGTTAATATTTTTCTATTTCTTCTTTTTTTGCTTGAGTTATTATATCAGACTTCATGCGAAATAAGCATCTGAAAGCAATAATAAGTTTGTCTGTCTTATAGGAGATAATGTTCAAATTTAAGTAAACATTAAGTTTGTAAACCAGCAACATTCTTAAAGATTATAGAGTGATTTTTTAATGGATTTCTAAACCTCTGTGCTAATATTTGAAATATTTTCATTTTCCCAATTCTATGTTCTACCTTTATTCTCTTTTTAGAGAGTTCAATATTATATAGTTTTTCTTCATCTGTTAATTCTTTGCCTTTTGGTTTCTTTTTAGGCAAAGTCATCCCACCAATACCTATATAACCTAAGTCACCTACTTTTTTTACTCTTTTGGTAGAATAGGCTTTCGTTTTGTCATTGAGTTTCTTCTCATGCATCTTGCCCGGTCTTGATTTACTAACCGACAAGATTTTACCTTTTTTATCTATTATTACTTGATTTTTGAGTGTATGTTTTTTCTTTTTCCCTGAATAGTAATTCTTTTGTCCTTTCTTCAGTCTCTGTATCTGTTGTTCCGTGGCATCTATAAAGATTTCTATTAGTTCTTCTTCACTTAGATTTTCTTCTGATAGTTCCATTTTTCTTTCCGGTATCCTAAATATCTGCGATAACATTGCAGATAGATAGTTGATATGACGAGATACCTTACAGTTATGTAAATTAAATAGTAATCCCAAAAATGTTTGTGATAGATAGACCCGGTAATACATTAGCAGCATTAACAATTGATTCTCTAAGTCTAACTGTTTTTTTCTCCCACCGCCGATATGACGTTGTCTTTTTATTTTCTTGAATCTCTTTTGTTCTGATTTCATATATATTGGTCCTAATTTTCTCAACAGATTTTCAAATTCTTCTATGTTTAGACCACTTAAGGATCTAAATACTTTCGATTTTTTCTTCACCACTGATATCGGATTGTTCATATTTCTACCATTTTTTTCCTTTTACAATATTAACTATTTCGAAGTGGGTTTTATATGTGTATAGGTTTGTTTAAATGTACCGGGCATGCGATAATGATTTTCCTTTATATACAATATGATTAATACCGGTATTACTGTTCAATAAAAAATAAACCCGGCAATTAATTCTCCATAATAATATAAAGCTGTGAAAGAAAGTAATTAATTAAATTGAATTTTTACCGGAAAGAATTTATTTTAGGCTCAATTAATTGATAATTGAACACACTAATTATTAATATAAAATGTATTTGCATAATCCAACCGTGAATATTCCAGGTTTCTCATACCGGATTGAGGTTGTTACCTTAATCTTCTATAGATTCAATCAAATAATAATAAAACAAGGAGAAATATTATGACGGAAAACAGGGTAAGTGCAGCATTGGAACAAACAGACCTTGACGAAATTTTAACTTCGTTAAGTGGTATTGAAACAAAGCTTTCATTTTTAGTTGACCTTTCAATTGATGAAAAAATGCAGCTTGTGAAATTTGGCGATAGAAGTGTCGCCTTTGTTAATAAGGCACTTGAATTGATTAACAGGACTGATGAATTTTTACCGCGCAGTTTTGACGTGGAAGAATTTAAGAAAGATGCTGATTTATATAATAAACTTTATTCCATTTTACAGCCGATGAGAATGCTGCTGGAAAAACTAGAAGATACACAAATGTTAGCCGGCAGCGAGGCATATTCATCTGCATTGCTTGTTTACCAGCATGCAAAAATGAGTAAAAATACATTAGGCGGACTTGAATCTATTGTAGATGATTTGGGTAAACGTTTTGTAAGAAAATCTGCCACTGTTACTGAATAATTGTTCTTAAACTTATTGATTAAAAAAGATTCATATTGTCATTGTGGGTGTCTCTAATATGCCATTTTGACATCCAATATGCAATTGTGCTAGAAAGAGGTATCAATGGAGATACCCTGACCTATCAGCGATGATAGATAAACTATCAACGGAGATACCTAGACTATCAACAATGATAGATAAACTATCAACAATGATAGATAAACTATCAACGATGATACTCAAACTATCAGCAGTGAATAAAAAAGTATCAAGGTTGATAGAAAATCTATCAAAGGCGAGCTTAACTTTTAGATAAGATTGTCAAAGATTACTTTTGTTGAAGATAGGAACACTAATGTTTTATGCAAAAAGATATGCCGGTTTTAGATTGAACAAAAGGAAACATCCCGAAAGGCGTAAAACCCGTTGGTCGGCATACGATTATTCAAGTCCGGCGTGGTATTTTGTAACAATTTGCACCGGAAAGATGCAAGAATTTTTCGGAAAAGTTATTAACGAAAAAATGTTTTTAAATGAATTAGGAAAAATTACCGAAAAATGTTGGAATGAAATTCCAAACCATTATCCAAATGTTGAATTGGATTATTATGTTATAATGCCAAACCATGTGCATGGGATTGTTATAATAAAAACTGTAGGGAACGAAGATATTCGTTCCTCACAGAATCCAAACAATGAGAACATAGGGAACGAAAATATTCGTTCCCCACAGACTCCAAACAATAAGAACATAGGGAACGAAAATATTCGTTCCCCACAGACTCCAAACAATAAGAACATAGGGAACGAAGATATTCGTACCCCACAGACTCCAAACAATGAGAACGTAGGGAACGAAAATATTCGTTCCCTACATAAAACAAACCTATCCAATGTTATAAAAGGATTTAAAATCGGTGTTACAAAATTGTGTAAACAAAATAACTATTATTTCAAATGGCAAAAGTCGTTTTATGACAGAATTATCAGAAACGAACGCGAACTGTACAACATCCGGAAATATATACAACAAAATCCTCTGAAATGGGATTTAGAAAAAGGAATTGAAAATTTGGAAATTTAAAACATAGGAACAGATAGCGACTTGTTCATACAACAAAATAAAAGATTGAAAAATGGCTAAAAGAGAAACTCACCACGTGGTACCCAACAAAGAAAGAGGCGGATGGGATGTTAAAAAAGGCGGTTCGGAAAAAGCAATTAAGCATTTTGATAAAAAACAAGATGCTGTAGACCACGGAAGGCAAATAAGTATAAACCAAAAAACTGAATTTATAATTCATAGAAAAGACGGGATTATTCAGAAGGCAGACAGTCATGGCGGGGATCCAAATCCGCCGAAGGATAAGAAGTAGATAATATTGAAAAAGATGATATACTTGTTGCAAATTGTTTTTGGGATTTTGCCATAAAGTCCTCTCTTTTTAAGACCTGCCCGTACGAGACTTTGGGAGGCGGGGAGGATTTAGGTGAGTTTTAAATAAAAACAAAATCCCAAAACCAATTTGGCTTGTGTATAGTACTATATAATGAATACAGATGTTATATATGACCCTATAATACAGGGGATGTTGTTTTATAAATGTGTTATACCTCCGGTATCCAGGTGTATGTAACGGGATTATCCCGGGGATAATTAGTTATGCTTTTACTGAACTTAAAATAAATTATTGATTTATTTTCATTATAAAAGTTTTAGCAAACATGGATTCTACATTGACTTTAGTTAAAGAGTATATTATGAAATACTCAGATGGAGTTAGTGCTTGGAGTACACTGGCAATAGCTTGTTTAACTTTTGTTATAGTTATAGTTGGATACATACAATTACGATATCTTGTTCATTCCCACAAACTATCTACTTTATCACAATATTTAGTTAGATACAATCACATAATTGCCAAAATTCCATTAATTATATTAAAAGATAATATTTCATTAAATAGTCTTGATGAGAAACAAAGGAAAGAGATATTACAAATAATGTTTGATTATTGGAATTTAATTGCAGAGGAATTCATGTTTAGAAGAAGAGGATGGATTGACAAACATATTTGGGAAGGTTGGGAAAGAGGATTAGAATTTCATATTAAAAACCATAGTATTTTTTTAGATAGCTGGAATATAATTTCAAAATCTCATAGATATAACCGTATGTTGAGAGAATTCATTGATTTAAGAATCTCTTGTGATGGAAAAGTTAAAAACCATGGTAACATATAATTATGAATAAGCAAGATAAAAGCTATAATTTAAATAATCCTTTTTATGATCAATTTAAAAATTATTTAATTTGTAAATATAAAGATGATGATTGTCCATTAAACGAATTAGAGTTAAAAAATGCTTTGCTTTTGGGAGCTCATTTTAGAGGGATAAGTACTGTTGAAGGCAGAAGAAGTGCAATTGTAATGAAAAGAAAGTGTTATCCAGATAATTTGGAAGAAAAGGTTTATGATATTTTTGATAAAATCTTTTTGAAATTATATTTCCAAAACAGATATGTGATTTATGTTTAACTTTAAAGAATTTTATCTGGAAATGACAAAAAAAATATAAAGGCGGCTAAAGCTATATTATGTCATTTACAGATAAAATTCTGTTGTGCGAAAC
>JASFMY010000121.1:0-22152 GCA_050117315.1 Ignavibacteria bacterium
AAATAACCTATCAGCTTATCAAGTATCATTGATAGAAAAATTTCTATTATCAAGCACCAATTGATACATAAATTATTATACATAGTAATGTGGGTTGGGTGTATTTTATCAGGATACTGTTATGTTAAGTCATTAAATATAAATATTTATTTGAATGAACTTGCTGGTTGATACTGCCATGATAATAACTGTTATAAATTTAAATTAAACCCAAATCCAGTTCATCCTAAATTTTTATCATTCTGATTATATTTCTTGATTTTTGACAAAAACTATTATCTCAATTGATTTTTTAATATTATATATGCATATATAATTAAAAATTATAAAACTTATTATGAAGATCATTGTATGCCTTGTAAGGCAAATATTAACTAGTGGAGCTGTGATAGTATGAATAATGTTGAGTAAATATCACGGAAAGAACTCTCGAAAATTCGAATATATTAAATGAGTTTAATTTTAAGAAATCTATGAAACGTTGCTGAAATAAAATTCTAGGGAATGTATGGATTCAAAGAGATTTGCGATTATATCTGCTTATTTTACAATTACAATAGCTATCTTTATTGTTATAGGCTGGATATTTGACATACAGATTCTAAAGACAATAAGTCCGGGCCTACCCTCGATGAAAATCAACACAGCAGTTTGTTTTTTGCTGGTTGGCTTTACTTTGTTGTTCATTGCCAAAAGAGAGAAAAAAAGAAAATTTGAGATTTTTATTGTTCAAATTTCTATCCTATTTGTGATAGTGATCGGGGCTTTATCACTGCTTGAAAATTTATTTGGTTTCCGTTTTGGTATTGATGAATTCCTTGTAAAGGATGACACCTCGCAGTCGTATATAAGCCATCCCGGGCTAATGTCAATGTTTACTTCACTTAATTATCTTCTGCTCGGAATAGCGCTGTTTCTCGAAGTTAGTAAGAAATTTCGTTTTATTGTTGAAACCCTTGTTAGTATAGTCATCACAATCAGCTTACTTGCTTTTGCCGGATATGTATTTAGGCTTGAAGAAATTTATAAACTCGGCGTGCAGAGCACGATAGCGTTTCATACCTCGATTACTTTTCTAATAGCTTCAATAAGTTTTATTCTGGGTA
The DNA here is from genome assembly GCA_050117315.1 of Ignavibacteria bacterium. GTDB lineage: Bacteria > Bacteroidota > Ignavibacteria > Ignavibacteriales > Melioribacteraceae > JANQIV01. The sequence continues at coordinate 1,107 of JASFMY010000121.1, forward strand.
AAATATCTATTGATAGGTATCTGATTATCAAGATTGGATTTGTTGTTACTATTGTAACTTCGCTTGTAATTGGCAGTATATCCTATTTGAGCACAGAGATTTATAAGCGTGATACGGAGACACTTACTCTCAATAGTGAGATCCAGTTGGCAATTGAGGAACTTTTTGTAAATATCGTAACACTTCACACGAATGTACGCGCTTACTTGCTTTCAAGCGATAATTTTTATATTAAAGACTTTGAAGATAACATCAATAAACACGAGATTGTGATAGACAGACTGTATGAATTAACATCGGGAAATCCGGAAAGGCAAAAACAGTTGGAAACAGTACGTGAATCAGTCGACTATTTTATAAATTCTACTAAAGAGGCTGTTGACAGAGGAAAGAAACGCGATAGGGCTTTTGTTAGGAGATATCTTCAAGCCAGAGAAGGAGAGGCATTAAAAGGTTATTTCGAGAATAAAATCGCGGAAATGGAAAAAGAGGAACTTGGATTTAGAGAAGAATTGGCTAATAAAACTGAAAGAAGTTATAACAGCAGTAAAAGGGCAATTTTGTCTACAAGTATTTTAGCAATTTTTTTCCTCCTTACATTACTTATACTTTTAACTAAAGAAATTACATTAAGAAGGGCAGCTGAAAGACATTCTTTGCAAATAATAGAATCTGCGCCCTTTGCAATATTATTATTTGATGAAGACGGAAAAATTTATACTGTTAATTCCCAGCTTGAAAAAACATTTAACTATACCCGTTCGGAGTTATTAAAGCAACCTATTGGGAAATTGTTGCCTGAACTATACAAGGACGGTAATCTAGATAATATGGATGACTTTATAAAAAAACTTGAATCCGGGGATTTGAGAAGATACGAGGATGGCTATGGTATACGAAAAGACGGAAGTAATGTACCGTTGGATATTGCATTGAACCCCATTAAAACCGACAGGGGAACTATGGTTATTACTTCACTCCTTGATATTACCAGGCGAAAAGCAAAAGATAAAGCATTAAAGAAATTAAACAATCAGCTTCAGTTAGCTAATAAAGAACTCGAATCATTCAGCTATTCGGTTTCTCATGACCTTAGAGCGCCCCTTCGCCATGCAACTGGGTTCGTGAATTTACTTTCGAAACATTTAGGGGAAAAACTTGATGATAAGGGAAAAAGATACTTCAAAACCATAAATGACGCTGCAAAAAAAATGGGTGAACTTATCGACGACCTGCTTTCATTTTCACGGATGGGACGTACGGAAATGCAGAAAAAAGAGGTTGATTTGGGAGTTGTTGTCAATGAAGTAAAAAACCTTCTGCATGATGATTTTGAAGAACGTGAGGTTGAATGGAAAATTGATGATTTACCTGTAGTAATAGCCGATCCTAATATGTTGAGGCTGGTTTTTCAAAACTTATTAAGCAATGCTATCAAGTACACAAGTACTCGTGAAAAGGCATTAATTGAAATAGGCAAAGAAGAGAAAAATGGGAAAGTTACAATATTTGTGAAAGATAACGGGGTTGGTTTTGACATGAAATATGCTGATAAACTATTTGGTGTGTTTCAACGTTTACACAGCTCGGATGAATTTGAAGGAACAGGAATAGGTCTCGCAAATATCCGCAGGATAATAAATCGCCATGGTGGAAAAACCTGGGCACATGGTGAACCTGATAAAGGTGCAACATTTTATATTACTATCCCAAAAGTAAACAAGGAGAAAAAAAATGGATAAAGTCGGCAGGATACTAATGGCAGAAGATAATCCAAATGATGTGGAGATTGCATTGAGCGGGCTTGAAGAGTGTAACCTGGCAAACGAAGTAGTTGTTGTAAGAGACGGAGCTGAAGCACTTGATTATTTATATAGAAGAGGGGAGTATGCCGACCGGAAAAATGATGACCCCGTGGTAATACTGCTTGATATAAAAATGCCCCGCGTAGATGGTATTGAAGTGCTTAGACAGGTTAGAGCTGATTCGGCTATGAAAAATATACCTATAATTATGTTAACCTCTTCTCGTGAAGAAAAGGATCTTGTCAAAACATATGAACTCGGTGTAAATGCATATGTTGTTAAACCTGTTGACTTTGATCAATTTGTAAAAGCAATACAGGACCTTGGGCTTTTTTGGGCGGTCTTAAATGAAACTCCGCCGAGAAGTACAAAAAGCTAATAAAGAGTAAGATTAAGGCCATTTTATACCTATATGCAGGACGGAATGTGCTTTGATAAGATATTTTTAAAACCTCAAAAAGAAAGTAATTGATGTGAAATAGGAAACCTGAAATTTTAGCAAAATTGTTTGTAAGTGTTATGGGATTAATATCTTGTGATTGAAAATTTTGAAACCCCTCCGTAAACCTTGATATTAATTTTTTTATCGGCCTCTTCGTAGTTTTCAGTTAAATAATAATCAGAGTCGATCTTTTCAAAGTCTTCCAATGATTTGGCAAATAAAACCATATCACCCGTTATTTTACAACCTGATCCCTTTGGGATATCTATTTCCAAACTTGTTGCCCCCATTTCAACGTTTATGCTTACATACTCATATAGGTCTCCGATAATTATATCCGTATCTGTGGCTCCGGTGTTTATTTTAAGACTTCTCACTTTAAAGTCGGATAAATCGAAATTTGCTTTTGCTGCGCCGATATTAAAGTCCAGGTCCCATACAGGGTTATCATTTAACTTTATCCCAAGCCTGTTTCTAATTTTACCTTGAAACGGGTGCCAGTCTTTTTTATTGAAATCCAATTCCAGGTATGCTTTGTTATTGTCAATATCTGCGCTGAAGTAATACTCGTGAGTTTGATTGCCCTTAGCAATGCCTTCAAACAATTCGTCCGTTTTACTGTCGATTACAAACTTGCCTGCTCCCGAGTCCAGTTCCAGCTTTGCAAACTCAATGTACCTGTTATAAGGCTTGGTAAAATATCTTACATCATATTCGTTACTGTAATCATCATCAAAATCGATATCAAGATTATCTCCGGCAATGCTGTAGACAGAACCGAAAATTAAGTATCCGACAAATATTCCGAAGATGCTTGCTACTACAGGTTTGGCAACGGTTTTTTTTACAATTATCAGAATGCCGAGCAGAATAATGGTTACAGGCCACAAGTCCCATGCATAACTAAAATCCGCAATAATAATATCGAACTTAACTAATAGGAATAAAGCTCCCAAAGTTAGAAATAAAAATCCCCAGAATAATTGTCCTGCTTTCATTTTATATTTGTCTGAATCTTATTTTTACTTTTCAAAATTAATATTATTCCTAGAGCAATAAAAGCTAAAGGAAGAATGTATTCAAAATCAAAATAATAAAAGAAATTATGTAATGTAAATGCAGCTCCAATGATAATTAAAATAATCCCGATAACTATGCTGCTGCTTTTCTTTCTTTTATTTAGTTCTTCGTGAATCTTCTGTTCTTTTGAATAATCTTCAGCAGTGTATTCGACATCTGGACTTTTGGCTTCGGATGTATTGTCGGTTTGAGAAGAAGCAGTTCCGGCCCCGGGAGTATATGTTCCGGAGTTTGCCGATGAAGCCGTGGTAAAAACAATCGGCTCTTCGGGAAGAACTATCCATAATATTATGTAAAGTAAAATTCCGATCCCGTTAAATATAGTGAGAACAATCATTAAAATTCTTACAATAATTACATCAAGATTAATATATTCTGCTATGCCGGCTGCTACACCCCCCAGTACCCTGTTTTTTCTCGATCTAAATAATTTTTCTTTCATGGCTTTATCTAGATTTATTTGTCTGAAAGAATAGACGTTGAACAAAAAATGAAGTTCCGTAAGAAGATTTTCAAAAATATTATAATATTTTTTCCGAATTAAATTGAATTTACTTGATAACTTATTTAGGTTACTTAGATAAAATATATTTGATTCGTTCAAATGAAAATCGCGCTTGGCCAGATAAATCCCATTATTGGGGACATTGAAGGAAATAAAAAGAAAATAGCCGAAGGATACGAAAGGGGAGTTAGAGAAGGAGCCGATTTAGTAATCTTTCCCGAACTTGCAATATGCGGATACCCGCCTTTAGACCTCGTTGAAAAAAAAGAATTTAGAGAAGCGGTAAATAGTGCCTCAAAAGAGTTAGCTTCGCTTACCAACGGCGCCGGTTTAATTTTTGGCGCCATAACCGAAAAAATGGAAGACGTTGGCACTGGGGTTTATAATTCAGCAGTGCTTTGCTATGACGGTAAAATCCAATTTGTACAGGACAAAACACTGCTTCCGAATTATGATGTGTTTGACGAAGTGCGCTATTTTGAAAGAGCCAAAGAAGTTTATGTTTATGAATTCAAAGGTGAAAAACTCGGCATCTCGATTTGTGAAGATATCTGGAACGACGACGATTACTGGAAACACCGTTTATACGAAAGAGACCCTGTGCGTGACCTTGTTGAGAAGGGTGCTGCTCTTTTAATCAATATTTCTGCAAGCCCGTGGAATTACGGCAGGAGAGAGATACGCAAAGAAATGCTCTCTACCCTTACTAAAAACGATAAACTGCCCTTGGTTTATGTCTGCTGTACCGGTGTGCAGACTGACCTTATTTTTGACGGCGGTTCAATGTGTTTTGATAAAGAGGGACGGCTTTGTTTACTCGGAAAAACTTACGAAGAAGATTTCTTTGTTTTTGACACAAACAAAAATTATGAAGAAATAGAAAATGTTTCCGGTTCATATGAAGAAGAAGTTTTAAAAGGATTAATTTACGGATTAAAAGATTACGCGGGAAAAACCGGGTTTAAGAAAGCGCTCGTCGGGTTAAGCGGTGGAATTGATTCCGCTCTAGTAACATACATTGCTGTTCGGGCTTTCGGCAAAGAGAATGTTCACGTTATAATGATGCCGTCGGAATATTCAAGTGAAGGCAGTATAAAAGATTCCGAGAAACTTATTTCTAATTTGTGCATCAAATCATATAATATTTCTATTCAGCCTGTGTTTGAAAAAGTTAAAGAAATGTTAACTCCCATCTTTAACGGAAAGGAAGAAGATGTTGCTGAAGAGAATATTCAATCACGGATACGCGGATTATACTTGATGGGGGTTTCCAACAAATTCAACTTAATGTTGTGCACAACGGGAAACAAGTCCGAAATGGCAGTTGGATATGCTACGCTTTACGGGGATATGAGCGGTGCTCTCGGTATAATTGCAGATGTATATAAAACCGAGGTTTATAAAATAGCGAGATTTATAAACCGTGAGAAAGAAATCATACCTAATGAAATTATTACTAAAGCGCCTTCAGCCGAATTAAGGCCGGACCAAACAGACCAGGATTCGTTACCTCCTTATGATTTGCTTGATAAGATTTTAAAAATGTACCTGGAAGAGTACAAAGAGTTTAATGAGATAAATAAAGAAATTCATGATGAAGAAACTGTTAGAAAAGTTCTATCATTGGTAGATAAAAATGAATTTAAAAGAAAACAGGCTGCACCGGCGTTGCGTGTTACAACAAAAGCGTTTGGCTACGGCAGAAGATTCCCGATAGTTCAAAAATGGGAAAGAAGATAGTAAGCAATAACATGTTGATAAATAAACGACAACAATTTAAGGACAAGGAAAATATTTTTTGAATAAAGTATTTTGCAGAATCTTGATGAGAACTAGAAATGAAACATATAAAGTATTTATTGCTCATTGCCTTTTTAATTACTTCGATTGCAAGAATTAGTGCCCAATTAGGCACCGAAGGCGAGCTTGTAAAAATTGAAACCTTCACTTCTTTTGACAGGCTACACAAAGGAAGTGAATTCAAGGTAGTGGTAAAAGCAGAAATAGAAGATACCTGGCACATCAACTCTAACAAACCCCATGAAGAATTTTTAATCCCGTCCAAACTTAAAATTATAAATGACTCCGGATTTGAAGTAACAGAAGTTAAATTTCCCCAAGCACACGATTACGAATTTGAATTCTCGGAAGTGCCTGTTTCTGTTTTTGAAGGTACGATTTATTTAGGTGCAAAAATAAAAGTGCCCGGCTCAATTGAAGAAGGCGTCTATAATTTGAGAGTTATCTTCTCTTACCAGGCCTGCAATGATGCAACATGTTTGGCTCCGGCAGAGGTTGAAAAAGAAATTCAATTGGAAGTTGTTAATAATCAAACGCCTGTTAACGCTATAAATCCGGGAGTTATTTCAAAAGTGGAATTCGTTGAAGAGACGGTTACAAACATTAGTAGTGAAGATTCACTTGCAGGTACGCTTGAATCAAGCGGGTTGTTTTTTAGCTTGCTTATTGTTTTTCTCGGCGGACTTGCATTAAACTTAACTCCTTGTGTTTATCCGTTAATCCCGATTACTGTAGGATATTTCGGAGGACAAAGCGAAGGACGAACAGGTAAACTTTTTGTGCTTGGTGTGTTTTATGTTTTGGGAATGGCGGTTACATATTCCGTTGTAGGAGTTATTACTTCATTAAGCGGTGCCGTATTCGGAGCCCTACTTCAAAATCCTATAACTATAATTGCAATTGTCGTTGTGCTGCTTGCATTATCGCTAAGCATGTTCGGAGTTTATGAATTTAAGTTGCCGGATTCATGGGTTGCAAAAGCAGGCGGAGCAAAATCCGGTGTATTTGGAGCCCTGTTTATGGGCTTAACAATGGGTATAGTAGCTGCACCGTGTATTGGTCCTTTTGTGTTGGGATTGGTAACATTAGTCGGTTCCAAAGGTGATCCCTTTTACGGTTTTATTATGTTTTTCTTTTTGGCGCTGGGCCTTGGATTTCCTTATCTGTTTTTAGCTTTATTCTCCGGTAAGATCAAGAGCCTTCCGAAAGCAGGCTTTTGGATGGAAGCAGTTAAACATATCTTCGGCTTTTTGTTAATCGGTATGGCTATTTATTTTCTAGCGCCGTTATTCCCCGAAGAAGTTAACACATATTTGCTGCCGATTTATATGATACTTGCTGCATTGTATCTATTATCCTTTGATAAACTTGCAAATGAAATAACAGGGTTTAGGATTTTTAAGATTGTTTTTTCAACTGCCGTTATCGTTTTAGGCGCATATCTCTTATGGCCGTCGGAGAAAAAATCCCCGGAATGGTTGACATATTCGGACCGGGCTTACGAAGCTTCATTGCAATCAAATAAAAAAATCATGCTGGATTTTTATGCAGACTGGTGTATTCCGTGTAAAGAGTACGATGCATTAACATTTACCGATCCGCGGGTTATAGAGTTATCCAAAGAGTTTGATAATTATAAGCTGGATTTAACAAAAACAATGTCTGAGAAAACTGAGAGAATTAGAAATAAATTCAAGATTGTCGGGATGCCTACAATAATTTTGATTGATTCAAAAGGTAATGAAGCTGAACGAATAACCGGCTTTTTAAACGCGAAAGAATTTTTGGACATTATGTCAAAAATAAACTAATTTGACATTGTGTCGATTATAATTAATGTAAGGAAAAAATTTTTATAATTTAGTAAAAGCAACATTAACTAATTGTTAAAAAAAATAAGAGTAAATGTAAGATGTCACAAGAAAAGGAAAACGGGGTTAAGGTTGAAACTAAAAACCTTAATGAAGTAACCGTTCGTTTTGCCGGAGATTCCGGCGACGGTATGCAGTTGACCGGAACTCAGTTTAGCGATACAACTGCATTAGTTGGAAACGATTTAAGTACGCTACCGGATTATCCTGCAGAAATTCGTGCACCCGCCGGAACTTTGTACGGTGTAAGCGGATTTCAATTGCACTTCAGTTCGAGCGATATCCACACTCCCGGCGATGTTCCGGATGTATTAGTCGCAATGAATCCTGCGGCTTTAAAAATTAATCTAAAGGAAATAAAACCTACTGCAATAATCATTGTAAACAAAGACGCATTTGATATTAAAAACCTGCATATGGCAGGCTGGGATACTAATCCTTTGGAGGATGATACCCTTGCCGGTCATAAAGTATTTAAAGTAAGGATTACTACATTAACACAAAACGTATTAAAGGACAGCCCTCTTTCAATCAAAGAAGTTTTAAGATGTAAAAATTTCTTTGCTTTGGGATTGATGTACTGGCTGTACAACAGACCCATTGAACCTACTTTGGAGTGGATTGAAAATAAATTCAAAAAAAGACCTGAAATTGTTGAAGCAAATAAAAGCGTTTTAAAAGCAGGTTATTATTTCGGGGACCAAACAGAAATTTTCACAACAAGATACCAGGTAAAACCCGCCCATCTTCCAAAAGGCACTTACAGAAGTGTTTCCGGCAACGAAGCCACAGCCTTGGGTTTAATAGCCTCAGCCAAATTAAGTAATCTTCCTTTATATTTGGGAACTTACCCTATTACCCCTGCTTCAGATATTCTACATTACTTAAGCAGATATAAAAACTATAATGTTATGACTTTCCAGGCCGAAGATGAAATTAGCGGTATAGCATCTTCAGTAGGAGCTGCATTCGGCGGAGTACTTGCTGCAACTTCCACAAGCGGTCCCGGGATGGCTTTAAAGACTGAAGCACTTGGGCTAGCGGTCATGACGGAACTGCCTTTAGTAATAGTTAATGTTCAAAGAGGCGGACCAAGTACGGGGTTACCTACAAAAACCGAACAGTCCGATTTATTCCAGGCAGTTTACGGCAGAAACGGTGAAGCGCCTGTAGCTGTTTTGGCTGCATCAACTCCGAGCGATTGTTTTGATATGGCAATTGAAGCAAGCCGGTTGGCGTTAAAATATATGACACCTGTTATATTGCTAACAGACGGTTATATAGCAAACGGTTCAGAACCTTGGAGGCTCCCTGAGATTGAAAGTCTTCCTAAGATCGATGTGAAATTCCATACCGACACTGAAAATTTTGAACCTTACGGAAGAAATGAATTTGGTGCAAGGCCCTGGGTTAAACCGGGTACACCGGGTCTGGAACACAGGGTAGGCGGACTTGAAAAAGCGGATAAAACAGGTAATGTAAGCTACGATCCCGATAACCACGATTTGATGTGCAAGCTGAGAGTCAAAAAAATCAAGAATATTGAAAATGATATTCCCGACCTTGAAGTAAGGGGAGATGAAGAAGGGGAACTGCTGGTATTAGGATGGGGCGGTACTTATGGAGCCATAACCGAAGCTGTTGATAAATCATGGGCCGGTGGATTAAGAGTATCACAGGCTCATTTAAAGTATTTGAATCCTCTTCCTAAAAACACAGGGGAAGTATTAAGTAAATTCGAAAATATACTTATTCCTGAAATCAATCTTGGTCAGCTTGCTACAATTATAAAAAGCGAGTATTTAATACCGGTTATTAAGTTTAACAAAATGAGAGGATTACCATTTAAGTCTTGTGATATCAAAAATAAGATTTCGGAAATCCTTGGAGGCGGAAATGGCAGATAATATTGGAATACAAGAAAAAAAATATAAAGCAAAAGATTTTGCATCCGACCAGGACGTAAGATGGTGTCCAGGGTGCGGTAACTATTCAATTCTTGCACAAGTACAAAGATCGTTTCCTGATATTGGAGTTGAAAAAGAAAGAATAGTTTGGGTATCCGGTATAGGCTGCTCAAGCCGTTTTCCGTATTACATGAGCACCTACGGGTTCCACGGTATTCATGGAAGAGCTGCGGCTATTGCGTCCGGTTTAAAAATAGCAAGACCTGAACTTTCAGTCTGGGTCGCTACAGGGGATGGTGACTTGATGAGTATCGGTGGAAATCATTTCATACATTCCGCAAGAAAGAATATTGATCTGAAAGTGCTGCTGTTCAACAATAGAATTTACGGGCTAACCAAAGGACAGTATTCACCTACATCTGAAAAAGGCAAAGTAACAAAAAGTACTCCTTATGGAAGTATAGATTACCCGTTTAACCCTCCTTCTCTGGCATTAGGCGCGGAAGCTTCTTTTGTTGCAAGATCAATAGATAGGGACCCGAAACATTTGCAGCAAATGATTAAAAGGGCTGCAGAACATAAAGGCTTTGCATTTATCGAAGTTTATCAAAACTGTAACATATTTAATGACGGAGCTTTTGAAATATTAACAGATAGAGCAATCAAAGATGATAATGTACTTGTTTTGGAAGACAACAAACCAATGATATTCGGCAAGAACAAAGATAAAGGAATTATTCTTGATAACTTCAATCCAAGAGCAGTTGATATCAGTAACGGAAAGTATTCTGCAAATGATTTGATGATTCATGATGAAAAGGATAAAAGCCCGATCAGAGCATTTATATTAGCTCACATGACGGACAGAGATGATTTACCGACTCCTATTGGAGTCTTTAGACAGGAAATCAAACCTACTTATGATGAAGGCGTTAAGAAGCAAATTGATAATATCACAGAACAGAAAGGCAAAGGTGAGTTAAAGAATCTTCTTTACTCGGGCAATACCTGGGAAGTATAATATTATAACATATCTGTCAGATTCCCGGGGTTATTAAAATTCCGGGAATTTTTATTTTTTATCGCTCATGAAATTTAATTTCCTAAATCTTTAAAGGCGGGTAATTTTTTTATTACATATCAAAAAATATCTTTTTTTAATTAAGTATTTTTTAGCAAATTAGCCCCTTCAAAAATTAAGATGTTATGCTAGATTTTACGAAATTAAAAACAATTATAAATAATAATAACTCGTTTCTAATTACTAGTCATGTTAACCCTGATGCCGATGCAATAGGTTCGGAATTAGGCTTATACTACATACTTAAAAAGCTCGGCAAAGAAGCATATATAATAAACCACAATTCTACACCTGATACTATTGAATTCCTGGATAGAGAAAATGTAGTCCGGCAATATGACCCTGAATTACATGATAAACTCATTAAGAGCTGTGATGTTCTGGTTATGCTTGACCTCAACCAGATTCTGAGAGTAAAATCATTAGAAAAATATTTTAAGGAAACTGTGCAGACTGTTGTCTGTATTGATCATCATGAAGACCCGGAAGATTTTACCGAAAATATGTTTCTTGAAACTTCATATGCATCAACAGGCGAAATGATTTATGATCTGGTTAACCAGACAAAAATTGTTGATCTGGATTTTCAAATTGCCGAACCGCTGTATGCTGCAATTATGACGGATACAGGTTCTTTTCGTTATGAAAGAACTACACCTAAAACTCACATGGCGGCAGCAGAATTATTAAAGCAGGGTGTTGATCCCAAGTATGTTTTTATGTCCCTTTATGATAACAACCGCATTGAAAAGCTAAAATTGATGGGCAGCGCAATTGCTTCTATGCAGCAATATGCAGCTGGCCGGATTACTTATATAACCATAACTCAAAAAATGCTGGATGAGACAGGTGCCCTGGAATCGGACGTTGAAGGATTTGTAAATTTCTGCCTTAGTGTAAAAGATGTTAAAATAGGTCTGCTCTTTTATGAATTGAAAGACGGTATAAAAATCAGCTTTCGTTCGAAAGTTGATATTCCAATAAACAAACTTGCTGCCGAGTTTGGAGGCGGAGGGCATTATCATGCTGCGGGGGCCAGGATTTATAATGTATCGCTTGATGAATATATTGAAAAAGTATTAAACGCTGCTTTAAAGTATTTATAGGTTTACAATCTTCCCGTCTTTCATTTCTAGAACATTATCAGCCAGTTTAACCAGTTCCTTGTTGTGTGTAACAATCAACATAGTAATTTTTAATTTCTCTTTAAGCTCTTCAAATAACTGATGAATTGAGGTTGATGTTTTTGAATCGAGATTTCCGGTCGGTTCGTCAGCAAAAAGAATTTGCGGTTCGTTTACCAATGCTCTTGCAATAGCCACTCGTTGAGCTTCACCGCCGGATAGCTCTGCCGGTTTGTGGTCGGTTCTATCTTTTAAGCCCACCAGCTCAAGCAGTTCAACACTTCTTTTGAAAGCTTCTTTCTGATTCGTGCCGTTTATCATCATTGGTATAGCCGTATTTTCAACGGCGGTAAATTCGGGTAATAAATGATGAAATTGAAATACAACTCCAAAGTTTTGATTTCTAAAGGCCGATAATTTTTTGTCGTCGAACTCGTAAATATTTTCATTGTTAAATTTTACCGTTCCGCTATCGGGGAAATCGAGCCCCGCAAGAATATGAAGCAAAGTACTTTTGCCTGCTCCCGATGCGCCTACAATCATAGTAGATTTATTTGCCTCTATCTGCAATGATAAATCATAAAGCACATCAACTTTTTTAAATTTTGATTTTGTAAAAGACTTAAATAAACTCTCCGCTTCTATAATGATATTATTCATAAAGAATTATTCCCACTTTATAGCTTCAACAATATTTTGCTTTGCTGCTTTTGATGCAGGGTAAAGCCCTGCTAAGAAAGATAATAAAAGAGACATCCCGCAAATAGCAATTAAATCCGGAAACCTGATTTCTACCGGCATTGAATTAATTATGTACTTGGTCGGATCAAGCGGGTACAGGTTGTATTTTATTTGAAGCACACAAATTACAAGCCCCAGCAGCAAACCTATTGAAGTCCCGACTACTCCAACCAGGATACCTTCGAACATAAAAATTTTTTTTATTGATTTACCCGGTAAACCTATTGAGCGCAAAATTCCAATATCCTTTCTCTTTTCAATAACCGTCATTGAAAGTGAGCCGAGAATATTAAAGGCTGCTACAATTATTATTAAGCAAAGAATTATATAAGCCGCCCACCGCTCAATCAACATAACAGTGTAAAGGTCTTTGTGAAGATCAAACCATGATTCAACTTTATAATCTTCACCAAGCATAGAAATAAAATCTTCTTTTATTCTGTTTGTATTCTCTATGTTTTTTAGCCTGATATCACAGCCTGAGATTTTATCTTTTAGTCCCAGCAGAATCTGTGAAGATTCAAGTGAAGTAAAAACCTGTTTGTTATCGTAGCTCTTATTGTTTGTTTCGAATAAACCGGTAACTACAAATCTTAAGCTTCTCGGGAGAGAAAAGTTGAATAGCGACTGCTCAATATTTCTAAATGAAGTAGCAACTATTGTATCACCAACCCTTGCCGACAACCTTAATGCGGTTGGTAGTCCCAAGATAATTTTATTTATATCTCCTTCATTAGTTAAATCAAATTCACCCGATATAATTTTATCTTGTAATCCCCAATTCAAATTTCCTTTTGATTCAATTCCTTTTAATGTTTGCACTTCATAAGTTTTACCGTTCAGCAAAATTACCTGTCCTTCAAGAAAGGCATTTAAGGATTCGATTTCATCATTAGTTTTTATCTTATCGTAAAGCAAATTATCCGTACTGTTTGACTCATAACTTGAAATCCTTAAGTGAGGATCAAAGCTTATTAATATTGATGATACCAGTGAACCGAAACCGTTAAACACCGATAAAACTACAATAAGCGAAGCTACTCCCAGCGCAATTCCAATTGTTGAAATGATTGAGATTATAGAAATAAAATTAATCTTATGCTTTGACTTCAAATATCTTTTTGCTATAAAAAATTCAATCATTATTCAAACCTAATTGCAGAAATAATTTTTGTATTTGCAGCAATTTTACTCGGTATGTACGCTGCCAGTACACTCAACAGAATGGTTGAAACAGAAACTATAAAATAATTTATCCAGTTAATAGAAATCGGTACACTCGAAATAAAATAAACAGACGAAGGAAGCGATATCAAGTTAAAATTATTTTGAAGTATACTGAATATTATGGAAATGGAATTGCCGATTATTATTCCAATAAAGGATAAATACAGACCCTGCAAAGTAAAGATAGTTGAAATAGTCGCTTTGTTTGCTCCAAGACTTTTTAGTATTCCGATAGACTCTGTTTTTTCAAGAACAATCATTAGCAGCATCCCTATGATGTTAAACACTGCTACAATAATAATAATTCCAAGCACAATAGGGATCGGCTCTTTTTGTAAATCAATCCATGTAAAAATGTTTTGGTGTACTTTAAAAACAGACCTGACATAATAGGGGTATCTTAAATTATTCTGCAACACTGATTCCAGACTATCAATAACCGACGTATTGTTTAATTTAATATTATAGCCGGAAACCTTTTCGCCTATGCCGAAAAAGTCCTGGGCAATTTCTAAATCTATATAAACATTTAGGTCATCGTACTGCGACATGCCGCTTTCATAAATTCCCGTGACAATAAATTGTTCTATAGCCGGAGGATTAGTAAATGAGGGAATTTCATCATTCTTTAAAGCCAGTAAACTTATCTTATCATTTATACCGACTTGTAATTTATCTGCAAGCTTTTTCCCGATTACAATACCATATTTTGTAGAGCCGGTTGCAAAATCAAACTCTCCATTGATTATATATTTCCGTATACTTGAATTGTCCAGCGATTTGTCTGTTCCTGTTACCTGAATTCCCTCGGAAATAAGTTTCGTTTTAATTATTGCAAACTTTGTTACAAAAGGGGAGATTGATTCAAAACTTCTCCCGATCAAACCGGTAATTTTAGGAATTTCTTTTTTATAACCGGGCAGATTAAGATTTCTAAAAGATGAAATTTTTATGTGTGCATTAATATCTACAATTTTTTGTGTTACGGTGCTCTCAAAGCCGTCAAGGACAGTTAACGAAATATTTAAGACGATTACCCCTAAAGCAATTCCCAGAACTGCAATTGACGAAACAAGGGAAATGAATTTTGAATCCTTTTTAGATTTCAAATATTTCTTTAAAACGAAAATTGAAAATTGCATAAATCATCGAGAAATTAGATAAATAAGATAAAAAAAAGAAAATTAGATTGGGGAAAAAGAAATAAAAAAAATTGACTTTTGAAAACCAAAACAATATTTTAATCAGTCTATTTTTAAAGCACTTTGTACTTTTACAATTTGAAAAAGGCATAAAAAAGGGGCGTAGCCCCGATAGTTAAATCGGGATAAGGTTAGCGTATCCCGCAGTTCGGGAAGGTCGCATGTTCATTGAGAACAGTTGAAAGTTTTTTGAAAAATTGGAATAACTATTTGAATACTAAGTTTTTTCGGGGCGTAGCGTAGTCCGGTTAGCGCGCCTGCTTTGGGAGCAGGAGGTCGCAGGTTCAAATCCTGCCGCCCCGACTTAGTGATAAATTACAAATTTCAAATTGGGATTTATAAGTTGTTATTTGTTTTTTGATTGTTTTGATCTGCGCCAGTAGCTCAGCTGGATAGAGCAACGGACTTCTAATCCGTAGGTCAGAGGTTCGAATCCTCTCTGGCGTGCAACTGTTGGCCCCATCGTCTAATGGTTAGGACCTCGCCCTTTCACGGCGGTAATAGGGGTTCGAATCCCCTTGGGGTCACTTGAAAAATGCAGTTAATTAAAATTTCTGCAAAATAAAAGGGCTGTCGAACCCGTTTTTTGAGGTGAGCCTGTCCGCCGTCTTTTGGGCGGGAAATCTTTCAATTAGATAACTGCTTTTTTTGTTCTTGGATTATTTGAAATAGCAATTACAAATGACAAATTATAATTAACATTGGCCCCATCGTCTAATGGTTAGGACCTCGCCCTTTCACGGCGGTAATAGGGGTTCGAATCCCCTTGGGGTCACAAAACCTTGAAGCTTAGCTTTGAGGTTTTTTTGTTTTTATTATATCTTACCATATGAAATTTAATCATAAAAAATATTCTTTTGTTTTTGATTCGGATGAATACCGTACTCCCGATTCAAAATTCAAAAAATCCTTTCTCCCGGCTTCTCTGAAGTTTTATTCAAAATTTGCATTTATTGTGTCGTATTGCAATCTTAAAACAAAACTAAAGATTTACGACAGGTATAACTGGGCGGCATCATCGATTCACATTCTCAGATCACTCGAAAGTGTTGGAGTTAAACTCCACATAACCGGCTTAAATAACCTGAGGAAGTGTGAAGAGCCCGTGATATTCGTTGCCAACCATATGAGTACTTTGGAAACAGTAATCTTACCGGCGATTATTCAACCGTTGATGAGAGTCTGTTTTGTAATGAAAAAGGAATTAACAACATACCCTTTGTTCGGACCGGTAAGTAAAGCAAGGCACCCGATAATTGTTGGTAGAAGTAATCCAAGAGATGACCTGAGAATTGTCCTGGAAGAAGGTGCAAGGAGATTGGAGTCGGGTATCTCAATAATAATTTTTCCTCAAAGAACAAGAAGCAATTCTATAGATTTCAAAAAGTTTAACACACTCGGTGTTAAATTAGCTCAGAAAAACAAAGTTAAAGTAATTCCAATAGCAATACTTTCAGATGCCTGGTCAAACGGGAAATTGATTAAAGAATTTGGCCCGATAGATACTAATAAAGAAGTAAGATTTTCTTTTGGTGAACCTATTGCAACAGATACTTCAAGTTCCGAAGCCCAGTCAAAAACAATAGAATTTATTAAAAACTCATTTATTTCCTGGGATAAACAAAGTTATATTATGTAGAGGAATTCCATTCATAAACAACCGGTATTGTCTTCCTAAAACCTCCCTTAATAAAGTTAACATTTCTTTAACATTGACTTAACAGAGAGTTAATATGCTTCACTTAACTTAAGGCTTCATTTTATTATTTCTTTGGGAGGAGAGATAAATGGATTTCAAACAAATTATAAGTACGCCCAAACTTATGCGTATAACAAATTACTTTTTTATTAGGCCAATTCTTTTTTCACTTCTTTTTATTTCAACAGTGTTAGCACAATCAACGGGTAAGGTTTCCGGGGTTGTTGTAGACGGGGAATTTGGCGGCGGATTAATCGGTGCCAATGTTTTACTTGAAGGAACAACTTATGGTGCTGCTACTGATCTTAACGGTAATTATTTAATAGTTGGAGTTCCTGCCGGAACTTATAATCTAATTTTCTCAAGTATTGGATATGCTAAGAAAACCGTAACCGGTGTTGTTGTTAATGCCGGCGAAGTTACTAAAATAGAAATTACAATGGGAACAGAGAGTTATGAGACTGAAGAGGTAGTTATAACAGCTCAGGCAGTTACAAATACTGAAGCGGCTCTACTGTCAAAAAGGCAAAAATCAATTTCTGTTAGTGATGCCATTAGTGCAGAAGAAATCTCAAAATCTGGAAGCGGTGATGCTGCTGCTGCAATGAAAAAAGTAACGGGGGCTTCGGTAGTAGGAGGAAAATATGTTTATATAAGAGGTCTAGGTGAAAGATATTCTGCTACAATGTTAAATGGTGCCGAATTACCTAGTGCTGATCCCGACAAAAAATCTTTCCAGTTAGACCTTATCCCAGGCAATATGTTAAATAACATTAACACAATTAAAACTTTTACGCCTGATAAACCGGGTACTTTTACAGGTGGTTTGGTTGATGTCTCGTTAAAAAGTTATCCGGAACAATTTTCATTTAATTTATCTACTTCGGCAGGATACAATAGTGTTGCAACAGGGAACGACGCTTTTATATTAGGCAGTAGCAGTGATACTGATTGGCTAGGCTTTGATGATGGTTTAAGAGATATTCCGGATATATTAGACGGCTATAATATTGAAGTCCCAAGAGCTAGTTCTGTTGATACTCGAGAAGAGGCACTAGAATTAGATGAGTTTTCAAAAGTATTTAATAATGAAATGGCTCCTAAAAAAGCCGATGTGCCGTTAAATAATTCATTTGGTTTATCAATTGGGAATACACTTTCATTTGATGGAAATAATGACAATACTATTGGTTACTTTGGAAGCTTAACATGGGGACAAAAATATTCGTTTGTAGAAAACGGTGACATAGGGAGGTACAAATTAGTTGGTTCACTTTCCGACGTAACAGGTCTTGAAGCAGAATTTCAAGGGGCTGATACTAGAGGGATTAGAACTATAGATTGGGGTGCTATTGCAAATGTGGCTTTTAAGAATTCGACAATTGGAGAATTGAAACTCTCTTATATGAGAACACAAAGCGCCGAATCTATGGGACGGTACATGGTTGGCGTAAGAGATAGAGATAGATCATCCGCATCTTCAACCATAACTTTTGAAACTAGAGTATTATCATGGAAAGAAAGGGCATTGGACAATTACCAAATAGATGGTAATCACGCGTTTACATTTCTAAATAACTCAAAATTAGATTGGAAAGTTTCTTATTCTGTTAATACTCAAGATGAACCTGATCAAAGATACTTTTTCAATATTTTCAAAATAAACAATGATGGTTCCAGAACAAATAGTTTTGACGGCGCAAACTCCCAGCCAATCTCAAGATTTTTTAGAGACCTTGAAGAAACAAATTTATCAGGTCAGCTTAATTATGAAATGCCGTTTAAGATTTGGAATGATAATTCTGCAAAAATAAAAACCGGCTTTTATCTAAGCAATGTTGAAAGAGAATATAACCAAAGAAGATTTGATTATAATGAAAACAAGATTGTTCTAAGTGATTATGATGATATTGAAAGTGTTTTTAATGACGTTGGTATCATAGACTCGTTGAGTAGACCGGATAGGCCAAGTAGATGGTTCGGTCTTACTATCGACAACGAGGCAACAAGAGATTCCACTAATTATTTTAGAGGAGAATCTGACGTTATAGCTACTTATTTAATGGTTGATTTTCCGATTACAAAAGAATTTAGATTTATCGGTGGAGCCAGGCTAGAAACTACTGATATGAAGAGTCGAACACTAGACCCCGATAATGCAGAAGGGGAACTAGATAATTCTGATCTTTTACCTTCATTAAATTTTATTTATGCTTTAAATGGAAATATGAATCTTAGGCTTGCATATACAAATACAATTGCTAGACCTACATTTAGAGAATTGGCTCCTTACATGAGTTTTGAATTCGTAGGTGACTTTTTGTATATGGGTAATCCGAACTTGAAAAGGACATATATTCAAAACTTTGACATTAGGTGGGAATGGTTTTTGAATCCTGGAGAAATAGTAGCTCTTAGCGGATTCTATAAAGACTTTAAAGACCCGATAGAAAGCTATATCGATCCTACATTCAGTGACGATAATACACTAAGAAGTGTGAAAAATGTAGGTAAAGCCAAAGTATATGGCCTAGAAATTGAGTTAAGAAAAGGACTTGGATTTTTATCCGGTTCATTAGAAAACTTCAAAGTCGGCACAAACTTTTCATTAGTAGAATCTGAAGTGGATATACCTCAAGAAGATATTGATGAAAAGATTGCAAATGGTGATCAGGATCCGGATAAAACAAGACCTTTCCCCGGACAATCTCCTTATTTATTTAATTTTAATTTAACTTATGATAATTACGAAAGCCGAACATCTGCAGGTGTTTTTTATTATCTATTTGGTGACAGACTTTTTGTTACCGGTAGACATGCAACCCCCGACGTATATGAAAGAGGATACGGAAGTTTAGATGTAAAAGTAACACAAGGATTATATGATAATTTTGAAATATCTCTTGCCGGGAAAAATTTATTAAATCCGGAACAGAAATTTAGTTATCGATTAGACAATGGTGTAGTTGATAAAGAATTTAACTACTCATCATACAAACAAGGCATAACTTATTCATTATCAATTTCATACAAACTATAAAGGAGAATTTTATATGACTAAAAGACACATTTTATTATTACTTATTCTTCCGGTTTTTGCATTTGCACAATCGGCTACAAGGACAATTACGGATGCGGATATACCGGTAGGCTCAAACGTAACATTCTATTCAGATACAACCTATATCTTAGATGGAATGGTCTTTGTGGATAGTGCAGCTACCTTAACAATAGAAGCAGGAACGATAATCAAAGCGGAAGACGGGCAAGATACTGAGGCATCCGGTTTAGTTGTAACAAGAAACGCTCAAATTTTTGCAGAAGGAACAGCAGATAATCCGATTATCTTCACATCAATAAATGACGACTTAAACGGGAACTTGGATTATACAGACCGTGGAGAATGGGGCGGAGTAGTATTATTAGGAAAAGCTCCAACCAACGCAGATGATGAAGAATCTGTAGAAGGTGTTAACGAGATTGATGCATATAGGGCAAAATTTGGAGGAGATAATTCAAGCCATAGTACAGGTGTTTTTAAGTATGTATCGATACGCCATACAGGTATCAATATCGGTAGCGGTACAGGAAATGAGATCCAAGGATTAACTTGCGGAGCCTTAGGAGATGGGACAGTATTGGAATATGTGGAATCCTATGCAAGTGGTGACGATGGATTCGAATTTTTTGGGGGAACAGTGAATACAAGGTATTTAGTAGCGGCATTTTGTTCGGATGATGCATTTGACTGGGATCAAGGTTTCAACGGTAAGCACCAATTCTGGTTTGCAATCCAGGCGCCGGATGCAGCGGGAAGAGCAGCAGAAATGGATGGAGCAACCGAAAATGAACAAGGGACACCATATGCAACTCCTATGTTGTCGAACGTAACTTATATTGGTGGAGGTTCAGATGCACAACCGACAGGAGACGGCGATGAGTTATTGATATTTAGAGATAACTCGGGAGGATTTTATTATAACAGTATCTTCACAGCTTATAATGGTTTTGAACACGGATACGGAATTACGATAGAAGATGTAGATAACAGTGGAGAAAAAACAGAAGATAGTAAGAAAAGATTTGAAGCCGGAGACTTAAAATTAGAAAACAACATATGGTATGATTTCGGAGCTGGAAATGGGATAACAGAATTTGCTGAACAAGATTTTGTACAAGAATATTTAGCAAATGCATCAACCAACAACAGAGTTGAAGACCCTCAATTAAGAGGTATTAGCAGAACTACTGATGGTGGTTTAGACCCTAGACTAACTAGTACAAGTCCGGCTTGGACAGGTGTAAAAACATTAGATGATGATTACTTTGTACAAACATCATACGTAGGTGCATTTGGTAATGAAAACTGGCTGATTGGATGGACAGCTTTAGATGAATTAGGATATTTAAGTCCGTCCGTTGGAGCGCAACCAGAAAGGACAATTACGGATGCGGATATACCGGTAGGCTCAAACGTAACATTCTATTCAGATACAACCTATATCTTAGATGGAATGGTCTTTGTGGATAGTGCAGCTACCTTAACAATAGAAGCAGGAACG